>JAYOUA010000006.1:76695-126503 GCA_038150705.1 Porticoccaceae bacterium | reverse complement strand
TAGACGGTCGGAAGAATCTTAACAATCTTTGGATTGTTAAGCCCCTTCGGGCTTCGCTTCGCTCGTTGCTGATTGCTTCGCAATCGGTCGAACCGACGATGGCGGAGTTGCAGTCCACAGCATTACCACTTTGCTACCGCGCCTATATAACTTGTATTTTAACGACTCGTCGGTTCACTCTTTAGACGGTCGGAAGAATCTTAACAATCTTTGGATTGTTAAGCCCCTTCGGGCTTCTTGCAAAGAGGCCGTATTCTAGGGAATACCAGCAATAAATCAACTACTTATCGCGCCTATTATCTACTTATCTGACCCGGCGCTCAATTGCGGCCATGCTGCGCGCAGGTAGTGAACCATTGACCAGAGGGTCAGCGCCGCTGCGATGTAGATCGCAATAAAGCCCAAAAGGGTTAAAAACTCTTGTTCTGGCTTGGCTGCAAGCAATACAGCTATGGCAACCATCTGTACCCAGGTTTTGATCTTGCCTATCATGGCGACCGCAACTGTACCGCGATAACCCATCTCGGCCATCCACTCGCGCAGGGCAGAAATGACAATCTCACGGCCAATTATCACAATCGATGGCAGGGCAAACCATGGGGTTGCATGAACCTCGAGCAACATCACCATTGCAGCTACAACGATCAGCTTGTCTGCGACCGGATCGAGGAATGCACCGAAGGCGGTGATCAGGTTGTACTTGCGGGCCACATAGCCATCCACCCAGTCAGTCGCCGCCGCCAGTCCAAATATTGCTGCTGCCGCCAAATTATGCAGCTCCCAGGAACTGTAATAGACGATAATAAACACCGGAATCAGGGCAATTCTCAGCAGGGTTAGGATATTGGGCAGGTTCCACATCGGGTAATCTTCTTTTTAAAATGGCTTTAGGGCGACTGTTGTTTAACTACGGTTACTACAGGTACTCAGAACTTACTCATTGTACAGTGCACTGTAAATAGCATCAGCAACCTTTTTGCTGATATTGGGCACTTTCATCAAATCCGCCACACTGGCCTTCTTCACTTCTTGAATACCACCAAAATGTTTTAACAGATCCCGACGCCGTGTTGGCCCTACACCGGGGATGCCCTCGAGGGGTGAGGTGCGACGCTTTTTATCACGTCGCGCCTTGTGACCAGTAATCGCAAAGCGGTGGGCCTCGTCGCGGATCTGCTGAATTAGATGCAGCGCTGCCTGTTGGGGCCGGGCAATTACTTTGTTGTCCTGATCCGCCAAAATCAGGGTCTCAAGGCCCGGCTTGCGAGTTGTGCCTTTGGCTACGCCGAGAATCATGACACCGACAACACCCAGGTCCGAGAGCACATCTTTGGCAATGCCAATTTGACCCTTGCCTCCATCGATCAGCAGGATATCCGGCAGTTTGCCTTCACCTTTCATCAACCTTGTGTAACGACGGCGAATTGCCTGCTCCATGGCTGCATAGTCATCACCATCGGTAATGCCATCAATATTAAAACGCCGATAGTCGCTCTTCAGCGCACCATTAGAATCAAACACCACACAGCTGGCCACCACCGCTTCACCACTGCTGTGGCTGATATCAAAACACTCGAGTCGCTGCGGTGTCTGCTCGAGGCCCACAGTTTCACGCAGGGATTCAAAGCGCTGCTCTACGGTCTTTTTCGATGCCAGTTTGGCGGTTAGGTTTTGTTCGGCGGTGCGCTCGGCAAGCTCCACCCACTTGGCGCGAAAACCGCGCACCGAATCGCGTATCTCAAACTTGCGCCCCACCCTGTCCTGTAGCGCCCCACAGAGCGTCTCGGCTCCCTCAAGCGGGGCATTAACAATAATTTCCTTAGGTAAATCAGGCCGCCCAGCACCGTTGAGGTAGAGATGGGGCAGAAATTCATCCAGTAAATCTGACACCTGCTCCGCCAGCGGTGCTTTGGGATAGTAGCTGCGACTACCGAGAATGCGTCCCTGTCGAATGTAGAGCATATGCACGCAGGCCTGACCATTACTGACGGCACCGGCAACCACATCCACTGTTCCCTTGCCCTTCTCGATCATCTGCTCGGATTGCACTCTGCGTAGTGCAGAGATCTGGTCGCGGTATTCGGCAGCTTTTTCAAATTGCAGATTACTCGAGGCGGTTTCCATGTCCACCTCCAAATGTTTAAGCAATTTATCCGCTTTGCCATCCAGATAGAGGCGCGTCGATTCTACATCTGCACTGTAGTCTTCAGGACTGACTAGATCGACACAGGGCGCGGTACAGCGCTTGATCTGGTATTGCAGGCAGGGCCGCGATCGGTTTTTAAAAAAGGCGTCCTCACACTGACGTACTTTAAAGGTCTTCTGCAAAAAACTCATACTTTCGCGCACTGCATAGGCGTTAGGGAAAGGCCCGAAGTAGGTACCCTTGGCCTTTTTTGGACCGCGGTGAAATGCCAGTCGCGGCCACGGATCGCGATCGGAGAGAAAGATATAGGGATAGCTCTTATCGTCGCGCAGCAAAATATTGTAGGGCGGATGATTTTGCTTGATGAGGTTGTGTTCGAGAATCAGCGCTTCGGTTTCGGTTTCGGTTACAGTGACATCGATTTTGGCTATACGCTTAACCAGCGCGGCTGTCTTCGGGGTTAATCCGGTTTTGCGAAAATAACTGCTCACGCGGTTTTTGAGGTTTTTGGCTTTACCCACATAGAGCACCTGGCCATCACTATCAAACATTTGG
The DNA here is from genome assembly GCA_038150705.1 of Porticoccaceae bacterium. Taxonomy (GTDB): domain Bacteria; phylum Pseudomonadota; class Gammaproteobacteria; order Pseudomonadales; family Porticoccaceae; genus HTCC2207. Next base: position 123,802 of record JAYOUA010000006.1, on the reverse strand, counting down.
TAGATGCCCGGGCGAACGGTCAGGGATTTGAGGAAAGATTTGTGATCGAAAGCCATGGCTAATTGTAACGTTTTTGAGCCCAGTTGGATCACTGTGTTCTTATTTTAATGATTAACGGACTTTTCCACCCAGTGAATCTATAATCGCAGCTTGTTTAAACGCCAAGCCCTAATCTTATCTATTTGCAATGAATCCTATGCCTTTAAATAGAAATTTCTGCGTTGCACCCATGCTCGACTGGACTGATCGCCACTGTCGCTACTTTATGCGCCTGATTAGCCAGCACGCGGTGCTCTATACCGAGATGATTACTACCGGAGCGATTATCCATGGCGATACCCACCACCATTTGCAGATGGATGCCTTTGAGCATCCGGTGGCACTGCAGCTGGGTGGCAGTGACCCCAAAGATTTGGCCAAAGCCTGTGTGCTGGCAAGCCACTATGACTATGCCGAGATCAATCTGAACTGCGGCTGTCCCAGCGATCGGGTGCAGAACGGTATGTTTGGTGCGGTAATGATGAAAAATGCGCAAATCACAGCGGACTGTGTGGCGGCAATGCAGGATGCGGTGGATCTGCCAATTACCGTAAAGCACCGAATCGGGGTGGATGACTTTGATAGCTATGAGTTTCTCTGCGAGTTTGTCGATACAGTCGCCAAAAGCGGCTGCGATACTTTCTTGGTACATGCTCGCAAGGCCTGGCTAAAGGGTCTTAGCCCAAAACAGAACCGCGAGATTCCAGAGCTCAATTACGATCGGGTCTATCAGCTGAAGAGAGATTTCCCGCAGCTGGAGATTATTATCAACGGCGGTATCACCTCTCTGGAGCAGTCGGCGGAGCATCTTAAGCACCTCGACGGGGTGATGATCGGGCGCGAGGCTTACACCAATCCATACTTACTGGCCAGCGTAGATCAATTTATCTACGGCAGCGGCAATGCGATAAAATCACGTGAAAAAGTTGCTGAAGAGTTCCTTAAATACGTGGATAATGAGCTCGCCAATGGCACCAGGTTGAGTGCCATGACTCGCCATATTCTGGGCCTGTTTCACGGTATGCCCGGAGCACGCCAATACAGGCGACATATCAGCGAAAACGCGCATAAACCCTCGGCCGGCATTGAGGTTTTAACTACTGCATTAGCAAAGACATCTGGAGTAAAAGGTTAATGAGCAACAACAAAAGTAAACTTGCCCAATTAAAAGAGATAACCACCGTTGTAGCAGATACTGGTGATTTTGAAGCGATTGCGCAATATTCCCCCGAGGATGCCACTACCAATCCCTCTCTGCTGTTAAAGGCGGCCCAGATGCCTGCCTACCGCAGCCTGGTGGATTCAATTGTTGCCGGCTCCATGAGCGGCCGACTGTCCAGTGACGAGCAGGTTTCAGACTGTATGGATAGACTGGCTGTGGGCTTTGGTGAAAAGATTCTTGAACAGATTCCCGGCCGTGTCTCCACAGAAGTTGATGCGCGTCTCTCCTTTGATGCCGAGGCGTCAATTGCCAAGGCCCGCCATCTGATCAATCTCTACGAGCAGGCGGGTATCGGCAAAGAGCGCGTGCTGATTAAAATGGCTTCCACCTGGGAAGGCATTCGCGCCGCAGAGCAGCTGGAGAAGGAAGGTATCAACTGTAACCTGACACTGCTGTTTAACTTTACTCAGGCGGTGGCTGCGGCTGATGCCGGTGCCTACCTGATCTCACCATTTGTGGGCAGAATTCTCGACTGGTACAAAATCTCCACCGGCCTGACCGAGTATGCACCGGCGGATGACCCGGGTGTGCAGTCGGTAACCCGTATCTACAACTACTATAAACAGACTGGCTACGACACGGTGGTGATGGGTGCCAGCTTCAGAAACACCGAAGAGATTACCGAACTGGCTGGCTGTGATCGCTTGACCATTAGCCCGCAGTTACTCCAGGCTCTGGATGATGACTACGGTTTGCTGGAGCGCAAACTGGATCCTGCCAATACAGGTTCAAAGATTCACTATCAGCTGGGCAATGAAGGTAAATTTCGCTTTGAGCTCAATCAGGATGCTATGGCGACTGAGAAGCTGGCAGAAGGTATTCGCGGTTTTGTTGCCGACCAGATCAAGCTGGAAACCTGGCTGAAAGATCTTAACTAATGATTGACAAGATTAAGGCGTTCTTTGCCAAGAATGTTATTGAAAGCGATGATAGTTCACTGAGTGGCGAGCAACTCGCCACTGCAGCGCTACTTATTGAGGTGATGGTTATCGATGGCAACCTTGGCGAGGATGAGCTAACTTCAATCAGCAATACCCTTGCCGAGATGCTCGAACTTAGCACCGAGCAGGTGGATGAGCTAATTCTTTTATCCCGGGATGAGGTGGCTGAAGCGACGTCGCTGTATCAGTTTACCCGTGAAATCAATGCCCATTACGATCACGACAAAAAGATCGATCTGATGACTGCTATGTGGCGAGTGGCCTTTGCCGATGGCCATCTGGATAAGCACGAAGAGGGAATTATTCGCCGCGTGGCGGACCTGCTGCATATTCGCCACAGTGAGTATATTAAGTGTAAATTGACGGCCCGCGATCTGGGCTGATTGTTCTTTTTAGTCGGGGTGCCCACTTGAGCTTATTCATCTGATTCAAGGGCGCGAATCAGGTCGGTAAATTCCTTGCTGTTATCCGGATTGAGCTGCATTAACAGCTTGTGTGCCTCGACTACCTGACGGCGTATTTCGTCCACCTCTGAGTTGACCGATTCAATACTGTGCAGTTCTGCGTCAATTGCCGGTACTTCCTGAATAATATCGAAGATCTCATCAAAGCCCATGCAGTCCAAGGTTCGCAGGATACTCGGATTCTGGCAGAACACCTGAACATTGATGGCGTACTCTTTGCGACAGTGCATGCCAAGTTTAGCCATCAGCCCCAGGGTGGTGCTATCAACACCCTCAGCTTCGAGCATATCGACAACCACTTTCTTGACGTCCCGACTCCCAAAGATGGTTTCCATATGGCGATTAAGCGAACCACAGAGGGTTACCCGAACATCACCGATAAATTTCAACAGATAGTTGCCCTGATTATCTGAAACCAGAATCTTACCTGCGCTCATCTACATGCCTCTCGTTAGCAGTAGCACGGAAATATCATCCTGGGGGTCTTCGACGGTATCGACTGAGAGAGACTCTTTTAACTTGTCAATATTGTCGGAGCTGGTGGCCAAGTAACTGAGCAGGGTCTGCTCCTTATCAGCGATCTCTTTGTCTGGAATCAAATCGAAGACGCCATCGGAGAGCAGTACAAAGGCGAATTTTTCCGGCAAGGTCATCTCTTCCACCGTCCATGAGGCGTCTTCAAAGATACCTGCGGGCTTGCCCTTGCCGGGGAGATATTCGGCATGGCCTTTGGTCACCAAAATTGGTGACGGTTGCTGTGCTCCCACTACATAGCGCAATTTACTGGTCTCAGTATCTAGGGAGCCGGCGACGATGGTCAGGTGTTTTCCCAGCCCTGTGGCGAGGAGCTGGTTGTTGATATGTTCGACCAGCCCTTCAGGTGCATGAGCCAGTGCAACATAGTCTTTTTCCAGCTGGTGGCGGCGAATTACGCGGCCAATCATAAAGCGCAGCAGTACGGTTACAAATGCTGAGGAGGCGCCGTGACCAGAGACATCGGCAAAGTAAAACAGCAGGTATCGGCCGAGTACAAAGTTATAGCCGACGAAGTCGCCGCTCAAATACAGCGATGGGGTGATCGAGTGGGAGATTTCATAGTCGCCAAACTTCAACGGACTTTCTGGCATCAGGCTTTTCTGCACTTCCAGCCCGGCCATCTGGTCTTGTTTTAGCAGCCGCAGGCTCTCCTGCAATTCGAGGTTGGCTTTTTCCAGTTCGCTGCGGAAGAGCCTTTTTTGCAGGCGCGACTCTGCGCGCCGGTCTATTCGCTGCAGGGTATTTTGGATTTTCTCTTCGCTGGTTTCGGGAAAGACTACATCGGCGACGCCGAGGCGGAAGTACTCGGCAACATTATTTATGCCCTCTTCACTCAAGGCGACAATCACCAGATATTTAGTGGCCATCACTTGCAGTTGTTGACGCTGACTTTCGGTTTCCAGGGGAGTATTTTCGGAGCTGATAACTACTGGTTGAATCAGTGGATCGGAACAGAGTGCGGCGATGGATTCGTAGTTTTTTGCCGCCGCAGTCTCGCAACCAAGGGATTGGAGGCTGTGACTCAAATTTTGCACCCTGGGTTCATTCCCATTGAGGAAAATAATCAGGCCTGATGCTTTATTCATTGTTAATCCGGCTTGCGCTGGCTAAACCTGTTGTTATTAATAATCTTCAAAATCACCAAAGTCATCTTCGATAGCACCATCGTTGACCAGGTATCTGTTGCGCTGCAAATAGACATCGCGAACAAAGAGATACTTATCTCCGGAGATCACCCGATCAACCTCTAACAACCCCGCTCTTGTGGCCAGGAGGTCAACCCCTCTGGCAGTATTGCGAGCTCTTACATCATCAACGTAGGAAAATGGGCTGGTTATACTATCGACGAATTTACTCGGGGCATCCCTCAATGTGGATGGGCCCATAAGTGGCAGCATCAAGTAGGGACCTTCACCTACACCCCAGACTGCGAGTGTCTGACCAAAATCCTCGCCATCACTTTTTTCCAGACCAGCGCGCTCGGCTACATCGAAAATACCGCCGATGCCAAGGGTTGTGTTGAGCAGAAAACGGCCACTGTCGTGGGCTGCCTGACTGAATTTACCCTGAAGTAAATCATTGACAACATTGGTGACTTCATTGAGATTACTGAAAACATTCTCGATGCCTTTTTCCAATGGATTTGGCATCAACTTTTTGTAGGTTACGGCCGCTGGACGCAGCGCGAAGTGATCGAGACGATCATTGATATAAAAAATCTTGCGATTGAGGTTCTCGAGCCGATCATCATTTGCCACTGCAGGCATTGCTGACAGCCCGCTAAGAATTAGAGCCACCACAGCTAAGCGTATCTTGTTCATAAACCTTCTCGCATCCAATTGCATTTTGTTACCGGGGTATTCTACTGCTCAAAAAGAGCCGCGTACACAGCCTGAGAGATCTGAGGATAAAAAATTAATCAATGCCACAGATAATGTCCTTGTCGTGCAATTGTAATAATAGATCATGACCGAACTGAAGCAGGGCTTCCGGCTTGGGGTGCTTGAGTTCAGATGCCAACCGCAAAAGTGCCTCGCGGCCGCTGAGATGCTCTTCGCGAAATAGTGCCAGCAGACGGCTGGTGGTGGCATTGGTTTCAATAAAGCCTAGCTGCATGGCGCGGTTGCGATAGACAATCAAGTGGGTGGGGACAGCTTGATCTGCGGTGGGCTGAAAATTTGGACCAATCATCTGCACCTGGTAGCTGTAACTCAGGGCCCAGGCCAGCGGTGAAACTATTGGACGGTCGGCGAGTAGGTCACCAGTGTTTTTAGCCTCGGGAAATTCCAGGGTCGATGTATCTAGGGCCAGCTCTACCCATTCATAATGAGCAAGTTCGAGAAGAAAGGCCGGGTCGCTTTCCAGAGGCTTTCGTTCAGTTTGCAAATAATCTAAAAATTCCCTGCCTATTTGCAAAAAATAGGGGCTGTGGCTGTGGTGATGATGGATAAACTCGCGAACCATCGCCGTCCATTGATCGGGGTCGGTGATGGATTTGAGAATTGGAAATCCATTGGCAATAAAGTGTTGGATATTGTTAAAAAACAGATTGCGGTAGATAGCCATGCGGCGGTCTTCGATACCCTCTGGCGCTGGATTAGTCTCGGGACTGCGAATATGTGCGGCAAACGCTATCTGGGCCTGTTGGAAGGAGGCTCTCTGGGGATCCCTGGTCATGGCATATTCCCTACCGGGGTTTGCTGAGCGGCATATCTCGTCTGTCGCAGGGTTATCTGTTCGACTTCTTTAAGCAGCTCTTCGACCGCGGGAATATTAAAGTCGCGCTCCAACAGTGTCGGGAATGCACCAAATTGCTCATAGGCGGCATCGAGCAGTTCCCATACCGGAGCAATCACATCGGCGCCATGGGTGTCGACGCGGAGGTCCTCGGCTTCATCGAAGTGCCCGGCAATATGCCCATAGGCAATGCGCGCGCCGGGCAGTGCCCTTAGGAATTCCAGTGGGTCGTAGCTGTGGTTGATACTGTTGACGTAAATATTGTTTACATCGAGCAGCAGTTTGCAGTCGGCTTTTTCCAAGACTGCATTGGTAAAGTCAATCTCTGACATCTCCTGATGGGGCGCCGCGTAATAGCTGACATTTTCCATGGCGATACGCTGGCCGAGAAAATCCTGTATCTGCAGTATGCGCTCGGCGACATAGTCGACGGCCTCTTCGGTAAACGGAATTGGCATCAGGTCGTAGAGATGCCCACTGTCGCTGCAATAACTTAGGTGTTCGCTGTAACAGCAGATCGAATGTTCGGCCATAAAGGCCTTAATGGCTTTTAATAGCTCCCAGTCCAGTGGTGAGGGTGAGCCTATTGAGAGGGAGAGTCCGTGCAGAACAAAGGGAAATTTTTCGGTGTATTCACGAAAGGCAGCACCGTAACGGCCACCGACATCAATCCAGTTCTCCGGTGCCACTTCCATAAACTGGATCTGTTGCCGGGACACAGAAGAAAGCGGGCCACAAAGTGCCCGCCTTAATCCCAAGCCCGCACCCTGAACAGGGTAGCTTTGTGGTTCTCTATCCATTTTCTATGGCGTCATCACGCAGCGCCACCACACTTGCCTTCACCGCACTTGCCCTCGGAATCGGATTTACTCTCGCCGCACTTTCCTTCACCACACTTCCCTTCACCACATTTGCCTTCAGATTCAGCTTTGCTTTCGCCACATTTACCTTCACCGCACTTTCCCTCGGATTCAGCTTTGCCTTCGCCACATTTGCCCTCGGATTCAGCTTTGCCTTCGCCACACTTTCCTTCGCCACACTTGCCCTCTGCATGGGCGCCGGCGAGGTTGTAGCCGGAGCGCAGCTCATCGGCCTGGAATGGGTTTTCAGCGGCAAACGCTGGTGATGAGATTGCTGCAGTGGCAAGAAATGCTGCGCCGAGGGCTGTTGCTGTGGCTAGGGGCTTAATAGTTTGCTTATTCATTCGACTTTCTCCATGTGTTGGTCATTATTGCAAGTTTTCACTAACTTGCACCCCAATCCAGGTTAGCTTTGGGGTGCCTATGTGACAAATGAGTCTATTTGAAGTTCCCGTTTGTCAGCATGCTTTTATTCGAGCTGCTGTGGCGGCTATTGCAGTCTCTGTCTCACTCTGTATAGGCTAAACCCGGAACCTGCGCAACTCATCTTCGATTTCATCCCAGCGCTTTTGCAATCGCTTTTGCGAGACGGGAACCCGAGTTTTCAGCTGCTGGGCAAATAGCGAGACGCGGTACTCCTCTAGCAACCAGGCGAAGTCCCACAGGGCAGTCTCAAGCTCAGGGGATAATGGCTGTTCATCGTTTAATGCCTGCCTGCAGGGTTGCATAAGCTTGTGCATTTCATCGATATATTGACGATCTCTGGCGACCTGGGAGGCAAGCTTTTCAAGACGCAACTGCAGCGCTTTGATAAAGCGCGGATACTGCCTGATCTGCTCTGTGGAGATGCTCGACAAGGTGTTAACACTAAACAGCCAGTCGAGTTGAGCGCGAATATCTTCAGCTGCATAGATAGTAGGCAGGCCCAGCACTCTTAGCTTCTTTTGGCAGTCGTGCAACACTGTCAGCAACGACTCTATGGCCTGGCCATGCTCCTGGGCGATCATCACTACCTTACCGATACCTGCATCAAAGGCTTGGGCAAACTGCTGCTGTTCCCTGAGAACCTGGCCATCGACAAAGATTGCCTGCTGAAAGCTGGCGCTAATCAGGGCGTCTACCAACAGTTTTCGCTCGCCTAATTTAGCCGCAGTCAGTGCCAGTTCTTTTCCCTTTAGCAGATGCTTGGCGAGGTACTTCACCTGTTCACGCCCCTTAATTAAGGCCAGGCGCAGCTGGCCCTGGCGGCTGCTCCGGGCCGCCAGCAACGGGTTGTCGACCACTTCAAGAGTCACGGATTCACCACAGTCTCGCAGGGCTGGCCAGGCTTTAATGGTCACTTTGCCATGTTTCAAAACAACCTCCTCCGGCAACGTTTCAAAGTCCCATTCAGTGATGCCCTGCCGGGTTTTGTTCTCGCCATCACTCTGTTCGGCGGCCTGCTCAAGTCCCTGGCTGATCTGCTGCTTAAAATCCTGCTGCAGGGTTTCTATGCTGCGGGCCATGGCAATTTCACTGCCATTTTCATCCTCAAGAATAAAATTCATCAGATACCAAGTATCGAGATTTTGCGGTTTCCACTGCTCCACTGGTATGGCGACACCTGTGCGCTTGTGGAGGAACTCGGCGAGCACTTCGGTCAGAGGACGATCCTGGGGTTTGGTCTTCAGCAGGAAGGCGTCGACATAGTCGGGGACGGGCACAAAATTGCGCCTGGTTTGCTTTGGCAAGCTTTTGACCAATGCGATACATTTATCCCGCAACATGCCGGGTACCAGCCATTCAAAGAAATACCGCGGCAACTGGTGCAGTAGCGGCAGCGGCACCACGGCGCTGACGCCATCCTCTGCATGGTTGGGTTCAAAATGGTAGCGCAGGTTATAGCTGATTCCCTGAAAGCTGATAATTTCCGGGAACTGGGTTTGCTCTTCTTGAGACAGGCCTCGCAGCAACAGGTACTCTTTTTCAAGCCTTAACAGTTGTGGCTGTTTGACTTCCGCCTGTTTGCGCCACTTTTCAAATAGCGGCAGGTTGTAGATACCGCTGGGGATCTGCTGGTCGTAGAAGTCAAAAATAACCTGTTGCTCTACAAGCAGATCGCGACGGCGAAAGCGGTCTTCCAGTGCCAGCAGCTCCTCGACCAATTTTTGGTTTTCTGTGTAGAACTGACCTTTGCCGCGATACCCCTCTTCCACCAGCGCCTGCTGAATAAATATCTTGCGTGCCTCTTCGGGGTTAATCTGACCGTAGACGCGGCGTTTGTTTTCAACAATGCTCAGGCCAAACAGGGTCTGCTTTTCACTGGCCATTACCTGACCGGATTTAATGCTGTAAAAGGGTTCGCTGTAGGATTTCTTGACCAGATGTGCTGCCAGTGGCTCGAGCCAGTCGGAGTCAATTTTCGCCACGGTAAGGGCGTACTGTTTGCTGGTTTCCATCAGCGAGCCGGCCATTACCCACTTGGGTGGTTTTTTGCTCAGCCCGGAACCGGGGAAGATGAAGAATTTGCGGTTTCGGGTGCCAAGATATTCCCACTTGTCCTGGAGGATTCCCACCTGGCCCAATAAACCTGAGAGCAGTGAGCGATGAATGTCATCGCTCTTTCCTGGCTGGCTATTATCGCTGAGCTTTAACGCTCGGCAGGCACTGTGTACCTGGTGGTGCAGGTCGCGCCATTCGCGCATACGCAGGTAGGAGACATAGTTGGCTTTGCAGTAGCGGCTATATTGATTGGCGGATAACTGCTGGCGCTGTTCTTCAAAATGGCGCCATAGGTTCAACAGTGAAATAAAGTCGGAGTCGGGTTCCTGCCATTTTTTATGACTCTGGTCTGCAGCCTGCTGCTTGTCGGCGGGGCGCTCTCGGGGATCCTGGATACTCAACCCTGTGGTGATAACCATCACCTCGGAGAGACAGCCATTTTTAGCTGCTTCCAACAGCATGCGAGCAAATCTCGGATCCAGTGGGATATGCACTATGCGCTTGCCAAGGGCGGTTAATTTACCACTGGTGGTAACTACCTGAAGCTCTTCAAGAAGTTTAAATCCGTCGCTGATCATTCGATGATCTGGCGCATCGACAAACGGGAAGCTGCGTATATCACCAATCTTCAGGTGCAGCATCTGCAGAATAACTGCCGCCAGATTAGTGCGAATAATTTCCGGGTCGGTAAACTCCGATCGGCCCTGAAAATCCTCTTCGCTGTAGAGCCGATAGCAGACACCCTCACTGACTCGACCACAGCGACCGGCGCGCTGGTTAGCGCTGGCTTGGGAGATTGCCTCGATCGGTAAACGCTGTACCTTGGTGCGGAAACTATAGCGCGAGACGCGCGCGCGGCCGGTGTCAATAACATAGCGAATTCCGGGCACGGTAAGGGAGGTTTCAGCGACATTGGTGCTCAGCACCACCCTTCTGCCACGGTGGGCGGAGAAAATTTTACTCTGCTCGGCAAGACTCAAGCGGGCATACAGGGGAACAATTTCTGTGTGTGGTAACTGCGCGCGTTTAAGGGCGAGGTTGACTTCGCGAATCTCGCGCTCGCCACTGAGAAAGACCAGAACATCGCCCTGCTTTTGATTGGCCTGGATATCCCGCAGGCAGTCGACAATCATCTGGTCGCGATCGCTCTCGGTGTCATCGGGATGCTTGTAGACAATTTCCACCGGGTAACTGCGACCGGAAACTTCGACTATGGGTGCGCCGTTGAAGTGGGCGGAAAATTTTTCCACGTCGATGGTGGCGGAAGTAATAATGATCTTTAAGTTCGGGCGCTGGGGCAGCAGATTTTTCAGATAACCCAACAGGAAGTCGATATTCAGGCTGCGCTCGTGAGCCTCATCGATAATTAGCGTATCGTATTTGCTGAGATAGCGGTCGTGCTGAATTTCTGCCAGCAGAATACCGTCGGTCATTAGTTTGATATAGCTGTTTGGCGAACTCTGGTCGGTAAACCGCACCTGGTAGCCGACCGCTTCGCCAAGCGGTACCTTGAGCTCTTCGGCAATGCGATTTGCCACTGTGCGCGCGGCAATTCTGCGCGGCTGGGTGTGGCCGATCATGCCTTTTACACCACAGCCTGCCTGCAGGCAGATTTTGGGCAGCTGGGTGGTTTTACCAGACCCGGTCTCACCCGCTACCACGACAACTTGGTGTTTACGGATTAGTTCGGCAATTTCATCTGCTCGCGCGCTGACTGGGAGATCCGGGTATTCGAGAGCGGGAAGATTCTGTTGGCGCTTTTCAATCTGCTGCTGGCTTTTTAACAGTGCAGCATGCCATTTTCCCCAGCGCGCGCTGATATCTTTTCCCTGGCGGGAGAGTTTTTCCAGCTCGGCAAGTTGGCGACCCAGACGATAGCGCTCGCTGCTGCCTGTCGATTGCTCAACGAGGATTTTGAGTCGCTGAAAATCCTCCCGACTCGTTGGGCTCTGTGGACTGTTAGAGCTGTTTAAATCTTGCGCGCTTGGCATGGGGTTGTTTAGTCGCTGCTGCCCATCCAGATACAGGCTCCGCTACTGTGCTTTATGGCATCGAGTTTTTGCTGATGAACACTGAGCTCTTCGTCACTGGGCTTTATCACCGGAAGCGGTGTGCGGCCTGCAGCAAGACGGCGAATGCTGCCTGCGCTATTCACTTCACCACTGTCGGAGGTGGAGTGATCGCTGATATTGAGATTGACCTGTCCGCCAGTCATCAACAGGTAGACATCGGCGAGAATCTCGGCATCGAGAAGTGCGCCGTGGAGATCGCGCTGCGAGTTGTCTACGCCGTAGCGTTTACAGAGTGCGTCGAGATTGTTTTTCTGTCCGGGATGCTTTTGTCGCGCCAGTGCCAGGGTATCGATAATTCGGCAACTGGTTTCGATTACCTGGTATCTGCCAGAGAGCTTGGCAATTTCATGGTTGATAAAGCCAACGTCGAAGGGGGCATTGTGAATAACCAGATCGGCGCCATCGACAAATTCCATAAACTCCTGAACGACCTGTTCGAAGAGCGGCTTGTCTTCGAGAAACTGGTCGGTGATACCGTGGACTTCCATAGCACCCTCATCGACTTTGCGCTGGGGGTTGATGTACTGGTGATAATGTCTGCCCGTTAGCTTGCGGCCTACTAACTCGACACAGCCAATCTCGATAATACGGTGATCCTGTGAGGTCTCCAGGCCGGTTGTCTCTGTATCAAGTACGATTTGTCTCATAATGTCTGCTTTTTGTGTTCGGTTAGATGGAGATTTGGCCTGGGTCTAAAGCTCATCAATTCCACGATTAGCCAACTGATCGGCAATTTCATTTTCAGGGTGACCGCTGTGTCCTTTGACCCACCGCCAGTCTATCTCATGGGTGCCGATAAGGGCATCAAGCTTTTGCCACAGATCGACATTTTTAACCGGCTTCTTGGCGGCAGTTTTCCAATTGCGTTTTTTCCAGCCCGGCAACCACTCCTGAATGCCTTTTAAGACATAGGTCGAGTCTGAGGTCAGGGTGATCTTGCAGGGCTGTTTGAGTGCTGCCAATCCCTCGATTACAGCGGTTAACTCCATACGATTGTTGGTCGTTTCTGTCTCGCCGCCAAACAGGGATTTTTCCTTGTCGCCATAACGCATCAATACGCCCCAACCACCTGGGCCGGGATTTCCTCTGCAAGCGCCGTCCGTATATATTTCTACCGATTTCATTATCTTCCCTCAATCACAGCTGATACCTGGTCTGCGTTGTATCTACTGCTGATTATTTTTTTATTGCTGTACTTTTAAGGCCTTCAGTTACCCTGTAGCTTTTAGTGGTCGCCGCACGCCAAGCTTTACCGGGACCGCGAATGCCCCTGAGTACGCGTTTCACCGCATGGATCATGTAGAAGTTACCCAAGGGCATGTGTCTCTTTTCACAGGTCTGTTCCCACGCGCTTTTATCAGCGACCTGCTGTTCCTTTAGCTGCTTGCCAAAGGGTAAATTATAAGCGCCGTGCTCTATTGCTTCTACGTGAAAATTGAGTAGCGACAGCCAATCTGACACCCGCCCGAGACGCAGGTTGTGAAATCTAAACTGTGGCTTACCGGAAAACAGTTGCATGGGGAACTTGGCTGCCCCCATGGGCCCGAAAGGATTAAAAATACACAGCAACAGATGGCCACCGGGCATTACCACCCGACTGGCCTCGGCCAGTACAGCTTTGGGGGTTTGGGAAAATTCCAGGGCGTGCTGCAGTAACATGACATCAATGGTTTCTGACATCAACGGTAGTTCTCTGTAGTTTGCCAGTGCTCCATGGGCGCCATTTAATTCCGAGGGGTGCATACTCAGGCGATGAATATGGTTAAAGCAGTCGAGTGTCTGGCTATCTTCACTGAGCCCGAGTCGCAGAAATCGATAACCGGGAAGATCGCTGAAGTGGCTTTTAAGAATCTCTAACTCACGATCCTGAAGGTAGCGACCAAAATCACTCTGCAACCAGGATCTGAGATCAGCGGAAGTAGTGGCCAGATCCTCGACCTTAAATCGGTCGACAAAACTCTGTGCGGCTGTGCTGATAATTTTTAGGGGCATAGGGGCCAGAAGACTAAGGTTTGCTGGTTATTATGTTCGCTGAATTGAATAAAAACCAGCCTCTCGACTGCCGCAGGTGCGACTGCAAAGAGATCGACCGCGCTGGGGTTCACAGGACAATTGCGAATCTTGTCATTGTTTCGACCTCGACTGACCGATACAATCCCGCCCGAATATATTTTAAGGGTCAAATCTTGCAACCTGCGCACTCGGCATTTCGCCTGATAATTTTATGTACCACGCTCTCCTCTCTTCCCCTATTGTCGGGCTGCTCGCTGGTGCCTGCAGGGTCTGAAACTACTAATAGTTCAAAGGCGCCTGAGAAGAGTCTTGAGGCTGCAGCAGAGGGGCGCTCGGCCAGCCTTGAGACAGAGACAATTGTCGGCGAGAAGGGCTCTGTTTCCAATGATGCTGCGCCGGTCACTACTGTTGTTGACGAAGCCCCGGAACCTGTTGAGATCGATCTGTGGCAACGCCTACGCAATGGCTATAACCTGACCCCGGCATCCCTGCCAGCCAGTGTTATAAAGCAGCGCAACTGGTATTTGCGCAACCCGAGCTATTTAAAAACGGTGTTTTCGCGTGCTCGACCCTATATCTACTATGTAACCAATGAGCTGGATAAAGCCGGCCTGCCCCTCGAACTTGCACTGCTGCCGATTGTCGAGAGTACCTACGATCCCCTGGCCTATTCCCATAGCCATGCTGTTGGGCTGTGGCAGTTTATTCCATCCACCGGAAAGTCTCTGGGTCTGGAACGCGACCGCTGGTACGATGGTAGACGCGATGTTATCTACTCAACCCAGGCGGCAATCACCTATTTAAACAAGCTTAATAAACGCTTTGACAACGACTGGCTTCTGGCTCTGGCGGCCTATAACTCCGGACAGGGCTCGGTGAGTAAATCCATCAGACGCAATCGCAAGCTTGGTAAAGGCACTGACTTCTGGTCGATCAGCCTGCCGCGAGAAACTCGCAACTATGTTCCTCAGTTACTGGCTCTGGCAACTCTGGTACGTGATCCCGAGCAGTACGACCTGGAATTGCCGGCGATGCCCAACCAGCCATTCTTTGAGGTGGTGGAAATTGAGTCGCAGATTGACCTAAATAATGTAGTCAAGGTGACGGGCATTGAGGTGGATGAATTCACTCGCCTCAACCCTGCCTATCGCAGGGCTATTACCCCTCCCCAGGGTAAACACAATCTGTTGCTACCGCTGGGAACTGCGCAACCGCTCAGGGAGTTGCTGGCTACCACAGATCCAAAAACCTGGGTGCCTCACACTGAGTATGCAGTGAATAGCGGTGATACGCTGTCGCATATCGCTGCGCGCTTTGATATTCCCACCAGCTGGCTGCGAACACGCAATAACCTGAGCACAGACCGTTTGCAGATCGGCCAGATTTTGCTGATACCGCACTCCAGAGACAATATTGATTACCTGTCAAACAATCTTGGCGGTAGCGAGCAGCCGGTCTATCACTCGGTTCGCCGCGGCGATTCTCTGTGGACAATTGCCCGAAAATACAACACCAGCATCAGTCGACTGCGCAAAACCAACAAGCTTAGCAGCAACATACTGCGTGTCGGTGACCGGCTTGTGGTGGGCAGCCGTATGCAGGAGTCTGCGGCGAAAAACCTGCGCAAGCTCTCTTACCGTGTGCGTCGCGGGGATTCCCTGTCATTAATTGCCAGCAGGTTTGATATTGCCGTGAGGGATATTACCCGCTGGAATAAGATCGGCCGCAACGATCTGCTGCAACCCGGACAGCGTCTTACGCTGTTTATAAACGGGCTAAAGATCTGAGGCAACAGCCTCGAAGAGTGAATACGCTTTTCGGAAGTAACCCCAGGACACCACCAACAGTTGCTTTGCTGGCAGTGCCATAAGGTCTAGTAGCTAGGCTTATAAGGCCTTTCTTTTTTGCTGCTTTAATTTCTACTCAACTATTTTGGCATCGGCAATAAGTGTCGCCTGAAGCCCCTGAAGTTCACGGGTATTGCTTGCGGCATTGCCGGCATAGAGTAGATTGTTTTTCTGTTCAGTACTCAGGGTTCTGCTGTCGCCGGGGGTTACCTCGGTCATCGCGACAACAACATAGTCACCTTGGCTGGTGTATAAGCTTTCAACTACATCGGATTGAGCTGTTGCCGGGAGCCGAAATACGAAGCGATTAATTTCGGCATTGACATCGCCGCTGCTACGCTTGGCATTCAAAACTACCTGCCAGTCCAAATCCAGGCTTTTGGCAACGGCTTCAACCGTCTCACCAGCCGCAACTCGTGCTAGTAGGGCATCGCCCTGCTCTGCCAGCACAGCCTTGGTTTGCTGATCAATGATAGCTACAGCAATTGAATTTTTAACTTCTGTCAGCACTTTTTGGCGAGCCGGAATACTCTCCTTAAGCTTGAGAACTAGGTAGCGGTCATCACCGAGGTCAATCACCTCACTGGCATAGTTTTCCTCGAGGACTTCGGCGCTAAAGGCAGCCTTTTTAACTGCTGGATAGGCTGCTATTCCGTAGGAGCTCGAACGGGAAAATGCTGAGGATACCTGGGCGTTCAAACCCAGATCATCGGCGACTACTGCGAGATTTTCGGCGTTGTAGCTGAGCTCTTTCATATTTTCGAGAGTCTCGACCAACCACTCATTTCTAAGCTCTGCGACAAGCTCCTGTTCAATTCGAGCTCGTTCAGTTGAGAGATCAACTACAGTCTCCTGCTTGTCGACAAGTTTGATTAGGTGTGTCCCACTGTCGGTTTCCACTGGCGCAGAAACTTCACCAACTTCCAGTGCTGCTAGGGCTGTTTCAAAACTCTCCGGGAATGTGTCGCCAGTAGTGAAACCAAGGTCACCGCCAAAGCTGGCTGAACCAACATCCTGTGAATACTGTTTTGCCAATGCCGCAAAGTCCTCACCGGCTTCGAGCTTTGACTGAATCTCACTGAGCAGCGCTGTGTCGGGCTCTGTAAGCAATATATGGGCGGCCTGAAGGGAAACGCCAGACTCCAGTGATTGAGCCTGCTCTTCAAAGCGCGCTACGATCTGCTCCTCACCGATGGCATCAGCGCCATCAAATTCAGCTGGGCTGAGCTCGATATACTCGACCACAACCTGC
Source organism: Porticoccaceae bacterium (assembly GCA_038150705.1). Lineage (GTDB taxonomy): Bacteria > Pseudomonadota > Gammaproteobacteria > Pseudomonadales > Porticoccaceae > HTCC2207. The sequence continues at coordinate 107,338 of JAYOUA010000006.1, read as the reverse complement.
TCTTCTGCCTGGAATATTGATTTATTCTCTTCGTAGTAAGCGGCAATCTGTTCCTCAGTCGCTTCTATTGAATCTTTGACTGGCTGCATTGGCAGTGTCAGGTAATAGTAATCGCGCTGCTGATCGAAGATAGTGGCGAGAATTTCGAGCTCATTATTTGTCATGAAAGAGGAGGATACAAAGCCACGCACAAATTGCTCTACCAGAAGATTTTCTTCAATCATCTCGAGAAAACTAGCACTGGTATAACCCTGATTGCGCACTCGGTAGAGGTATAACTCCTGATCAAAGCGACCGTCAGTCTGGAATGTTGGCGTTTCAAGGAGCAGCTTACCTGTGGTTTTTGAAGAGATTGCCATACCACCTGAATCTGCTTCCTGTGTCAGCAACTTGCGGCGAACCACCTGATTGAGAACCTGCGGTCGGAGTAAATCATCCTCAAGCTGGGCGGGATCAAGACCTTCATTTTCCCGCAGTATTCTCTGCTTTTCGGAATTTAGAGCGCGCTGGACTTCTAGTTCCGAGACTTTCTCACCATTAACTTTTACTGCTGTTTCCGATGCACTTCCGGATACTGATAGGGAGCCAATTCCAGAAAAAGCGAAGACAATCGCGATCAGAACCACAATCGCAAATGCGATACCCTTCATATTATTTCTAAAATTCTCCAACATGCTTCTATCCCGTTACAATGTGTAATTATGTGTTTTCTATTATTAAAAAAGGCGCATCACCGATGCGCCTTCACTTAATGCTAAAAGGTTATCTGTAAATTAATTTACAGAGTCCTTTAGAGCCTTACCAGCTTTGAAGCTAGGTACATTGGCTGCTGCAATCTGGATAACCTCACGAGTACGTGGGTTGCGACCAGCGCGCGCTGCACGGTGCTTAACAGAAAAAGTGCCAAAGCCAACCAGTGATACTTGGTCACCATTTTTCAGTGAACCTGTAATAGCTTCGAGTGCTGAATCAAGTGCACGTCCTGCAGAAGCTTTAGAGATGTCTGCGCCAGCAGCAATTGCGTCGATAAGTTCAGATTTATTCACGGTATTCCCCTTTTTTTAGAGTTAGTAATTCCTAGTAGTATAGAGAGCATCTTTTTAAGCCAAACTCCCTATCTGTCTGGCTTCAAGCACTTTCTTGCGTACGTTATACCAATAGCTATTTAGCGGGTCAAGCTTCGTTTGACGAAATAGACAATTTCTTTAAAACTAGTGTGTGCTTGGCCTGGAGGAGGATTCCTCCTTATCCGATATACTACCGGTGCGATTAAACTCTTCTTCGCTCAGGGATTCTGGACCTTTCTCCAATGCTATCGACAATACCTCATCGATCCATTTGACCTGGCAAATTTTAAGGTCAGCTTTAATATCGTCTGGTATCTCCTTCAAATCACTACCATTTTCGTCGGGAATAATTACTGTTGTAATACCGCCGCGGTGGGCCGCGAGAAGCTTTTCCTTGAGCCCGCCAATCTTTAAGACTTGCCCGCGCAGTGTGATTTCACCAGTCATGGCGACATTGGATTTAACCGGAATTCCCGTTAGCACCGAAACCAGAGCTGTACACATGCCGACACCGGCTGATGGGCCATCTTTTGGTGTTGCACCCTCGGGGACGTGAATATGCAAATCATTTTCCTGATAGAAATCCTTGCGGATGCCTAGCGCTCGAGCACGGCTTCTGACAACTGTCAGCGCGGCCTGGATGGATTCCTGCATAACATCACCCAGAGAACCAGTTTTGATAACTCGGCCTTTACCGGGAATAGCAGCCGATTCAATGGTTAGCAATTCACCACCCACCTGCGTCCAGGCCAGACCTGTTACCTGGCCTATTTGGTTTTCCGCCTCGGCACGACCATAATCAAAGCGTCTTACCCCCAACAGATTTTCAAGTTGCTCGGAGCCGATCGAGTCGGTGGTAGCACTGCCGTCACGAACATGTTCGGTGACAATTTTGCGGCATATTTTTGCGATATCACGATCTAGCCCGCGAACACCGGCTTCGCGCGTGTAGTACCTGATAGCGTCTTTGAGTGCCTCTTCACTGATCTCCAGCTCGTGGTCTTTAAGACCGTTTGCTTTGCGCTGCTTGGGTACCAGGTATTTTTCTGCAATGGCAACTTTTTCACCCTCGGTGTAGCCGGGGATACGAATCACTTCCATACGATCCAGCAATGGCTCAGGAATATTCATCGAGTTGGCTGTACAGATGAACATCACCTCAGACAGATCGTAATCGACCTCGAGGTAGTGGTCATTAAAGGTATGGTTCTGCTCTGGATCGAGAACTTCGAGCAATGCCGATGCCGGGTCGCCACGCTGGTCCATACCCATCTTGTCGATTTCATCGAGCAGAAACAGTGGATTCTTGACCTTGACCTTGGAGAGTTTCTGAATGACTTTACCGGGCAATGAGCCAATATAGGTTCGACGATGACCGCGGATCTCCGCTTCATCACGCACCCCGCCGAGACTCATGCGCACAAATTGCCTGCCAGTTGCCCTGGCGATAGATTCACCCAACGAGGTCTTACCGACGCCTGGAGGCCCAACCAAACAGAGTACTGGCCCCTTCAATTTTTTAACCCGCTGCTGAACAGCAAGAAATTCGAGTATACGTTCCTTGACCTCTTTTAAGCCGTGATGATCTTTATCCAGAGTGGCTTGCGCTGCGACCAAATCGTGTTTTACCCGACTGCGCTTTTTCCAAGGCACGCCGACCATCCAGTCAATATAGTTGCGCAGCACTGAGGCTTCAGCAGACATTGGTGACATCATTTTCAGTTTGCCGAGCTCTGACTGGGTCTTTTCCAGTGCCGCTTTTGGCATACCGACATCGGCAATTTTTTTCTCCAGTTGATCGAGCTCTGATCCCACATCATCGGCATCCCCAAGCTCTTTCTGGATCGCCTTCATCTGTTCGTTGAGATAGTACTCTCGCTGGCTCTTCTCCATCTGCTTTTTAACTCGACCACGAATGCGCTGCTCAATCTGGAACAGATCAATCTCTGATTCCATAAGGCCCATTAGATGCTCAAAGCGCTCGGTAAGGTCGGCTACTTCGAGGACATCCTGCTTTTGTTCGATTGAAAGCGTCATGTGAGAGGCCATGGTATCGGCAAGACGATTTGCATCTTCAATACCAGTGACGGTGGCGATAACTTCTGTGGGGATCTTTTTACTCAAATTGACATATTGCTCAAACAGCGAGATTGCCGAGCGCATCAGCACGTCTGCCTCGCGCTCCTGCAATTTGCCGTTATCAAGCTCTGCGACCTGTGTTTGCATGTAGGGGATATTTTCCTCAACCACATTGACCAGGCCTACTCTGCTGACGCCCTCGACCAGTACTTTGAGGGTACCGTCGGGAAGCTTGAGCATTTGAAGAATTGTCGCCAGGGTGCCCACAGTAAATATATCGTCTTTCTTTGGATTATCTTCACCGGGGTTTTTCTGCGCCACCAAGACAACCTGCTTGTTGTTCTCCATAGCCTCTTCAAGTGCCAGTATGGATTTCTCACGGCCAACAAAAAGTGGCACGACCATATGCGGGTAGACAACCACATCACGCAAGGGCAGGAGCGGATAGATTGCATCTGAAGACTCAATTGATTTGGTAGTCATTATTACCTCTGGTTATCTGGCACTGTTCAGAACACCGTAAAACATACGGTCTAAATAAACGATATATTTAGTAGATTAGCCTTTTATATTGGGACGCGCACGCTAAAAACAAGCTCGCGGTGGAGCATATCCAAAAAAAGTGTATTTTTTTACGCTCTGTTCTGCCTTGAAGTTTGTACTGGCGAAAAAAAAGGCAACTTTCGTCACCTTTTTGTCTCTTTCAGAAATTCACTGCGAATCCAGCCTAGGCGTCGTCCGTAGCCTGTTTTTGATCGTTCTGCTCGTAGACCAGCAATGGCTCATTCTCACCTTCGATCACTGCAGCGTCGACAACGACCTTGACGACATTTTCCTCGGAGGGGATTTTGTACATGGTATCCAGAAGCACGGTCTCGAGAATTGATCGCAGACCACGGGCACCGGTTTTTCTTTCAATGGCCTTGTCGGCAATGGCATTCAGGGCATCTGAGCGCAGATCGAGATCGACTCCTTCCATATTGAACAGTGCCTGGTATTGCTTGAATAGGGCATTTTTTGGTTCGACAAGTATATTTACTAGGGCATCACGGTCGAGCTCTTTGAGTGTCGCCACAACCGGGAGACGACCGATAAACTCAGGAATAAGTCCGTAGCCAATCAGGTCACTTGGCTGCACGTCAAGCAGAGTATCACCGATTGATTTCTGGCTGTCCTTGCTGTTGACCTCGGCTTTAAAGCCGATGCCGCCCTTTTCAGAGCGCTCGCGAATAACCTTTTCGAGGCCGGCAAACGCACCACCACAGACGAATAGGATATTGGAGGTATCAACCTGCAGGAACTCCTGTTGAGGATGCTTGCGTCCACCCTGGGGAGGCACCGAGGCAACTGTACCCTCAATCAATTTTAAGAGTGCCTGCTGCACGCCTTCGCCGGAAACATCTCGGGTAATCGATGGGTTGTCGGACTTGCGAGATATCTTGTCGATTTCGTCGATATAAACAATGCCACGCTGGGCTTTGTCTACATCGTAGTCACACTTCTGCAGAAGCTTTTGAATAATGTTTTCGACGTCTTCACCGACATATCCAGCCTCGGTGAGAGTGGTTGCATCGGCAATCGTAAACGGAACATTGAGCATGCGCGCCATGGTCTCAGCCAAGAGCGTTTTACCGCTGCCGGTTGGACCAATAAGCAGGATATTGCTTTTGCCAAGCTCGACATTGGAACTATCAGAGGCATTTTCGGCAACCTGGAGTCGCTTGTAGTGGTTGTAAACTGCAACCGAGAGAATTCTCTTGGCCCGCTCTTGGCCGATAACATACTCATCGAGGTTGGCCTTAATTTCTGCCGGAACAGGCAGGCGATCGCCGCTGTCACTGGCATCGGCTACAACAGACTCTTCAGTGATAATGTCGTTACACAGATCGACACATTCATCACAAATGTAGACGGAAGGGCCTGCAATCAGACGTCGAACTTCGTTTTGATTTTTGCCACAGAATGAACAGAAGAGAAGTTTTCCGCCTTCATCTAACGTCTCACCATCACTCATAAACTAACTCCAAAAAAATCGCAAAACTGATAAAAAATCAATAACTTATTGGTCAAAGACTAGCGTCTCTACCCGCGATTGTCCAGCACGTCATCGACCAGCCCGTAGGACTTCGATTCTTCGGCGCTCATAAAATTGTCACGCTCAGTATCTTCGGCAACCCGCTCTACTGGCTGGCCAGTGTGCTTGGCCATCAATTTATTGAGGCGCGCTTTAATTTTGAGGATTTCCTGGGACTGAATATGAATATCGGTAGCCTGACCCTGTGCTCCACCACTTGGCTGGTGAATCATTGTTCGTGAATTTGGCAGACAGTAGCGCTTGCCCTCGGCACCGGCAGCCAAAAGGAAGGCGCCCATACTTGCCGCCTGACCAATACACATGGTGCTGACGTCGGGTTTGATAAACTGCATAGTGTCGTAGATGGACATGCCTGCGGTCACTGAACCACCGGGAGAGTTAATATAGAGGTGAATATCCTTATCCGGATTTTCAGATTCCAAAAAAAGCATCTGAGCGACAATAAGGTTGGCCATATGGTCTTCGACCTGACCGACTAGAAAGATAACGCGCTCTTTCAGGAGCCTCGAGTAAATATCGTAAGCTCTCTCACCGCGGGAAGACTGCTCGACAACCATTGGAACTAATCCACTGGCTTGAACATCGTTGGGGATACTGCCGACATTTGATTGCTGAAAATTCATTGCTTCCTCGCTGTTGTATTTTTCTTCACTTCAAGAATATCGGTATATACGCAGGCCAGTCAATCTACGGATTGAGCGCCTGATCATAAATAGTTCTTCTCCAACAGCAATAAGTCAATAACTGAGTTCAGTTATTGACCCGCAGCTATCAGTTGAGTCTTAGGCAGTTGCCTCAGGGTCTGGCTTAATGGCCTCTTCGTAGGAGAGAGATTCCTCTGTGACCTTGGCTTTTGAAAGCACCAGTTCTGTAACCTGATCTTCCAGCACCACCGCTTCTACAGAGCTTAGCAATTCAGGCTGGCTGTAGTAGTAGTCGACAACATCTTTTGGCTGATCATAGGTTGATGCAATTTCATCGATTCTTGCACGCACTCGATCTTCATCAGGGGTCAGCTCTTCAACCTTGACCACTTCAGAGACGATCACACCCAGAGCGGCACGACGCTCAGCCTTGGCTGTGAACATATCGTCCGGAAGCATGTTGGGATCAAATTGCTGACCACCACCAAACTGCTGGATCATCTGCTGCTTTAGCTGAGTAATCTCGTTGGCAATCAACGCTTTGGGCAATTCAACCTTATTGAGATCAAATAGCTGATCCATTACGCGGTTCTTTACCTTGTTGCGGATCGCATTGCGCAATTCCCGCTCCATATTATTGCGGACATCTTCGCGGAATTTTTCTTCACCGCCCTCGCTGACGCCGTAAAGTTTGAAGAACTCGTCGTCCATTTCAGGCATCTGCTTTACAGCAACAGAGTTGACTTTTACAGCAAACTGAACAGCCTTACCTTTGAGATCTTCAGCATGATAGTCTTTAGGGAATTTCAACTTGAGAACAGTTTCGTCACCAGCACTCAGTCCGACTAGTCCGTCTTCAAAACCCGGAATCATACTGTTTGAACCCAGAATTAAATCCCGACCTTCAGCACTGCCTCCGGGGAATTCAACTTTCTTTTGCGTACCAACAAAATCGATATTTACCTGATCACCCTCTTCAGAGGCCTTTTCGGTAACTTCAAAAGTGGCTTGCTGATTACGCAGCACATCGATCATGGTTTCGATATCCGAGTCATCGAGATCGGTTATCGGACGAACCACAGCAACCTTGGATAAATCGGCTAGGGAGACTTCCGGATAAACTTCAAAGACTGCAGTATATTCAAGATCCTGACCTTCGGCGTCAACGACATCATCAATACGCGGTTGGCCAACTGGCTGTAGCTCTTCTTGCTTAATTGCTTCGTAAAAGCTCGAGTTGACAACTTCGCCGACAACTTCCTGACGAACACCTTTACCATATTGCTGCTTGACTACCTTCAGGGGCACCTTGCCTTTGCGAAAACCGGCAATTTTGACTGTCTTTGTCGCTTTTTGAAGACGCTCGGTGACTTCTTTCTCAATGCGTTCAGCGGGAACACCAATCTTTAATTGACGCTCAAGGCCTGTGCTGGACTCGATGGAAACCTGCATGGATTTTCCTCTTGATCATACTGAATAAATGGTGCGAGTGGAGAGACTCGAACTCTCACATCCTAGGACACTAGAACCTAAATCTAGCGCGTCTACCAATTCCGCCACACTCGCAAAAAATTGGGCTTTTAAAACATAAAAAACCAGAGCCTGCAGAATTACTGCTGGGCCCTGATTAAAAGCGGCGTGAAGTTTGCCACAGCACCTCTAAATCAGCAACCTATTCCACACAATATTCACTGAATAAAGCTGCACGCATGGCTTAAATTAAGTTAATACTGGCGCAATTAACGACCATCAAAATATTTTCATCATTAATCGTGACTATTATTGGCCTTGGACTATGCTTTATTGGAGCAATATTTTTCTCACATAATTCAAACAATTTGGTAGGAGTAAGGATATGAATAAGTACCACGTTTTACTTATTGCCGCTATGGCCACCTTGGGACTGAGCGCCTGCGATAAACAGGAGGTACCGTCTGAAGGAGAGGCCGCCGCCAACCAATCCAGCATAATGGACAGCGTTGAAGACGCGAGCGAGGACGCTATGGAAACCATTGAGGAGGCTGTCGATGAGGCCTCAGACAGCATCAACGAAATGATGGAAGATCTGCCTGAAAATGTTGAAGAGGATCTCTCGGATACTGTCGACAAATTGATGGAATAGGCACATTGGTAATTTAGACTTTTTCTGGTATCAAAAAAACCCCAGCAGAGCTGGGGTTTTTCGTTTGTGGTAAATGACTTTACCCGATCTTAAGCAGCAACTTTGCGACGGCGCAGACCTGTGAGACCTAGAAGCGCTGAACCAAACAACCAGGCGGCAGCAGGAATTGGTACCTCGTTAATACCGGCTACGTAGAGATCCGTAGTTGTACCACGACCCCATTTATCAGCCAGGGCGCCAGTCATGGTTCCAAATACCTTTAACGTTGTCAGGTAAAAACCCAAGGTGATTTTATCTGAGGCAACCTGCAGCAGATCCCAACCCTGGGTGTCTGTCCAAATGCGAACCCACTCGCCATTTGCATGCCTGTGGGGGCCATTAATACCGACCGTTGCGATTCCCTTGGACGCATCAAAGACGAACTTGAGGACTTCGTTAGCCTGAAGATTGTCATCATTGCTGGGGTTACACTTGTTGTTGGTTCCTGTTTGCGCCTGACTGGACAGAACACCACAAACACCCAGACCAGCGAGATTGCCGCTATCCAAGTAAGCATAGGCACTTTGACCATCTTTGTAACCGTAAACATTAAGGTCACCAAAATTTAACGGCTGAGCACCGCGCTCGTCCTCATCGGCATCGAAATCGTAGGTATAGGTTGCCGCCATTGAAAAACTTGCTACCGACAACATTGCTACGCCTGCGAGTGACTGCAGTAATTTTATAAAACTCTTATTCATAACTAACTCCTCAAACTCCATAAACTAATATTGCGCAGGATACTTAAATCATAAGCTCGAAAATCTGGGCTTGTTTGTCTCTTGTTTATCTAAGTAAGTGCGACCAAATCCATATTTTGAAACAAAAAAACATAACTGCTTAACAGGCTAGTTAAACGTAGTTCTCATTTTTGAGGATGTCAAAAAATAAACCCGTTTAAGGGTTGATTTTTATGCGCAGAATCAATCACTTAACTAGTTAGCAATTAACCTACAAAATGTTGCAGTCAGGTGAAATGGCAAAGCTTTTTAAAAACAATCAGTTAGCGCGCTTTATTGATAAACATATCTACAGCGCACAGGGAGACCTCCTCAACCTGTGCCAAGTCCGTGTAGATGCCATCAATCCACAGCTTGGCGATACCGTGCACAGTACCCCAGATAACCTGTGAGGTACGCAATGGATTTGTACTGCTGATTAGCCCGCACTGCTGCCAGCTGCGAAACATCTCCAGCTGATGCTGAAAACAGGGATAGGCGACATCGCGCAACTCTTGGGTGCTATTTTTTTGCTTCCATATGCTGCGACCAAACATCAGCTCATACTCTTCGGGATTCTCGGCGGCAAACCTTATATAGCCACAAATAAATTCCTCAAATTTCTCGCGCGGTGTCAGCGCGGGATTCTCATAGGCCTGAGCCACAGATCTATGTCGTCGCCTGAAGCCCTCTGCCGCAATCGCACAGAGCAAATCGTTCTTGTCAGAAAAGTGGTGATAGGGTGCAGTGCGCGAGACACCAGCGCGCTCCGCCAACTTGCGCAATGAAAGACCCTCAATACCAGCCTCAGCTATAAGTGATTTTGCAGACGCGAGCAATGTCTGGCGAAGATCACCGTGATGATAGCCCTGGCGCGCACTCTGTGGATTAATTGTCGAATTCATCTCAACAATGTAGCAACGCATCTTGACACTGTCAAAATTGCACCCTAACCTGCTCTAAATACGCATCCAATAGCATTAACGCGCCGTAAGGATTCCGACAAAAACTATAACAACGCCAATGGAGAAGACGATGCCACAGAATAGCTACCCAAACCTCTTGGCCCCTCTAGACCTGGGCTTTACCCAACTCAAGAACCGCGTTCTTATGGGTTCCATGCACACCGGTCTTGAGGAGGCGGCTAACGGTCATGAGCGAATGGCAGCCTATTTTGCCGAGCGGGCCAAAGGCGGTGTCGGGCTTATCGTGACCGGCGGCATTGGGCCCAACACAGAGGGCAGCACTCATCCCAACACCAAGAATCTGGTCAGTGATCAGGATGTGGCTAATCATCGGCAGATTACCGATGCAGTCCATCAACACGATGGCAAGATCTGCATGCAGATTTTGCACACTGGTCGCTACGCGTACTCCCCAGATCAGATCGCTCCATCAGCTATCAAAGCTCCGATCAACCCATTTACTCCAAAAGCGATTAACGAAGAAGAGATTTACAAGCAGATCGACGACTTTGTTTTCACCTCTCTGCAGGCGCAAAAAGCCGGCTATGACGGGGTTGAGATTATGGGATCCGAGGGCTATTTCCTAAATCAGTTTATCGCCGCTCGCACCAACCAACGCGATGACGACTGGGGCGGCAGCTATGCAAACCGCATCCGCCTGCCGGTGGAAGTTGTGCGTCGCGTTCGCGAGGCTGTGGGCGAAAACTTTATTATTATTTTCCGCCTGTCGATGCTCGACCTAGTGGTGGGTGGCAGCACTGCGGAAGAGGTAACAGAGCTGGGCAAAGCGATTGAAAAGGCTGGCGCAACAATTATCAATACCGGCATTGGCTGGCACGAGGCGCAGATCCCAACCATTGCCACCAAGGTTCCCCGCGCTGCCTTTACTTGGGTGACGGCGCACTTCAGAAAAGAGCTTTCGGTGCCAGTAATTACCTCTAACCGCATCAATACCCCTGAGGTGGCCGAGGAAGTTCTGGTTCGCGGTGATGCGGATATGATCTCCATGGCCCGTCCATTTCTCGCCGATCCGGATTTTGTCCTCAAGGCTCAGGAGAATCGCGCCGATGAAATCAATACCTGCATTGGCTGCAACCAGGCCTGTCTCGACCATGTATTTGCCGGCCAGATGACCAGCTGCCTGGTCAACCCGCGCGCCTGTCACGAGACCGAACTGCATATTGAACCCGCAACCCAGCTTAAGAAAATCGCCGTGGTTGGCGCTGGCCCGGCCGGACTCTCTGCGGCGACCACCGCAGCATCAAGGGGCCATCAGGTCACTCTGTTTGAAAGCGCAGACAAAATTGGCGGTCAGTTTAATATTGCCAAGCAGATTCCCGGCAAGGAAGAATTTTACGAAACGCTGCGTTATTTCGGCAGACAGATCGAATTGACCGGGGTTGACCTGAAACTCAACCAGCGGGTTAGCGCAGAGCAACTTAACAATGGCGGCTATGACGAGGTCATTATCGCCACCGGCATCACTCCCCGCACGCCGAATATTGAAGGCATAGACCACCCCAAAGTACTCAACTATGTAGAGGTGATTGCTGACAAAAAACCGGTCGGCAAAAAGGTAGCAATTATCGGCGCCGGGGGTATCGGCTTTGATACAGCGGAATATCTTTCCCATAGCGGCGAGTCTACCAGCCAGAATATTTCCGCCTTTATGAAGGAGTGGGGCATAGATATGAGCTTTGGTTCGCGCTCTGGTATCGAGGGTGTAACCGCCCAGCCAGCGCCCTCTCCCCGCGAAATTTACTTGCTGCAGCGCAAAACTTCTAAAGTCGGCTCCGGGCTGGGCAAGACTACCGGCTGGATTCATCGCGCTGGCCTGACTATGAAGGGTGTGCGAATGATGCCCGGCTGTGACTACCAGCGCATTGATGACGAAGGTCTGCACATTACCCTGGGCGATGAAAGCCAAGTACTCCCGGTGGATAATGTTATTATCTGCGCTGGTCAGGATCCACTTCGTGAATTGGCCGATGGCCTTAATATGCCCTGCCATTTAATTGGCGGTGCCGATGTCGCCAGCGAGCTGGATGCCAAGCGGGCAATCAACCAGGGAACCCGATTAGCCGCGAAAATATAAGTAATCGATTAAAAATCCTTGCAACCATTGGGCATTCAACCGATTATGCGCGCTGATTTGAGCGCGGTTCCCTTGATTCTGTGCCAGCTCAACGGATTTATTCACTGAAAATTAAAGCTTTTTTAAAACTATGCCCGATAACAAGCACAACTCGATCGCTTTTCGTCATGCTCTTGGCAGCTTCACCACCGGTGTGACCATCGTCACCGCTCTGGGAAAAAATGGCCAAAAAGTCGGCATGACTGTAAATAGCTTTAACTCAGTATCCCTCGACCCGGCCCTTGTACTGTGGAGTATTGATCGCAGTGCAAATTGCTTTGAGGACTTTATCGCTGCGAAATCTTACGCTATTCATGTACTCAGCGAAGACCAGCAGGAGATCTCCAACCGTTTTGCCAAGAGTGGCGAAGATAAGTTCGCCGGAATTGAGTGCAGCGAAGGCCTCTCTGGTGTCCCTATTCTCCCCGAATACAGCGCCTGTTTTCAGTGCTCACTCGAGCACCAGTACGAAGGTGGCGATCATATTATTCTGGTCGGCAAGGTGCTTGAGTTTGTCGACAATGGCAGCAAGCCGCTGGTTTTCTACCGCGGCCAATACAGTGCTATCTAAATACCCTTCAAAGACACTGCGCACTCAGGTTATGCAAGGTTTTTAATTTATGAACTATCCACCATCGGTCAAAATTGTCGAAGTCGGCCCTCGCGATGGCCTGCAGAATGAAAAAACTGCTGTGGATGTCAGCACCAAACTCGCATTGATCAAGCAACTGGCAAAAGCTGGTCTCAGCTATATTGAAGCCGGTAGCTTTGTCAGTCCGAAATGGGTGCCGCAGATGGCTGGCAGCGATGAAGTATTTGCTCAGCTACCCAAGAATTCAACGACGACTTATGCGGCATTGGCACCCAATCTGCGCGGCCTAGAACGGGCTATGGAGTGCGGCGTTAAAGAGGTGGCGGTTTTTGCCGCGGCCTCCGAGAGCTTTAGTCAGAAAAATATCAACTGCTCTATTGCCGAAAGTATCGAGCGCTTTGAGCCTCTGGCGGAACAGGCACTGGCCAGTGGTATCAGACTGCGCGGTTACATCTCCTGCGTGGTCGGCTGCCCCTATGAGGACAGTGTCAATAGTGAAACCGTTGCCAAAATTGCCAAACAGTTACTGGCGATGGGCTGTTATGAAATCTCCCTTGGTGACACCATCGGTGTCGGCACTCCCGCCTCTATTGAAGCACTGTTGACTAAGCTCTTCGAGGAGGGCATTCCCGCCGCCAAACTCGCAGTGCATCTTCACGACACCTATGGCCAGGCGCTGGCCAATGTGTTGATCGCATTGCGGATGGGTATCTCGGTTATCGATAGTTCGGTGGCCGGACTGGGGGGATGTCCCTATGCAAAACTTGCCAATGGCGGGGCCGCATCGGGTAATCTGGCCACAGAGGATCTGGTCTATATGCTCAATGGCCTGGGTATAGAGCATGGTGTTGATCTTAAAAAACTTATCACCGCAGGCCACTTTATCAGCGAAAAATTGCAGCGCAATAATGCTTCAAAGGTAGGAATAGCACTGCAGTAAATTCTGCATGAAGTTATACTGCGGCTTTGGTTTACGATTTTAACTATTCGGAGTTAGCCCCTTGACCGCGTTTCGCCCCTGCATTGATCTTCACCAAGGTCAGGTAAAACAAATTGTCGGCGGCAGTCTTACCGACAGCGGTGCAGACACCAACTTTATCAGCAGCCATGATGCCGCCTATTATGCGCAACTCTACAGAGAGCATGGGCTTACCGGCGGTCACGTTATCGCCCTCGGTCCCAACAACCAGCAGCAGGTCTTACAGGCCTTAGCAGCCTATCCACAGGGCATGCAGTTTGGCGGCGGCGTAAATTTGGAAAATGCCGCCAGCTACCTTGAGGCCGGAGCCTCGCATATTATTGTCACGTCCTACCTGTTTGAAAACGGCGAATTCTCCTGGTCGCGTCTCGAGGCCATTAAAGCGGAGGTCGGTGCCGATCGGTTAGTGCTTGACCTTAGCTGCCGCAGAACAGCAGAGGGCTGGATGATTGCCACCAATCGCTGGCAGACAATTACTGCAACAGCGGTTGACCAGCAGACTCTGGCAGAACTGGAAAAGCACTGTGCCGAATTCCTGGTCCACGCCGCCGATGTTGAAGGACTTCAGGCCGGCATAGACCAGGAATTAGTCACTCTGCTCGGCAACTGCTGCAGGATTCCCGTCACCTATGCCGGTGGCGCACGCGCACTGGAGGATCTCGATCTGGTGCAGAGACTCTCCAATGGCGCTGTGGACCTAACCATTGGCAGTGCTCTGGATATTTTTGGTGGATCGGGTGTGACCCTGGAAGCCTGTATTAACTGGAACCAGTCCAAAATCTGACTGTTACCACAACCATAAGCACAAAAAGGAACTCATTAATGAACCGCCTCTTACCCGGTTTTATCTTTGCCGCCGCTCTAATGATTGCATCGATCAGCCATGCACAGCCTTTTACCTTTACCGCTATTCCCGATCAGGATGAGGCCCATCTTCAGGAGCGTTTTAACAAGATCGCTGTCTATCTGGAGAAGCAACTGGGTATTGAGGTGCGCTATATACCGGTTAAAAGCTATGCCGCAGCCGTTACTGCCTTTCGCAACAACCAGGTTCAGTTGGCTTGGTTTGGTGGTCTCTCCGGTGTTCAGGCAAGACGACTGGTTCCCGGCAGCAGGGCCATCGCCCAGGGCTATGAAGACCCATTCTTTAAAACCTACCTAATCGCTCACAGCAGCAGCGGCCTCGAGAGCAGCACTGATTTTCCCATGGCTATTGCCGGCAAAACCTTTACCTTCGGCTCAAAAGGTTCCACCTCTGGACGACTGATGCCGGAGTACCATATTCGTCAGCAGTTCAAGGATACACCGCAGAATATCTTCTCCAAGGTGGGCTATAGCGGCGACCATAGTCGTACTATTGCACTGGTTCAGTCCGGTGCCTACCAGGTTGGCGCGGTGAACTACAAAGTCTGGGCCAAGGAGCTGGCAGCGGGAAAAATTGACACCAACAAGGTAAAGATTATTTGGGAGACACCCCCCTACCCTGACTACCAGTGGACATTGCGCGGCGATGTCAGTGCTGAAATCCAGCAGAAACTGGTCAACGCCCTGCTGGAAATGAAAGATCCCGAACTACTTGCCAGCTTCCCGCGCAAAAGCTTTATTGAAGCCAGCAACGAACTCTATGCGCCTATCGCCAATACTGCAGTTGCCATTGGCCTGATTGATGCGCAGAAATAGAGACAGCTTTGACCGCGCTCACCGACCAGCCACTGTTTAAACTTAGCAACAGACGTCTCAAGTACCAGGAAAAAACCGTACTCGACAATCTGTCGATAAGCATTTACCCCGGCGAGCGAATCGCCCTGGTGGGTGGCAGTGGCGCAGGCAAATCAACCCTGCTTGCAGCACTTCGCGAACAGCGCCGCGAGCAGGTCGCCTGGTGCCCACAGCAGCCCGGACTGGTGCCTGTGCTCAGTGCCTTCCACAATATCTATATGGGTGCACTGCACCGCCATTCGTTTTTTTATAATCTCGGCAACCTGATTAAACCACTGCCCGCTGCGCGTCGTGAAGTGTGCGAGATAGCTCGCGATATAGATCTTGAACAGCAGCTTTCTAGCTCTGTAGATAAGCTTTCCGGCGGTCAACAGCAGCGCACCAGTATTGGTCGCGCCCTGATTCAGCGTCGCGCAATTTTTATTGGCGATGAGCCAGTCGCCAATGTCGATGAGTACCAGGCTGAAAGACTGCTGCAGCTTATTTGCCAGCGGCACCAGACGATTATTCTGGCACTGCACGATATCGATCAGGCACTCCAGTTCTGCACGCGGATTATTGGCCTTAAGGATGGGGCTGTTGCACTGGATGCGGCCAGTGACCAACTCAGTGCCAGCGATCTCGCCAGTCTTTACGATGTTGTTTAATTCGGGCACAAATCGATTAGATACCTCTGCTAGGGCATTGCGCAAAACCAGCCTTTGGTTTGCCGCCATTTTCCTGCTCTGCCTAGTCTTCGCTGACCTGGGCATTTCCACGGTAGATCCCTGGCAGGAACTGGGCCTTATGGCGACTGGTGCCCTGCGTCCCTCGGTCTGGTCATGGTCAACATTGCTCAGCAGCCTTGCCAATACCTTTTCCTTTGCTCTGCAGGGCATTGCTCTGGCAGCCATTGGCGGCTTTGTTCTCGCCCTTGGCTATGGCTTTGCGATTGTGCGTGCATTCTGTGCCTTTATCCGCTCAATCCACGAACTATTCTGGGCACTGCTGTTTATTCAGATTACCGGACTCTCATCACTCACCGGCCTGCTGGCCATTGCCATTCCCTATGCAGGCACCCTGGGTAAAATCTATGGGGAATTATTTGAGGAGGTGGATCTGGCGCCAGCCGGCAACACCCCCGCCGCCGGACAGCCGCTGATCCATTTTTTCTATACTGTGCTGCCCCTGGCATGGCGGCCCATGACTACCTATACCAGCTACAGATTTGAATGCGCTATTCGCTCCAGTGCCATTCTTGGTTTTGTTGGCCTGCCAACCCTG
This sequence comes from Porticoccaceae bacterium, assembly GCA_038150705.1. Lineage (GTDB taxonomy): Bacteria > Pseudomonadota > Gammaproteobacteria > Pseudomonadales > Porticoccaceae > HTCC2207. Next base: position 90,921 of record JAYOUA010000006.1, on the reverse strand, counting down.
GGCTTTCATCTTGAGACTGCGCTTGGGGAAGGTCACTACAGTGAAGCGGCAGCTTATTTTTATGCACTTTTACTGTTGATTGGCACCCTGCGCATCTGGCTGCAAAAAGCTCTACTGCCCATCTACCTGTTTGCAGTATTTTTCTATCTGCCACCCCAGGCGCAGATTTCCTGGGAGCTGGTTATACGATTTTTCAGCGTGGATATAGTGCCAGCACCTCTTCGCGGAGACAGCCTTTTCGCAGCAGGCTTTATAAGCAACAGTCTGCCGGGTTTTGTCGATTGGTTTACTCTGCTGTGGCAGCAACAGATGTGGCCCGGACTTATCAATACAGTAGTGTTAGGTCAGATCAGCCTGGTGTTTACCGCCCTGCTGGCGCTGTTGCTGTTTCCCTTAAATTCGCCCCTGTTTTTTCTCCGCTGGGGCCGCACCCTGGGGGATGGTTTTCTGGTTACTCTGCGCACGCTTCCGGAATACCTACTGGCATTTTTAGGCCTGCTTATCCTTGGGCCTTCAATGGTGCCAGCCATACTGGCGCTGGGCATTCACAATGCCGCGATAATCGCTCATTTAGTGGGTCGTCACACTGAGGAGCTGGCTTTGAGAGCAGATGCCAGTCGTGGCTTAAACCGCTATTTCTACGAGGTTCTGCCACGTATCTACCGACAGTTTTTAGCATTTCTTTTCTATCGCTGGGAAGTAATTTTGCGCGAGACAGCCATCCTTGGCATTCTGGGTATTGCTACTCTGGGCTTTTATATCGACTCGGCCTTTGAAGAGTTTCGCTTTGACCGCGCCTTTGTGCTTATTCTTACCAGCGCTCTGCTCAATATAGGCATCGATCACCTGGCCCGGCGTATTCGCCTGCGCCTGCATTTAAAAACTGTGCCGGAATCTCTCTAGAAGCGATAACAACGGCTATTGCTCCAGCGCGCCTAAAAGCTGTTTAATTAAACGCTGCAGCGCCTTGCCTTTATTATTGCTTTTCCATGCAATAAAGTTTTCAGAAGCGCCACTAGCCGTTTTCAGCTCGGTAAGTTGACCAGTATCCAGCAGGCCTTGAATACGCGCTCTGGGAAGGTGACCTATGCCAATACCCGCTTTGATGGCCTCGACTTTCTGATCAATATTTTGTACATAGAAATTTTTTCCTTCGCTGCTTAAGCCTGCGCTCTTGGCTACATCTATGACTGAGGTGTCGTGAGTAATAACCTTGCGCAGTGAGTCAAAGTGATTGTTTACCCTGTCGGGGTTGCTTATTACTTGCGCCATTTCATGCCCTGATGAAATAACCAGAGCCAAATCGTTTGGCGCCACAGGTACAACCCGATAACCCTTATGGGCGGGAACAGGGCCGGGAACACCAACCAACAAATCAACCCGATCATACTCCAGCGCCTCCCATCCGCCATTGAGGGTGCATTCGCAGACATCAATTTCAATGTTGGGGTGATTTGCGAGAAACTTTTCCATTTCGCTAAAGAAAACCGGATATGGAAACAGGGATTCCAGACCGATATTTATTCTCGGCTCCCAGCCTGTGGCCAATTCCATAGCCTGATTTGCCAGCCGCGCCGTGGTTTGAAGTATCTCTCTACCCTCCACCAATAATAGCTGCCCCGCCGGGGTCAGAACCGAACGGCGACCCTGCCGTTGAAAAAGGGCGATATCCAGTTGCTCTTCGAGTTTCTGTATAGCGTAGGAAACTGCCGATGTTGCTTTATTCAGCTCTTCTGCTGCTTTTGCGAAACTTCCGCGTCGATCAATAGCATCCAACGTTTCTAGAGCTTCGATAGATATTGGATTTTTGGTCATTTATGAGCCCTTTTATTATTCTAATAATTAGAACAAATTAAACATAAAACAGCTCTTATTGCAAAAAATGAGAGCCTCTACAATGATCCTCACATCGATACAAACACAACATTAAAAATGGAGTTATCAGATGAAAACATTATTTAACCGCATTATTGAAACCAACACCGGCCTCGACACTTTACCTGTTCGCATAGGGGCCGGCGTTATTTTTGCCGCCCATGGCGCACAGAAGTTATTTGGCTGGTTTGGCGGCTATGGCCTTGAAGGTACAGGCGGCTGGATGGCATCCATTGGCTTAGAGCCAGGCGTTGTTATGGCTGCGATGGCTGGTGGCGCAGAGTTCTTTGGCGGTCTTTTACTCATTCTTGGCTTGCTGGTTCGTCCTGCGGCGGCAGTGCTGGCATTCACTATGGTCGTGGCAATTGTTGCTGTTCATTTGGAAAACGGTCTGTTTATGTCTAACGGCGGCTATGAGTTTGGACTGGCCTTATTGGCTATCAGTCTCGGCTTGGTAGTCCGCGGTGCAGGTAGCTTTAGTGCAGACCTTACACTGCATGAGCAACTCGCGAAATAAAACGCTTTTCAACGACCAGTTAGGACGGATTTAGAATATGACTGTATTACATATCAACAGTAGCGCAAGACTAAATAACTCGAACACGCGGATTATTGGTCAGTACCTTGTGGATGCCCTGAAACAGACTGTTGTCCACCGTGATCTCGCGCAACAGCCTTTGCCACCCATTTCTGCCGAAGACCTGATGGCAGTGCACGCTTCTTCCGATACCGAGCGGGCCAGCCTAAAACAGCACCTGAGTCTTTCAAATCAACTAATCTCCGAGCTCCGCGATGCCAACACCCTGGTACTGGGTGTCGCCATGTATAACTTTGGTATTCCGGCATCGCTTAAGCAGTGGGTCGATGCGATCTGCCGTGCCGGCGTTAGCTTCAAGTACAGCGAACAGGGTCCGGTGGGATTACTCGGCGTAAAACGTGCTTTTATTATTACCGCCAGCGGTGGCACTGCGATTGGTAGTGACAGTGACTTTGCCAGCCGCTATATGCAACATATTTGCAAATTCATTGGTATTAATGAAGTTCACCACATTGATGCCAGCGGCTCAAAAGGCAGCCCTGAGCAGATCATTGCGCAAGGCAAACAACAGGTAGACAGTCTTCTGGGAGCAGCCTGATGGGATTATTACAGGATGGCCGATGGGTCGATCAATGGTATGACACAAAGCGCAGTCAGGGCGAATTTCGTCGTCAGGAGAGTAGCTTTAGAAACTGGATCACAGCAGATGGTGAAGCTGGCCCCAGTGGCAAACCCGGCTTTACAGCCGAAAAGGGTCGCTATCATCTATATGTCTCGTTGGCCTGCCCCTGGGCCCATCGCACCCTGATCTTCCGCAAGCTCAAGCAGCTGGAAGACTATATCGACATCACCGCTGTTGATCCGATTATGCTGGAAAATGGCTGGGAGATGGATGATCCTTTGTACAATCTGGACTTCCTCTACCAACTGTATTTAAAAGCCGATGCCAACTACGAGGGTCGCGTAACCGTTCCCCTGCTCTGGGATAAAAAAAACCAGTCAATTGTCAGTAACGAATCCGCAGAAATTATTCGTATGTTTAATTCGGCGTTTAATCACTTAACAGGCAATAGTTTAGATTTCTATCCAAGCGCCCTAAGGGAAAATATTGATCGCTTGAACGAGCGTATCTATATGGATATCAATAATGGTGTCTACCGCGCTGGCTTTGCAACCACCCAACAGGCCTATGAGCAAGCCTTTAACCAGCTGTTTACTGCGCTGGACTGGGTTGAAGAGCTATTGCGCAAGCAGCGTTATCTAGTCGGGGATAAACTGACCGAAGCCGACTGGCGCCTGTTCACGACAATTATTCGTTTTGACGCCGTGTACTTCGGGCACTTTAAGACTAACCGCCAGCAGCTCTCCGACTACTGTGCTATCAGCGATTACTTACGCGAGTTGTATCAACACCCCGGTGTCCGTGAAACGGTCAACTTTGAGCATATCAAAACACACTATTACTGCAGCCACCCAAGTATCAACCCAACTGGCATTATTCCCGCTGGGCCCAAGCAAGATTTTACCCTGCCTCATCGTCGAGAAACCTTGCGTGGCGCATAGCGGTTTAAGTGGCGATTGCAATGAGAAAGTTATTACAGGTTACTAGAGCACAACCCACTCGGGATGGCGATGGCGTCAAAATCCATCGACTGGCTGGCAGGCAACTGCATCAGATACTCAATCCCTTTTTGATGATTGATGAAATCAACTCGGATGATGCCGCCGACTATATCGGCGGATTCCCGGAGCACCCGCATCGCGGCTTTGAAACCATTACTTATATGAAGGCTGGCCGTATGAGGCACCGCGATCATATGGGCAATGAGGGTGTAATTGGTCCCGGGGATGTGCAGTGGATGACCGCGGGGTTCGGGGTGCTGCACTCGGAAATGCCCGAACAGGAAAATGGTTTGCTGCACGGTTTTCAAATCTGGTTGAACCTGCCGGCCGCTGAAAAAATGAAGTCAGCCGCCTACCATGAACTTGACAGCAACCGGATCCCGGAGCAAGCACTGCCGGCTGGAGGATTAGTGCGTGTAATAGCCGGTGATATCTTGATCAACCAGTACCCTGTAGAGGGCGTCATGCCAGTGATGACGACCAACCCGGTTATTTTGGATATCAAGCTGCTCCCGAAAGAAAGCGTTGACCTAGGCTTCAATAAGGCCAATCCGGCCTTTGTCTATGCCTATCGCGGGTCGACAGATTCCGTTGAATCGCGCAATCTGGGGGTCTATGGCCACGGCAAGACGCTGCATCTCAGCGCTGGTGCTGACGGCGCTGATCTATTGGTATTCAGCGCACAACCAATTGATGAGCCGATCGTACAATACGGGCCTTTTGTTATGAACAGCGTTGATGAAATTGAGCGTGCTCTGGCAGATTTCCAGAATCCTGAGTTTATCAATAACCTCAACAAGCAATTATAGAGGCATTGGCAGCCGACAAAATTATTTCGCCGACTGCCGCAGTCTATTCAACTCTAAAACTAGTCGGCAGAGTTCTCATAATCTGCCATTGAGGGACAGGAGCAGACTAGGTTGCGATCGCCAAACACATGATCAAGACGACCGACTGGCGGCCAGTACTTGTTTTCACGCAGTGATGCCAATGGGTAGGCAGCCTGGCTGCGGCTGTAGCTTCTAGCCCAGCTATCCGCGGAAACAACAGCTGCGGTATGGGGCGCACCGACCAGGGGATTGTCCTCGAGCTCAAACTGGCCACTAGCGACCTGGTCAATCTCATGCTTGATAGCAATCATGGCATCGCAGAAACGATCCAGCTCGGCTTTTGACTCACTCTCTGTCGGCTCGATCATCAAGGTGCCAGCAACAGGAAAAGACATCGTCGGGGCGTGGAAGCCAAAGTCGATCAAACGCTTGGCGATATCGTCAACGCTGATACCAATACTGTCTTTGATATCACGGACATCGAGAATACATTCGTGCGCAATACGCCCCTGAGCACCGGTGTAGAGAATCTGGTAATGATCCTGCAGACGGTTGGCCACATAGTTGGCATTGAGAATAGCCACTTCCGTTGCCTGCTTGAGGCCGGCGCGACCCATCATGCGGATATACATCCAGGTGATCGGCAAGATACTGGCGCTGCCGTAAGGTGCTGCGGAAACCTGAGCGCCGCGACGCTGGCTATCGCCGGATTCAACTGCAGCTTCGCTGGGCAGAAATGCCGCCAAATGCTCACCCACAGCCACCGGACCAACACCAGGCCCACCCCCGCCGTGGGGAATACAGAAGGTTTTATGCAGATTGAGGTGCGAGACATCACCGCCAAATTTACCCGGCTGGCAGACGCCGACCATGGCGTTAAGGTTGGCACCGTCGATATAAACCTGGCCACCATGATCGTGGACAATATCGCAGATCTCGGTGATTCGCTCCTCAAACACGCCGTGAGTTGAGGGATAGGTGACCATAATCGCCGCCAGGTTAGCCTCGTGCTTTTCAGCCTTGGCCTGTAAATCGGCAACATCCACATTGCCCTGCTCATCACATTTCACCACTACAACTTGCATACCACACATCTGCGCCGAGGCCGGGTTAGTGCCGTGGGCTGAACTTGGAATCAGGCAGACATTGCGCTGGCTGTCGCCACGGCTTTCGTGATAACCACGAATTGCCAACAGGCCGGCATATTCACCCTGGGAACCGGCATTGGGCTGCAGGGAGATGGCATCATAGCCGGTGGAGGCGCAGAGCATAGATTCCAGGTCATCGATCATGGCGCGATAGCCGCGGGTCTGGCTCGCTGGCGCAAAGGGGTGAATGGCGGAGAACTCCGGCCAGGTAATTGGCAGCATCTCCGCTGTGGCATTTAGCTTCATGGTGCAGGAACCGAGGGGGATCATCGCGCGATCGAGAGCGATATCCTTATCTGACAACTTGCGCAGATAGCGCAACATTTCAGTCTCTGAATGGTAGCTACTAAACGTCGGGTGATCGAGGAAACTGTCGGTACGCATCAGGTTGCCAGGAAGAGACTGGCCAACTAGAGTTTCGCCAACCTCTGCCGCAATCTCACCAACCTGCAGGCTGTGGTCACCAATGAGGATATCCCAAAGATCGACAATATCTTTTTCCAAGGTGGTTTCGTCCAGTGAGATACCCAGGGTATTTTTATCAATCGAGCGCAGATTAATTTCTCGCGCTGCGGCGGCATTGAGTATCTCCTGTGTGCGACTGCCAGTATTTAAGGTCAATGTATCAAACCAGTGATTGTTGCTTGGCTCGATTCCATTTAAACGCAATCCCGCCGCAAGCACAGAGGTTAACAGATGGACTCGCTGGGCAATGCGCTGCAAGCCACCGGGACCGTGATACACCGCATACATGCTGGCTATCACCGCCAATAACACCTGTGCAGTACAGATATTTGAGGTCGCCTTTTCGCGGCGAATATGCTGCTCGCGGGTCTGCAGGGCCAGGCGGTAAGCCGGCTCGCCATTGGCATCCTGGGACAGGCCGACCAGTCGTCCAGGCAAATTGCGCTTGTAGGCTTCGCGAGTCGCCATATAACCGGCGTGAGGGCCGCCAAAGCCGAGGGGGACGCCAAAGCGCTGGGTTGAACCAATAGCCACATCCGCACCCAGTGAACCGGGTGATTCAAGCAGCACCAGACTTAAAATATCCGCAGCCATAACCACCAGGGCGCCCTGCTGTTGAGCCTGCTTGATAACTTCGCGGTAATCGCGAATCTCTCCACTGGCACCCGGGTACTGCAACAACATGCCAAACAGCGTGGTATCAGCTGGCAGTGCATCAGGATCACCAATTACCACTTCAATACCCATGGGCTCGGCGCGAGTTTTAATAATCTCAATCGTCTGGGGCAGACAGTCGCTATCGACAAAGAAACGCTGGGATTTTGATTTCGACATGCGCTGACAGAGAGACATAGCCTCAGCGGCGGCTGTGCCTTCATCGAGCATCGAGGCATTGGACATCTGCATGCCGGTAAGGTCCGTAACCATGGTCTGGAAGTTGATCAGTGCCTCTAGGCGACCCTGTGAAATCTCTGGCTGATAAGGGGTGTAGGCGGTGTACCAGGCCGGATTTTCAAGGATATTGCGCTGGATAACATTCGGGGTAATAGTGTTGTAGTAACCCTGGCCAATAAAGCTGCGAAAGACTTTATTCTGTTCGGCCAGTGCACGCAGCTCTGTCAATGCCTGAGCTTCAGTACAGCTATCGACAACAGCTAATTCCTCTGCCATGGCAATGGCTTCGGGAACGACCTGTGACGTCAGCTGCTGAAGACTGTTGCAGCCCAGGGAAGCGAGCATCTGCTGCTGATCTTCAACGCTGGGGCCGATGTGGCGGGCAATAAATTCTGCTGTGTTCTGCAAATCTTTTAAGCTGCGTGTTTTCTGTAACATTTTTTCCACTCCCCAGAGAAGACTATTAAATTTTTGAATTTCCGATTAGCCACGAAAATAGTGCTGCTCGACCAAAGGCATCTTCGACACTGTGATCGGTCGAGGCACACCGCGAACCAGAGCATTGAGCTTGGTGCCTATTGCTGAAAGCTCGGTGGGTACGTAGCCCATCGCAATCGGCGCCTGCAATGTTGGTCCGAAGCCACCGCTGGTAATAACACCAATTACAGCGCCCTGGTCATCGACAATCTCCGCGCCCTCGCGGACCGGTGCGCGGCCATCGACCAAAAAGCCAACGCGTTTTTGCACCGCCCCATTGGCGATTTGATCAAGGATTACCTCGGCACCTAAAAATCCACCCTCTTTAGCACCACCAGCACGGCGTGATTTGCTGACACTCCAGGTAATAGCGGCCTCCACTGGCGTGGTCTGCTGATTGATATCATGACCATAGAGACATAACCCCGCCTCTAGGCGCAACGAATCACGAGCACCCAGACCAATCCAGTTCACCACATCGAAAGAGAGCAATTTATCCGCCAGTTGGTGAGCGTCTTTAGGGTCGACAGAAATTTCAAAGCCATCTTCGCCGGTATATCCTGAACGCGTGATATAGCAGTCGATGCCATTGATAGCAGAGTGGCAACCGTGCATAAATACCAGCTTATTAGCTTCAGGTGAAAGTTCTGCCATCACTTCTTTAGCTTTCGGGCCCTGCAGGGCTAACAGGCCGCGATCCGCCAGATAGGAAACCTCAAAACCGGCAAGATGCTTGCGAATATGGGCTATGTCCTCATGTTTACAGCCGGCGTTGACTACCAGAAAGAAGGTATTTTGTGCCCAGCGGGTAACAATAAGGTCATCGAGAACACCGCCCTGCTCGTTGGTCAGCGTGGCATAGGTCTGCTGATTTATTTCCAGAGCCTCGAGATCCACAGGCATCAATTTCTCAAGTGCCTCGGCAATACCCTGGCCCTTTACAATCAACTGCCCCATATGCGAGACATCAAAGAGACCGGCATTATCTCGGCTGTGCAGATGCTCTTGCTTGATTCCTGCACTGTACTGGACCGGCATAAGGTACCCGGCAAAAGGTACCATCTTGCCCCCTGCTTCAAGGTGATAATCGTAGAATATCGTCTTGTTTACTGGAGTATCCGTGGCCATAAAAATCTTCTTTTAAAAAACCGCACAGGTTGGTGCGAAACAAATTAAGACAAATAGAATAGTGTCTATTGAAAGCATGTAAAAATGAGCTATAACGCATTTTATTCCGATACTTATAATTTGTTAAATTAATAGATACAATACAATCATTAATTTTATTTATAGTTAATTCTCCCGTTCCCAGGCATCGGATATATGAAGAATTTACCTATGGATCTGCTGCGGACTTTTGTCTCCGTAGCCCAGTTAAACAGCTTTACTCGTGCCGGTGAGTTACTTGGCCGTTCACAGCCTGCTGTCAGCTTGCAAATGCAGCGTTTGGAAGAGCTGGTCGATGAGACATTGCTGGTACGCAATGGTAAAAATCTCGAGCTGAGCGAAGCCGGCGAAAATCTCTACAATTATGCCAACCAGATTTTAACGCTAAATGACCTGGCGATTAGCCAGTTATCCAAGAGCACTATTACTGGTAAGATCCGCCTGGGCATTCCCAGTGAATTTGCCACCGTGCTCCTGCCGAAAATCGTTAGCCGTTTTGCCAAGGCCTACCCCAATGTCACTTTGGAGGTTAACTGCGAACTGAGTAAAACACTTCTTTCAAAAGAGGGTAAAGCCAATCATGATCTTATCCTTGCCCTCGAGGACAATCCGTCAAAGACCGGCTCAAGCCTGGTTAAAACCGATGAGCTAGTCTGGGTGGCCAGTACCGACCATATCAAACAAAAAAGCGAGGTGGTTCCACTTATTGTTGCCGCTGAGGGCTGTATCTACAGAAAGAGGGCTATCAAGCTTTTAGATCAGGCCAGGCAGTCCTGGCAGATTGTTTACACCATCCCCGATTTAACCGGTATTCAATACGCTATCCAGGAAGGACTTGGCATAACTGTACTGGCCAAGAGCACTGTGCCAGAAAATCTGAAAATTTTAGCGCCGTCAACTCAGTTTCCGGCGCTTGGAGAAGTTGGAATTAGCCTTATATGCTCGGCCAGAAACAAAAAGAATGAGGCCGTTCACCTGCTGATTGAATTCTTAAAAACCAGCCTCACCTAGGGGGTTTCAACCCATCTATTCTCAACCAAACGACAGCGTCAAAAGACCTATTTCACCATGTCAGATACTGTTACTATGGGCAAATAACAACAATAAAAAATACTGGAGATAAATATGTCGACGATTATTTTATATACTCTTTTACTCGCCCTTATCCAAATATGGCTGTTACCCATGGCCATCAATATGAAGCACTTCTCGTACCTGCTATCCAACCGGGATGGTGAACAGCCAACTTCACCGCTCTCTCAAAGAGTCGCGCGCGCATCTGCTAATCTTCAGGAAAGCCTGCCGGCATTTCTCGCCCTGTGTCTTTTGGCCATGATTGTTGAAGCTGAGGTGACTACAGCTGCAACTATCTGGCTGGGATTGAGAGTGGCTTACCTTGTATGCTACTCCCTTGGCATCCCACTGCTTAGAAGTGCCATTTGGATTTCCTCCATTGGCTGCATGCTCTGGATGGCGCTACAAATCGCTTAACATTACAATTCTAGACCGCAACTTAAAACAAAAAAACCTAACCCTATGAAAGAATCAGCACCGATGAAACCTGTCAGAAATGTAAAATTTAACAACCTCAGTAGCATTTTATGTCTACTTCTATGTCTGAATACTGCTCAGTCAATAGGCAATGAAACAGCTTCTTTTGACCAGGCCAGCAGCGATCAAAAAAACCTCTTGGCGGAAGCAGTCGATAGCGACAAATGGTTTCACCAGACCCAACTGCCATGGGGCGGCAGCTGGTTCAACAATGAGCTACAGCACTACACTAATCGTATCGACAACGCCTATGTCAGTAATGGCAGTTTAAAAATTGTTGCCAAAAGAGAAACTTTTCACGATCAAGGGCACACCAAGCAATTTACCTCTGCCCGCTTGAATAGCAAATTCGCCTTCAAGTATGGGCGTGTTGTGGTTAGGGCAAAACTGCCGACAGGTGTTGGCACCTGGCCGGCGATCTGGACGCTGGGCAAAAACATCAATGAGGCTGGTGCCTACTGGCAAACTCAGGGATTTGGCACCACCACCTGGCCCGCCTGTGGTGAGATAGATATCATCGAGCACTGGGGCAGTAACCAGAATTTTGTTCAGAGCGCTATGCACACACCCTCCAGCCATGGCGGCACCATTAATTATGGCGGCCAGGTAATAAGCACAGTCTCGACTCAATTTCACACCTATGAGATGGATTGGCAGAGAGACAAGATTATCTTTAGTGTCGATGGAGTTGAGCACTACAGATATGCGCCAAGCATACGAAATGCCTCTACCTGGCCCTATACTGACGACCAATACCTGCTACTGAATATCGCCATTGAGCCAAAGATCGCCACTAATTTTACTCAATCAACCATGGAAATTGATTACGTCAGAATCTACGCAGAAGGTGCCAGCGCCTCAGACCAGCCCATTTGGGCCGATGAATTTAATTCATCCAGCTTGCAAGGCAAAACTACAGCCCAAAATTGAGGCTACTAATCAGGATGTTAAATTTGCAAGCTACACGCAGTGAACACAACAGGAAGCAAGACTGATGGCGCGAATCACCCTCTCTGAAAACCTTGATTTATCTCGCATTATCTATGGAATGTGGCGCTTAAAGGATGATGCAGATAGCTCCCTAAAACAAGTGCAGGCGAAAATTGAAGCCTGTCTGGAACAGGGTATTAGTAGCTTTGATCAGGCAGACATCTACGCTGGCTACAGCTGTGAGGGGCTTCTTGGTCAATGCCTTAGACAGGCACCTCAATTACGCCGGCAAATGGAAATAATTACCAAGTGCGATATCGTCGCGCCGGCGGGCATTCATTCCGACAAGCGACTTAAATACTACGACACCTCAAAAAAGTATATCAATCAGGCGGTTGATCGCTCTCTTAAGGAGATGGCGATTGAACAGATTGATCTACTGTTGCTGCACCGTCCAGACCCGCTAATGGACGCTGATGAAACAGGTGCCACGCTCGATCGTCTTGTTGAGAGTGGCAAGGTAAAAGCTGTCGGGGTCTCAAATTTTCGCCCCTGGGATATGGACTTACTGCAGTCGCGCATGAGCAACAGGCTTGTCACCAACCAAATTGAAATCAGCCTTGCCGAAAATACTGCGCTGACCAATGGTGATTTGGCCTATCTTCAGCAACACAGAATTTTACCCATGGCGTGGTCACCTCTTGGCGGCGGATCGCTTTTCCAGCAGCCGCACTGCGAATTGCGTTTAAAACTATTCGAAAAGGCTGAGGCGTTTAATGCAGATCCGGCAGCTATTGCCATTGCCTGGTTATTGAAACATCCGGCGAATATTCTGCCGATCATGGGAAGCAATAATATTCAGCGCATTAGGGCGTTTTCCAAAGCCCTGGAGATTGAGCTTGATCGGCAGTCCTGGTTTGAGCTCTATGAGGCGGCTAATGGCGCTGAGGTCGCTTGAAATTATAGCTGCAGAGCCTAAGCCGCCAATAGAGGAAGGGGGGGGGTTACACTACCTAGAGACAATTGCACCCCTTCTGATCAGTAAAAGGTATAGGCCTGCAACGCCATAACTGATAAGCGCCATAATAAAAATATCGGTGATATCGATAGTGTTTAAATGTCCAACAAGAAAAACTATCGACTGATTGATTGACGATAAAAATAGAGATGCAAAAACGGTCAGCACAATCAACAAAGCCCACAGCTTTATTTTGACCTTTTTGGCGGCCTGTTCTTGTGCGATCAGCACCATCGTATAAAAACCAAATAGCTGTCGATCTCTTTGGACGTATGAAACCAGCTTTTCCTGCTTGACGATCTCTTCAAACTTGTTCATTTCAGCTTCTCCAGGGCACGGCTAATCCTGGATTTAACCGTGCCCGGTTTTTGGTTTAAAAAGTCGGCAATATCATTAATTTGATACGCGTAAATATACTTTAGAGTAAAGAGAATTCTCTCATCCTTAGTCAACGGTTTAATCAGATCAAAAAACCCTGAGTCGCCCTCAAGTTGCGGCGAACAGCTCAACTCAACAGCTGCATCTAACTCCGTGTATTGCTGCTCTTTTTTAACCATATCCTTAAAGCAGTTGACGGCAATTCCGGTAAGCCAATGTTTATAGCTCTTGCGAGAATCAAAGCTTTTAAGGTAAGTAAAAGATTTGAGAAAACTCTGTTGAGAAATATCCTCGGCAAGCTCTTTGTTACCCGCCGTCAAACGCATACCCAGGCCAAATAGATAATCAGCATAGCGCTGAATAAGTACCCCATAATGGTGACTTCCACCTTTAAGTGTTCTCTTTACAAGTTCTTCATCCGTCTCCATCAAGCGGTATCATTTTTATTTTTTTCAGTATATACGCCAAAGGCGAGCAGCGCCGAACCGAGCGATGCCACCAGCAATCCTGACGCCCAAACGACGGCTGACTGTAAGCCAAAATAACCCAGTAGAACGACACCTACACCTATACCTACTAAAACCGCGCCGGCTTTAATATCACTGACTTTTTTATCCTCTTCCACATAGCCCGGGATACTTTGTAATAAATCTGGAGTTAGTTCCTGACCGCTTTCAATCAATTTATGTAAGGAGGCGTGAAACTGCTCCTTCTTTTTATTGTTAAAGTACAGCGCAGTCCAGACGATAAATACCGGCATACCAAAAACACCGACTATGCCAACAATGGGTACTAATGAGTCTATAAAGCCTTCCATAATCTTTTTTCCTTATTAATCTAGTTAAGTTGCGCCTTCAAATACATATACCTTGACTATCGGGAAAACGTTGCAAAATTTCTTTTTCAACACGGGTTGCTTTGAGGTTGGGTGAATATAACAGACTGTATAACCCAGCAGGGAGTAATGGACACTGCGTAGCTAAAAAGGCTGGACTGGCGTCGGGAGAGCTTGATAGCCTCTGTAAGATCCTGCGGCATCGGAAATATTTCAAACTTCTCATTCAAAGCGAAGCCGATTGTCGAACCCGTGAGGGATCTCACCCTCATTTTCAGGCAAATAAAAAAGCCCCCTCTAGAGAGGGGCTTAAGCAGGTAGCATGATCAGATTGGACGGAGAGAAAGGGATTGATTACTAAGTCCCCCTAGGGGACTTAGTAACCCCTGCGGGGCGCCCTTCGTGCGTCCAAAATGCATTCGCATTTTGTCGAACCCGTGAGGGATCTCACCCTCATTTTCAGGCAAATAAAAAAGCCCCCTCTAGAGAGGGGCTTA
>JAYOUA010000006.1:0-76595 GCA_038150705.1 Porticoccaceae bacterium | reverse complement strand
GGATCTCACCCTCATTTTCAGGCAAATAAAAAAGCCCCCTAATGGGGGCTTTTTTATTTGGCGGAGAAAGAGGGATTCGAACCCTCGATACGCTATTAACGTATACGCCCTTAGCAGGGGCGCGCCTTCAGCCACTCGGCCATTTCTCCGTAAACTTGTCTTCCGGTTTGCCTGTTAAAGTTCCCAGGCGCGCCCGGTTGCGGGTTGTTTTTGTTGCCTTACAAAGAGATGATTTTTGTGCATCTCTAGAAACAACTATGCCGCCCTTGAACAGCGGCGGCATAATAGCACATTGGCAAAAAAATCAAAGTATCTTATTCAGCTGAATCGTCGGCAGCAGGCGCTTCACTTCCACCTTTTTCCATCTGGATGCGCTGATAAATTTCTTCGCGATGAACGGCGACTTCTTTTGGTGCATTGACACCAAGTCGAACCTGATTTCCTCGAACTCCCAACACTGTAACAGTGACATCATCACCAATTACAAGAGTCTCTCCTACACGTCTAGTAAGTATTAACATAATTGCTCCTACACTGCTGTTCACCAATCATTGGTGAAACTATTTCCTTAATCCGCCATACTCACTGTTTTGTAGCTAGTGGTCACGGCCAATCCCCCCGGTTGAACGCTGCTTTAAGAATTAAACTCCTATGAGCAGCGCAGAATCTAACAGTTTTTAACTGTTGTGTCCAAAATCTGACCGCTTATAAATCTGATTGTTCAAGTCCAAACGCAGAATGTAGCGCTCTAACTGCCAATTCTAAGTACCGCTCCTCAATTACCACCGTAATTTTAATTTCTGATGTGGTAATCAACTGAATATTAATACCCTCAGCCGCCAAAGATTCAAACATGGTTGCAGCCACACCAGCATGGGAGCGCATACCAACACCAACTATTGATACCTTAACAATACGGTCGTCTGTATTGACTTCAATAGCACCCAGATCTGCAGCGATCTGCTCGAGAAGCTCTGATGCTCGCTTAAGATCATTGCGGTGCACTGTAAAGGTAATTGTCGCCGAGTTATCCTTAGCAACGTTCTGCACGATAACATCAATTTCAATATTGGCTGCACTCACTGCGCCCAGAACCTTATAGGCAACACCGGGCTGATCCGGAATACCTCGAATAGTTAATTTGGCTTCGTCGCGGTTAAACGCAATACCTGAAACAACTGGTTTTTCCATCTGATCGTCTTCCTCAAGAGAAATCAACGTGCCTGGACCATCTTCAAAACTGGACATTACACGTAGTGGTACATTGTATTTTCCGGCAAATTCTACTGAGCGAATCTGCAGTATTTTTGAACCCTGACTAGCCATTTCCAGCATTTCTTCAAAGGTTATTTTTTCGAGCCGTTGCGCTTCAGGAACAACCCTTGGGTCAGTGGTATAGACACCATCAACATCTGTATAGATCTGACACTCATCTGCACTTAGGGCCGCTGCCAGCGCCACCGCTGTGGTATCTGAACCACCACGTCCAAGCGTGGTAATGTTGCCGGCTTCGTCGGCACCCTGGAAACCAGCCACCACAACAACTCTACCCGCATCCAGATCGCTGTGAATACGGTGCCCGTCGATCTCCTGAATACGTGCCTTGCCGTGAGCATTATCGGTGAGAATACGCACCTGACCGCCGGTATATGATCGCGCTTCGATACCAGCTTCCTGCAATGCCATACACAGAAGTGCAATGGTTACCTGCTCGCCAGTTGAGACCAGCACATCCATCTCGCGGAGGTTGGGCTCTTCCTGAATCTCTCGGGCAAGGCCAATCAGCCGATTGGTCTCTCCGCTCATCGCTGAAACGGCTACGACAACCTGGTCGCCCGCTCTGTGCGCTGCGGCTACTTTTTCGGCAACAGCCTTGATGCGATCGACCGTGCCAACTGAGGTACCGCCATACTTTTGAACAATTAAACTCATCTTTAATATATCTACTTAGATAAAAAGGGCGCTGATTAAACAGCAATTTCGGTTAAAAGTTAAGAGCTTCAGACTGTATCCTCAACCCAACCATATACAGACTCAAGTGCGGCGGATAGATTCTCGGTGCTGCCAGCGGCACCCTGGGCCATATCCTTCCGGCCACCCCCTTTGCCATCGACCTGCGCTGTTACAAACTTGAGCAGATTGCCAGCACTGAGCTGATCGGTGAGGTTGCTGGTGACACCGGCGACCAGTGCCGCCTTATTGCCATCCACTGCGGCAAGTAAAAACACACCTGACTGCATTTTTGAGCGGACCTGATCAGCAACGCCACGCAAGCTCTTGCCATCAGCACCCTCGACAACAGTCGCGAGTACACTGATTCCCTTAACTTCTCTCAGGGCCGACATAAGGTCAGTTCCTGAAGCGCTGGCCAACTTGCGTTTTAGGGCGTCGATATCCTTCTGCAGGCGACGATTTTCTTCAACTACCTGACGCACCTTATCGACAACACTGTGCCGCGCAGCTCGCACTGTACTGGCTACATCATTGAGGCTGTCTTGCAACTCGTCGACCAGTGCAAGCGCATTGTCGCCGGTGACAGCTTCGATGCGTCGCACACCTGCGGCAACACTGGACTCACCGGTTATCTTAAGCAGACCTATATCACCGGTGCGCGAAGCATGAGTTCCACCACAGAGTTCTACAGAGAAATCACCACCCATACTGAGGACGCGGACTTCGTCGCCATACTTTTCACCGAACAGGGCCATGGCGCCTCTTTCAACCGCGTCATCCATACTCATTACCTCGGTATTGACCTTGGTATTACGAAGTATTTCGCGATTGACTATATGTTCCAATTTACGGATCTGTCCGGCTGTCACCGCTTCCCCATGGGAAAAATCAAAGCGCAGTCGCTGACTGTCAACCAGTGATCCCTTCTGCTGAACATGGTCGCCAAGCACATCCTGCAAAGCCTTGTGTAACAGGTGCGTTGCTGAGTGATTTAACGCTGTGGCGCCGCGCACTGTGGCATCAACCACTGCAGTGACAGTTTCACCTGTTTTTACCTGACCTGAGAGCATACGACCAATATGCAGATGATGATCACCAGACTTGCGGCAATCAGTAATCTCTATTCTGGCTGAATTGGTCTGAAGGTAACCGCTGTCACCCACCTGCCCGCCAGACTCGGCATAAAACGGCGTATTGTTGAGCACTATTACTACTTCGTCATCTTCGCTGGCGCACTCAACTTCTGCACCCGCTGTGAAAAGGGCTATAACTTCTGTAGCATTTTCCAGACTGTTGTATCCACAGAATTCAGTGCTGCCATCAACGCGGATACTATCGCTGTAGTCAATGCCAAACTGACTGGCGGATCGGGCACGCTTGCGCTGCTCGTTCATACATTTTTCGTAACCGGCCATATCCAGGCTGTAGCCTTTTTCTCGAGCGACATCGTTAGTCAAATCTGTTGGGAAACCATAGGTGTCGTAGAGTTGAAAAATCAATTCACCGGGCAGCACATCACCAGCAACATCTTTTAGCGCCACTTCGAGGACAGCCATACCCTTATCCAAAGTTCGGGCAAACTGCTCCTCTTCTTTTTTGAGAATATCTGTAATTTCTGCCTGCTTACTTAGCAACTCGGGATAGGCCTTGCCCATCACTTCACCCAGTGGGCCGACCAGCTTGTAGAAGAAGCTGCCCGTGGCTCCTAGGTTGTGACCATGCCTGAGGGCGCGGCGAATAATGCGGCGGAGCACATAGCCACGGCCTTCATTGGAGGGCTGCACACCATCGACCACAAGAAAAGCACAGGAGCGAATATGGTCGGCAACCACTTTCAGGGAGTTCTCCTGCAGATCGGTTACACCAATCACTTCGGCAGCAGCTTTTATCAGGTGCTGAAAGAGATCAATATCGTAATTGTTGTGAACACCCTGCATCACTGCGGCTATACGCTCGAGTCCCATACCTGTATCAATAGAGGGCTTGGGTAGCGGGGTCATTTTGCCACTGGCATCGCGCTCATACTGCATAAACACCAGGTTCCAGATTTCGATATAACGATCAAGGTCATCATCTTTACTGCCGGGGGGGCCGCCAGGAATATCTTCACCATGATCCCAGAATATCTCGGTACAGGGGCCGCAGGGGCCGGTATCGCCCATCTGCCAGAAATTATCTTCATCCAGTCGCGACAATCGTGCCGGGTCAACACCAATTTCATCAATCCAGATGGCGGCTGCCTCATCATCGCTGATATGCACAGTGACCCAGAGCCGCTCTTTAGGTAGCTCGAGCACCTCAGTCAAAAACTTCCAGGCAAATTTAATCGCATCTCGCTTGAAGTAATCACCAAAACTAAAGTTGCCAAGCATCTCAAAGAAGGTGTGATGACGTGCGGTATAGCCCACGTTTTCAAGGTCATTGTGCTTGCCACCGGCGCGAACACAGCGCTGTGATGATACCGCGCGAACATAGTCTCGCTTCTCGGCGCCTAGGAAGAGATCTTTAAACTGCACCATGCCCGCATTAGTAAATAGCAGGGTTGGATCATTTCCAGGCACCAGACTGCTACTGGGCACAATGCTGTGCTGCTGACTGGCGAAATAGTTTAGGAATGCGTCACGAATCTCGGCGCTTTTCATCATTAATAATTTCCTGTTACGGCGAGGTCGTTATGACCTCTGCCTTATATATTTGATTCAGAGAATGTTTGGCTACCCTGAGGATCCGCCAACAAATGCAGGTGCAGGTGAAAAATGGTCTGGCCGGCCGCCTGACCATTGTTGACCACCAAACGAAATGCATCGGCAACACCAACCTGCCTCGCCACTTCACCAGCCACCCACATTAGATGCCCCAACAGGGCTTTATCTTCCGCTGCCGCATCAGCTAACTTTACGATTGGTTTACGCGGAATAACCAGCATATGAATGGGGGCCTGGGGAGAGATATCGTTAATTACAATACACTGGTCATCCTCGTAGACAATGTCTGCGGGAATTTCGCGATCAATAATACGGGTAAATAATGTTGCTTCTGTCATGACCTACACCTCAAGGCTTATTTTGCAGAGTCACGAAGCTTTTCATCGGCATCGAGCTGACGCGCCTCCGTCTCCAGCATTACTGGAATACCATCGCGAATCGGATAGGCGAGACCACTGGCTCGACAAACCAGTTCCTGTTTTTCTTGGTTATATTCAAGAGGTGCCTTGCTAACCGGGCAAACCAATATGCTTAAGAGATTTTTGTCCACGATAACCGTCCGTTTCAAAACCGGGCTAGTGTACGCAAAATCCCCGAAAACCGCTACGGCCTCTGAAAAAAATCGCTTTTATTCAGGGAGATAGATGTTATCGCGCAGGAAGAGCCTGCAAAACAAGTTCGGGATCGACGCGCACATCACGCCAGTTCATACGCCAATCTAAATGGGGCCCTGTGGATCGACCTGTAGCCCCAACCAGAGCGATAGTATCACCGCGCTCAACTCGACTGCCCTCACTGACCAGAATATCGCTCAAATGAAGAAAACTCGAACTGAGGCCATGACCATGATCAATAATCAATGTGCCACCGGAGTAAAACAGATCCCTGTGCGCCAGGCGAACAATCCCTGCTGCCGGAGCCATCACTTTACTGCCAGTGGGGGCAGCGTAATCTATACCGTAATGGGGACTTTTGGGGACACCATTATAGAAACGCTGACTACCATACACACCGGTCTTGGGGCCATCCAAAGGCTTTATAAAGCCCTGCAGAAAATCAACGCTGGCGGTCACTTCCCGCCGAGCTTTGCGAACCAGGGCAGAATCAGACTTTATTCTCTTTAACTGTTCAGCAGGCGGGTTGACGGTTTGCTGAGGAACGCCTTCGACTCGCTGGATATGATATTCCCTCTTGGCAACCGGATACTGAACCTCAACGACGCCCGTGGGACTGTGCAGCATAAATCTTGAAGGACCTTGAGCATTGCGCCCAAGGCCAAACAGAAAATATCCATCAGTGGTAATCTGCAATGGCTCGCCGGCGAAACTAATACTGTGCTCGGGATCGATCTGCCCGAGTAACAAAGCACCCTGTTGCCAACTGCCCTGCCAGTTGATGACCGAATCAGAAAGAGCACTTGAGGACAGCAATAAGGCAAGTAACGCATGCCGATTAATGCAGGTAAAAAAGCGTTTGAGAAACAACCCAGTTACTGACGTCACACACAGGCCCCATAGTCCAGCAAGCCCGGGAGAAGACTTACTCCAAACTGGGCTCTTCAATATCAATATAGGGTTCCAGAGACTCTACTCTACAACTGTAGCCAGAGGAACCCATGACGATAAATCGATCAAAACCAACGCAAAGTCTCTGACCAGAGGCTCTATGAATATAGCCATTGCGCTTGATGCCGGGGCATTGGCGCCTGAGCTTTAAAATGATTTTTTTCCTGTCTGGATTTCTATTTCGCATAGACATCAAGGCAGTCTGATCATCGAGAAACTTTATACGTTTTACTCTTCGCAAGGTTACACAACCATTGCGTATATTCCAAGCAACCGGGTCGACCTCAGCCTCTATGCTGCTGAGCTGATCTACCAGACTACTAGCCTTTTGGCTGCTGGATTTATTGCTATCGATTTGCTCACCGTAGGTGGGGCTGGTCAACAGTAGAGTTGGCAAAAACAGGGTAGCTAAAATAACTAAAATCGACTGATTTAATTTACATATTTTCATCTTGATCTCCCTGATACAAAGATGACGAGCATGGTTGATGGCATAAATTATTGACGCTTAAATCTTCAGGCAACCACTTTTAATTATTAGTGTAAAATCACGCTCATCCATAAAAAAATAACATCCTTCTTTTATATGACCCATAACACAGCGTTTTCCCCACCCTTGTTGCTAAAAAACCCTCATATACAGAGTATTTTTAACAGTGTGGGCCCAAGAAAAGTACGTGCCAATCGGCTGGTTCAGCGCTTGAATAGTGAGATGTTAATTCTTACCGCAGAAGATGGAACCAGACTCAAGGGAGAGTATGACCGCAGCCCCACAGCCAATGGGGGAATTGTTGTTTTGCTCCATGGCTGGGAGGGTTCAAGCAGATCTGCCTATCAGGTCACTACAGCTAATTCCCTGCTTAATGAGGGATTTGATGTGCTGCGATTAAATCTTCGCGACCACGGCGATACTCAGCATCTCAACCGGGGAATTTTTAATTCGACCCTAATCGATGAAGTCGCCGGTGCAATTGCTGACTTTAACCGCAGGTTCAGCTACGACAAGGTGTTCCTCGGCGGATTTTCACTGGGCGCAAACTTTGCTTTGCGAATTGCTGCAGACCATGGACAAAAACTCGGCCTCAGTGCTACCACTGGTATCTGCCCGCCAGTGGATCCAGTCAATGCAATGCACGCGTTGAATAATACGGTTTTTTTCTATGAGAAGTATTTTCTCTATCGCTGGACAAAGTCGCTAAAGAAAAAATTAGAGCATTTTCCAGAGTACGATTTTGCCGATGCGCTGAACAGCGCACGCTCGATAAATGATATGAATAAATTCTTTATCCCCAGATTTACGCAGTTTGAAGATGTTGAAAGCTATTTTTCCTCCTATGCCTTGACGGGTGATCGTCTCTCGCACCTGACGACACCAGCTCATCTTATAGCCTCGCAGGATGACCCAATTATTCCCGTTGCAGATATAAAAAGGATCAATCATAACCAACAATTAAATATTGAAATTCACCGCTTTGGTGGCCACTGCGGGTTTATACAAAATCTAGCTGCACAGAGCTGGATAGAGCTGCGACTGGCTGAGATATTCAAATGCCATCTGTGAAGATGCTTAGCTAGTCATCAGCATCAATAACCATATCCAGAGCATATTTAATCTGCTCGTAATTAAAGCCTCGATACTGCATAAAACGCATACGCTTGGCCTTTTCACGCTGGTCAGCTGCCAAGCGCTGACCAAACTTGCGCACAGCCACATCCCTTGCCAGCTCATACCAGTCGATATCAGCCTCTTCCAAAGCTCTGGCAACCAACTCATCACTAACGCCTTTTTGACGAATATCCTGGCGTATACGCGCTAGCCCATGGCCACGATAGATACGCGAACGAACAAAGGCTTCGGCAAAGCGTTTATCTGACTGCAAGCCCTGTTCGGTGATTTTTACTAGGACTTCATTGATACATGGGTGACTATCAAATCGTTTATTTAATTTATTTGCCAGCTCGGCACGGGAATACTCCCTACCGGTAAGCAGATCCATAGCTGCTATGCGAATTTTCGCTGCTGTTGTATCCGCCGGACTATCTGCCATAGCGCTCTCCAACATAATATGCTGCTACCCAGCCATTCAATATAAACAGTATTACAGATGCCATTTAAACAAAAAGCGCCGGTGGGCGCTTTTTGTCGGGCAACAAATTTGCTCTGCTGCAGGCCTTAATTAGCCGCTGTATCCTCAGTAGACTCTTCCGTAGGGGGCAATCCACCGAGTTCCTTTGAGCGAATATAGGCTTCGATTTCTGCCGCCACCTCTGGGTTTTCGGTGAGATAAATACCAACATTGGCCTTACCCTGACCAATCTTGTTACCTTTATACGCATACCAGGCACCGGACTTATCGATCAGACCATGCTTTACACCCAGATCCACCAATTCGCCATTGCGGTTAATACCCTGGCCATAAAGGATCTGAAACTCTGTCTGCTTAAATGGAGGTGCCACTTTATTTTTAACGACCTTGACGCGCGTTTCATTTCCGACGATCTCATCGCCATTCTTAACCGCACCAATACGGCGGATATCCAAGCGCACTGAAGAGTAGAACTTAAGCGCATTACCACCAGTGGTAGTTTCAGGGTTGCCAAACATTACACCGATCTTCATTCTGATCTGGTTGATAAAGATAACGAGGCAGTTGGCCGTCTTAATATTGCTGGTCAGCTTACGCAGTGCCTGTGACATCAGTCGCGCCTGCAAGCCAACATGGTGATCACCCATCTCACCCTCAATCTCGGCACGAGGTGTCAGCGCTGCAACCGAGTCAACCACCAGCACATCACAGGCGCCAGAGCGAACCAGCATATCGGTAACTTCGAGAGCCTGCTCACCGGTATCCGGTTGCGAGACAATCAGGTCATCAACCACAACGCCAAGTTTTTCGGCATAGACCGGATCGAGTGCATGCTCGGCATCGACAAAGGCACAGGTACCACCGGCTTTTTGTGCTTCGGCAATCACCTGCAATGTCAGAGTTGTTTTACCAGAGGATTCCGGGCCGTAGATTTCAACCACTCGGCCCTTTGGAAGGCCGCCGATACCTAGAGCAATATCAAGCCCCAGTGAACCAGTGGATATAGCCGGTACAGCCTGGCGGGTGCCTTCACCCATACGCATCACTGTGCCCTTTCCAAATTGACGTTCTATCTGTCCAAGTGCGGCTTCTAATGCTTTTGATTTATTGGCATCCATTGTTGTGTCCTCTGTTCTGACTTTTAAATTAATTTTGTTATTGGAATTGCTGCGAGCTTTTTATGTAACTCATAACCAGTATAACTGTATGGTTATACAGTATTACATCCAGTAACCTGATGCAAGAGATGTTGCAGAGAAATTTTTACCGCCTGCTCGCGAACTGAATGTCGATCTCCGGATATTAAATACTTACGCGCTAAAACCCCTCGCGGACTCAACCAGGCAAACCATACGGTGCCAACTGGCTTGTCTTTACTGCCACCGCCTGGCCCGGCGATACCGCTAATCGCCACAGCGTAATCTGCAGAGGCAAGTCGTGCCGCACCTTTGACCATACTGAGAACTACTGGCTCAGATACTGCTCCGTGTCTCTCGAGTAGCTCAGCATCCACCCCCAGCATCTCCTCCTTGGCGCTGTTGGCATAGGTGACAAAGCTGCGATTGAACCAGGCCGAGCTTCCGGCTACCTCTGTAATAGCTTGCGCCACTCCCCCACCGGTGCAGGACTCAGCGCTGGTAACGGTGGCACTTTTTTCCAAGAGTGCCCTGCCCAACTGCTCTGAAAGATGATAGATTTCGTTTCGCATAGGGAAAGTGTATCTTCGTTTTATCTGTGGCTATAGCTTTATTTCGCTTTAAACCTCAGCACTGTGATTTGGCCTTCGCTCTGATAGAATTCTTGCCCTTGCCAGACCCGATAAACAGTAAATATCGGTTTAGTTATTATTAGAAAGAGCTACCGTTTAATGAGCGCAACAGCCAAAGCCAGTTCACAGACACATACCCCCATGATGCAGCAATATTTGCGTATCAAGGCAGAACATCCCAACGATATAGTGTTCTATCGTATGGGCGATTTTTACGAGCTGTTTTTTGACGACGCTAAACGCGCCAGCCAGATTCTCGATATCACCCTTACCGCCAGAGGCAAGACTAACGGCAACCCTATCCCCATGTGCGGGGTTCCCTATCACGCCGCCGAGGGCTATCTGGCCAAGCTGGTAAAACAGGGCGAGTCCGTGGCAATCTGCGAGCAGGTTGGCGATCCTGAGACCAGCAAGGGACCGGTCGAGCGCCAGGTCATGCGAGTTATTACACCGGGCACCATCAGCGATGAAGCACTCCTCGATGCCCGTCGTGACAATCTTTTACTGGCGGTTCACTGTGACAGTGATACCTCTCACAGCACAATAGGCCTTGCCACTCTGGACATGAGCAGCGGTCGGTTCCAGCTGCTCGAACTATCTGATGAAGAGGAACTAATCAGCGAACTGCAGCGCCTTAATCCGGTTGAAATACTTATTTCCGAGGAGCTTCCGGACAATGATTTTCTTACCCATCGCCCTGGTGTTAGACGTCGCCATATCTGGGAGTTTGAACTGGACAGCGCCCAGAGATTACTCAATCAACAGTTTGGTACTCGTGATCTCAGTGGATTTGGTTGCGACCACCTGCCACTGGCAATCAGTGCCGCTGGTTGTCTTCTCCAATACGCAAAAGATACTCAACGCGGTGCCCTGCCCCATATTCGCAGCATCAGCACCGAAAACCGCGACGAAACAGTGGCCCTGGATGCCTCAAGCCGAAAAAATCTCGAGCTGGATATCAATCTGACCGGAGGCCAGGAGAACACCCTTTTCGATGTACTGGATACAACCGCGACCAATATGGCCAGCCGCCTATTGCGCCGCTGGCTAAATCGTCCACTACAACATTTGCCAACCCTGCTGGCGCGCCAACAGACTATTGCCGCACTACAGGCCAACTATCTCTATGAAACCCTGCACGGCCATCTCAAGCAGGTCGGTGATATGGAGCGTATTCTCACCCGCGTGGCCCTGCGCTCTGCGCGCCCGCGCGACCTAACCCGCCTGCATGAATCCCTCGCCGTACTGCCACAACTGAAAACTGCCCTGGCCTATGCACCGGTAGAGCATCTCGCCAGTCTGGCTGATGCTGCCAAGCCGCTTCCAGATCTGGTTGAACTGCTGGGCAGCGCCATCCAGGAAAACCCGCCGGTGGTAATTCGCGACGGCGGAGTGATTGCCGATGGTTACGACAGCGAACTGGATGAACTGCGAGCGCTCAACACCAATGCGGGCGACTACCTGCTGGAA
Source organism: Porticoccaceae bacterium (assembly GCA_038150705.1). Lineage (GTDB taxonomy): Bacteria > Pseudomonadota > Gammaproteobacteria > Pseudomonadales > Porticoccaceae > HTCC2207. Next base: position 65,047 of record JAYOUA010000006.1, on the reverse strand, counting down.
CTGGAAGAGCGCGAGAGAGCCCGCACTGGCATAGCAACCCTTAAGGTCGGTTACAACCGGGTACACGGCTACTACATTGAAATCTCCCGGGGCCAGAGTGACAACGCCCCAGTAGAATATATTCGCCGCCAGACACTGAAGAATGCTGAGCGCTTTATCACCCCGGAACTTAAAACCTTTGAGGACAAGGCACTTAGCGCCAAAAGCCGCTCTCTGGCTCGAGAGAAATACCTCTATGAAGAGTTGCTCGAACGGCTTAATGAAAGCCTAGAACCATTGCAAAACTGTTCCGGGGCGATCTCTGAACTTGATGTTTTATCCACTCTGGCAGAGCGTGCACAAAACCTGAATTTTTGCCAGCCAGAGCTGCATGAAAAACCCGGCATCAATATTCAGGGTGGCCGCCACCCGGTGGTTGAAAAAGTCTCCGAAGTACCCTTCGTCGCCAATGACCTGCAGATGAATGCCGAGCGCAAGATGCTGGTTATCACTGGCCCCAATATGGGCGGTAAGTCGACCTATATGCGTCAAGCCGCGCTGATAGTCCTGCTTGCTCAAATAGGCAGTTTTGTGCCTGCCACCTCGGCAAGCATTGGACTCGTAGATCGTATCTTCACCCGCATCGGCTCATCCGACGACCTGGCGGGTGGGCGCTCAACCTTTATGGTGGAAATGACCGAGACTGCCAATATCCTGCACAACGCCAGTGACCGCAGCCTGGTATTAATGGATGAAGTGGGGCGCGGCACCAGCACCTTTGATGGGCTCTCACTGGCCTGGGCCTGTGCCTTCCACTTGGCGGAAAAAGTGCAGGCATTCACCCTGTTTGCGACCCATTACTTTGAGCTGACATCGCTACCTGAGAAAGTCCCCAGCGCCGTCAATGTGCATCTGGATGCCACCGAATACAATGAAAACATAGTCTTTCTGCACAGCATTCAGGAAGGACCGGCCAACAAGAGCTATGGTATACAGGTCGCCAAACTGGCTGGTATTCCCAAACAGGTTATAGATCTAGCCCGCCAGGAGTTGGCGCTGCTGGAAGCTGGCAGTCATGCAGTTATCACTCCGGATAGCAGCGCCGAGGGTAAGAGTACAGCTGCAATTACCGAACCCAGCCAGAGTGAGCTTTTTCTGCCGTCGGTTAACCCGCTTCTACTGCAGCGTATGGAACAGCTAAGGCCAGACGAACTGTCACCCAGGGATGCACTGGACCTGCTATATGAGTTAAAAAAGTTGCTCTAGGCAAACTGCCAGACAAAAAAGGCCAACAAGGCATTCACAGCGCAATTCTAACTGTTATAATGCCGCGCAATTTCGCATACGACCTTTTAACAAGAGACATCAAAATGACTTTTATCGTTGGAGACAACTGCATTAAATGCAAATACACAGACTGTGTAGAAGTATGCCCTGTAGACTGTTTTTACGAAGGACCAAACTTCCTCGTAATCCACCCTGACGAATGCATTGACTGCGCTCTCTGTGAACCTGAATGTCCCGCTGGCGCTATTTACGCCGAAGACGAGATTCCCGAGGGCCAGGAAGTATTTTTGGAACTCAATGCCGAACTCGCCGAAGTGTGGCCGAATATCACTGAGCAAAAAGATCCCGCGCCAGACGCAGCAGAGTGGGATGGCACACCGGATAAATTACAGTATTTAGAGCGCTAGTCTAGACTCTAAATAGCACAAAAAAACCAGACACACCCAAGCGCTTTAGCGCACCCGTAGCTCAGCTGGATAGAGTAGGTGGCTTCGAACCACTTGGTCGGGGGTTCGAATCCCTCCGGGTGCACCATACCAAAAACCCTCAGCCCCGGCTGGGGGTTTTTGGTATGGTGCACCCGGAGTATTTGAATCAAACCCCGAAGGGTGCACGCACTTTATACCAAGATAAAACCTCAGCTATAGACTGGGAGTTTTAGTCTGCTACCAGTTGTCCACTATTCATTTTTTAACAAGGTGATAAAGTTTTTCAGCTGTAACAATAGCCGTTCTATGCTGTCGGCACTATCGAGCTTCAAGAGTGGTGTTTCATCAACAAAAGGTTGCATTTCCGCTATTTGGCTACTGAGCAACTGCGGCGACATAAAATGGCCACTTCTCTTCGCTAGACGTTCAGTGATCAAGCTCGGCTCAGCCTGCAATAAAACTCCCAGCCTATTTCTATAGGAACTAAAGATAACTTTTCTATGCTGCTGCTTTAGCCCAGAGTAAGCGAGAATACAGTTTTTATTCTGCGACTGATATTGGCTCAGTTGCCTGTGTATACGCTCTATCCATGGTTCGCGCTGCACATCGGTTAGAGGTATACCTCGGGACATTTGCTCTATCGCCTCCTCGCTGTGCAGTGAGTCAGCATCCAGATAGGTAAAACCAGAATTTGCTGCGAAGTTATCAGCTAAGGTTGACTTTCCCGTCCCTGATATGCCCATAACAACCACCAGTAGAGGCGACTGATTATATTGAGCGCTGTTTTCAAGTGAACACATTTAAATTCCTATTGAGAATGATTGTTTGCGCAATCATTTTACGATGAAGATGAGAATAAACCCGGGATTGAAAAGAATGTTTTTTTGTAAGCATTCAATGGCCAGTTGGTTGTAAACACAACTATTGTTACATAGAATGATTGCGCTACCAATATGCCGGCAATAATTTACTATAAAAAAGCCGGCGGAAAACCATAACACGGGGAATTCCTAATGAACTCTGCTCTTCAAAGGCTGATCTTGTCAGCGTTTTTTATCGTCTCAACAAACAGCATGGCAGACAAACCAACTTATCTGGACGCAGGCCTACCCTCTGCAGAGCGCGTTAAACTGCTGATGCAAGAAATGACACTGGATGAAAAAATTGGCCAGATGTGTCAGTTTGTCGGTGAAGCCTCGGATATCGATTTTGACAGCAAGGACACTAAGTCAAACTATACGCTAGCCTTGGGAGCACGGGCAGGATTAATCAAAGAAGGTAAAATTGGCTCTTTCTTAAAAGTCTCCACCTATCAGGAGGCCAATATTTTACAAAGCCTCGCCGAGGAATCTCGACTTAAAATTCCACTACTTATAGCAACTGATGCCATCCATGGACATGGCATGTATATGGGCGCCACAACCATATATGCCACTCAAATTGGTCTGGCAGCCTCCTTCGAGCCAGAACTGGCAGAGTTAATGGCTAAATACACTGCCAGTGAAATGCGCGCGACAGGTTTTCATTGGGCCTACTCTCCCAATATTGAAGTTGTTCGTGATTCACGCTGGGGTCGCATTGGTGAAACCTTTGGTGAGGATCCCTATCTGGTCACCGAAATGGGTAATGCTATGGTGCGCGGTTACCAGGGCAAGGACTTTGGTTCCGCTGACAATGTAATTGCCTCTTCCAAGCACTTTGTCGGTGGAGGTATCGCCTACAATGGTGTCAACGGCGCTCCGGCAGACGTATCCGAACGAACTCTGCATGAGATATTTTTCCCACCCTTTGTAGGCTCAATCAAGAACGGTGTTTACACCATCATGCCTGCGCACAATGAAATCAACGGCATACCAGCGCATGCCCATGAGGAGTATCTGACTGATTTGATTCGTGGCGAATGGGGTTTCGAAGGGTTCTATATCAGTGACTGGATGGATATTCAGCGCCTTGAGAGCGCCCACAGAATTGTTGACTCGGAAAGAGAAGCCGACAAAGTTGCAGTTCTGGCTGGCATGGATGTCCATATGCAAGGCCCCGGCTTCTTTGACAATGTTAAATCCCTGGTGGAAAACGGCGAAATACCCGAGAGCCGCATTGACCATGCCGTCAGCAAAATTCTCTACGCGAAATTTCAACTAGGTCTATTTGAAAACCGCTATACCAGCCAGGAGACTGTTGATAATACCTTACTCAACGAAAGTCATCGTGACCTGGCCTTAAAAACTGCCCAGAAATCGATGGTGCTACTCAAAAACAATGGCGTATTGCCACTTGGTGAGGACGTAGGACGCATCTTGGTCACAGGCCCCAATTCCGACCATCAAGCACTCTTGGGAGAATGGGCGCGCGTGCAGCCAGACAGCAATGTCACAACCGTTTTGGAAGGCATTAAAGCGCAATATGCTTCAGGCACCAAAATAGATCATGTGGCTATTGCCAGACATGACATTATCTCCAAGACTGAATTATCTAGGGCAAAAAAACTTGCTGGCAAAGCCGATGTGGTGATTGCCGTTATGGGAGAAAACTCGCTGCGCTTTGATAAAAATAAAACCAGCGCCGAGAACGTCGACCGGCCAACACTAAACTTAATTGGCAACCAAATTGAACTGCTGGAAAACATTAAAGCCAGCGGCGCAAAATTGGTAGTTGTCTTGGTCAATGGCGGTCCTATTGCTTCAGAATGGCTTACAGAAAATGCCGACGCTATCCTCGAGGCATGGGAGCCGGGCATGTTTGGCGGCCAGGCTATCGCAGAAACATTGGCTGGCAAAATTAATCCCGGTGGAAAACTACCCATAACCGTGCCACGCTCGGTGGGTCATTTGCAGAGTTTCTACAACCATAAACCTTCGGCGTTCCATCGCGGTGGATTCTATTTGAGCAGCCGCAAGCCACTTTACTACTTTGGTTATGGCCTCTCTTACACGACATTTGAATACACCAATCTAAGCGTGCCAACATCAATGTCGACCAGCGACAACCTCAGCATGAGCGTCAATATTAAAAATACTGGCGCTATGGATGGGGACGAGGTAGTGATGATTTACATCAACGATAAAGTCAGCACAGTAACTACTCCGGTTAGAAAGCTCGTTGCCTTTAAACGCATACACCTCAAACGCGGCGAAGAAAAAACCCTGAGTTTTACTATTGATAACGAAGACTTTGCGCTACTGGATCGGCATATGAAGTCGGTTGTTGAACCAGGTGAATTTGAAATTATCATTGGCGATCGGCTAAAAGTCGCGACCGTCAATGTTGAAAAATAAGCATATAAAAAAATAATTTCGGGGATTTTCTGTGGACTTAAGTTTATTTTTTGTTGCCGGGGCGGGAATCGCCCTACTGCTTTTTTTGGTTATAGCTCTGCGTGTACCGGCATTTTTGGCGTTGCTGGTCACCAGTCTACTGGTAGGCCTCTGTTCTGGCTTAGAACCTGTTCATGTTATCGATTCAATCAAAAACGGCATGGGCGGCACACTGGGATTTGTTGCCGTCGTCGTAGGCCTAGGGGCTATTCTTGGCCAGATTTTAGAGAGTTCTGGTGGAATCGAGCGCATAGCCGACAGTCTTATACGTTCATTTGGACCAGAGAAAACTCAGTGGAGTCTGGGTGTTACGGGTTTTATTGTCGCTATTCCGGTATTTTTTGATGTGGCATTTATCATTCTCGCACCATTAATCTATGGCTTGGCTAACCGCTCTGGTCGCTCACTACTGTACTACGCGATCCCCCTTCTGGCAGGACTAGCGATTACTCACAGCTTTATTCCACCTACGCCAGGACCTATCGCTGTAGCCGAGTTAATAAAAGCTGATCTTGGCTGGGTTATTCTGTTTGGTGTCATAACCGGTATTCCAGCTATGATTATCGCAGGCCCCTGGTTTGGCAAATTCATCTCCAATCGAATATTTATCTCGGTACCGCAATCACAGGCTGGCCTATCCAGTACGCCCAATGGTCCGTCGCCTGATTTCACCTGGGTTGCTTCGATTATTTTGCTGCCGTTAGTCCTAATTATGCTGGCTACAACAGCACCGTTTTTGTTTGCTGAAAATGGCCATTTGCTTACCGCCATCAGCTTTGTAGGCCATCCATTTGTGGCGCTGACTATTGCCACAATTTTTGCGCTGATCATTGCCCATAAGAAGTGTGATCTAAGCAGAGAGTCTCTCTTAAATATTGCCAACAAAGGCTTGGAGCCCGCCGGCGTAGTCATTCTAATCACCGGTGCCGGAGGGGCATTTAAACAGGTTCTAATTGACTCTGGTGTTGGCCAAATGCTCGCTTCAGTATTTGTTGAGGCGCAATTTTCCATATTTATACTGGGTTTCTTAATCGCCGCCATTACTCGTGTAGCTCAGGGCTCGGCGACAGTTGCAATGATCACGGGGGCGGGATTAATTGCGCCCATTGTCGAATTACAGTCACTATCAGCGGCAAGTTTGGGTCTCTTGGTGATTGCCATTTCGTCAGGCGCAACCATACTTTCCCATGTCAATGATTCGGGTTTTTGGCTGGTAAGTCGCTACCTGGGCATGAGCGAAAAAGAGACCTTAAAAACCTGGACAGTGATGACAACGCTTATTGCTTTGACAGGTTTGGTCAGCTGTCTGGTAATATCACTATTTTTGTAACGCTTTAAACCCGACGTTGGCAATAGCTAAACCGAGCACAATAGAAGGATAAAAATCCAATAGTCGTTTATGACAAAAAATAACACGCAGGGCGGCAAGCGCCTAACCTTAAAGGACGTCGCAGCAAAAGCCGGCGTCAGCCCGATAACCGTATCCCGTGTGGTCAATGGTTATGCTGGGGTTCGGGCTAATGTCCGTAATAAAGTCGAATCCGCCATCAGCGAACTGGGATATATTCCCAACCGCTCAGCAAGTGTACTGGCATCATCAAAATCAAAACTGATAGGCGTTCTTATTCCCTCACTGTCGAATGTGGTATTTAACGATGTGCTACGTGGCATCTATGACGTTGCAATTCCTTCAAACTACCAGGTACTACTCTCCGACACACACTACTCTCCCGCGGAGGAAGAGCGGGCTATTCGAACATTGCTCGGGCAGTCCCCGGATGGCTTAATTATTACGGGTGGCGAACAGACCGCTGCCGCCCGCGCCATGCTCAAAAACTCTGGCGTTCCTGTAGTTCAAATAATGGGCGAGGTTGAAGCGCCTATTGATATCAATGTCGGGGTTTCGCATTTTCAAGCCGGGGCGGCTGTAGCCCAGTTGTTGCTTGATAAGTCATACACAAAAATTGGGTTTATAGGGGCCAGAATGGATCCCAGAACCTGTGATCGACTGGCGGGGTTTGAACATGTTTTAGCAGCAGCAAGTTGCCTCGATAGGTCGCGGGTGACCACAACCCCCCAGCCCTCCTCTGTCGCGATGGGAAGTGCGTTATTTCGCGAGTTAATGGCTAATACTGCGGGAGACTGTGATGCGGTATTTTGCTGCAACGATGACCTGGCGCTGGGCGTTTTGCATGAATGCAAAAAGATGCATATCGATGTACCGGGGAAATTTGGCGTCTGTGGTTTTAATGATATTGAAATGGCCGCCTATGCCCAGCCCGCCTTGACCACAGTCAATGTGAGTCGCTACAACATGGGAAGTAAGGCAATGGCGCTTATTTTACAGCGAATTACGCAAGACAGTGATATGGACAGGGCATCGCCTGAGTATATTAATACGGGTTTTAAAGTAATTGAGCGTAAATCAACACGCTGATTACAGCACAGGTTACAAACTAACTTACAACCCAGCCTATAACATCTCCTCAAACTGCTCAGCGGGCAGCGGCTTTCCAAACAAATAGCCCTGAAACAACTGACAGCCAAGCGCCTCGAGAAAATCGTACTGGTGCTGCGACTCTACCCCCTCGGCAACCACTTCAAAGTTGAGACTTTGCGACATTCCGATAATCGTTTTGATAATAATGCTATCACTGTCATTTACGCCAATATTACGCACAAAGGACTGATCGATCTTAAGCTGTGAGAGAGGCAGTTTCGTCAGATAAGCCAGGGACGAGTAGCCTGTACCAAAGTCATCCAGCGAAAACTGTATGCCCGCCTGTCTTAATTCGTTCATTTTTATAATCGCCTTATCCACATCATCTAAAATCAGACCCTCAGTCAGTTCGAGCTTCAACGCACAGGAGTCGATGCCAGCATTGGCGATTGACTCCAATACCTCATGGACAAAATTTGTCTGATAAAACTGGCGCGGGCTGATATTCACTGCAAGCGTCAAATTGGCGGTGCGTGGATTATCCTGCCAGGACCTGATTTGTTCGCAGGCTGCCTCTATTACCCAGCGACCGATAGGCACAATCAAGCCTGACTCCTCGGCGAGGGGAATAAAATCCTGAGGTGGCACAGTCCCCAACACCGGATGCTGCCAGCGGATTAACGCCTCTGCACCTACCGCTTCGTTTTTTCCGTCAAACTGTGGCTGGAAGTAAAGCTGGAACTGCCGCTTCTCGACAGCGTTGTGCAGTGCATTTTCCAGACTGGTGCGCTGAGAAATATTTTCCTGCATCTGCGGATCAAAAAAACGCATCATATTGCGACCGGATTTCTTTGCCTGGTACATCGCAATATCAGCCTGCTTTAACAGCTCCTCGACCTGCTCTGAACTGTCCTCAAATAGAGTCACACCAATACTGGCACTGCTATAACACTCGTGATCATGCAGCGAATAGGGTTGATTTAGTGCCGCTAATATTTTGTTTGCCACCGATTCCGTCTGGGTCGGGGCATCAGAGTCATCCTCGCCAAGATTTTGCAAAATAATCACAAATTCATCACCACCTATACGCGCTACGGTATCTTCAGCGCGCAAGCTGTGCCTGAGACGCTGGGCGGTCTGCTGTAGCAAAAGGTCACCAAAGTCATGTCCGAGAGTATCGTTGAGGTTTTTAAAGTTATCTAAATCGAGAAACAGTAACGCTGCCTTTTGCCCAGTGCGACCACTGGATGCCACGGCCTGTGTCAGCCTGTCCATCAACAGACGCCTGTTTGGCAGGCTCGTCAGGGGATCAAAAAACGCCAGATTATAGATCTCATCAGCATCTTTTTTGGTTCTTGTGATATCAGAAAAGGCCATTACATAATGGCTTGCGAGTCCCTCTTTATCTCTAATAGCAGTGATGGTCATATGTAACGGCACTGCATCGCCATTTTTGCGCCGACCCCAGATCTCACCCTCCCAACCGTCACTCTCTTCAACAGATTCCCACACAGAGGCATAAAAGTTTTTATCATGATGATCTGAGGAGAGGGACTGCAACGAGGCTCCAATCACCTCCTCTGCTGGGTAACCGGCAATATCTACAAAGGCTTTATTTACCCGCAATATGTTTGCTTCGCCATCGGCAATAATTATTCCCTCCTGGCTGTTAAAAGTGATAGCTGAGACTCGCAATTCTTCGAGATATTTATTTCGTTCACTTAGATCGCGAACAAATCCGGTAAATACATATTCCCCATAGCGTTTAAGGGCTATTACTGCGACTTCAACGGGAATCCTTTGGCCATCAACGCGCACTGCCGTCATTTCAAAGCGGTCTGCTTTTAGACTTTTGACATAGCTGCTTAAAAACTGATTTAGGCGCCATTGGATAGCACTGTGTTCGCGAGGCTCAACCACCAGATCAAGAATTCTTTTACCCTGCACAAAGGGCGCTGTATAGCCAAAAATGTGTTCTGCCTTGGGATTCCAGTAGATCACTTCTCCCTGCTGATCGACGGAGATAACAGCGTCCAGGGCCATATCGAGAATTCGCCGTGAGAGAATTTCAGATTCAACACGCAAACCAATCTCCTGCTCCAGAGAGGTTGCAGATTCTGCAATTTCCATCCGCAAGCGACTATTTTTAGCGGACAGGCGCCCCTTGGCTTTTTTTAATTTTGAGAGACTCTCGCGCAACTCAATCTGCCGAACAACAAATAGCCGTAGCAACTCAAGGGCAGTCTTCTGAGAAGATGATAATGTTCGCGGACTGTAGTCGATAACACAAAGAGTCCCCAGGGTATGTCCAGCGGATGTGGTGAGAGGCGCCCCTGCATAAAAGCGCACTTTAGGATCCCCGGTGACCAGAGGATTATCGGCAAAACGCCTATCCAGCGTGGCATCTGGAACCTCCATGATTTCATCGGGTTTTAATATACTATGGGCGCAAAAAGCGACTTCCCTACTGGTTTCATCCACGTCGAGACCAACTTTAGATTTAAACCACTGGCGACTTTCATCAACCAGTGAAATAAGCGCAACCGGAACATTGCAGATCTGTGCCGCCAGGGAAGTCAGCTCGTCGAACTCCAATTCTGCTCTGGAATCAAGCAAATCAAGACGGCGCAGCGCGTTTAATCTTTGTGCCTCATTGGCCGGTATTCGAGCTCGCATCAAAGGTTGCTTATGCGCGCACGGCCAAACAATTGTCGAATAAGATAATCCATATCTATCTACTCCTCCATAACAAACCGGGCAGCTCTCTAATTTCTCCTAAAGGCAGAGCATATGCATCAATTTACTTAACTGTAGACCAACCTGTATCCGCGTACCTCTTAAGTATAGACATCGTATGTAGCCCCCCCAAAGCCACGCCGCAGCCTAATAAATCCCTCGACAAACTGTGTATTTAATACATTAGATACGGACGTAAGACTGGACTACCTCAACACCATCGAGCGTAAATCTCTGGATCATATGGTCGGCGTCAGTCAAACTTATATTTAGCAGATGATCCTGACCTGAGTAACTATCAAGGGTGCTGGTCATACCTGTTTCATTAACCATGCCGGACTGTTTCACCTGCATCGCACCAAAGCCAAAATGCTTAATGGCCTCTCCCTGGTGGTCAAAGCACTGAAAGAAGATAAAATGCCCGCCACCAATCAGCTTCATCTCAGAAAAGTCTAAACACATCGCGCCACCCATGCTTCTGGATTGCAACTTCCACAGGCCATCAAAGGCTGTCTGTTCAGTAGACAGGGTTTCCCATATTTCATCGAGATCGTAGGTACCGCCACTGGCTGAGGGCATATCCCTGACAATCTGGGTAAATCCATTAGCGGTAGGCTGCATGGCGATCTCAAAACTCAAACCCTCAACAGGTCCATCCTGGTTGGCAATTGGGGTCTCGGTAAGTACACCATCAACCCAGTGCGCATAACCAGTAGCCGCATCGATCATATTGGTTTGATCATCAAAAAAAGCAAACATAAAGCGGTTTTTGGCGAAGATTTTCATCTGGTCGCGCAACAATTTTGAGGTCTTCCCCTCAACTGTTCTTATGACGCCATCGAGCAAATAGGCGCCATCTTCAATCCCGGGTTGAGCGTCCAGAGAGGAAGATTCAGGTTTCATATGGGTTCCCTAATTTCATAAATTCGAGTTATGGATAAGAAGCTGCGTATTATATCAGCAGGGTTATTGGCGTAGAATACAAGCCATTGGTTTAACAATGTAAGCCGCCATCAATAGTTTATATTGGTTAAATTTTGATCACATTTTTTTAAATCAACGCCACAGAGATACCCTATGACAGCATCTACCGAACTTGAAGCCGCAACTTTTCGTCGATTGCTTAAACACCTCGACAACAATAAAGATGTGCAGAATATTGATTTGATGATACTGGCGGGATTTTGCCGCAACTGCCTGAGTAAATGGTATCTGGCGGAGGCCCAGGAACGTGGCCTAGATATCACCGATGACCAGGCCCGCGAAGCAATCTACGGAATGCCCTTCAGCCAGTGGAAGGAACAACATCAACCACCGGCAAGCGAACAACAGCTCGAGGCTTTTGCCAAACGCCAGCAAAAAAAATAGTCCAGCAGCAATAGCTCGCGAAAACTTACTCGTTTAAGTGAAAGCCCGGCGTTGACTGAGATAGCGCCAGCTCATCGGCATTCATATGCTCACCGACGCCCTCAAATAGTGGTGATGAAAGGTAGCGCTCACCAGTATCCGGCAACATACAGAGAATAACCGTGCCTGGCTCAGCGTTGCGAGCTATTTCAAGGGCCACGGCAAAGGTTGATCCGCCGGAAATTCCGGTAAAGATACCCTCCTTTTGTGCCAGTAACTTTGAGGCCTCTATACCATCCTCCGCAGCTACAGGTACCAGCTGATCGAAGCGCTGCGCATCAATGGACTCCTGAAGAACCTGGGGAATAAAGTCTGGTGTCCAACCCTGGATCATATGTGGCTCGAATGCAGGATGACTGCCAGACGGAGAACCATCTGCAGTGCGGCTCTGGGTTGTTCCACTGGCAATTAATTGAGCGTTGAGCGGCTCGCTGAGAACAATCTTTGTCTCTGGGCGCTGCTCTTTAAGTACTTTTGCAACTCCGGAAAAGGTACCACCAGTTCCGTATCCGGTCACCCAATAATTCAGGTTGCTGCCACTAAAATCCGCGAGAATTTCACGGGCTGTAGTATTTTCATGGATCTTCGCATTGGCATCAGTCTCAAATTGACGGGCCAAAAACCAGCCATTGGCTTCAGCCAACTCGACTGCTTTAAGATAGCAACCCATTGCCTTATCAGCCTTAGGGGTCAAAATTACCTTTGCCCCGAGGAATCGCATCAACTTGCGGCGTTCGATAGAGACACTGGTGGGCATTGTTGCCACGAACGGATAGCCCTTAGCCGCACAGACCATGGCCAGACCTACGCCAGTATTACCACTGGTTGCCTCAATTACGGTCTGCCCGGGCCTGAGCTCACCACTTTTTTCAGCTTCCTCAATAATACTGATAGCCAAGCGATCCTTAACCGATCCAGCCGGATTAAAAAACTCTGCCTTGACATACAGATCGACACCTTCAGGTGCCAGTGAATTGATCTTGACACAGGGCGTATTTCCAATGGTATCCAAAATACTGCTGTATAACTGTCCCCTGCCCGCTGTGGTGCGCGCCGATTGATTGCTCATAGAAACTATCCCCGTTTTTATCTAAAACGCTTCTCTTGTAATGCGAGCAAAAGAGGCGAGCTAAAGAACTTAATTAATGAGTATAGCCAAAGATGATTAGGGACAGCGTATATCTTGTCAATACAAACCAAAAAACAACTTCAGAAGGGTGAACAGCAAGGCCTGGGGAAACACCAAAAATTATCGTCAATCCAGATGTGATTTATGGGTAACAGTTTCTATAACTCCCTCTTTGGGCATAGCTACCGCTGGGAAAATACCCTGGCGCATCACATGAGGAAGCATTCGTTTACTGAGATCAAACTGGGCGGTGAGGGATGTTCGCAACATATCATAGTCACCTTCTGAGCCATATTGGACAATTTTCATTAGGGGATCCAGTGGCGCAGTTTGCATTCGCGCCTCGCAAATTCGAACATAATTCAGCCTGTCACTGGCATTCTCTACACGCTGGAAAATTTCACTATTTCCGGAGCGCTTTGCGCAGGCGGCAAAAATCTGCCTCACCGAATGGGCTACCAACTCATTCGTGGGGGAGTTAATCAGCGTCAGCCTTTTTTGCAGCACAGTGAGCTCTGGCACACCGATAATCGAGCCTGGGATTTTATCCTCGATCAGGCAACTGACTGACCAATCTACCAGCAAATAGTTTATCTCGTAGAGATTTCGTATATCGGATTCGGAAAGGGTTTTCATAAAAAAGCCCATCTTTGGAACAGTAGTAATTAACCCTTCAGCAACCAGTCTCAGCAGGCTCTCGCGAACCGGGGTAATACTAACCCGCAAATCCTCCGCGAGCATTTCAATGTTCAAACGCTCACCTGCAGGGAACTCATTGGAGATTACCGAATTTTTAAGACTGTGGTAGACACGTTTGATGATATTTGAATTATCAGATTTACTTTGCATAGGTTAGCCCTGTAAATTCCATTTAAATAGCAAGTCCAGTCAACGACAAAACAGCGCCCTGCACCCTAAAATTCTTTTGAGAAACCCAACATAGAAGCAATCTCGGGGACAGAAGTAAGTTTACATAATTTACAGTATTCTGCCATACCGAGGAGATAACGAGAAAACAAGAAAAAATCTCATAAAATCATACGGTTAAAAATTTATTTCATTTTTATAAAAGAATATATTCACAATATATTCTGATTTTTTGTGTAAATGCGCCGCAAAATAACAGTTTATTTGGCCAATATTTTTTGACTATTTAGGCCCAGTACACAGCCATCTACTCTATAAACTTATTAACTCGCCCTGACCGATTAATGACTTTTTCAACGCAACAGATTTACAGGCCGTAAATTGCTCGACAATATCTCCTTTGACTCTCCATTTGAGCCTCCATTCGACTCTTCTTTTACCTCTTCAGGCACAGAGTGCATTTCGTTTAACAGCCGCCGGCTAGTCTTCTCTAGTTGCGACTTTAGCTGGCAGCACTACAGTCAAAACAGCTACAAATACTATGGCGTCAAGCAACCCTGCGAACTGGCGAATGCCACGGCAAAAAGACACAGTGAATTTATTGCCGGCCGCTACTGCGCTATACAGGCAATTAAACGCCTTTGTTATAAGCCAATCAGCGTCGGGCAGTCGCAAGTTACAATGCAACCCGATCGCAGCCCTCTGTGGCCAGAGGGAATCATTGGTTCAATCAGTCACAGTAGCGAACGGGCAATTGCCGTAGTCGGCAGTGCCCGCGACTATGTCGGCCTTGGTATTGACTGTGAAAACCTGCCTACTGATACAGCGTCGCCGGATATCACCGATCTGGTATTGAAACCTCGGGAACAGGCACTTTTATTAGCACGGGATCAGGACTACCCATTTCTGCTTACTCTGGCATTTTCCGCCAAGGAGAGCCTGTTTAAGGCCCTGTTTCCCTCTGTATCGGCGCTAACAAACCTCCACGACTTTTCTATTTGCAGTATCAGCGCCAAAAAATTAGCCCTTAGTCCAAGCACAACCATCTCTGACCACTGGCCAAGCAAGACTGAGTTCACTATTGACTACACAGAACAATCTGGACATATCCTGACCATGGCGACAGTAACATCTGACCAGGCATAGTTGCCTGGGGTAAAACCCTTGGCAAACGTATGTAAATATATGGCCGAAATAGATCACATATAGCCTTTGAAGGATTTTCCAAAAGCGAATTAACATGGCGACTCCTACGAATAGTAGCAATACAGGAGATCGACCCATGGCGGGGAAAAACCGGCAAAAGAGCAACGCGACTGAGAGATTTGAGGGTAACTTTAACAGTGGCTCTAAAAGTAGTGTAAGAGACGATTTACAAGAGAATTTAAAAGACAACCTAACAGACAATGAAAACAGCCTATTCTGTGTAGTTGTAAATGCAGAGAAGCAGTACTCCTATTGGTTTGTAGACAGACCACTGCCCGCTGGTTGGGAAAGTACCGGGTTTGTCGGCAGCAGATCGGAATGCCTGGCAGAGGTAGATAATATCTGGACTGATATGCGCCCGCTAAGTGTTCAAAAAGCCGTAGATACAGGAGTAACCTAAAAACCAGAAATAGCAGGGAATACAGGAAGTAACATATGCAAAGGGATATTCGCCAGACCCCGACCTATAGAGAGACCCATCACCTATACTGCAGCATCTGGCCAACTGACAGCTCCGACATAAATGACGCACAATATCTCCAGGTATCACCAGAGGATACCCACGGGCTGTTTACCGGCATCAACGTACAATCCCTAAAGCAACCCCAAACAGCAAAGATATACCAGATAGATTTGCAGACTGGTGAAATCCACCCACTCAGCAAGCCATCAGACTGCAATGAGCAGCAGGGTAAGTATTCACCCGATGGCCGCTATATCGCTTTTTTATCTGATCGCGGCAAGCCCGGCAATCTGCAACTAAATATTCACAACCGGCAGGATAATAGCCAGTTTACTGCGCAACAGGTCAATGGTTGGATTGAACAGTTGCAGTGGTCAGCTGATGGCAGCCGTATTCTCTTAACCGTTGCTGGCAACGGTGCCGACAAAGGCAGCGGCCAGGGCGCGGTGAAAACCAACTGGGGCATAGAGCAGCTACCCGAGTGGATGCCAGATGTGGAGACCGGTGCCGAAGAGTACCGCTGGCGACAGGCGTGGATCTACACAGTCGCCACTGATAGATTGGAACCTGTACCGACAACAGATTTGAATATCTGGCAGGCAGTCTGGTGCGGCGAACATCGAATTGCCGCAATCACATCCCCCTCTCCCAATGAAGAGGACTGGTATTCAGCGCAATTACAGCTTGTTGATTTGGAAACCGGCAACGCAGAGCTGCTTCATAAGCCCAGAGACCAGCTCTCCTGTCTATCCGCCTCTGCAAGTGGACAGACCATTGCATTTGTAGAAGCCCTAGGTAGCGATCGGGATATTATCGCCGGCAACCTGTTTACAATCGATAGTGACAGCAAGCAGCGCTGCTCTATCAACAGTCACAGAGTTGATATCAGCTACACGGAATGGCTTTCAGAGGAAAAACTTCTAGTCGCCGGGCACCGTGGCTTTGAAACCCATATTCTGCAATACCAGCTATCCAAAGCGGCCTGTTGTGAAGCACTGTGGAGCAGCTCTGAAATAACCAGTTCGGGCCACTTTATCAGCGTCGCGGCAACCCCGGGAGGCGACTGCCTGATTATCGCGGAGAGTTTTTTTAAAGCGCCTGAAATTGGCCGCATCAGCCGTGGTCAGTACCAGTGTATTAAAAGCTTTGATCAGGGCTACAACGCAGAATCTGCAGCCATCAAAAGCGCCGAACAGGTTTGCTGGACAGCAGCAGATGGCCTAGAAATTCAAGGCTGGTTGCTAACCCCACAGAGTACTGCGCCCCACCCCACAGTAATGGATATGCACGGTGGGCCGGTGTGGCAGTGGCGGCCTCACTGGCTGGGTCGACGCCTGCATATCCTTATGCTGCTCAAAAAGGGATATGCGGTATTTTTACCCAATCCGAGAGGCAGCGCCGGACGCGGACAGGGGTACAGCAGACTGGTTCTCGGAGATTTGGGCGGTGCGGATACCTATGACTACCTCTCAGGTATAGATCATTTGGTGGAAAAGGGTCACAGCGATGCACAGCGGCTTGGGGTGATTGGTCACAGCTATGGTGGTTATATGGCCGGCTGGTTGATCTGTCAGGATCAGCGCTTTGCTGCAGCAGTACTCTCCGCGCCAATGACCAACTATATTAGTCAGCACCTGCTTTCAAACATATCTCACTTTGTAACACTTTTTCTCGATGACGATTATAAAAACCCGCAAGGAAAGCACATGCAGCGCAGCCCAGTTATGTATGCCCATCAGGTATCCACACCCACATTGAATATCTGCGGCGCCCTCGACAGATGCACTCCCGCAGCGGAAGCGGCGCAGTTTCACTATGCGCTTTTAGAGAATCAAGTGAAATCAGTACTAGTGAACTACCCCCGCGAGGGTCATGGCATTCGGGGGATTCCTGAACGCATCGATTATTCAGCCCGAATAGTCTACTGGATCGAGCAACATATGCCGCAGCAGTCTAAGACAAAATCGCTAAAGAAGCCGAAAGATAAATAAAAAAAACAGACAACCCTTAATAAAGGCAGACATAGAATTGTGTCTGCCCTATTTTTATCGTTAATTAATACGCCGATGAAACCTCGGCATCCAGATTGTGTACTTCATGACCAATCAATGCCGGCACGAATACACATACAAGACGTAAATCCTCGTCGCCGGCAACAAGGTAGTGGGCATCATTTTTGTCCAGGGCATAAATAGTACCCACTTCAATTTCATGGACGGCCCCAGAGGACACCTCTATAACCTTGCCGCTTCCTGAAATACAGTAACAGGCCTCCATATGATTCTTGTATTCCAGCAGTGATGTCGTATTAGCCCTAACAATCGTATCCGTCAGGCTGTAACCCATACCATCTCGCTCGAGTAAAAATCTTCGGCTTAGACCATTGCCCCAATTCATTTCACGGTTACTACCAACAATATCACTTAGCTTTCTAATGATCACTGACTACTCCTTTTTTGTTACATGAAATACCTTTTAAATTGAACAAAAACCTGCAAGCAAAATTCTGTTCTCGTAAAAATACCTACGCCATATCCGTTTTTTTATCGCCTATAGCCAGTTGCTGCGCACTGATACAATCGGCAAGATCACCAAAAGTAACAATGGCGTTTTCGTAGATTGTCTGGTCAGAAATCTCTATCGAAAAAAGCTTTTCCACACGCACCAAAAGTCCAACAAATAACATAGAGTCGAGCAGCTCCCTGATTAATGTGCCAGCTTCAATTGAGCTATCCTGCTGGCCACAGAGTAAAATAGCGACCTCTGCCCTGATACCATCCAATACACCATGACTTGCTGTGCTCATATTCATATTCCCCCTGTCCTATGCTCGAGATGCAAGGCTTGGCAATGACGTTTCACTGGCCCGTGGCTGCACAGATACCTCTTTGTACATCTGTTTTAATTGCCTGCGATCCACCTTGCCACGCAGCGTCTTCGGCAGCTGCCTAACAAAGATTATTTTATCGGGACGCATATAGGAGGGAATCTTTGCTGCAAGTTTCGCTCGCAGAACTGCTTCACTGATCGCTAGATTATTGGCATAGCGAACGACAAATACAACGATTTCCATATCTATATAAACGCAAGCGCTTTCAACTACACCACTGTGGCTGAGAATATTATTTTCGATCTCGCCCAATTCAACACGATAGCCATTGCGTTTTATCATTGCATCGCGGCGGCTGTGATAGAAAAGCAAACCATCTTTTTCGCTAACCATATCGCCCGTTGGATAATAAACCTCATCAACATCAAGGCCCTTGATCAACTTATCAGGGCAAATTTTTCCATTTTTTAGGTAGCCCGACATCAATGATTGGCCAGAGACAAATAATTCACCCACCGAACTACCAAAATCGCTGACCAGCTTTGCGCCGGCAAATGGACATGGTTTGCCAATGGGAAGGGGTGTATCTGAGGCGAGATCGGCAGCGGTGACCCTGTGACTAAAGCAGGAATTTATTTCTGTTGCTCCATACCAGTTGAATAAACTAGCTGCGCTTACATATTGTTGGAACTCAATCAGATCACTTTTATAAAAAGGCTCACCTGAAAAAATAATCACACGTAAACTCGATAGATCAAACGAGGACGTAAGTTGCGATTGAGATATTCTATTGAGAACGGTTGGCACCGACTGCCAGACGCTGATGCGCTGCTCTTCGATATAACGTGCGAAGGGATAGCCTGAGCCGATGGGCCAATCGGGCACCGGAACCAGAGTTGCACCGACGCTGAGGGTCGCAAATATATCAAACGTCGATAAGTCGAATCCCAGCGAAGCCTGGTTCGCCACACGATCTACACAGCTTAATTTAGTACAGCTTACCGCCCAATCAATAAATGTGCAGGCCGCGCGATGACTGATAACTACACCTTTAGGAACACCAGTGCTGCCCGAAGTATAGAAAATATAGGCGCTGTCCTCTTCGGAAAACAGTGCGTTGGCCAAGTATTGCGAGCTGGCTGAGCACTTTTTAACCAACTGTTTTTGCTCATACTCTGAGTTTACAAACGCCACCCAGCGCAAATAATGACAGCGCGGATAAACCGGCGAAACACTCTCCTCACCAACCAGGATAACCAACTTTATCGAACCAGATTTAGATTCAAAAACAGAGCTGTAATCTGCCGCACGACATATCAAAACATCCGCTGCAGAGTCATTGAGAATATATCCGACGCGCTCAGCTGGCGTAGCAATATCAATTGGAATAAATGCACAGCCATGCTCGACTGCACCAAAAATACTGATATAAGCCTCCGCCGACTTGGGCAACCAAACTGCAACCTTCGACTCACAGCCTATTTTCAATGCACCTAAACTGGCTGAAAAGTCTGATGCCAGCGTATAAATTCTTTCATAAGTATAAATTTCATCCGCCAACTCTAGCGCTGTTTTCTGTGGGTATTTCTCCCTCGCCTCTCTTAGATAATTCTTTAACTGAAGCACCATCTTTTCTCCCTAAAAAAAGTTTTTTACAGACCTGAAGTTTAGGAAGCGATGGTTTTCAAACAATCAATATATGCCATTTATTTGTATAGCATTTGCCAATAATTTTTTAAGCAACGTTTAATATTTTCTATCTATATAGTTTGTCCGCAAAATTTGCCTTTCCTAGTATGCAACCCAACACAACTTTTCACTCGATTTGCATACAGGGAAGTAACAATGGCGAAAGCGACAAAACCAGAAACTGCACAAACAAAGGTTATAAGCACAGTAGCAACTGCTACCAACGCCCAGCAGCGTCTCTGGTACCAGTGCAATCTGCATCAACCCGCCTACAGCTACAACGAGCAAATGGAAGTCCTGGTACATGGAGATCTGCAGATCAATGCACTTGAAAAAGTACTTGAAGGCATCGTGAAACGCCATGAGGCCCTGCGCACTGTCTTTCAGCTCAACGCTCAGGAACAACTTCAGCAAGTTGTACTGGCGCCGTTCTCGGTTTCAATTCCAGTAATTAAAGTTGGCAAGAAAAATGGCGACAAATCCACACTGGAAAAATTGATTAATGACTGTTGCCTAAGACAGGGGCAAGCTTTGTATGATCTTGCCACCGGCCCATTATTTCGCGTCGCTGTTTTGCAACTGCCAGATAAGCGGCAACTGTTTTTATTCTCCTTTCACCATATCATTATGGATGGCCGGGCAGCGGTCATACTGCTAAAAGAGATCAACCAGTTGTATCGACAACTGAGTGAGCAAAAAACCCTGTTATGCAAGCCCCTGCCATTCCAGATGAGCGACTATGCCCGCCAGGAAAAAGCCTGGCTTCACAGCAAAGCTCTGGACAGGCAGGTTGATTACTGGGTCAAAAAACTCAGGGGAATGCCACCTCAACTAGACCTGCCAATCGACCACAACCGGCCACTGATAAGTCGCTGTTATGGCGCCTGGCAACCGCTAGAACTCTCAAAGGAAGTCACTCAAACCCTGATTACCACCAGCTGGAAACAGCGTGTATCACCTTTTATTGTAATACTTGCCGCCTATAAAAGTCTGTTGATGCACTACAGCAGACAGCGAGACATAGTGGTCGGTACCATCGTTGCCAATCGCACTGGGAACAACTGCAGCGAACTGCTTGGTTTCTTTGCCGAAACAGCCCTGATGCGCTCAATCATCGACCCAGATCTGTTATTTAGCGATTTTCTAAACACCCTCGATAAACTTAGCAACGAAGTTTTTTACAATCAGCCGGTGCCCTTTGGAAAACTCGTCGAAAACCTGAGAAACAAAGGTGTTATAGCTGCAGATGCCAACCCCATTCAAGCAGCTCTGGTATTCGATAGCATCACCCTGGAAGAGAACCAGCTTGTCGGTCAGCCCACCGAACCAGCCACATCTAGATCTATGGGCGTGGCGAAATTTGAACTCACCCTGTCAGTGCAGATCATTGACGGTCGGTTAAAGGGACACTTCGAATACAACAGCGAACTATTTGACCAGGCAACCATAAAACGTATGGCCAGCCACTTTCAGACACTGCTCCAGTGCGCTGTGGAAAACCCCCAACAGCGCATTGACGACCTGAGTATGCTCAGCCAACAGGAGCGCAAAACCTTGATCAGCGACTGGAATAACACCGCAACCGACTACCCAAAAGATCAATCTATTCACCAACTATTTGAGCAGCAGGCTGCCCTGCAACCCAATGCTGTCGCTCTTGTCTATGGCGATCGAAAAATGAAATACCACGAGCTAAATATTATGGCTAATCAGCTCGCCCATTATTTGATTGCTCAGGGCATAAAAGCGGATATGCCGGTCGGTTTATACTTGCAACGCAGTGCGGATTTGCTGATTGGTATTCTCGGCATACTCAAAGCCGGTGGCTGTTATGTGCCTATAGATATCAACTGCCCACCACAGCGCATCAATTACCTGATTAATAATAGCAATATACAATTGCTTCTCACCCAGGAAAGTCTAAAGACCACAGCATTTGATAATGCTGATCTGCTCACCCTAAGTCTCGACAGCGAGTGGCAGCAGCTTAAAAGCTACCCATTCAGCGCACCCGGCAGCGTCACAGGCCCAGATAGTCTGGCCTATATTAATTACACCTCGGGCTCGACCGGCATGCCCAAGGGCGTTGCCATCCCACATAGAGCAGTTGCCAGGCTGACGAAAAATAATCGTTATCTACAACTGCGCCCGATAAAACATGTTCTTCATGCATCGTCTATTGCCTTTGATGCAGCAACTTTTGAGATTTGGGCAGCACTGCTCAATGGAGCCAAATTGATTATCTATCCGGAGCCATCCCTATCAGCAATGGGTATCGAAAATATTATCCGCGAGCAAAACATAGACACTATGTTTCTAACCACCTCGCTGTTCCATATGCTCGTCGATGAACAACCCAGCAGTATGAAAAGCGTGTCTTTGGTTATCGCCGGCGGTGAAACTCTCTCTGCCAACCATATTAAACGGGCACAAAAATACTGCCCGAACACCTTATTTATCAATGTCTACGGTCCCACAGAGAACACTACATTTACCACCTACGAAGCAATTGATAAAAACAGCATCAACAGCCTGAATACCATTTCCATCGGCCGCCCGATAAGTAACACCACCACTTATATACTTGATAATCAGTGTAATCCTGTACCTGTAGGCATAGTAGGGGAACTGTATATTGGTGGCGACGGCCTGGCACGAAACTATATGAATCGGCCAGCACTCACCGCTGAAAAGTTCATTCCCAACCCCTTCAGCGAAAAGCCCGGTCAACGACTCTATAAAAGTGGTGACCTAGCCCGCTACATGGAAGATGGCAGTATTGATTTCTGTGGTCGCATTGATAACCAGATAAAAATTCGCGGTTACCGGATTGAGATCGGTGAAATTGAAACAGTTATTGATGCCCTGCCCTATATTAGCGAAGCCGTGGTTATCGCTCATAGTCGCGACAAGAGCGGCAGCAACCATTTCCTGACGGCCTATGTCGTCCCCGAACAGGAGAGCATCAATATTGAGCAGTTACGTGGCGATCTGAAATCAACACTGCCTAATTATATGATCCCCGCGATCTTTATCCCGCTGGATCAGCTGCCAATAAACAATAATGGCAAAGTGGATCGTAAAGCACTGCCATTCCCGAGCACCTATCTGCTCGAATCAAATGAGTTTATAAAACCGCGCACAGCAATTGAAAAGCAGCTGGTGGCCATATGGGCTAATGTCCTCGCGTTGCCATCAAAAAATATCAGTGTCGACCATGACTTTTTTGATCTCGGAGGCAACTCCATTTCTGTCATGCGGGTTATCTCGCTATGTAACAAAAATAGCCTGGATATAAAGGTCAAAGATCTCTTTGAACAGCGTACCATTGGTCGTTTAAACAAACTGCTAGAAAGTGCTAGGGAAAGCGCCAAGAAATCCGCAGAGGTAATTACACTTAAAAACGAAATCGCACTGGAGAAAAGCATCAATATAGGTGCGCAGCCATGGGCTGAGTTGAGAAATCCAAGCGGTATCTTTATCACCGGATGTACTGGCTTTGTCGGCGCCTTTCTGCTCAAAGAACTTCTCGATCAAACTAAAGCCCGCATTTACTGCCTGATAAGAGCCGACTCACCCGTACAGGCTCGAGCCCGCATCCGAGAGAAGCTTATTCAGTACAAACTATATCGAACCGGGTTCAGCAGCCGCATAGTGCCAGTTCTCGGTGACCTCTCTGAACATAAATTCAGCCTCAGCGATGCAGCTTTTGCTTATCTTGCAAAAAGCGTCGATGTTATTTTTCACAATGGCGCCTGGGTTAATCATGTCTATCCCTATGACATGTTAAAGGCAGCTAATGTCGGCGGTACTCGTGAAATGTTGCGGCTAGCCACTAGCTACAAAATTAAGTCCGTGCGTCATATTTCGATACTCAACAACGACAGTGTCAGTGCGCAAGACTTTCAGCGTCTCGCCAATGGCAAAGAGTTTGGCTACCCCCTGAGTAAATACGCCGCGGAAAAAATGGTGCAACTGGCTAACCGCAGAGGTATACCGGTTACTATCTATAGACTTGGAATGGTTGGCGGTGATCAACAGGGCATCTCAAACATTAAAGATCGTATCTGCTTGCTGATAAAAGGCTGCATTGCACTCAACTGTATACCCGACAGCGATGGACTGGCACAAATATGCTCCCCGACCCTGACCCCAGTCGACTTTGTCGCCAAAGCCATTGTGACATTGTTTAAGCAGTCAAAATCGATAAACCAGAGTTTCGATATTGTCAGCCCAAGAGCTATGAACTGGGCTGAACTACCAGCGGCACTGAAAGATTTTGGCTATAACCTTGAGATTGTTTCACTAGAACAATGGCAGACAAAACTCAAGGATCGTCGTGCCAATAATCCCGACTGCAAAGAATTTCAAACACTCGCCGGACTGTATCTAGATGATCAACCAAGTATCGATGAAAGCTGTTTTTCTGAGGAGTTCAGCTTTGATGACAGCTATTTACCCATGCTGGATAAGCTTTTTAAGGCAAAGGTTGATTGCCCAGTGGTCGATCGGGATCTACTTAAAACCTATCTTGTTTTTTTGGTTGAGAGTAGTTTTATTTCCTCTCCGGTGAACTCTCTTAAAGCGATGCACTAAATTTTAAAAGGTCATGAAACTATATGGAGATGATATGAAATATAACCGTCTTGGCTGTGCTGGCATAAAAATAAGTGAAATGTCCTATGGCTCTTATTTAACATTTGGTGAAAAGATGGATTTTCATCAATCTAAAGCATGCATGATGGCTGCCTTTGATCAGGGTATAAACTCTTTTGACAATGCGGAGATTTATAATTGCGGTATATCTGAATCAATAATGGGGCGCATTGCGAAAAACTTTCGCAGGGAAGAGTTGGTTATCTCAACCAAAATATTACTTGGGGATGGCAACCAAAAAGCAAATGATACTGGACTATCGTGGAAACACCTTGTTGAAGGCACCAAGAATTCTCTACGTCGACTTGATATGGAATATGTCGATATTTTGTATTGTCACAGGCCAGATCACGAGACACCCATAGAAGAGACCGTAAGGGCAATGGATCACATTATTAAATCCGGCCATGCCTTCTATTGGGGCACATCGGAGTGGAGTAAAGAGGAAATAAATGAAGCCTATCTTGCAGCAGAAAAGTACTCATGCATTCCCCCTTGTACTGAGCAGTCTGAATATAACATGCTGGTCAAGGATAAAGTCGAAAATGAGTTTTATCCCTTGTATGAAAAATATAGCATGGGCCTAACTGTTTTTAGTCCTTTAGCCTATGGGATACTGGCTGGCAGGTACAATTTTGCCTCGCTAGACCGGTGCGAGTCTTTTGAACCCTGGATAAACAATATTCTAACCAGAGAAAATCTAGAAAAAGTAGAACTTTTACGACCACTTGCGGCGGAGCTTAATTGCTCATTGGCACAACTTTCCATTGCATGGTGCATGCAGAACAAAAATGTAAACTCTGTAATTTTGGGCGCTTCGTCGGTTGAGCAGTTAAAAGAGAATATTTCATCGCTTAAAATCAAAGCTAAGTTCACCCAAGATTTAATGTCTGAAATCGACAGTATGCTTAATTAAACCTTATCCATATTTTCAGGTTCTGCATCTTCCAAAATCATTTCCGAGGCTTTCTGCGCAATCATTATCGTTGGCGCATTAGTATTTCCACTGGTTATTGCTGGCATGATTGAAGCGTCGGCTACGCGAAGACCGTCAACACCTCGAACCCTCAATCTTGGATCTACAACGGACTCAATATCACCCCCCATCCTGCAGGTACTACATGGGTGATCTCCGCGGAAAGCATTACGACGAAGCTGTTGCTCGTAATGACTATCAGGTCCATCAGCATTTGACGGCATGGTAATCTTTTCAATAACACTAGCTAAAGGCTGCTCGCCTAAAATATCTACAATCTGGCGGACACCCTCAATTAGCTGTTTCATATCTTCAGAATGACCCAACAACTCATGCTCAATCAATGGCGAACTATGAACACTAGAGGAAGTTAAGCGGATACGGCCACGGCCTTTTGGCTGTAAGACTACAGCAGCAATAGATATACCATTCTGGCTATCAATAACTGAATTTTTAGTATCATGATCCATTACCCAACCAACAGGTGTGAAAATTAACTGCATATTGGGTGCTGCCAGTCCAGGTCTTGTATGTGAAAAGACTTGCGCCTGGCAAACACCTGCTGATGCAGGCCCCCTACCAAAGAGCATCCAATTCAAGCCATTGACAAGGTAACGTAACGGACGCGTTTCTGCATTTAACGAGGAAACTGTGACTTTCGCTTCCAGCCAAACTGCTGGATGCTCTGTAAGGTTTTCTCCAACTTCTGTACTGTCTACAACTACCTCAATCCCGTGCTCACGAAGATGCTGTGCCGGCCCAATACCAGAAAGCATCAATAATTTCGGCGAACCAATAGCGCCAGCACTTAAGATAATCTCTCTATTACATTCAAAGCTAACTGTCTTACCTTTGAACAGGCATTCAACAGCCTCCGCTCGGCCACTGTTAATCAGGATACGACTAACTGTATATCCCGTTCTTATTTGCAGATTTTTTCGTTTTCCTGCACTTACCAAAAAAGCACGGGCAGTCGAGCACCTTCGCCCTCGACGTTGACTTGCTTGAATATGTGCCACACCCTCTTGCTTCTCAGCATTGTAATCCTCATTGTATGGGTGACCACAGAGCTGCGAAGATTCAATAAACATCTCTGTCAATGGGGACTTTACGCGGCTAAAAGAGACTGTTTGAGGTCCACTACCTCCGCGATAGTAGCTCGCTCCACCCTCAAAACTTTCTGAGCGTTTAAATGACCCCAGCACGGACTCATAGTCCCATCCAGTACATCCAATTTGCGCCCAATGGTCAAAATCTGCTTTGTTACCGCGAACAAACATCATGCCATTAATACTACTGCCGCCACCAAGCACCCTACCCGCTGACCACTGATCGATCATTCCCTCACGTGAGGAATCTGGTAATGCCTTGTATTTCCAATTGTAATGATCATTTTCAACCGCTTTACCCACCAATGCAGGTACCTGTATTGCCGGAGACCAATCCTTCGAACCGGCTTCTAGCAAGAGCACATTTAATTTTGGGTTGGCGGACAATCGATTAGCCAAGACACTTCCAGCTGATCCGCCGCCAATAACAATATAGTCCCACTTCATTATCCACCTTCCTGTGTGCGTATAATTTTTACTGGGTCTCACCAGAATTTCGTTTTATATTTTCGATTCGTCTTTGAATATAACTGTGGTAGGTTTTATTTATCGGAGTTAGTGATATAAACACCATGCCAATCAATGCCATCAAGAGCGGAAGGCCAACAAAGGCAAACTTCAAACCTGCAATCTCGCTATTGCTGTGA
Source organism: Porticoccaceae bacterium (assembly GCA_038150705.1). Lineage (GTDB taxonomy): Bacteria > Pseudomonadota > Gammaproteobacteria > Pseudomonadales > Porticoccaceae > HTCC2207. The sequence goes on along the minus strand of JAYOUA010000006.1, from coordinate 37,884 downwards.
ATAGAAACTGTAGGATCAAAACCAAAATACGCCGTACAGCCAAGTGAAATGCCGCCACCTACACCCAGTCCAACTTTAAAAATAAGACTATTAACAGCGTAGTAAGTAGCTCCACGGTCTTTGTGAAACTTAATCTTCCCGTAATCGACGATGTCGCCAAGTGAAGATAGAGCCGCAATATCATTGGATGCAAAAGATATATATGCAGTAATAATCAAACAAGGCGCAATCCATACCGCCGACTCAGGCCCAACAAATAGAGTCACAACTAATTGCATACAAAACAGACTAACACCTGTTATCCACGCGGTTGATTTGCTTGTCCTGGAGATTAGATTTAGCCAAAAAGGTGTCGATAACATTGATATAACCAGCGACATCATAAATATCATCGCTATTTTTTCTGTTAACTGTAAGTAAGCATCGAGAAAAAAATATATCAAACCAAACCACATACCGTAGCCAAGCGCCACAGATCCTGAAGCAGCACAATAGATAAGAAAGGGTTTGTTATCCGTCAATGAAATTGTAAGTAGTTTAAAACTATCACCCTTTACTGACTGTGAGATCTTTCCCGGGGGAGCATAGAAGATGGTCCAGATGACACCGACCAGTGTTATTCCTGCGCCAATGACAACCGCATCATGCAGCACCTCGGGAGTGTAATCATTGCCTGTATAAAAGGGCAAAAGCGGAAGAGCATAAAAGACCAGTGAACCGAGATAGGTAAATATGTAGCGAACACTAAACACCTTGGCACGCTGATTATAGTCCATAGTTAGTTCATTACCCCAGGTCATATGGGGCACTTCAGACAGGGTCAAAACTAGGAAGTAAACCATTGACCAAACCAGGTAATATGAGATTGTTACCTGCTCCGGAGGTATAAAAAGGTGGTAACAGGCATATATTGCACCTATTCCTCCACTAACAACCCAGAGCTTTCGCGATCCATTGGCTGCACGATGTCGATCCGACAGATAACCTATAGTTGGGTCTGTTATACCGTCAAATAAGCGAATCAATAATACAACGGTCGCAACGGCTGATAATTCCAAACCGAAATACTTAACATAGACTGCAGGCAAAATACTCCACATGGGTGTATAAAAGAAAAATGATCCCGCAGCTGGAGCTGCATATGAAAGAATCTTTAGTAGTGAATTTTCACGATTTTCTTTTGCCTTAGACTTTGTAAGCACAGATTTAAAATCCGATTTCTCTGTCTTGGTTGCTCTTGAAAGTGTTCCAATAGAAATACTGCTACCCATACCTGATATCCTTAATTCTTCCGCTAGTGGTTCAGCCAAGTCACCTGAGCCCTGGTATAGGACTCCAGACCTGCCAATCCAAACTCAGTGCCCACGCCTGACTGACCATATGGCTCTGTGGATATAGCCTGAGAACCCTCTCCCTGGGGTGATGAACCATTGACGGTTACCATCCCGGCATGTACCGACTTTGACAGACGCAATCCGGTATTGAGGTTGGTCGTCCAGATATAAGCCGCCAAACCGTAGGGCGTGGCATTGGCAAGCGATATTGCCTCTTCGACTGAACGAAATCTTGTTATGGTGAGAACCGGGCCAAATATTTCTTGTTGAAACAGGGGGTCGTTTTCAGAGACATTGCCAAATATTGTCGGCTCGACAAAATACCCGCCGGACTTTGGTAAAAGACGTCTTCCACCGTACATTAGAGTCGCGGTTTGGTTTCCATTTTCAATATAACTCAGGACCTTTTCCAACTGTTGTCTATTTGCCAGCGGTCCAAAGCGAACATCAGGATCCAACGGATCACCAATAGCAACTTTTTTTAGACGGTGAACAATCTTTGCAAACAGCGGAAGTTCGACTTTCTGTTCGACTAAAACTCGCAAACCAGCTACACAGAGCTGTCCTTGATTGAGTAGAATTGAGTCAACGATACTGTCTGCAACTTCATTGAGATTGTGACAGTCTGCAAACACAATTTGTGGTGATTTGCCGCCACATTCCACATGGGCAACTTTCATGTTGGATTGCCCGGCATACTGCAAAATAAGCTTGCCAACAGCAGTAGATCCGGTGAAAGCAATCATATGCACATCCTCGTGCAGGGCTAATGCCTTGGCAACAATAGCACCGCTGCCCTGCACAACATTTAATACTCCTGACGGCAGGCCTGCTTCTGTTGCCAGTTCTGCAAGGCGTGCTGCTGACCTAGGTGAGCACTCTGAAGGCTTGAGCACAACAGTATTACCCATTGCCAGTGCCGGGGCTATTTTGGACATGGCGCTCATAACCGGAAAATTCCAGGGAACCACTGCGGCAACGATACCCCTGGGGACACGATGCTGGGCGATAAAACAGCTTTTATCACTGCTGTAGGATGCGCTGATAATATTTTCCAGCGCATCTGCACAGTAGCGAGTCAAATCTGCTGCAGTCGCTGCATTGGCGAACTCAATGCTGACAGGTTTTCCCATATCAAGGGCATCCAGTCTATCCAGCTCGGTTGCGTGCTGATCAATCAGCCTGGAAAATTTATGCAGGATGGTGCGTCTCGATGAATTTGATATCGCACTCCAGGGTCCTTCCAAAAAGGCCGCCTTAGCCGAGGCCACTGCGCGCAAAACATCCAGTTCGGTGCCGGCCGGAATCTTAATTGTCTCTTCGCCTGTTGCCGGATTTGTTAGCTGTAATTTTTTCATACCCGACGAAGTGGAATAGACACTATTTATGTAGTGGTTTAATTCACTGCTCACCTGAGGCTTTTTGGGGTCTAGCTGTGAAGCCTGCCCAGAGCATTTAGAAGCTGATACATCCATGTTTGAACTGACCTGATTCTTTCCTATCTGGAGATAATGAGAAAGAAATGACCCCGGTGTGGGAGGGGGAGCAGATATACACCGGGATCACTCTTTTTCTTTGCCGAAGATAAACTTATTTAGAAATCGACTCTAAATGTTAAGCCCATGGTGCGTGGCTTAAGGCGGTAAGCACGAAAAGTGCTCCAACTATCTAGGTCTACGCCAATGTTATATCGACTAGTTATGGCATCATTGTTAGTCAAATTGTCAACATATAAGGCAACCTCATAGTTTTCATATATAAGTCCTGCTCGTAGATCAAAGGTATTGTATGTGTCACTGAACAAATGGTCTTCATTGATAATATCTGAAACCACTTCCCCAACATGACGATGACTTAAACGGAAATAACCCGCCAAATTATTTGGTAACTCCTCAACTATATATTGCACATAATTTGACATACTAAATTCAGGACTACCGGGCAAGATTGATCCTGGTGTTAAATCTACACCATCCAACACAGATTCAAGGGTTGCTTTGTTATAGGTAAAAGATGTTCCTAGCTCTAACTGATCAAAGGGGATGTAAATTGCCTCAACTTCGATTCCTTTGGAGACAGCATCACCTGCATTATCCGTATATGAAACAGCCAGATCATTGTCTGCGATTGTTGTCCGGCCTAGCTGAATATCTGTCCAATCGATATAAAAAGCGGCTACATTAAGTTTTAATCTTCCATCATTCCAAATCGATTTCATGCCTAACTCATAATTCCATAGGGAGTCTGGCCCGAAAGAGATGGGCACTCCGTTATCTGGAGTAGCACCAAAGTTCACCTGTCCAACTCTAAAACCCTCAGAAGCAGTCGCATAAAAATGGACATCATCACTTGCAAAATATGATACTGAAATCTTTGGCGTAAAGGAGTTAGATTTCTCTTCTAACAAAGGTGTGGGAAATGATCCTTCTAAGGCCAAGCCCTCAAACACCGGAACCTCAAACTCAAAAGTATTGTCAAACCAACGGCCACCAACAGTGACGCTTAATTGATTATTAACAGTATAAGTTGCCTCACCAAACACAGCCATTTCAGTTATATGAGGCAAATAAATACCAGTAACAATTGGATCAGCTAGATGAACAGAGGTCCATGTTTCAGTATCGTCAATATCTTGATCAAGGTAGAAAACACCTGCTGTCCACTGAAGATTATCCTCCCCGAGAGTAGAGAGACGGATCTCTTGGGCAAAAGTACGAACATCATCTGTCACCTGATGAAAAGTCTCATCAGGTGCTAGGCCAGTTTCAAAAAAAGCATCGGTCACCTGACCATAGTCCCGACTGATTTTTACCTCTCTCTCAGAATAAGTAGTCGATGAAACCAATTGCATATTGTTAAACTCATACTCAGCGCCAATGTTATAAATACTCATACTCGCATCAGATGAAGCTTTTATAACCCCATTAAATTCATAGGGACCTCCATCAGCAGCATCTCGAAAAGTAGCTGAACCATCATCAACAATATCTGATTGATGAGTAACAGTTAGGCCTAATTTAAGGCTATCGCTTGGTGTATAAGCCAACAGCAACCGCCCTCCCTCAGTCTCACCGCTATTTACATTTTTTTCATTCCTCAGGATATTATCAATATAGCCACCATCATTGCGTTTAAAGCCAACCACTCGGAGTGATAATTCATCTTGTATAAGAGGAATGTTTAACATCGCGTTTAAGCTGCTACTGTCATCACCGCCCTGAGTGAATGATTGCCCTATATCTATACTACTTTGGAACTCCAAAGCGGTAGGTTTCTTATTAATCACTCGCAGCGCACCACCCAGAGCGCCTGAACCAAACAGAGTTCCCTGCGGGCCTCTTAGAACTTCAACACGCTCTACATCAAAGGTGTTAGGGTCAGTATTAGTCCATGCTCCCCATCGATTTAGAGATGGCAAATCATCTATATAAATTGCCGTAGTGCTCTGTTGATCGCTAAATGTCGTACTACCTGTAGCAACACCACGAATGATAATTGGACTTCTGCCCCGACCAATAGCGTTATAGTTAACCCCAGGAATTTGTGCCAAATAATCCTGTGCGCCAACTGCGCCAATCCGGTTTAAATCATCACCGGTTAATGCAGATAAACTTGCCGCAACGTCCTGAAGGTTCTGCTCGCGCTTGTTGGCTGTTACTCTTACCTCTTCAATTATGGCGTTGCGGTAGCTCTTTTTTTCAGACTCACCCATATAAGTTTTTTCATTGATCTCAGCCTCTTGCTCAGAGGAAACAATCATAAAAACTTTTTCGCCGTTTTTTGTTGCCGATAGGTCTGAGCCTGCCAGTAACTCTTGCAGCGCTTGCTGCTGTGTATACTCACCTTTTAAACCTCTGGTCATTTTGTTTTCAACAACTGATGGCGAGAACAAAATTTGACTATCGGTTTCCATTGCAAATAGCGTTAGGGCTTCACTCATAGTATTAGGTTGAATATTGAAGAGTTGAGTATCGCTTCCCTCAGCAAGTGAATAACCACTGCAGACTGCCATCCCAAAGACTATTCCAGAAAAAATTTTCAATGATTTTAGTTTTTTGAAAATTCTTCTGTTTGTTATATTAAATCTCCTTTCCATAATCACCTTCTCCTCTTCTAATTTTATTTATAGTGGTCAATAGATTTTTTACAATCTACTTGTATCTATATTTACGTTCTTTTAGAGGAGAATAATCAGTGCAGAAATCCGTATATTTATCTAAAGAATATATTTATTTTTGATAAATAATCATGTGTATAAAAAACAATTATTTATTTCTTTAAATTACAGCAAATTTTAATAATTGATTTAAACAAAAACGATTATTTCTGGTAGGAAATTTGTTATTTTGAAAAATCTAATTATAGAACTCTATCAATTAAGTCTTTATTAGAAGCATATAACACTGCGGTTGGAAGTGTAGAAACACCTAATTCCGCTTTAATATTGGCAATTTTTTTATTTGCTGTATACACGGAAATGCCCATCATTCTGGCAGCCTGACTGAGTGTCACATCATTGTGGGCAATAATATTAAGTAAACAGAATAGTTTGTTTTTTTTAGTTATTTTTTCTTTATTGACGTCGCTAGAGAAAAGCTCAGGAAAGCGTTTTATTCCCATCTCTTGAATAATTCTATTGAGGCTATCCAGCGCCAGTCGATTATTTTTTGTCTTAACACTAAACTGATTTGCACTCAAGGTTTCGCTAACAACAGAAAGTACTTGTTGGCCACTTGAGATATGCTTTCCTTTGCGAAGAGCATAACCATAATTAGCAGTTGGAGTACTGAGGATACAACAACCTCGTCTCACGGCTGTATTTGGTGCATCCAGCAGGGAATCAGTCTCTTCATAGTAGATATCCAACAGCTCGTCACTTGGCCGCATTGCAGCTACATTATGAAAATAGCTAATCGCCTTTTTTACTGCTTGTGTTGTGTTGGTGGAGATAAGTAACCTGGGAGGCGTTTTCAGGTAGTAATCAATTGATCTCCAGTGAAATAGACTAAAATTCTTGTAGCCCATTAAGCCCAATAATTTGCCTAATTCCTGCGTAAACTCCTTAAGAGTAACCACCCTTGATAGTGTTTTTCGAAACTCTGTCTCAAGGGCCTTTGCTACTAACTCATCCCTTTTCAAAATAATTTTAACCCTTTTCTTCACTGGTGATAGCAATCAGTGAAGATAGGATTACACAAATTTAGTATCTTTCGTAGGCCCTTACCCGCCAAGCTTGACGTGTGTCATTTTGGATGCTTTTCGGCTAAGTTAATCCTATTTTTTATACTTATGAGCGCGATATTTAATTAAAAAATTACAGATAGCCTCCAATTTTGCCATCTGGGGCATCAGCAAAGTCTGTATTGGCCTTAAGAATAAAATTACCCCGTGGATCTGTTTCAAGCCTCATCGAAAAATAGGTTTTAAGAGCTTCAATGGCGCTGTGATTGTCACCGGCATCAAATACGCCCGTAACACGAATCGGACGCAGTGATCGATCGGCGATAATAATTTTCCTGTCTGAATAGCGGTTGAGCTCGGCGACAACCTCGGGCAGTGAGTTATTGTCAAATACCAGTCGTCCCCGCTGCCAGGCAGTAACCTCGGGAATGTCGACAATATCCGCTTTTGAGATACCCTTCTTCGAATAGACCAGTTGCTGGGCAATATCCTCGTGCTCATCGGGTGAGTGGCTGATTGTTATAAGCTGCTTTTGTCGTGCAACTGCAACTATTCCCTCTATAAGAGTTACCAGTACATCATCAGCTGTTTTGCGAATTACAAAGGTAGTACCAAGGGCTGTCACTACGCCCTCGCCGGCCTCAACGCTAAAAGGGCGCTGTTTATCATGAGCCACATCAAATCGGGCCTGGCCTTTTTCCAAACTAATTCGGCGTTGGTCCTCGGAATAATCTGCAACCAGGCGCGTATTTGTATCAAGTAACACTACCGAATTGTCAGAGAGTACAACCGTTTTCCGCTCCCCCACCTGGGTTTGATAGATATCGCTCTGCGCAGGTGCGCTTAATAAATTAACTTTATTGAACTGGAATGCAGTCATAACCATAACCAAAAGAGACGCGGCTATAGCCAATGACGGCCATACACGGCTGAACAGCGGTTTGTCTTTTGACTTGGTTGCCGTGGCCGTATTTCGCAGAACATTCTCTCTTGCAGCAACTATTTCAGGGGATTCAGAAAAGCTTCCAACAATATCCCAAAGATTTTGCAACTCCTGGAATGCCAACCGATGCATGGAGTCTGCCTGCAACCAGATTTGATGCTCGGCTTTTTCCGCTGCCGTCATGTCACCGGAGTTTACGCGAACAAACCATGTTTCAGCCTGCTCTTCAATTAGCTTTTTGTTAATGTTCACAATTTGATTGTCGCTGTTATCCGTCATCAACTTTCCTTTAACATCTCTTTCATTCGCTTCAATGCGATCATCATGTATTTCTCTACGGCGCTCATGCTGATTTTGCAGCGAACAGCAATCTGTCCATAGGTCAAACATTCATAACGGCTTAATATAAATACCTCCCTAACCCTGGGGCTAAGGCTGTCCAATAATTTTATATACACTGCGTAGAGCTGCTCGCCTCTGAGACTTTCATCGGGCGATATAATATCTTCCTCGATCAGCTCTTCCTCAAACTCGATATGCAAATCGCTATGCCTAACCCGCTCTCGACGAAGCCGATCCCGGAGTACGCTCCATGCGATTGTAAATATATAGGCATCGGTATAGTCACTGTACTCGATATCCTGACGCCTTAAAATTTTACAAAAAACTTCCTGTGTGAGTTCTTCAGCATCCCATGAATTGCGCGACCTTCTTATAAAAAAACCTAATAGCGCTCCCTGATATTGATCGACAAGTGCCTTCATTGAAAACCACCTTCCTCCCTGACTAACTTATTATTATGCTCTAGATAAACAGCTACCTTTTCTGCATTAACTTTTTAATTAAATGGTTAGACGCTAATCAACCCCTTCCTAACCGCCAGATATACTGCATTTGCCTGTGAGCTTGTTCCCAGGGCCTGTTTGGCAAGCGCCATGTGCTTATTGGCAGTATCCAAACTAATGCACAAGCTGTCGGCTGCCTGGGCAAGCGATAGATCGTGTTGCGCCATAGTGCTGAGCAGGCGCAATGGTTTGGCTTTAATTAGCCCGTCCCGACTGGAAGGTGAAAACATGGTTTCACTAATCAAACTGACTGCATTGGCAAGAACCTTAAGCAATTGCGAATATTTCCTAACTTTTCTGACAAATTCTTCTCTATCTACATTCAACGCCATCACAGAAAATATAGCCTTGTCATGACCTGATCCTCTCTGACTTTGTACGGGAATCACATAGGCATCATTGATACCAAATTTTCTGTATATATTAAGAATTTGTCGATTCTGTTCAAAGCTATAGGTCATGACTGGAGAGCAATCAATAATATGTTCAATCATCGATAGTAAAATCGGATCTTCCGTTTCGGTATTGATATAGTCCAGCACCATATCAAAGCGACAGTACTTGCCCTGCTCGTACTCATTAAATAATTCCTCCGGCAGAGAACTATGGGGGGTATCAATAGTGTTTACTGCGGTCTTGCAGATAAGTGCATAATCTGTAAAACCAATATCAGCCAGTAAAGATAAAATTTTCTTGTTAAATGACTGGGGGTTTTTTGCAGCACTAAGTATGCGAACATATTCAACCTGAGCTAGCATAACACTCAGCGCTCGCTCCTCTTCGTCCTCTGATATTTTTAGCTCGCTGGGTCTTTGATAACATTCAGAAAATTTATACCCCTTTTTGAAAAGTGATCGACACTCAGCAACCATACCTACCTTCCCTACACAAAACATATGTTCTGAACAACTAACTATTAATCTAGTTGAGGGCAGTAGGTGCGACAATCACACTAACTGGTCTATTTTCTGGCAGAAATCTGCCATATAAATAATAGTTTCTTATATGTCGCTTGATGATTTCATACAGATAACTTAAGCGTGCTTGATAAAACTATAGAATCCTACCAATCCTGTTCTGCAGGATTTTCCAGTTTCACGACAATAGTCCAACAATATTGCAGGCAATAAAGAAAGCGGCAATCCTGTAAAAGATTGCCGCTTTTGGAGGCTGTTGATAGCTGGGTAAACTAAGTCTGTAGCATCAAAACTGGTAGGTGACGTCCAGCCCGAAAGTGCGAGGGTCGCCAAAGGCTTGGCCTACAGATACGGCGGGTTCCCCAACTGCAAACGCGTAAATAACATACTCCTCATCCAGCAGATTTTTTGCCCAAACCGAGGCCTTTAAGCGACCACTTCCTGAACTCAGATAAATGTCGCTTAACTCTACACGGGCATTCAACAAGCTGTAGGCATCAGTTCTCTGTTCACCAAATGGGACAAATGAATAATGGTCTGTTGAGGTCATATCCATATGCAGAGCCAGTGTACCATAGCGTCGCGGCTCAAATCTGTAGTCTAGGGTAAGTGCACCTGCGTGCTGAGGGGCCAGTGGGACAAAGAACTGTTTCAGCGCTCCGCCAGCCAGAGGATTGGGCTGCAGAGGCATATCACCATCAAGATAGGTATAACTGAGTCCCACCAGCAATCCCAACACCGGCGCCACAGTTATATCCAACTCTAGCCCGCTGACCTCCACTGTCTCCGCCGCATTTATTGTTTCGACCAAAGTAGGTATCACCGGATCGGAGAAATCCAACTGCATATCCTCATAGTCAGTGGTAAATACCGCCATATTTAGTCGCGCACGACGCTGCCAGAATTCCGACTTCAATCCAAGCTCCCAGGTTTTTGACACCTCCTCATCAAAGGCAACAAAGCTTGCCGAACGGGTATTGACGCCACCTGCCTTGTAGGCACTGCCCCATTTTAAATAGGTGGAAAGATTGTCCATCCAGTCGTAATCAATCACCACTGAGCCATCAAAATGGTCATACTCTTGCTCAGAGACACTCAGGCTTGTCTCAAAGCGGATGGCATCCCTTTTATCCTCGGTATAGCGACCACCCAGAGTGAGGTGCAATCTGTCATCCAAAATATTTGGCGTCCAGGTGAGCTGCCCGTATGCCGCCTGAGAACGCGCCTGAGTATCAACTATTCTTGGGGGTAAGAAGTCATTGATACCCAGCGCGTCAAAGGTGGTTGGGGGGTCGATGGGAGTAAGGGGATCGCCAAAGGAACCGAAAATGTCCAGTGAAAAGCTATCCTGTAGTACCTTATTGGCATCCTCCTCTAAATAATATAAACCTGCGACCCACTCAATCTGATCAGAATCACCAATTAACTGCAGTTCCTGCGAATACTGGTGCTGGTCAAGGGTATATAAATCGAGCAAACCATTAAAATAAAGCACGCCCGCATAATTACTGTAGCTATCTTCATCGATAGTGCGATATGAACTGATTGATTTAACCGTCAATTCCTCTGAGACTAACCAGGTGACTGTTGCAGCATGGCCCTCTTGCTCAACCACTGTTGGCTTCAATGGTGCCACTGGAATGCGGGTCTTGGATTGACGTTTACGCTCTTCACCAAATACCCCAATGTTATCTTTATAAAACTGCATGTATTCCTGAGTCATCTCGACCTTGGATTGGTCGTAGCTGTAATCCAGTGAAATTAACTCACTTGCCTGCCAATTCAGGCTTAGACGTCCACCATCTTTTCGAGACTGGTTGTAATCTGCCTGATTGGGTGCAATATTTTCAACCCAGCCATCTCGCTCATAATGTAGATAATCAAATCTGGCTTTTATATTGGCCATTTCGGGTAAATTAACCCTAGTAATACTTTTCAACTCATCAAAACGGCCGACAGTCACCATCTGCTCCAGACCCCAACGACCAGTTGGTTGTTTTGTAATCAGGCTTACCGCTCCACCAATTGAGTTGCGGCCAAATAGCGTTCCCTGAGGGCCCCGTAGCACCTCGATCCGCTCAAGATCTGCTATATCGAGATTGATACTATGAGAGCGAGCCAAATAAACACCATCAACATAAATCCCCACTGAACCGTCCCGGGTTACTTCACTAACATCCGATGGTGCATTGCCGCGAATCCCAATCACCAGATTTGTCGGAGTACTACCCAGGGGAACTACACGCAGAGAGGGTACGACACCCCCTAGTAAATCGTCTAAAGATGTAATTGACTGCTGCTCCAACTGAGCTTCATTCATTACGGATATAGCTATTGGTGCCTCCTGTAATGACTCTGGGCGTTTTTGCGCAGTAACTGTTACCTCGTCTAAGGCCGGTTGACGATGGGTATCTGCAACAACCTGTAATGTGAACGTGCCAACCAAAAAATAAATCGGCAATGCCAAAAATGAAACCGTTTTCATACCTCCTCCTTGTTTTTGATATTGATTTTCGAAAATTGCACAGCCAGTTCCGATACGCCATGTACAAAGAATGACTCCTCCCAAACTAATTCTTCATGGGGAGGGCAGCGGAAAGTATTAAATGCTTGTAGCAGAACTTCGAAGGCTACTTTTAGTTCAAGTCTTGCTAGGGCAGAGCCAATACAATTATGGACTCCATGGCCAAAGGTCATATGGCGCTTGGCATTAGGTCTAAATAGATCAAATTCGTCTGGATTCGAAAAACGATGGGGATCGCGATTTGCTGAGGCCAGTAAAGTCATCACCATTTCTCCCTTTGGGATGGTGATATTTGCCAACACTACTGACTCTGTTGTTACGCGCATGGTTCCTATGCCTGATGGACTAAAACGCAACAATTCCTCAACAAATGACGGAATTAAGTCTAGAGATTTGTTTAGCTGGGCAACCAATTCCGGGCGGCGTGCTAACTGGATAATCCCATTATTCAGCATTTGAACGCCAGTAGAGAAACCTGCCGAGACAATCAAACTCATAATCCCGTACAGTTCTTTATTGGTTAGCTTTTTCTTATCAACCTCGGCATTAACCAGGATCGTTACTAAGTCGTCTTGCGGATTTAGGCGCCTGTCTTCAAATACATCCAAATAAAATTTGTGCTGCTTTAAAGTTATCGCTTCATAGGCTTTTATAAAATCATTACTTGGACGTCCAAACGTTACCTGCTCTTCTAGCTCTACCCATTGTTTGATTTCTTCAAGAGTCTGTGTCTCGTTTAAACCAACAAGTTGACGCATGATTTTGCCAATATAGGGATAGGCAAACTGCTGTAGAAAATCAACCGGGGATTTGTCACAGAAATTAACCAGCAGAGATTGAGCCGCCTCCTGCATCAGCGGAGCAAGAGATGCCACAGATTCGCGGGAGAATACATTACTAATTATCTGTCGATACTTTCTATGACTTGGCGGATCTTGGGCAAGAATTAACCTTGGAGCCCTACACTTATCACTTAGCCATTCAGAATCATAGGCGCGGTTAATGCCGGTCGATGAAAAAATTTGCGGGTTGGAGAGAACGTACTCTACATCCGATGCGCGTGCAATCGCCCATAAATTATCGGGCTTAATCATGCAGACTGGTTTAAACCGGCGCATATACTCATAGGTTTTGTAGGGGTTGGTGCGAAAATCACTACTGTGAAAATCAATAACTGATTGCCCCAGATCCCGGGGCTCTTTTGACTTTTTAGACATAACAAACTCCCTGTTTGCTGTGACTACGCCCTGTAGTCAATAAGTCCGTTTAACACTGCCTGCTTAATTGCGTAATAGTTAGTTTTGGCGCCAAAGGCGCGACGGGCTGTTTCCAAATGTTTATTTGCCGTAACAGTACTGATGGATAGGTGCTCAGCCACTTGTGATATATTGAAATCATTATTTGCAAGTACGTTCAGTACGCGGAGGGGCCTAGGATTTATAGTTATATCGGCTTTATTTTCACTGGTAGATTCAAGCAAGGTTTCAGCAAATTTTCGCGTTGCAACAAAATCTATAGCCTCACATAAGACCTGCAATGTCGACTCACATCCTTTAACTAACTCTTTTAGTCTGACCGTGCTACACCCACGATTAGTGACAGATAACATTACATTTCCATTGCCATTTTTGGCTTTGGCAAAAGAGTTATAAAAGTCGTAGTAACCATGAGATCTGTTGAGATAATTTATTGACCTCATCATACGAGTCATCTTGGTCTCAAAGGGTGCATTAGCAGCATATTCATGCAATGTTGACTGAAAAATAGGTTTAGTTGTTGCATTTGAATAGGGAAGAATCAAATCCTGTTCATAAAACTGTTCAGTAAAATAATCTCTCAGGAGATTAGGGGAGATATTAATTAGCCGCCCTGCGTCAAGTTTAGTATTTGCCGACCAATAATATGAAAACTCATCGAAACCCAAGTCGTTTACAGCTGCACCTATCTTTGCCTCAAACTCATTAATATCCTTAGCTGCAGATAATTCGGCGTAGTAACCAAATTCAACTTCAGAGTTAGGGAGTGCATTTTGAATTAGGGTTGTGGAAAACTGCGAGATATTTTTGGAAGCATCTAAGAGACTCAGAATTCTGCTATTTGAGTCAGGAATTGATTCAGTTTCCTGAATGGGTAGTTGGTTGATTTCTGCCATTTCCTTGCACCAGTGATCATTGTATAGGTATATACGTGACCCAGAATACTTCCCTCAGGAGCGCAATAATACAGATATATAGCGAATATTTTGTTGGAAATTTGGCTGTAAAAACCTAGTAGAAACCGATCTCTGCTACCTGTATATCAGCGCTGTGATCACGACCAAAGGCGACAACGCCAATGCTGCGAATAGAGCCCGGTTTGATCTTGCTTTTCAGCCATTTGCTTGAGGCAACAAAATCATCGAGGGGGATATTGATGGTCTGCCACTGCTTGCTGGTTTGATAGCTGGTCTGATAATACTGCCAGGGAAGCAGTGTCCCTGAGGTACGCAGGTGAATATAGTACTGCTGGCCATTACCGCGCACTCTAAGGGTGACCCCGCTGGCAGTTGCAGTAGTGCCCTTGGCAATGGATGTGCGAAATTGGATAAAGCCGCCATTGTTTTCGGTACTTACCTGACCGGTCATATGGGCGATGCTTTCTCCCTGTTGTGTTTTAAATACCAACTGTCCCTGAGATATTCCACCCATTACCTGGTCGCTGACATAGCTCCAGCGGGCCTCTGGCTGAGATTTGAAGTTTTCCATCATAAGAGGCTCCGCCATGATGGTTGATGACAGGGCAAAAACACTTAGCCAGATGATTGCGCTATTTTTAACTGCTTGCTGAAGGGTATTTTCCATTGTTTTATCTTCTCAGCGTTTGTATTGCGTCGGGCAGTACCCGCGACTGACAGCTGGGGAGCGCAGCTGCAGATGCTTGGTTTTACGACTGGTTACGCGTTTGCGCCAAAGGCGAAATGAGCGCGGCTTGAGTTCGCGACGCATCAGGGAAATAACCGCAGACTCATTGAGTTCAAAGCTATTTTCTATAGCTTCAAAGGGTGTGCGGTCTTCCCAGGCCATTTCGATGATGCGCGAAACTTCACTCGTCTTTAACTGCATAACAATCCCTACACTATAGTCATGCTACGGATAAAATTACCTATTAGATGAATTTATGATGTTACATTTTTGACGGATTTCCGGTAGAGTCGGCTGCTTAAATTTAACTGACTCTTAGTAACTGACCATGACCCAGACTGAAACTATCAATATCGATAAACAGAGGCTTTTTAACCTCGCCGCCAATCTGCTTGTTGCATTTATTCAGCAACCGCCTGAAAACGCCAAGAAGCTCTTTAAGCAGCTTAAGCAGGAGAGCATCATTAAGTCAGGTGAACTTACCTCTGAAAAAACTGGCGCCAAGATTGCGGTAAAGCTCGAGCTCGATCGCAAAGAGTTTCAGGGACCGTTTAATTTTCCAAGTTTTGATCATTCAATCCGCGCGCTGGTACAAAAGTTTCAGACTGAGGCCCGCAAGGATAAGGAACTGAAGGAAGTACAGACTTTAACCAATGAGAACACCGGTGGTCTGCTGTTTAATCTGCCCGCTGGCATTGAGATAGATGGTCAGGTGAATGTGTTAATGGTTGCGGTTGAGCCTGTGGTGGATGCGGTGATAGTTAAGCTTATATATGTCGATCCTGCACAGTTTGAAGTGCCTGAATAAACTGCCTGTTCTAACCTGCTGTGATCATGTTGGTGTGGTAAAAACCAACATGATCAGAACAGGATCACACAAACTGCAGTGAGCTCTAGGTAAACACTACATTGCCATCCTGCAGGTCACCCTTAATCTCCGCACCCGCGGCAAATTTACCCGAAAGGATGCTTTCGGCCAATGGGTTTTCAACCAGCTGCTGAATAACACGCTTTAGGGGTCTGGCCCCATAGACCGGGTCAAAGCCAGCCTCGAGGAGTTTATCCAGAACAGCATCGCTAAGGGTTAATTTGAGGCCGTGCTCGGCCAAGCGGCGCCCCAGCAGGTCAAGCTGTATTGTGGCAATTCCCTGCAGTTGTTCTTTAGCGAGGGGATGGAATACCACCACTTCATCCACTCGGTTGATAAATTCGGGACGAAAGTGACTGCTGACTACATCCATTACCGAGGATTTCATCAGGTCGTAATTTTCCTCTCCAGCGAGCATCTGGATCACGTCGGAGCCGAGGTTTGAGGTCATCACAATCACGGTGTTTTTAAAGTCGACGGTGCGCCCCTGACCATCGGTCAGGCGACCATCCTCTAGCACCTGCAGGAGAATATTAAAGACATCCTGATGCGCTTTTTCCACTTCATCGAGCAACAGCACTGCATAGGGTCGACGACGCACGGCTTCGGTGAGATAACCGCCCTCCTCGTAACCCACATAACCTGGAGGAGCGCCGATTAATCTTGCCACCGAGTGCTTTTCCATAAATTCCGACATATCGATGCGCACCATGGCATCTTCACTGTCAAACAAAAATTCGGCGAGTGATTTACAGAGTTCGGTTTTACCCACCCCTGTTGGCCCAAGGAATAAAAAGGATCCGTTCGGGCGATTGGGATCGGCCAATCCTGCGCGCGAGCGACGCACTGCATTAGAGACGGCGACTACGGCTTCACTCTGCCCCATGACGCGCTTGTGCAGCGAGTCTTCCATGCGCAGCAGCTTGTCGCGCTCACCCTCGAGCATTTTAGAAACCGGAATACCGGTCCATTTGGAGACCACTTCGGCGATCTCTTCTTCGGTGACCTTGTTGCGCAATAGCTGTGTCTCGACCTGCTCTTTGTCGCTGGCACTGTCCAGCTGCTTTTCCAGTTCCGGGATAACGCTGTACTGAAGCTGGGCCATTTTTTCCAAATTGCCTTCTCGGTGGGCTGCTTCAAGGTCAACCCTGGCCTGTTCAAGCTCGGCTTTAATATGGGTTGCCCCTTGCATGGAGGCTTTTTCAGCTTTCCATATCTCTTCGAGGTCGGCGTACTCCTTGCCGAGGGTGGCGATATCATCTTCGAGTTTTTCCAGGCGCTTGCGCGAGGCTGCGTCCCTGTCCTTTTTTACCGCTTCACGCTCAATTTTTAGCTGAATTAGACGGCGCTCAAGGCGATCCATAGCTTCCGGCTTGGAGTCAATCTCCATACGGATACGACTGCCCGCCTCATCGATCAGATCAATGGCTTTGTCGGGCAGCTGGCGGTCGGTGATATAGCGTTGGGAGAGCTTTGCAGCGGCGACAATCGCGCTGTCGGTAATCTCGACGCCATGGTGAACTTCGTAGCGCTCTTTCAGGCCGCGCAAAATAGCCACTGTATCTTCCTCATTCGGTTCATCGACAAGGATTTTCTGGAAGCGACGCTCCAGGGCGGCATCCTTTTCAATGTACTGGCGGTACTCGTCCAAGGTGGTGGCGCCGACACAGTGCAGCTCACCGCGGGCCAGTGCAGGCTTGAGCATATTGCCGGCATCCATGGCGCCCTCGGCTTTACCGGCACCGACCATGGTATGTATCTCATCGATAAACAGGATAATTTGACCTTCCTGTTTGGCGAGATCTTTGAGTACCGCTTTTAAACGCTCTTCAAAGTCACCGCGAAATTTCGCGCCGGCCAGCAAGGCACCCAGATCAAGGGTTAGCACGCGCTTATTCTTTAGCCCCTCGGGCACTTCGCCATTAACGATACGCTGGGCAAGACCCTCAACAATGGCGGTTTTACCAACCCCGGGCTCGCCGATCAGTACCGGATTATTTTTCGTGCGGCGCTGCAATACCTGAATGGTGCGGCGAATTTCATCGTCGCGGCCAATCACAGGATCAAGCTTGCCAGACTCGGCGCGCTCGGTGAGGTCGATAGTATATTTATCTAGGGCTTCACGCTGGCTTTCAGCATCTGGATCGCTGACGTTTTCACCGCCGCGAAGTGCTTGAATCGCCTCTTTTGCCTTGCCTGCGTCGCCAAATTTTTTCAGAGTTTTACCCACTGCGCCCTTATCGTCGAGCGCCGCTGCCAGCACTATTTCACTGGAGATAAAGTCATCGCCATTTTGCTGGGCGGCGCGATCCGCCATATTCATCAGGCGCCCGAGATCCTGGGAGAGATTGGCCTCTCCGGTTGGCGAGGTGACTTTTGCCAGCCCATCCAGTTGCGTATTTAACGCCGCCTGGAGGCCTGTCACATCAAAGCCGGCACGGTTGAGTACCGGACGGATGCTGCCGCCCTGCTGATTGAGCAGTGCAAGCAACAGGTGGACGGGTTCGATGACTGAGTGGTCGTTACCCACAGCTATTGACTGAGCATCCGCCAGTGCGCTTTGCAATTGGTTGGTCAATTTATCGATTCGCATTGTTAGCCTCTAAAAAATGTTTTTTCTTGCTTAGTACATTACTTGGGGACGGCTGGAGAATTTTCAACGGCTGCTTTATTGCGGTTGATTTAGATCATTGGCACCCAGACTGGAGGAGCCAGAGGCGTTGCGATCAGCGGATGCTGCTACTGGGTAAGCTGTTGGGAGATGTTCAAATCGAGGTTTATCGGCTTGCCGGCAGTATCGACGATATCGCTTACCGCTTGCCAATCACCGGCCTGGGCATTCGCTGTTCCAGAAGTGGATAACCTGGCAATCACTCGAATCTTTTCTGCACTGGAGAGACTGCGGCTACCCAGTGCATCTTTGTCAGCAATGACAATTTCGACTGGCAGCTGGCTGGCGGAAAGTTTTCGTGCGGCGATTGGCATAGGCGGCCCATCGGCCTCGACAACAGCGACAAACACCGCTTGATCTGGTGAATACTGGATGTTTTTATCTAGGCTTAGAGCAATGGTCAATTGCACGCCGGTAATTGTGTCTGCAAGTTGCTGGCGGGCATTTTGAATGCCGTTTTGCAGCGCTTGCCAGTCACTGCTGGCGGGATCCAGTTGCTGCGCAGCACCCTGCCAGAAGGTGATTGCCAGCTTGAAGTCATTGTTTTCAAAGGCTTGGATCCCTTTAAGGCCGAGTACTGTGCGATTGGATGAGTCCACCGCAAAGGCATTCTCGATCGCGGCGATTACCCGCGGGGTAAATTGGTTGTTCTCGACAAAAAACAGCGCTTGGGCATATTGGCTAAGAAAGTAGCTCTGCCTCGGTTCTATTCTCACTGTCTCGGAGAAATACTCTGCCGCAGCTGACATATCGCCGCGAGAAACGGCCTCCTGCGCCAGAATAGTCCAGTAGTACAAATTGTTGGAACGCTTTTTAACACGTCCACTGATCATAGCAATCAACTCGCTATCCCAGACCATTTCCCCACTGGTATTGGTGGAGAGTCTCTGGTCTGCAAGCTTTTCGGCGATTTGTTCATCGACACTGGCACCCAGACTTAGGTATATCCAGATAGTTGCCAGGGGCACGATTATGAGCAGCACAGGCAACATCCACAGACCCCGTTCTGTACCAGAAAATCTGCTCTTTTCTGCTGTCTCTGTGACAGCTGCAGTATTGCTAAGGAGCAACAGCTCGGCTTCTGCGACCATGGCTGCATGCTGCTGCTGGTTGATTTCACCCTGCTGCAATTGCTGCTGATACTGTTGCAGTTGATCGCGGTAGATCTCGACATTGGCCTGCTCAGACGTGCTGTATTGGTCTGACTCCAATGCTTCACGCGAGAGCAGTGAGGATACAAACGGATAGACCAGAAATGCACCGGCAAGGACTAAAATGAAGATGATTCCTATCCACAGTGACATTAATTTGGCTCTCGGTGATTTGACTTTCCATTGCTGTTTTTTAGCAGTTCACGCAGGCGCTGTTGATCCTCTTGGCTGACCGCCGAGGGATCAACCGCTGTGATTTTCTGGCGCTGAAAAATTCGATACAAAATTAACAGGCCGCTGAGCAGCAAAAGGATTGGTGCGATCCACAGCGCCCAGGTATTGCGCTTCACCTGGGGTCGATAGAGGATAAAGTCCGAATAGCGACTGCTGAGATAGGTTTTAATTTCAGCGTTGCTCTTACCCTCTTCCAACAGCCGCTGCACCTGACGGCGCAGATCCACCGAAATTGGCGAATTGGAATCGGCGAGGTTTTGGTTCTGGCACTTAGGGCAGCGCAACTCAACGATGAGTTGCTGATAGCGCGGACGCAGTGATTCATCGGAAAAATTCACCATATCAACACTGGCGCTCAGATCGCAGGCGATCATGAGCAGAAGGCTGATACCCATAGAGCGACCAGATTTATTTTTCATTGGCTTCGTACACCAGTTGATTGTAGAGCTCGCGGAATTCTTTATTCCAGATACGCTCGTCGACAACACCTACGCGGCGGTGGCGAATCATGCCATTGGCATCGACCAGATAAGTTTCCGGTGCGCCATAGACACCCAGGTCGATACCCAGTGTTCCGCGGGGATCAAAGATATTGAACTGGTAGGGGTCACCCCGTTCAACCAGCCATTCCTTTGCCAGTATGCGGTTGTCTTTGTAGTTCAGGCCAATAATCGCTACACCCTGTTCTGCAAGCATATTCAGATAGGGATGCTCTATGCGGCAAGCAAAACACCAGGTAGCCCAGACATTGACCAATACTACCTGGCCCTTTTCGCTGTCAGCGTGAAAATCTGCCTTGGTTACCTGGCGCTGGGGATCATTGAGCTCTTCCAGGGAAAATTCCGGAAAAGACTGACCTATCAGGGCCGATGGCAGTTCCTGGGGATCTTTGCCCAGACTGGAAAACAGGAATGCGCCCAGTGCTAGACAGATTAGCAGTGGCACAAACAGGGTTAATCTACTCAAAGGGCGACCGCTCCTTGTTTACTGGCTACTGTGCTGTTTTGCTGACGTCTACGGCGATAGCGCTTATCCATCACCGCCAGTAATCCGCCGAGACTGATCATAATCCCGCCAAGCCATATGCAGCGTACAAAGGGTTTTACATGCAGGCGGATCGCCCAAGCTTCGCCTTTTAAAGGCTCGCCGAGCGAGACATAGAGATCGCGGCTCAGACTACCATCGATATCCGCTTCGGTCATCACTTGATTACGAGTGGGGTAATTACGCTTTTCCGGGTAGAGCACAGAGACCAGCTGGCCGTTCTTGAAGGCCGATATCTGCCCGCGACTAGCGGTGTAATTGGGCCCCTGGATATTGTCCAGGCGATCAAAGCGGAACTCGTAGCCGGCAACTTCCTGGCTGTCTCCCGGCAGCATACGCAGATCTTTCTGCACATCGTAGACAGAACTCAGGCCGACGCCCAGCGCACAGACGGCAATGCCAATATGAGCGCAGAGCATGCCCCAGTAGCTGGCGGAGAGTTTCTGACAATTGCGCAGGGAAAAACCACCAATGCTGAGTTTGTCGAGGAGATCCTCAAGACTCATGGTCACAACCCAAAAACTGACGCCAAGAGTGATCACGGCGGTTAACGAGTAGCTTGACCAGGAGATACCATCGGCTAAAAACAGCGGCAATATCAAACCTGCAACAAGGCTGATAGCTACTGGCAGGACGCCCTTCTGACGCAGAAGCCGGGCATCGGTTTTTTTCCAGCGGGTGAATACCGCAAAGCCCATCGCTACCATAAGACCAAAGCTGAGAGGGACAAAAAAGAAGTCAAAGTACGGCGGCCCCACAGAAATTTTGCCCATATTGAGGACATCGGCAATCAGTGGGTAGAGGGTGCCAATAAGAATCATCGCCGTAGATGTAACCAGCAGAATATTGTTAAACAGCAGGTGCATTTCTCGCGACCAGCCGCTGTAGCTTACTGTGTCGGAGCGGCCATTCTGTGCCTGCATATCCGGGCCACGCAAGGCAAATAACAGTAGCGAGCCGCCGACTACCAGACCCAAAAAGGCAAGGATAAATACGCCGCGTTCGGGATCACTCGCAAAGGCGTGCACCGAAGTCAACACACCCGAGCGAACCAGGAAGGTTCCTAGCAGGCTCAGGGAAAATGCCAGTATCGCCAAGAGCAATGTCCAGCTGCGAAATACGCCGCGCTTTTCGGTAGCAGAGATACTGTGGACCAGCGCCGTTCCCACCAACCAGGGCATAAACGAGGCGTTCTCGACCGGATCCCAAAACCACCAGCCGCCCCAGCCCAATTCGTAGTAGGCCCACCAGCTGCCGAGGGTGATACCGATGGTTAGGAATACCCATGCGGTGTTAATCCAGGGTCGTGACCAGCGCGCCCAGGCACTGTCGAACTGTCCGCCGATCAATGCTGCGACAGCAAAGGCAAACGGCACGGAAAAACCCACATAGCCCATATACAACATCGGCGGGTGGACGATCAGACCAATATCCTGCAAAAGCGGATTGAGGTCACCACCTTCAAGGGGCGAGACCGGAAGAATACGAGCAAATGGATTGGAGGTGAGCAACAAAAACAGTGCAAAACCCACGGCGATAGCACCGAGAATCGATAGAACCCGTGCTGACAGAACCAGCGGCAGGTGACGACTGTAAATCGCCACAGCAGCAGACCAGCCCGCAAGTATCAGCGCCCAGAGCAACAGCGATCCTTCGTGAGCACCCCAGACAGCACTAAATTTAAAGTGATTGGGAAGCAGGCTGTTGGAATTATTGGCGACATACTGCAGTGAGAAGTCATCTTGCATAAAGGCAGTTGCCAAACAGGCAAATGATAGCGCCAGGATGACAAATTGGCCCAGTGCCAACGAATGACCTAGGCGCATCCATGAGCGATATCCGGCAAAGGAGCCAACCATGGGCACAACTGCCTGAATTACTGCTAGGCAAAGCGCGACTATGAGGGCTCCGTGACCCAGCTCTGCTGTCATTCTTTGAGATCCCTGTAATAGTGATTCTCACCAGTAGACTCTTTTTCAGACTCCTGATAGGAGTCCTGACCCAGGGTTTCCTGCTTGCGCTTATGGGCTTCATTCATCGCATCGGCGACTTCTGGTGGTGTGTAGTTTTCGTCGTGTTTAGCAAGTATCTGGGTGGCTTGTAACACCAGGTTTTCGTCGACCTTGCCCGAGGCGATGGCCGCTTCACCCTCAGCAAACAGATCGGGCAAGATACCAGTGTGCTCAACAGCCAGCGTTTCGATGCCATCGCTAATCTCGAAGCGCACCCACAGAGAGTCGTCGGCGCGCTGCAGGCTGCCATCAACCACCATACCGCCGGCACGCAGATAGACATTCTGCGGTGCTTCACCGGAAATTATCTCTGCTGGCGTGTAAAAAAAGTTACCGTTTTCACGCAGCATGTAGAGAATCAATCCAACTACAACGGTGGCAGCGACAACAATGAGAATAACTAGTTGCAGACGTTGTTTTCGCAGTGGATGCATTAGACCTCTCCGTGATTATCTGTTGGTGTCGACTGGCGAGCGCGCTCGCGCAGGATGTCTCTGGCAATATCTTTGAGCAGTATGCGACGACTCAGCAAGGGAGCCACTACCAGCCAGGCCAAAACCACTAGCGAGACAATTACGGCCAGCCAGACATAGACGCCGTGGCCATCCATTGTCAGTAAGTCCTGAAAACTCGAAAAGTACATTAATAGATCTCCGCCTTGGATTCGACCAGTTCACGCACCCAGGCTGTTTTGCGTTCGCGACGCAGTATTTCGCTTCGGGTATGCAGGATCAGCGCCGCGGCATAAAACAGGTAAAAACCAATAATCATCACCAGCAGCGGTAGAAACATATCCATATGCATACTCGGCGCTGAGGTTAGTTTAATTGTCGCCGGTTGGTGCAATGTGTACCACCAGTCAACCGACTTATAGATAATGGGAATATTTACCGTGCCTACCAATGCCAGTATGGCGCCGGCTTTACTGGCAGCATCAACACTGTGGTATGCGTACTGCAAAGCCATAACACCCAGATACAAAAACAGCAAAATTAACATTGAGGTAATGCGCGCATCCCAGACCCAATAAGTTCCCCAGGTGGGTTTACCCCAGATAGCCCCCGTGAACAGGGCAATAAATGTCAGCGCGGCGCCTATTGGCGCAGCCGACTTCATAACCATATAGGAGAGCTTTATCTTCCAGATCAAGCCTACAGCACCGGCTATAGCCATTATGTAATAGCCGGCAAGAGCTAAAAATGATGCTGGCACGTGAATATAAATAATTCGGAAACTATTGCCCTGCTTGGCATCTTCAGGGGCAACTGCCAGACCCCACACCAGTCCAGTGATCAACACCGCCGCAGCAATCAGGGCCAGCAAGGGCAACCAGCGTGTGCTGGTCTGGTAGAACCAGCGCGGTGATCCAAGGCGGTGAAACCATTGCCAACTCATATTTTTTCCTTTCTCTAATGGACGCTTGTAATGCGCAAAGCACCGGCCACAGCCAGTGGACAAAGTGCTACAGAGGCGGCAAAAAGCGCCCCAAGAATAGCCAGTGGTGGCAGCCAGTTAACCCCGTCAATGGCGTAACTAATGGTCGCTGTACCGAATATAATGACCGGCATATACAGTGGCATTACCAGTAGCGATAGCAACAGTCCGCCTTTGCGCAGCGATACTGTTAGTGCTGCCCCAACTGCACCAGTTAGGCTGAAGCAGGCGGTGCCCAGTGCAAGACTCCAGAGCATCGGCAAATACCCTGATAAAGGCAGTGACAACATCAGTCCCAACAAGGGGGAAGCCAGAGTCAGCGGCAGACCAGTGGTCAGCCAGTGGGCGGTAATCTTACCCAGAAGCGGCATTGGCAGTAATTGCGGCGAAATCAGCAATTGCTCCAGAGAGCCATCCTGGTAATCGCTGGCAAATAAAGCTTCTACCGATAGTAGTGTCGCCAGCAGCGCCATTATCCAGATCAAGCCGGCGGCCACCATAGCCAGACGCGCGGGATCGGGAGTCAACACCAACGGTATTAAAGTCGAGACCATGACAAAAAATATCAGCGGGCTTGCAGCTTCACCGCGACGGCGATAGGCCAATAACAGGTCGCGCTTTAACCATGCGCTGTAGCCACTGTTGGTTGACTGGGCCACTACGCTGTCTGCCCTGCCTGCGGGTTCAGGCTGTAAGTACGCACATTTTCAAGAGTCAGATCTTGGTGGCTGGTCAACACCACAGCCCCACCCTGACTGAGATGCTGCCGCAGTCGGTCCTCGAGAAAGCTGACACCCTGCTTGTCAATGGCGGTAAAGGGTTCGTCGAGATACCACAAAGTCGCTGCGGTCATCATCAGTCGCGCCAGTGCTACTCGTCGATGCTGGCCGGCAGAGAGCGCGTAACAGGGAACATCTGTATAACCGTTGAGGCCGACAGCTGCGAGGGCACCGGCTATGACGTATGAATTGGTTTTGTCAGCGCATTTCACCCCACCATCTGTGTTAACCATCCAGCGCAGGTTTTCCTCTGCCGTAAGGGTTGATTTTACAGCCGGCTGATGGCCGATATAGAGCATATCGGAGAGGTATTGGTAGCGGCACTCTGTTAGAGCTTGGCCTTTGTAGAGGATTTCTCCGGCGCTGGGTTGCAGGGCAGTAGTCAGCAAACGCAATAAGGTAGTTTTACCACTGCCATTGGCCCCCTCAACCTGCACTATCTCGCCAGGGTTAAGGCTTAGGTTAATCTTATCAAGCAGACAGTTATCATCACGCTCAAAGGCGAGTCTATCTACTTTTAAGAGAGGCGATTGTGACAAGGAGTTTTCCCGGATTATCTGTGTTTAACAGGGCGGGTATTATGCCAAACTCAGCGCATAAATGTTGGTAAAAAACAATGCAACTGATTTGATGATGGCATATGAGAGTATTGCCCTCGGTTACTACAACTCAATCCAGATCGAAGTTGTAGTCTTCAGTTTGTTTTTTTACCCGGGCGGCGTCCAGACGCGCCTCGAGACGCCGGCGTGTTTCACTGGAAATCACTTCTCTGGCTTGCGGTGAAGCGTTAGCACTCTCATCCGCAATGAAATCGTCACCCAATTCCAGATCGTCTTCGTTCTTCATAGCAGACCCTAAAACGTTTAAATAAAAAGGCCAATTACTGTTTTACACTGGCAAAATTTAATTTTGGCTGAACCATCACTCGACTGCGCGAGCATTATGAGCGGCGCCAACCGTTAAACCAATTACTGCGAAACCACGCAAAATATCACAATCACTTTCATTTGTTACGGTCAAACCACAAGCAAAAGACCAGTCGTATAGAATAAATATTAGAAAAAGTTGATAGCCTTGTTTATTTTTTCTCTAAACCACTACTTTTTCAACACTTGCTAGCAAGAAGGTAAACCGATTATGAAACCCCTACTCCCTTCAGTTAAGACCTTTGTGACGTTCAGCTATTTCGCTTTTCTAGGCACTATTGTCGCTGCTGTCATCCCAGTTTACAGCCACGCAGAACAACAGACAGCAACCTTTGCCGGCGGTTGTTTTTGGTGTTCAGAAAGTGACTTTGAGAAGCTCGAGGGAGTAATTTCCGTTATTTCCGGCTATACGGGTGGTCAGCTGAAAAACCCTTCCTACAAGCAGGTTTCGTCAGGAAAAACAAAGCATACGGAGGGAGTCCAAATTATCTTCGACAGCGAGAAGGTCAGCTATGCAGCCCTGCTTGAGCATTTTTGGAAAAGCATTGACCCAACCGATGCTGGTGGACAGTTCTGTGATCGCGGTCAGCAGTATCGCAGTGAAATTTTCTATCACAATCAGGACCAAAAGCAGGCTGCAGAATTGTCGCGTAAATCCCTGGAAAAAAATGCCGGCCTCGGCGCGCCAATTGCGACAAAAGTTACAGCAGCAACTACTTTCTATCCGGCGGAGGATTACCATCAGAATTACTACCTTAAAAATCCAATACGCTACAACTATTACCGCTGGGGATGCGGTCGCGACAAACGACTCGAAGTACTTTGGGGCTCAGCGGCTGTGAACAACAATGCCACTGAGCAGTGAAGGCAATAGTTAGCTGTTAGTGGACGACCAGCACATCACCATGGATATGGTGGATGACTTTTTCTGAGGTATTGCCAAACAGCTTGGCAGCGACCTTTCCCGGCAGCGTGCGAGCTGCAGCACTGCCTATTACCAGCACACCACTTTCGCTAACTGCATCAGCTATTTCTGTATCGACAAAGCCACTCCTAATTTCAGCCAAATCCGCTTCTATGCCAAACTCATCCAGGGATTCATTGAGTATCTGTTCGGCACGTTTTCGAGCTTCCTCACCCAGATCTGAGAGAGCATAGGGAAACTGACCAGGCATTGCGGGAACTGGTGCAACCATCGCCTGGGAGTTTAACCAGTCGGGTATCACCGAGACGACGTGAAGCTTCACTCCCAAGGCTGCGGATAGATCCCTGGCTTTCAACAGGACTCTTTCGCCCAACTGGCGATGCTCTGGGCTCTCCTCCAGAGTACTAAAGGCAGCAACCACCTTGTTTACTTGTTGGCTGTCCTCATTGACCAACCATACAG
Organism: Porticoccaceae bacterium; assembly: GCA_038150705.1. Taxonomy (GTDB): domain Bacteria; phylum Pseudomonadota; class Gammaproteobacteria; order Pseudomonadales; family Porticoccaceae; genus HTCC2207. The sequence continues at coordinate 10,734 of JAYOUA010000006.1, read as the reverse complement.
GACAGCTTGCTTCGCGAAGCAAGTGCCAATCTTCGGGGGTGTGCAGGAACTCGGCAATGCGGGAGTGGCGATGAACTGCTTTGATAATCAGGTCTGCGGATATTTTTTTTGCTTCAACGACAACGCTGAAGTGCCAGCGACGCCCCCAGTGCATAGTCGAGGAAAAATGATCGCCAAACTTTTCGGTCAACTGACGCAACTTAACCTCGGCCTCATCGAGAATAGCCTGCTTTACCTCGGGGTAGTTATCGAAGCCTACGTAGCGATTCAACTCCTCAACGGAGTCGTATACAACCATAAATAAGTGAATATCGCTGTCATTGGTCGCGGCCACCTTAACAGCCTGACCCAAAACATGCTCATCACTCTCCGACCCATCCAAAACCACGAGTATATTTTTCATTCCTTCCCCTGTTTCAACACTGTTATAACAATATTTTTAGTGTAGTCGGCAAACCTCTGGGTCAGTGAAAATCAAACTGATTTAGATCAACTCAGCGTCTATACTTAAATTCAAAGAGCCCTGAATTGAGGGTCTTTTATCTGGAAATCAAGATGATTAAGGATGATGTTTTGAAAAATATAGAGAATGTTTACACTAACCCTTCCAGCTGTCGCAATTGCCGAATGAACTCTTTGTGCATTTCCACGTCACTTCGGCCAGAGGAACTGTACAAACTCGATCAGGTTATCAAACGCGGCAGCCCCTTCCAGGCTCAGCAAGCTATTTTTAAGAGCGGTGATAAATACTCCTCGGTCTACGCGGTGCGCAGTGGTTCGGTAAAAACATCCTGCATTGATGCAGATGGCAGGGAGCAAGTGACTGGTTTCTATCTGCCCGGAGAGATTTTTGGCTGGGATGGACTTGCGGATAATTTTCACCATAACACTGCAGTCGCACTGGAGACCACCTCTGTCTGTGAAATTCCCTACCACCAACTGGAATTACTGGTTTCAACCACCCCCCCCGTAAACAGGCACGTTATGAAATTAGTCGGAAAAGAGATCAATGCCGACCAAAAGCTAATTGCCCTGTTGGCAGCAAATTCCGCCCACCAGCGTCTTGCCAGCCTACTGTTGAGCATCTCGGCGCGCCTGGCGCAGCAGAAACTCTCTTCAACTCGCTTTAGGTTGCCAATGTCCCGTGGCGAAATCAGTAATTACCTGGGACTGACCGTTGAAACTGTCAGCCGCGCCTTTAGTTATTTTCAGCGCGCTGGCTACCTTAAAGTCAATAAGAAAGAGATTGAGCTTATCGACAAACGGCGTCTGGAGCGATTGCTGACAAACCCTGAAGAATGTGATTAAGCGTTTTCGCGGGTATTGATTGAGGTGAACTGCGGTGCGTCTTACAATGCTGACATACCAAATCATGAATAATAATTGCCCAGAGCAAAGCATTGGAACCCCGGATGAAAATCTACCGTGTCGGTGGCGCAGTTCGCGACAAGCTAATCGATTATCCCAGCGTTGAAAATGACTGGGTCGTGGTTGGCGCAACTCCGCAGAAAATGGTCGACCTCGGCTATGTTCCGGTGGGCAGCGATTTTCCAGTTTTTATTAAACCGGAGACCGGTGAGGAGTACGCCCTGGCGCGGACCGAGCGCAAATCCGGCCACGGTTACCAAGGCTTTACTTTTCATGCCAATCAAGATATCCGTCTGGAAGAGGACCTGGTGCGCCGCGATCTGACTATCAACGCCATGGCCGAAGACCAGGATGGCTCTCTTATTGACCCCTACGGCGGTCAGCGCGATCTTAGCGATAAACTGCTTCGCCATGTTTCCGATGCCTTTACTGAGGATCCTCTGCGAGTATTGCGAGTAGCGCGCTTTGCCGCTCGCTACCATCACCTAGGCTTTAGTATCGCACCAGAAACTCTGGTCCTGATGACATCGATCACCGCGAGTGGCGAACTCGATTACCTTGTTGCCGAGCGAGTATGGAGAGAGACCGAGCGCGCTCTGGGGGAGCGTTCCCCGGATATTTATATCCAAACCCTTCGCGACTGCGGGGCTCTGAAAGTCCTATTTCCGGAAGTCGACTGCCTGTTCGGTGTGGCCCAGCGCGCGGACTATCATCCAGAGATCGATACCGGTGTTCATACCCTGATGGCATTGCAACAGTCGGTAGAACTCTCGGATAACAGTGCAATTCGCTTTGCCGTTCTGGTTCATGATCTCGGCAAGGGAATTACCCCGGCGCATATTTTACCCAGCCACTCGGGACATGAAGAACGGGGTGTAGCTCTTGTCGACAGTCTCTGCGATCGCCTCAAGGTACCCAATAATTTCCGCCAGCTGGCGCTGGCCGTCACCGAGTTCCACCTGATGTGTCACAAGGCTTTGGAGCTTGAGCCCGAGGAAATCCTGGCGCTGCTAAAAGGTACAGGTGCCCTTAAATCCAACGAAAAACTCAAGGACTTTATACTCTGCTGCGAGGCCGACGCCCGCGGTCGAAAGGGCTTTGAAGATCGCGATTATCCGTCTGCGGATTATCTGCGCACTGCGCTTGGCAGGGTGAGCGCTATCAGCATTGCCGATCTAGTGGAATCCGCAGCCGCTGGGGCAGAGATTGGTCGCCAATTGACTCTGCGCCGTATTGCCTGCATTGCAGAGTTAAAACAAACTTACAACCCGAGCTAGCTTTACTATGGCGAATACCGATAAAGATTCTTCCCCAGTTGTTTTAATTACCGGCGCTGCCAGACGAATTGGCGCCGCCACGGCCGAGCTGTTTCACAGTGCCGGCTATCAGGTGATTATTCACTACAATCGCTCGGCCGCTGATGCCGACAGACTTTGCGAAAAATTTAATCGTTTGCGCGACAACAGCTGCCTGCTGGTTCAGTCTGATCTCAATAATATGGCCGGGCTGGAAAAGATTATTCGGCTGGTGGATTCACTGGGTCGCCTAGATGTGTTGATTAACAATGCTTCAAGCTTTTACCCAACACCGCTGGAGAAGTGCAATGATCAGCAGTGGGACGATCTTATTAACAGCAACCTTAAAGGGCCGTTCTTTCTCGCCAAAGGCCTGGCGTCCCAGCTGCAAAACAGCCATGGCAGTATTGTCAATATTTCAGATATGCATGCCCGTCAGGCACTGGCAAATCACCCTATCTACACAATCGCCAAGGCTGGCAATATCGCCATGACCAAGTCCATGGCTCTTGAGCTGGCTCCAAATGTTCGGGTTAACAGTGTTGCCCCGGGCGCAATTCTCTGGCCCGAGCATGAGCAGGATGACACCAGCAAACAGAATTCAGTGCTGAGCAAAGTGCCTATGGGACGGCTGGGATGCGAGGCGGATATCGCCGAGACGGTTTTCTTCTTAGCCGTTAAGGCAAGCTATATGACCGGACAGACTATTGCCGTCGATGGCGGTAGCTCGAATAGCCTGTAATTCGCGGTCAGCCTGCCCCTCAGACCCACGGACTCCTATGCAGTGATCGGCAAAAGGGTTATCTCAACGCGTCGATTAAGCTGCTTGCCCTCAGCGCTGTTGTTTGTAGCAATCGGCTGAGCTTCGCCAAATCCAATTGTTTCGAGGCGCACAGGCAAAATACCTTGGGAAATTAAATACTTCGACACAGAGCTGGCACGCCGCTGTGAAAGGTCCTGGTTAAAACTGTCGCTGCCATCACTGTCAGTATGGCCGGCAACAACAACCAGTGTTTTATCATACTCAGCTATTACCAACGCCACTGAATCGAGCACCGAGTAAAAAGTCGAATTGATATTGGCGCTATTAGTGGCAAAAGTGATATTGCCCGGCATAATCAAATTAATACTGTCTCCAGCCCGCTCGACACTAACGCCGCTACCGCGCAATTGCTTGCGCAGCTTGGCCTCCTGGGCATCCATGTAATAACCAATGCCACCCCCTATCGCAGCCCCGCCACCAGCGGCGGCAAGAATACGTTGATTACGCTGCCGGCTATCTTCATCTTTGTTGTCGATATAGGCGATTACTGCGCCGATACCGGCACCAATGCTGGCACCTATAGTGGTATTGGTGGTCTTTTCATCACCGGTGTAAGGATCAAAAGTGGTGCATGCTTGCAGTGAAAGAAGGCATAAAAGGGAGATAAAACTAGCGGCAATTTTTTTCATAGTTAGTCCATTAAAAAGTTTAGTCCATTGAGAAGTAAAGGGGCATGATTCCCCTGAATGATCATCAGAATCAGTATAGTTCGTAGATTTATCTCTGTGTGATACAGGTATAAATTTCGGCTTTTATAGTCAATAAATCAGCTTGCAGCAGTGATATTCTCGCCGCGCCAGATAAATTCCACCGGCCATAGCTTTTGTTTATCCTTATCAAATTCCTGCCAGTGCTGGAAGTAACTCTGGCCCGAAAGCGGGTGCCGAGTCTGCGCGGCTATTTCGGCGAGCGGCAGTAGGACAAAGGCGTTTTTTAACACCTCATCACGTGGCAACTCGACACCATCAATCTCTCCGGCAAAGTCATCGACCGTGAGAATATCAATATCCAAGCTGCGCGGCCCAAATCGCGGGCCACTGCGGTCGCGGCCATTTTGATCTTCGATTGATTTAAGAATTTTTGATATATGGCCAACGGCCAGAGTTGATCGAATACCGACAACCAGGTTGTAAAAACTGTCCCCTTCAAAGCCCACCGACTCACTTTCATAAACCGAGGAGAGCAGCAACTCGCCAAAGTTTTCTGCCAGCGCATCCAGCGCGGCGCCGATTCGCCGCCTGCGTTCTATATTGCTTCCCAGACTGAGGTAAATCAGCGCCATCAGGGCTTGACTCCACGCTCAATCAAAATACCCACATCCTTGGATCCCCTCAGTGCACCAGGCTTGCTGACACGCAACTTAAGCCAGGGCACAGAGAACTCATTGATCACTATATTAGCGACCTCTTCAGCCATGCGCTCAACTAGCAAAAACTCGCTCTCTTCAATAAATTTGATTAGTCGCTTGGCGATCGATTTGTAGTTAAGGGCATACTGAATATCGTCAGTTTCAGCCGCCTTGCGAATATCATGAGCCATCTCCAGGTCGAGGCTGACAATTTGCTTTACTTCGCGCTCCCAGTCGTAGATGCCAATAATGGTCTCGATTCGCAGATCTCTTATGTAGACAATATCCATCAAACTCTTTCCTGTGGCTTTAACAGTTGATCCAGTGGCCAACGCGGCGTCGCCGAGATTTCCAGTTTATTTTTTTCCCCGGCCAGAAGCCGCTGGCAGCCCGCATAGGCGATCATCGCACCATTGTCGGTACAAAATTCATGGCGGGCATAGAAAACCTTTGCTCCCTCTCTGGCTAGTGCCACTTCGAGCTTTTCACGCAGTCGCATGTTTGCCGACACACCACCGGCAATCACTAGTGTTTTCATTGCAGTTTGCTGCAGCGCCCTGCGGCATTTAATCACTAGCGTATCGACCACCGCCTCTTGAAACCCGGCACTGATATCTGCCATGGTCTGGTCGTCGGGCAGCACGTCATCGCCACGATTTTTTTCGATGAGGTTGCGGGTAAAGGTTTTTAAACCCGAAAAACTAAAGTCCAGACCGGGCCGATCAGTCATCGGCCGCGGAAAATCAAACCGTCCAATATTGCCCGCCTCTGCCAGAGCCGCCAGCCGTGGTCCACCGGGATATTCGAGATCCAGAAGCTTGGCAGTTTTGTCAAAGGCTTCGCCGGCCGCATCGTCAATGGATTCCCCGAGCAGTTCATATTCGCCAATCCCCGTGACAGAAACAAGCTGGGTATGCCCCCCGGAAACCAACAGGGCAACAAAGGGAAATGCCGGAGGATTCTCTTCAAGCATGGGGGCCAGCAGATGCCCCTCCATATGATGCACGCCCAGCACGGGTATTTTCAGGCTGTAGGCCATGGCGGTTGCCACGGAGCCTCCGACCATCAAGGCACCCATTAATCCCGGACCTGCTGTATAGGCGATAGCATCGAGATCGGTTTTATTAATGTCAGCTTCCCCGAGAACTTTGTCGAGCATCGGCAGAATCTTGCGCACATGGTCCCGCGAGGCAAGTTCCGGGACTACACCACCATATTCTGCATGCAGCTTAACCTGCGAGTACAGTGTATGGGCCAATAGCCCGCGTTCACTGTCATAGACAGCGACGCCGGTTTCATCACAGGATGTCTCTATTCCCAAAACAAGCATTTATTCCGGCCCTGAAGCGTTATTTGCGGACATCGGCAGCATTTGCCCAGTTCGCGCTGAAAAGCGTAACTTTAAACCCTCTGCAGCCCCGTGTGAACCGGTACTTTATCAGGGACAAATAACCAGCGAAAAGCGTGCAAAAAGCTTTGCATCAAACCGCCTAAGTGTATAGACTACGCGCCCTTAAACAGACGGCTGAGAAATAGCTCTTAGCCACAGGTCGTTATAATGCGGCCAAACATATGATCAATTAACAGGATTGAAAATAGATGCCAAGCGTTCGACTTAAAGAAAACGAGCCCTTTGACGTAGCACTACGTCGCTTCAAACGTTCCTGCGAGAAAGCCGGTATTCTGGCTAAAGTTCGCAGCTGTGAGTTCTACGAGAAGCCCACATGGGAACGCAAGCGGAAAGCTGCTGCTGCTGTTAAGCGCAACCAGAAAAAAGTATCTCGCGAATCACGCAAGTTTACTCGACTCTACTAAGTTAAACTCTTTTTTTAACAGAGTTAATTTTTGAGTTAATGCAAAGAGCGCCTGACCGGCGCTTTTTGTGTTTCTGGAAAACAACAATTCCACTGCTATTGGAGAATTACGATGTCATTAAAACAGCAACTCACAGATGCAATGAAAGATGCCATGCGCGCCAAAGACAAAGAGCGCCTAAGTGCTATTCGCCTGATACTGGCTGAAGTAAAACGTATCGAAGTGGATGAGCGAATTGAAATTGATGACCAGCGCATGCTGGTTATTCTCGACAAGATGGTCAAGCAGCGTCGCGACTCTATCGCCCAGTATGAAAGCGCAGGCCGCCAGGAATTGGCCGCAGTGGAAATCGCCGAGATCGCGGTTATTCAGGACTTTCTGCCCGCGGCATTGACCGAAGCGGAAATTGCCGTGCTAATCCAGCAGGCGATTGCTGATAGCGGTGCTGAATCCATGCGTGATATGGGTAAGGTGATGGGTATTATCAAACCTAAAATTCAGGGCCGCGCTGATGCCGGCGCTGTCAGTAGCCTGATTAAGAAAGCCCTTAGCTAAATATAGAAGCCCTTAGCTAAATATAGAAGCCCTTAGCCGATAAAGATCCCCTAAGCTACAGAAACTCAATATCTGGATTAGCCTTAGCCCATGATCGTGGCGGTCAGGCTATGGATTCCTTATCTTTTTTTATAACGCTTTTTTAGAAACCTGAAGGTGGTGTTTAGATCGGAGCCGGTAAAGGCCTCCCGGGACCGTGCGCCGTAGGGAACCAAAACCCCGTATAAACAAGCTCTGGTTTATTTCCCTAGCGAAGACGTTACACTAGAGCAATCAAAAATAGGGCAGCCTAGAACACCGATGGCCGGACGCATACCACAGACATTTATTGACGACCTGCTCGATCGCATTGATATCGTCGATGTGGTCAACAGCCGTGTCCCGCTGAAAAAGGCCGGTAAAAACTACAAAGCCTGCTGCCCCTTCCACGAGGAGAAAAGCCCCTCATTTACCGTCGCCCAGGACAAACAGTTCTACTACTGCTTTGGCTGTGGCGCCGGCGGCAATGCACTCGGCTTTGTTATGGAATTTGACCGTCTCGACTTTCTGCCTGCGGTGGAAATGCTCGCCAAAAATGCCGGTCTCGACATACCCCGAGAAGCGACTCAGGATGCCCAGGTCAGCAAACAAAAAGACAACCTCTACTCAGTGCTTGGCGAGTCAGACAAATACTTCCGCCAGCAATTGCGCCAACACCAGGCCGCTGCAGGAGCTGTCGACTACCTCAAAAGTCGTGGCCTAAGCGGTCAGATTGCCGCCCAATACGGCATCGGCTATGCCCCTCCGGGGTGGGATAACCTGCTAAATACTGTAGGCACTGAGCCCGAGAAAATTGGACTACTCGATGAATCCGGCATGCTGGTCACCAAACCCGAAGAGAAAAAACAGTACGACCGCTTTCGTCACCGCATCACCTTCCCCATTCGCGATCAGCGCGGGCGCACCGTAGGATTTGGCGGTCGTGTACTGGATGACAGCACACCAAAATACCTTAACTCCCCGGAGACACCGGTCTTTCATAAGGGCAGAGAGCTCTACGGGCTCTACGAAGCCCGCCAGAAACTCAAGGAGATCCCTTGCTTGATTATGGTCGAGGGCTATATGGATGTTATTGCCCTGGCGCAGTTCGAGATCAATAATGCTGTGGCAACCCTGGGGACTGCACTGACCGAAAATCATCTGCAAAAAATCTTCCGCTACACGCCGGAAATCGTATTTTGCTTTGATGGCGACAAAGCCGGACGCAAAGCCGCCGCAAGGGCTTTGGAGACCGCATTGCCTGAGATGCGCGATGGCGTATCCGCCAAATTTCTGTTCTTGCCCGATGGCGAAGACCCAGACACTATGGTTCGTAAGCTCGGCAAACAGGCGTTTATGCAACAGGTTGACAGAGCACTGCCGCTCTCGGAATTTCTATTTGAACAGCTTAGCGAGGGCATTGATACCAGTACTGCAGATGGCAAGGCACGGCTGAGCAAAATCTGCGCACCGCAGATTAACCGTATCCCTCAAGGTGTTTTTCGCCAGCTAATGCTGGAGGAACTCTCTCGACGCACAGGTATCTCGGCGGATAACCTGCGCGACTATGTGGCCACTCACAACCCCCCACAACAACACAGCGCTGAACCAAGCATCTCCCAACAAAACCACCAACCTGAAACCTTTGGCGAGGAGCCACCTGAAATACATGGCGGAGTGGATTATCAGCCCTACCCTGAGACCCCAGCTGCTCGAACCAATAAAATTCGCCTTTCGCCGGTGAAATTTCTTACCGCGCTGCTAATCAATCACCCCCAGCTGGCAGAATATGTTGATGATATTGAGATTCTGAGGGTCTCTGCAGACTCGGATATGGCGCTGTTTCTGAAGATTCTCGAATTAATAAACAGTGAATCCCAGTGCACAAAGACCTCGCATATCTTCGCACGCCTACAGGCCAGGCAGAGCGATACTCAAGAGTTGCAGCTGCTGAGGAGCCTTGCCGGAAGCGAGTTGCACCAGCCACCAAAAGGAACCGGGCGGGATGATGACCAGGAATTTAGTGACACCCTAGCCCATGTGATGCGCGATGCTTTTGAGGCCCTTCCCAGCGAGCGAAAAGCGATATTTTTACTCTCTCAGGAAACCCTCAGTGAACGCCAAATTAAACAGCTGCTAAAAATTCACATGCAGCTGGGCGACAGCAGTCAAAATGCTGAATTAAAAGACAAGATAAAACAAAGACTTGTGGTCTAATATTTGATTTTAAGTGCAGTTAAAATAAACCGTTAAATACTTCAGACAAGGGTGAGATTATCCGCTATAATTGCGCGCTATTTTTTCAGCCCCTAACAGTGTTAGTAAACTATGACCGACGTTACCCAAAAACAACAATCCGGCATTAAAGATCTTATCGCGAAAGGCCGCGAGCAACGCTATCTGACTTATGCTGAAGTTAACGATCATCTTCCTGAAGATATCGCCGATCCAGAACAGGTCGAAGATATCATTCAGATGATCAACGATATGGGTATCACCGTCTTCGAGACGGCCCCGGATGCTGAAACCCTGTTGATGCTCTCTGGCGACAATACCCCAGACGAAGTGGCTGCTGCAGAGGCTGCAGCTGCTCTTGCGTCGGTAGAATCTGAACAGCACCGCACCACAGACCCAGTGCGTATGTACATGCGCGAGATGGGTTCGGTTGAGCTGCTGACCCGCGAGGGCGAAATTGAAATCGCCAAGCGCATTGAAGAAGGTACTCGCGAGTTGATGGCAGCGGTTGCTGACTGGCCCACCACTGTAGCCGCGGTCGTCGCCGAGTATGAGAAAGTTGAATCCGGCGAACGCAAACTCACCGACATTATCAGCGGCTACCTCAACCCCATGGAACATGTTCCATCAGCACTTGCACAACAGCAGGCAGCTGAAGCCCTCAAACTCGAAAGTGGCGACACCGAAGAAGACGAGGAAGACGAGGAAGAACAGCACGAGGGCGGTCTTGATCCAGAGGAAGCATTTGAGCGTTTTGACGCTATTCGCAAGCAGTTGAAGAAGACTGAAAACGCACTGTCACGCTACGGCCGCGACAGTGACTCGGGCAAGAAAAATATTGCCGAACTCGCTGATCTTTTCAAGTATCTGAAACTGACTCCACGCCAGTTCGATCCGCTGATTGCCAAAGTTCGCATAACCGTTGAGCGCGTTCGTTCGGAAGAGCGCAAGATCATGAGACTCTGTATTCGCCTGGGCAAGATGCCGCGCAAGGAATTTGTCACCAAATTCCCGGGTAACGAGGCAAACCTCTCATGGGTGACCGAACTGGCTAAATCAGACCAGCCCTGGGCAGCGAAAGTTGCCAATCAGGAGCTTGAAATTTTGCGTTCCCAGCGCAAGCTCGCGCAAATAGAGAAAAACAGCGGCATGGACGTTGCTGCGATCAAGGATATCAACCGCCGCATGACCATGGGTGAAGCCATGGCTCGTCGTGCCAAGAAAGAAATGGTCGAAGCTAACCTGCGTCTGGTTATCTCGATCGCTAAAAAGTACAC
>JAYOUA010000005.1:99462-133794 GCA_038150705.1 Porticoccaceae bacterium | reverse complement strand
AGCTAGCAGCCTTCTATCAGCTAGCGGCCTCAGCACGAAGATTCAGCTCATCGCGGATCTCATTAGCTTTCTTCTCATCCAGATCGTAGTTGCGCATAACAAAGATCGCCGTCAGCGTTCCCGCAATTGGAATACCGATAAATGCAAAGCGCAGCTGCGTCAGTGTTGACTCAGTCTGGGCAGCCACAGAATTATCGAAGCCAATAAAGCTTAGAATCAAACCACTCGCCAAACCGGCAAACGCCAAGCCAAACTTAATCATCCACCAGTAGATAGCGCCAAACGTACCCTCGCGACGCTGCCCAGTCTCAAGCTCATCCATATCACAGATATCCGCCGTCATCGACATCATAATCGTGAACAGACCGCCAATACCAAATGCATACAGAGGAATAGGAACAAACATCAACCAGGGGTTCTCTGGAGAAAAGCTCCACCAGAACATGCAGTAGCCAAGAATAGAAATCGATTGGGAATAGAGAAACGCCGTTCTCTTGCCAAACTTCTGTGAAAACCAGTTAACAATCGGAATCACCAGGAAGCAGGTGCAGAGAGCAGAAACGCTGCCAAACAGTGTTGGCCAGGTACCAGCCTGCCCGGGATCACCGCCGTTCATATAGTAAACAATGATAAACCAGGAGAAACCCGCCACCATGTTAAAGGCGTTAAAGATCAGGAACGTCGCCAGGCAGATTTTTTGGAAAGGCTTGTTACGCAGCGTAATAACAATACCCTGAACAAACTCGCCCATCGTTTCCCCAAGGGTTTTCTGTTCAACCGCCTGGTAGTCATCCGACAGATCAGTGTTGGTATAGGTACAGAAAAAAGCCGGAATCAGCGCCAGAGCCATACATACGCCACCTACCCAAATAGACAGGTATCTCGCCCCCTCAGTTGCCGATGCAAACCAATCGGGATCATAGAGCACAATCCAGAACCAGGGTGCGATAACCCAGGCCCACTGGCCAATCCACTGCGCCACAGCCATCAGCCGCGTGCGCTCATGGAAGTCACTACTCATCTCGTAACCCATGGCAACATAGGGCACGCTGAAGATAGTCATACCGATAAAGAAAATGCACGACCAGCCAAGGAAGTACCAGAAGTTATACATCTCGGAATTTTCTGCCGAGAGCTGCCACATCATCATGTAGGAAAGTCCCGCAACAATCGCGCCAATAAACACATAGGGACGACGTTTACCCCAGCGGGATACGGTGCGGTCAGAGATAAAACCCATCAGTGGATCGGTGATGGCGTCAACCAGCTTGGGTATAAAGAAAATCAGTCCCCAGAGAACCGGGCTCATGCCCAGACTCTGTACCAGGATAACCATAAAGATACCCAAAGCCGCAGGGAACATCTGGTTGGCAAGCATGCCAAAACCAAAGGCAACTTTCTGGCTGAGTGGAATTTGGTTCTTCTGTGGAATGGCGTGTTGTAGATTATTATTTTCCATAATTTGTTTTTTCCGCAGTTATTATTAGTGTTAACACCCTGCCCAACCCCCTCGTTGGGATCTTATCAATCGAATTTGGCAGCTTTGCGCCGGCCAAAGATTCACTCGATAGATAACTTAAAAACATAACAGGATAAATTGCTCAAACATACCGGTTTGCGATGAAAAGAGGGCATTTGGTAGATGAACGGGTGAGCCATCAAGGACCTAGTTAATTTCGTCGACAAAAATTGGCACATTCGCCGTTGCAGCATTGCCGTGATCGTCCTCGAGATAGACATACAGCCGATATTCGCCGGCACCGGGTGCCCTGAACTGAATTTGACCGCCAGTTGATGGCCCGGACTGATGCCAGACCACCTCGGGGGTGGGTTCAAAATCGCCGCCATCACTCTGCACATCCTTGTCGACCTCACGCATAATCTCCCAGCGGTAATTGAGAGTTTGATGGCTCTGGCCGGGCACAGAGACACTGGCACTGCAGACTTGCTCCTGTTTAAGATGGACACTGTCGGAGGCTGATAAACCATCGATGGTCAATGCTGAAATAATCGGTGCCCGGTGTTCCTGCCACTCTCCGCTCCACAAAAACTGCATCACCTGAGCTGCGCCCATACGTAGGCCATTCTCTAAGAACACCCCGTACCATGTTGGTGTGCGCTCCTGCTTCTGGCCCCACAGGAAAACAAATGAGCCTATACATTGCGCAGCATCTGCAGCGATATAGTTAATGTAACGCTCTCTGTAGGCCTCGGCTTTTTCGCTGCTATTTGCTTCAATCGGTCTCTTCCAGTCGGTGCAAGGTGATTCCCAGTGTCCCGTCGCTCCCCACTCCGAAACTGTGTAGGCTCCTGTATATTCACTCTCCGACAAAAATCGCGGCAACTGATCAATCTCGCCATAGACTTGTAATGAGAGCAGATCGATATCCGTGCAGCGTTTGGCAACCAACTTAATATCCTCTGGTTCAGCGCCTGCGAGCATGGTTGTAGTTGGATGATTGGAGTCAAGTTTATGGATCATCTTCGATATATCATTGACCGCGTCCCACACTTTCGGGTTGGTATGGCGAAGATTGAGTTCATTACCTATACCCCACATCAGCAGCGCTGGATGATCCTTAAGTGCAAGAATATCCTCTTTTATCAAGGCCTGTTGACGCGCAACTGCCAGTTCATCATCGTAGTCAAAACCATGTCTCTCGCGAGCAACTTCCAGGCCCATACAAACCATCAGGCCATGCTGGTGAGCCTCGTTGAGAATCTCTAAGCCCGATCTTTCACCATTCGCGACACGCCAGGTACGAAACGCATTACCACCGTGGTTGGCGAGGGATTTGATATTCTCAATGCCAAGATCAAGCCCGGCCCCTTTGATATAAAACGGCTTTCCGTCGACGGTTAACTGGTAGTTTTGTGCCTGTTTAGTAAGCTCAACTTTGCGTGGATTCATGTTTGGGTTCCTATTGCGAGCAGGCGATTATGGGTTTTCCGCCTTAATAGAACAAGCCGATTATTCTGATCTTCAAGCACAGCAGTGGGCTAAATACACTGCCTAGATAGGTTAATTTGCGGCCGGCCCTAGATGATAAAACCTCTCAGGCTCAAATCATCGCTTTGATATAACCAATGCCCGGCCATATAATTGTCCCTAATTATTATTTTACTCACCAAACATAGGTTAATTCTTGCTGTGATTAAATTTCCCAAGTTCCTAGTACTTATAATCTCTGTAGGGTTTCTGTTCGCCAGTGGATATGCACTGAGCAAGTCCGATGCAGATAACGGGCCCTCAGCGGCCGAAATATTTGGCAATCCAGATTATCCTGCTATGTCTTACGGCGGCTATCGGGGTATCTCCAGAGATGATCAACCGAGTGTTGAAGACCTGACTGAAGATATGAAAATACTCTCTGCCATGGGCGTTAAGCTATTGCGCACCTACAATACCTCGCAATATCTGATGGCCGAACGTCTGCTGCAGGCTATCCATAACCTCAAACAGGCCGACCCGGATTTTGAAATGTATGTCATGCTCGGTGCCTGGATTGAAGCCAAGGGCTCCTGGGGCGACAACGTCGATCACACCAAAGGCAATGTCAAAAATAACACGGCTGAAATCAACAAAGCCGTAGAGCTGACTAACCAATACCCGGATATCGTCAAGGCAATTGCTGTCGGCAATGAGTCAATGGTGCAGTGGGCAACCACTTACTTTGTCTATCCTAAGACGGTATTGAAGTGGGTGAATCACCTGCAGGGCCTGAAAAAGAAAAAACGCCTGCCAAGAGATGTGTGGATTACCAGTTCGGATAACTATGAGTCCTGGGGTGGTAAGGGTAAGCAGTACCACACCAACGATTTGAAAAAGCTGGTAAAGGCCGTCGATTTTATTTCCGCTCACACCTATCCATTCCATGATTCTTACTACAATCAGGACTACTGGGGTGTTCTTCCCCATGAAGAGGAGCTTCCAAGAGCTGAGATGATGGCCGGCACTATGCAGCGTGCGGTTGAATATGCTCAATCCCAGTACCAGGGCGTTGTCGATTATCTTGCCAGCATAGGCGTAAAAAAGCCCATCCATATTGGTGAAACTGGCTGGGCGTCAATGGATAATATTTCCTATGGTGCCAGTGGTTCGATGGCTGCCGATGAGTATAAAGGTAAGCTCTATTACGAGTTTATGCGTGAGTGGACGGATTCAGCGGGCATTTCGCTGTTTTATTTTGAAGGCTTCGATGAGCAGTGGAAGCACGCCAGCAATCCGGGTGGTTCAGAAAACCATTTTGGTTTTGTCAGATTGAATAACGAACTCAAGTACGCCCTCTGGGATATGTATGATGAAGGTCGTTTCGACGGTCTGCTTCGCGGCGGCAAGCCGCTGGTTAAAAGCTAT
The DNA here is from genome assembly GCA_038150705.1 of Porticoccaceae bacterium. Lineage (GTDB taxonomy): Bacteria > Pseudomonadota > Gammaproteobacteria > Pseudomonadales > Porticoccaceae > HTCC2207. The sequence goes on along the minus strand of JAYOUA010000005.1, from coordinate 129,437 downwards.
GCTGGCGACGAAGCTGCGCTGTTAAATGAAGTGCTCGACCCTCCGTTTAAGAGCACTATGCCGGTTCGCAAAATCACCACCGTCAATGAGAAATTGGTTACCGGTAAGCCCGTTAAGCAGGGCACCTATGTTATAACTCATAGAAAATTGAAGCCTTCTGCGACGAACGATATCACCTACCCAAGCGCGCCAATAAAGCTCAATCCCTGGGAAGGTACGGTAGGTATTGAAATGTCGTCTAAAGGTGTTGTGTCAGTTCTGACGCGAGAGGGTGCCCAGTGGGGCTGGGGTGCTGGATTTGAAATTCAGGCCAAGACAGGTGAGAACCTGTCTAAGTTCAAGTCGGGGCATCTGCATCTAACTATTCGCGGTAGCTCCAAGGTCTCCTTTGCCCTTGGCTACCAGAGTGGACGCTGGGAAGATGGTAATCAGGTTAATAATTTTGTTCAGTTTGGCCCCAATACTCCCTATAAGCTGGGTAGCCGCTGGATTGGTTACAAAATCCCCTTGGCCAATCTAAATAACGGCGGAGATTTAAGTAATGTCGGTAATATTCTGTCGATATTGGGTACCACCAGGGATCCCGACAAGAAAATCTATATTAAGGATATTTATTACACCCAAGACTGATAGTTTTAAAACCCAGTCAGAGTGATTCAAAAAAACAGCTGCCCTCAGAGCAGCTGTTTTTTTATGCCGAGGATTTGTATCTTGCCACAGCATAAATTTAACGCTTTTTCGAATAGGTGATTTAGCGGGGCATAAAAAAAGACCCTGATAACTGTATTTGCTGGACAGTTAAAAGGGCCCTTTAGTGTTACTCGAAAAACATAGAATCACATTTCAAACATAACCATTTCGTTCTCAAGGTAAGTCTTTTGAATGCAGCTCTTGGGAGGAAACTGCGTTCTTAAGTATTACCTATGCCATCAATTAAAACGGCAGTGAGTAAGATGCAACAAAAGTAGGTTCAGCTTCTAAATCACCTTCAACCCCAAAAGGAACGCTGTACGTGAAGGATATAGAATCACTGTACGAGTAGGTAATATCGAAGTTCTCTTGATCGTTGGAACCGTTATCGTGGACACCATACATCAGAGAGAAATCACCAACATCATAGCCAACAGTAGTGTAAGAGTAGTTAGTATCAACGTCGTCAAACACAGTCAGGCTAACTGGGCCGTAGCCAACAGAGTAGATGTATTCAGCTAATTCGCCTGGCTTGTCGATATCGCTAGAACCGGTGGGGTAAACATAGGTTGCGTAGCCGATGTCATAGGTGAAATCACCAACCGAACCGCCGTAACCAAGGAAGAAATCGTACTCGGTGCCATTGGCAGTATCGCCAGAAGACAACCATAGACCGCCGTAGAAACCACCTTCACTGTAGACAAGATCTGCAGAGAGTGCGGGTGTACCCGAACCCAGGTCGAAACCGCGCCAGAGGTAAGATGAAGAAATGGTTGCTGAAGCAGCGACTTCAGCAGTAGCAGCAGGCGCTACACCCATTGCCATGGCTGAAACAGCTGCTGTTGCTAACATGGTTTTTTTAAATGTGTTCATATGCGTTATTAACCTCAAAGTTAAATTGAATAATAAAAATAAGGCATGCCCCCAAAAGCTCGGCAAGCAAATTAATATCACCACTCTCTAATGAAGTGAAAGTGATAGGTGAATAGTAAGGAATGTGAAATATTTTAATATGCGCGTAAAAGGCTAGAGGCCTACGTAAAATGACGTATATAAGCCTCTTAAGGATGCTATCTTCATCGTGCCTGGCTTAAATAACGCAGAGAAACGGCAGCTGCTGTGGTGCGGTTTTCAACATTGAGTTTTCGGAAAATCTGCTCCAGGTGTTTGTTGGCCGTGCGCGGACTAAAATCCAGAATAAGTGCAATCTCATGATTGGTTTTACCCTTGGCAATCCAGGTTAAAACTTCAGCTTCGCGCGTGGTCAGCTGGAATTTTTCTTTTAGCAAGTCCTCTTCTTCAGGTTTGTTAGCCGGCTCAATCAACAGTAACTTTTCATTTTTATCTTTTGATTCCAGTGCTGTAATCAGCAGCGGCTCGGATAGATCATCTACCAGCAGCGGCTCCCCCGCACCCTGTGCCAACCAGGGCGCCAGTAATATTGGCATCGCCGTGGTCATCCAGTCATCCGTTGCGCCATGAGTTTCCATCAGGCGATGGGTGTTAGGCGTTGACCAGAGGATATTGCCCTGCAAATCGACGGATAAGGAGTGTTGGCCAAGAGTATCCAGCGCATGACGAGCCCCAGTAGCAATACGTGAGCTAGTGAGATGAGCACGCATTCTCGCGATCAACCCCTCCATATTGATTGGCTTGGTGACATAATCTATGCCTCCGGCATCAAAACCCCTAACCATATCTTCGCTGGCACTTAGCCCAGTCATAAAAATAACCGGTATATGCGCGATCACTGCGTCAGCCTTTATTCTGCGACAGGCTTCGAAGCCATCCATTTCAGGCATCATTGCATCCATCAAAATAATATCCGGCTTTATCAGTCTGGCGATAGTAAGAGCCTGCTCACCTGACAGGGCAACCAGAACAGTTAGCCCAACTTCAGATAGTGTTGAGTTGAGCATATTCATAGTTTCAGGGTTGTCATCGACAATTAAAACAACGCCATTAAAATCTAAATTATTTTTCATCAAGTGCCGCCATCAGTTGAGATCGGATTGTTGTAAGTTTTAGCTGTGCTAAATCATTGTGTAAATTTGCGCATAGAGCGGGTGCTAGCCGGCTGTTTTCTTCTGCTTCAACCAGCGACTTCTTAAAGCCATCGACATAGCCGATGTCGAGGAAAGAGAGTAGTTCACTGATTGCCACAGGATCATTTTTTGCGATGCTGGCAGCTGTATCGGCGAGGGAGTCCTCAAATTTCAGCTCAATATTCAGGTGGTAGGCTAATGTCGATAACAGTGCAGGCATATTGATTGGCTTGACCAAATAATCGTTGTGTAAAGGTTTTTCTGTGCCTACCCCAAACCCTTCATTTGCCTCAGCCGAAATCATAACCAGAGGTGCTTTGATGCCTCGCTCGCGCAGTTCAGCTGCCAGTTCCCAGCCGCTCATGTCGGGCATGGAAATATCCAGCATAAATAATTTTGGTGAGCATTGGTCGAGCATTTTCAAACAGGATGTTCCATCCGCCGCTGTAATAATATTGAATCCGAGCGGTGTTAAGGTATCGATTAGCAGGCGCCGTTGGTTGGGGTCATCATCGACAACCATAAGGCTTAGAGTATCCCCGTGATAGCCGATCACGCGATCCGTGGCAATCGGTTTGTGGGTGATTTCATTTGTGCTCGGAAGCATCAGTGAAACTGTAAATGTTGATCCCACGCCAATCTTGCTTTCAATGCGAAGATCGCCGCCCATACAGTGGATTAGTGCCTGGGTAATGGCCAGACCCAAGCCGCTGCCCGACGCCTGATGCATTGGGTTGGAGATGCGTACAAAGGCCTCAGATATTCGCGAAATATCATCCTCTGCAATGCCGATGCCGCTATCAGTTACAGTGATATAGGCGACCTGATTGCGGTATTTGAGGTCGACCGATACCGAGCCTTTAGGGGTGAATTTTATGGCATTTGAGATAAGATTAATCAAAACTTGGCGCAACCGCCTCTCATCAACAATGACATGTTCCGGTAGTCTTTTTTGATGAGAAAAATTGAGCCTCAGATTCTTTGATTGAGCCTGAATCTGGAACATATAGATTAACTGTTCAATCATCGCGACAATTGCGACTTCATTTCTGTGCAAGTCGAGCCGTCCCGCCTCAATTTTGGAAATATCCACCAATCCTTCGATTAGGTCGGTTAAATGTTCACTGCTGCTACGCATCACCTTAATTGAGTCTCGTCGCGACTTGGGAATATCTTCAGCGCCTTCGAGCAATTGAGCATAGCCCATCACCGAGTTAAGTGGCGTTCGCAGTTCATGGCTGATACTTTCCAGGTAGCGGCTCTTGGCTATATTGGATGCATCTGCCTGTTTTCTGGCTTGCTCAAGCTCTATCGCTGTTTTGTGGTGGGCGTCAATTTCTTTCATCAGCAACTGCGTCTGCTGCTGAGACTCCCTGCGAGCCAATCGCTGTCCCTCCAAACTAAGCAAAAACCACCAGGTTCCAATAACTAATATCAATATTGTTACCAGGGAAACTGTCCATGCAAAACTATTGATGGCATCAATTTGTTGGGGGTGGGTTGAGAGAGTTTTGGAATAGGCAATTAAAACAATGGTTGTAAAAATAGCGATATTTACAACAAACAAAAAGGCAAATTTAGAGCCGCGCGATTGGATGTGGTGCAATTTAATTCTTTTGGAAAAAGATTTTAAAAATGACAGCAATTGATTTTCAAAACGTCCCAGAGGCCGACAGGCATCTTGACACCTTGTGTCAAGCGAGCAGCACAGAGAACAGATAGGCAGACTATACAACGGACAAAAAGTCATATCCTCATTTTCAAAAGAATTTTCACAAATCCCACAAGAATGAGCAGGTTTGTTCTTATCTGTGCACACAGGGCGTGCGATATAGTAGCGACCACTGGTTACCCAGGCGATAAGAGGAACTAATACAAAGGTCATCAATAACGTCAGGTAGGAGGCGAACGCCTGTGTAACTTCACCTAACAAACCACTGTAGGCGATAAAGCCGGTCGTCATTGCGATTAGCATACTGCCGACACCCACAGGGTTGATGTCATATAAATGCGCGCGCTTAAACTCAATGCCGGGCGGGCTTAACCCTAATGGTTTGTTAATCACTAAATCGGCAACCATAGAGCCAATCCATGCAATAGTGATTATTCCAATTAGTCCGAGGGTGTTAACCAAGGCGTCATAGATACCGATTTGCATCAATGCAATCGCAATCAATACATTAAATATTACCCATACTGCTCGTCCCGGATGAGCCTGGGTCAGGCGTGAGAAAAAGTTGGACCATGCAATTGAGCCTGCATAAACATTGGTTACGTTAATTTTTAACTGTGAAAGTATGACAAATAAAGCGGTGAGCGCCAGAATGGTAGAGGGCGTTTGACTCAGATAATTAAATGCCACCAGATACATCTGCGTTGGTTCAATGGCCTGCTGTTCATCCACCCCATGGTTGACTGCAAGGACAAATAAAAATGAACCCAACAATAACTTTAAGCACCCAATAATAACCCAGCCAGGGCCTGCACATAGCATTGCTAGCCACCAGGCCCGCTCGCCTATTTTTTGCTGGGTTGGGATAAATCGAGCGTAGTCCGCCTGTTCTCCTATTTGCGCCACCAGGGCGAATATCAATGTAGAGGCAGCACCAATCATCAGCCAATTTATCTGTGCGCCACTGGTACTCTCAATACCGCCTTGGTAAAGCATCCAGTCGTTCACGGAAGAGAAATCATTGAACAGGATAATAGCAACCGGAAGCAGTTGCAGTAGCATCCACATTGGCTGAGTCCACAATTGAAATCGACTTATGGCACTGATGCCATAAGTCACGATAGGAATAACCACCAGAGTGCTAACCAAATAACCCCAATGCAGAGGCATGCCGAGACACAATTCCAGGGCGAGTGCCATGATGGTGGCTTCTAGAGCCAAGAAGATAAATGTGAAGGACGCATAAATTAACGATGTAATGGTCGAGCCTAAGTAACCAAAGCCTGCGCCGCGGGTTAATAAGTCAATGTCGAGGCCATAGCGGCTACTGTAGAAACTGATAGGTATAGAGAGTAAGAAAAGTATTGTGCTGACCATCAAAATGGCTATCAGAGCATTTTGAAAGCCATAGTCCAGAGTGATGGATCCACCAATTGCCTCAAGGGCTAAAAATGAAATTGACCCCAATGCGGTAAAAGCAACTTTTTTTGCGCCCCATTTTCGTGCACTCGAGCTTGTAAAGCGCAGGGCATAGTCCTCTAAAGTCTCGTCTGCGACCCACTTGTTATAGCGACGTCGTGCACCGAAAACCCCCTGTGTACCACTGTTCGGAGTGTGTGAAGGCGGATCAGTGTCAGTGTTTTTTAAAGGAGAGTGCATAAACCTATTAAGCAATATATATGCCAGCAACTGAGTTTCGATTACTCAGGAGACGAGAGATTTTTACAGGCTCTCAATGATGGTGTGCAGGACAAATTTAAAGGATGGTCGCCTGTTGGCGGATAGGGGTTTTTACACCCACTGTGACGATTATTCATCGTCACAGTGCTGGTGAACTCCTTAGGTCTAAACGGCCAAATGTTTCGCAATAAGACTGTCGGACAACTCGGGCATTGCTCCCGAGGCGACCACGCGACCCTTCTCCATCAGGCGAAATTCTTTACCCACCCGTCGTGCGAAGGTTAACTTCTGCTCGACTAATACTACAGTCATCTCCTCCTGTTCATTGAGCAGGGTAATAACATCACCAATCTGCTTTACGATATTCGGTTGAATTCCCTCATTGGGCTCATCGAGGATCAATACCTTGGGTTCAATCACCAGAGCGCGACCAATGGCTAATTGTTGCTGTTGACCGCCCGACAGATCGCCACCTCGTCGTTGTAACATATCGTGCAACACTGGGAATAATTCGAAGATTTTTTCAGGTATTTTTTTTGATTTATCTTTGCGTACACCCAATCCAACGCGTAAATTTTCTTCTACGGTCAACAGCGGAAAAATATCACGCCCCTGGGGCACATAACCGATTCCATGGTGCGCTCTGGATTCGGCTGACTTTTTGGTAAAATTTTCCCCGGCAACCCACAGCTCGCCATCACTGACAGGCAGCAGACCCATTAAGCATTTTAATAATGTGGTTTTCCCAACACCATTGCGCCCCATAATGCAGGTGCAGGAACCTTCGGCAATATCAAGGTCTAGGTCCCATAAAATCTGTGTGCCACCATACAGTTGATTTATACCTTTTAATGCAATCAATGCTCTTCTCCTAAATACACTTCAATGACGGCAGGATTATTCTGTACATCCGACATACTGCCCTCGGCCAGAACCGATCCCTGATGGAGAACCGTGACTGTCTTGGCAATACTGCGAACAAACTCCATGTCGTGCTCAACCACGACCACGGTACGCTCTCCCGCCAGTGAGGTAAGCAACTCGGCTGTGCGCTCTGTCTCCTGCGCAGTCATACCGGCAACCGGCTCATCCACTAGCATTAACCTTGGATCAGCGATTAATAACATGCCAATTTCCAGCCACTGCTTCTGCCCATGGGACAGGGCCCCGGCGAGCATTCGGTAATGGGATGTAAGGCCGATAATCTCCAGAACCTGACTAATCCAGTCTAACTCTGAAGGGGATAATTTTGCCCATAATGTAGAAACAATGCCCTTGTTGACCTTCATCGCCAATTCAAGATTGGCGAAAACAGATTGCTCTTCAAACACCGTCGGTTTTTGGAATTTTCGTCCAATTCCCAGCTGAGCAATTTCCGCTTCCGTTTTGCCGAGCAGATCTATTGTCTGCCCAAAATAGACATCACCTGTGTCGGGACGGGTTTTGCCGGTTATCACATCCATCAATGTGGTTTTGCCCGCGCCATTGGCACCAATTAAACAGCGCAACTCACCATCATTGATGTAGAGATTGAGATCATTGAGCGCTTTAAAGCCATCAAAGCTGACAGACAATCCCTCAACATAGAGAAGCACTTGATGAGAAATATCGATATTGGGCTGTTGCTTTGGTGCAAAAAACCTATTTTGGCTTCGTTGAACGGCCTGCTTTACATCATGCAAAATTGTCATACTGTCTCTTCCTCAGTTTTTTGCCGATCGCGCCAAAAAAACAACTTGCCATTAAAACCTTTGCCCTTTAACAGCCCCATCAAACCCTGTGGTAAAAAGATAGTCACACTGACAAACAGCGCGCCCAGTGCAAACAACCATGCATCCGGAAACACTGCGGTGAAACGTGTTTTAGCGTAGTTGACTAACAGAGCGCCGATGATGGCGCCATAGAGGGTACCGCGACCACCTACAGCAACCCAGACCACAACTTCAATAGAGTTTAACGGCGAGAATTCACCCGGATTGATAATACCGACCTGTGGCACATAAAGAGCTCCGGCAATGGCAGCTAGTATCGCCGAGTAAACAAATAGTGACACTTTGTAGTTTTCAGTTTTAAAGCCAATAAATCGAGCCCGGTCCTCGGCATCGCGGACACCTATAATTACGCGACCAAATCGCGACGACATAATCATTAGGCTGAGACAATAGGCTATGGCTAATACCAATGCCGAGCATAAGAACAGCGCCACACGGACATTGTCAGATTGCAAATTAAAGCCAAGTAAATCTTTGAAGTCGGTCAGGCCATTGTTGCCGCCAAAACCCATTTCGTTGCGAAAGAATGCCAGCATCAGGGCATAGGTTAATGCCTGGGTCATAATGGATAGATAGACCCCGGCCACCCGAGAGCGAAATGCCAGCCAGCCAAATATAAATGCCAGCAGCCCAGGCACCAATATCATGGCGAGCATTGCCACCCAGAATTGATCAAATCCATGCCAGAACCAGGGTAATTCCTGCCAGTTTAAGAACACCATAAAGTCGGGCAAGATAGGATCGCCGTATACGCCACGGTCACCTATCTGGCGCATCAGGTACATACCCATGGCATAACCGCCCAAGGCAAAAAATGCCCCATGGCCCAGGCTGAGAATTCCGCAGTAGCCCCAGATAACATCAACCGCTAGTGCCAACAATGCATAGCAGAGGTATTTCCCCAACAGTGTGATGGTGTAGGTGCTGACATAAAATATAGAGCCTTCGGGCACCCAGAGATTACAGACCGAGGCATAGACTGTGACGCCAAACAGTACTGCCAAAAATAGAGGCGCTTTCTCGCGCAAATCGTGTAGCGTTGAAAATTGATTGCGAATAGTACTCATCCAGCCGCTCTCCCTTTTTGAGGAAACAATCCGCGAGGACGCTTCTGTATAAATAAGATGATTGATACCAGAATAACAATATTGGCTAGCACAGCCCCGGTAACAGGCTCGAGGAATTTATTAAATACGCCCAGGCTAAAGGCTCCAACCAAGGTACCCCAGAGATTGCCCACGCCTCCAAATACAACCACCATAAACGAGTCGATAATGTAGGCCTGGCCAAGGTTAGGTCCAACATTGGTCAGCTGGCTAAGAGCGACGCCGGCAATACCGGCAATGCCCGAACCCAAACCAAAGGTCATAGCATCCACCCACTCGGTGCGAATGCCTATGGCTTTTGCCATATCCCGATTTTGAGATACCGCGCGCACATTTAATCCCAGAGATGTTTTTTTCAAGACTAACTGCAGGATCAGAAATACCAGCAGGGCGAAAAGTAAAATATATAAGCGGTTATAGGTAAGAGAAAAAATAGGATTCAGTTCCAGTGAACCACTCAGCCAGCTTGGGCTAACTACCTGTCGATTCAACGGTGAGAAAATACTGCGCACGGCCTGCTGTAAAATCAAACTGATACCAAATGTGGCGAGTAATGTTTCTAGCGGACGACCGTGTAAAAAACGAATAACACAGCGTTGAATCAAAACTCCCACGGCACCGGCCACCAGAAAGGCTGCGGGAATTGCCACCAGAATTGAGTATTCGATGGTATTTGGCATCAATAGTTGAACCACGTAGGCGGTGTAGGCACCAATCATAATTAATTCGCCATGGGCCATATTAATCACACCCATCACACCAAAAGTGATTGCTAAACCAGTTGCTACCAGCAGAAGGACCGAGCCGAGGCTCAATCCAAAAAACAGTTGCTCCATCAACTCATAGAAATCAATTTTCTGTTGAATGCTTCTTTTGAGTTCAAGTGCTTTTGCACGCACCAAGCTGTCCGTTTCAAGATTATTGTTTGCATCATCCTCAGCTAACAAGTTGCTCAGGGTGTTAAATACTATAGGTTCGAGACTGCCATCCATAGTCTCAAGAGCGTTCAAACGCTCTGTCTGAATGTCGGATGTCTGTAAAACATTAATTGCCAGCGCTAGTTCAATAAGCGCCAAAATGCTTTTGTCGGTCTCGACTTCTTTGGCTTCAGTCAGCATTGCTAAATTGCGATCGCCCATTTTATTGAGCATATTCCTCACGGCATTTTCGCGCGTATCGGAATCAGCGCTATACAGTGTCACTCTTGCGATAATCTCACGCAGTTGCACCCGCAAGCGGTTATTTACCTTTACTTTTTTAAGCGCCCTTTTTGAAACAGCGGCCAATGGTTTGACGCTTAGCGCATCCACAAGCGCATAGTTGCCATCTTCCTGTCGTTCTGCGATAACGATTAATTTATCGCTTTTGCGAACAAATAATTTCCCGTTCAACATGGCTTCCAGAAGAGGCAGTGCCGCTTCACCACCAGTTTCAAATTGCTCAACAACTGCCGGTAGCGCTTTTAGTTTGGCACCTACCAGTTGTTGAGAAATTTCACGCAGGTTTGGCTCCGTCTTATCCGCTGCCGAGACGGCAACGCTAAATATAAAAAGAGCTAACCCAAAAATATGTTTGACTAGACTGGTCACTGAATTTCCGCCATTCGATTCTTTAGGGCTTTACAACTAATGTCGTAAAAAAAACGAGAGGCCTAATGGCCTCTCGTTATTCACAATGCTATATCAGGAAAACACATTAAAAGTTTTGACCTGAACACTTCGCAGTTTTGGTGTTGAAGTTACCGCAGCTAACTGGAGCGGTCCAATCAGAAATCAAGTCTTTGGAGCTTGGCAGGAAGTTCGACCAGGCGTCACCAATAACAGTGCCATCAGTCTCCCAGACAGTTTCAATTTGACCATCATCCTGGATTTCACCAATCAAGACAGGTTTTGACAGGTGATGGTTGCTGTTCATCACCGCAGTACCACCGGTCAGGTTAGGAGTAGTGATACCGATCATCGCTTGCTCAACGGAATCAACATCAGTGGTGCCAGCTTTTTCTACCGCTTTGGCCCACATATTAAAGCCGATGTAAGTTGCTTCCATTGGATCGTTGGTAACGCGCTTATCGTCTTTAATAAACGTCTTCCACTGTTCGATAAATGCTTCGTTTTCCTCGCTTTCAACACTTTGGAAATAGTTCCAAGCGGCCAGGTGTCCGACTAGAGGGGCTGTATCGAGACCAGAAAGCTCTTCTTCACCTACAGAGAATGCAACAACAGGAATATCTTCAGCTGAGATGCCCTGGTTACCAAGCTCTTTATAGAATGGAACATTGGCATCACCGTTGATCGTGGAAACTACAGCGGCCTTCTTGCCAGTGCTGCCAAACTTTTTCACGTCAGCAACAATGCTCTGCCAGTCTGAGTGACCAAATGGCGTGTAGTTGATCATAATGTCATCGGGAGAGACGCCTTTAGCAATCAGATAGGCCTCGAGAATTTTGTTGGTTGTGCGGGGATAAACGTAGTCCGTACCTGCCAATACCCAACGCTTTACTTCAAGCTCATTCATCAGGTAATCAACCGCAGGAATAGCCTGCTGGTTTGGCGCAGCACCGGTGTAAAAGACGTTTTTAGAGGACTCTTCACCCTCATACTGTACAGGGTAGAAGAGAAGGCCATTGAGCTCTTCAATGACGGGCAAAACAGATTTACGTGATACTGAAGTCCAGCAGCCGAAAATAACATCGACTTTTTCTTTGGTCAGCAGCTCGCGGGTTTTTTCAGCAAACAGTGGCCAGTTCGAGGCGGGGTCAACCACCACAGGCTCGAGCTTTTTGCCAAGCAAGCCGCCTTTTTTGTTCTGTTCTTCAATCATCATCAGAACAGTGTCTTTCAATGTAGTTTCTGAAATCGCCATAGTGCCGGAAAGAGAGTGCAGGACACCCACTTTAATCGTGTCTGCCGCTACAGCTGAAAACGACAACGTCAATGAGATCGCAGCCGCTGTAGCCTTAATAAATTTGTTAAATTTCATAGTATTACCTTTGAGTTTTAGTGAGAGGTGAGCGCTTAAGGTAGTCGCCGAAAAAGTACATCAAGTGTTTAATAAAAATGACATTTTTATTAAGTTGCGAGCATTATCAATCAGATTCAGAAGGTGAACTATTCGTTACATGGCTCAAAGGGGTACGTAATATGACGTATAGATTAACGCGCGGTTTTCAATGTCGAAAAATGGTTGTGCAGGGTATTCCAGAGAGTGACAGATAATATCCAGGTATTGCACTCTGTGTTGACAAAGATGGCTGAAAACTTGGCAGCAGGGTAGACGTCAGCGAAGCGTTAAACGGCTGCGGCAAACAAAATATCTACCGCAGCGCCTGTAATGATTACTAGTGAATGGCCCGGTTATTTTTCAGTATCAACAAATTGCATGCTGTCAGCCTCAGGCTGCCAGCATGCCCTTATCGACAATAAAATCAATAATAGTCTGGAGACCGGTATGCTTGTGCAAATTGGTAAATACATAGGGGTTGGTCGGACGCATACGCTTGGTATCGCTATCCATTATTTCCAGGTTTGCCCCGACATGGGGTGCCAGATCAATCTTGTTAATCACCAACAAATCCGCCTTAGTAATACCCGGGCCACCCTTACGTGGAATCTTTTCTCCTGCCGCAACATCGATAACATAGATGGTCAAATCTGCCAGTTCGGGACTAAAAGTAGCACTGAGATTGTCGCCGCCACTCTCGATAAAAATCAGATCCAGCCCCGCGTGGCGCTGACTCATCTCTTCAACGGCTGCCAGGTTCATTGACGCATCTTCGCGAATGGCTGTATGCGGGCAACCGCCGGTTTCAACGCCGATAATGCGGTCTGCGGCCAGTGCCTCGGCACGGGTTAGAATTATTGCATCCTCCTGGGTGTAGATATCGTTGGTGACGACCGCCAGGTTGTAATGGTCGCGCATGGTTTTACACAGCGCTTCGAGAAGCGCTGTTTTGCCAGAGCCGACCGGGCCACCGACACCAATGCGTAATGGGGCAGTTGTATGGTTCATAGTATTATCCTAATTCTATTTAAGACCTGAAAAGTCTTGTGTATTGAGTTTCATGGCGGCTGCTGGCAATTGCCATAGCCGGTGTCGAGCTGCGTATATCTGTATCCTTTAACTGTTTGGCCTTGACCACCGCTGCAGGAATATCCTCGGCGAGTTCAAGCATAATCTGCTGACCATGGGTCTGCCCGAGAGGAATCAGTTTCACCCCGGCAACGACATTGTTTTCCAGCCAACTCCAGCTGTAACCGCGACACAGTTGCTGGCAGTCAATATTCCATTGGCTGGCGGCGAGCGCGATACCCGCCAGCTGGCAACTGGAAACGCTGGCTGTCAGATGCTCCGGGACTTCTACATTCAGGTTGGGCAAAAGCTTTGCCAGCGCGGCTCCGCGCTGTTGTTCTTCTTTGCGCAGTTCCGCCGTCTCCCGACAGGCGACAAGCCAGCGAGTCCAGCGCACTACCCCGGCCTCATCGCCATGGTTAAAAGCATTTAACAGGCGAATCAAAATTGGTAACTCAAGGGTTGCAACACTGGCGGCGAGGACACTCTGCAGCCAGTCTTTCAAACTGCTGGTATCGGTTACCCACTGGGCTTCAATCGCCCACTCCAGACCCTGGGAATAGGTAAATCCTCCCACCGGCAGGGACGGACTTATAAGTTGAAAAAGTCTCAGCTCAGAGAGCGAGTTATCGCGCATTATTTTTTCGGGACGCGAATCATTTTGCCTTTTTGCAGGCGCAGGTAAGCGGCGGAAAACATCACAGCAACCAGCGCGGCCAGGCCGAGGTGATCAGGAGCGGTTATAAAATGAAAAACCGAGCTAAATGTGCCATCTGAATTATGCGCATGGGCCGCAGAGGATACAACGGCAGAGAGGCCGATAAGCGTCATGGGTTTTGAAAGGATATTCATATTTTTTCCTTATAGGTAAACAACAAATTTTGGTTAATGGTGGTGGCCGTGACCGGCGGCACTCTTGTAAGCGCCGGCTTCAGGTTCAAATGGCGCCTCTGCAACAGTGACCGACAGGCCGAGCCCAATGACCATTTCATCGAGCACATGATCATGTTGATAGCGCAGAAAATCAGGTTCAATCTGCAATGGAACATGGCGATTGCCAAGGTGATAGCAAGCTCTTGCCAGGGCGTGTGGGCAATTACTGGTAACCGTGGAAACAGTTTCCGGAGCAGCACAGATCTGTACCACCAGGCCTTCGGCACTCTGCACCAAATCACCGCCGCGCAGAATTTCGCCGCGAGGCAGAAAAAGTCCGGCCTCGCGACCGTCATCCAGAGTCACCTTGAGACGGCTCTTGGTGCGCTCCCTAATGGGCAGGCTCAATGTTGTACTGTGAGCTGCCGGCTGTTGCAAAATGCTGGTTAAACGAATCATAAAATTTCTTAGAATAAAAATGCCTAGAAAAGGAAATAGCGCTGCGCCATTGGCAGTTCGGTAGCGGGTTCACAGACCAGCAGTTGGCCATCGGCCCGCACCTCATAGGTCTGGGAATCCACTTCTATTTCCGGTTGATAGCTGTTTCGCACCATATCTTTCTTGGTGACATTGCGGCAGCCTTTAACGGTGCCAATTAGGCTTTTAAGGCCTAGCTGTTCAGGTACGCCTGCCGCCACTGCCGCAGCGGATAAAAACAACATCGAGGTATTGTTGTTAGCCTCACCCAGTGCGCCAAACATAGAGCGGTAGTGGACTGGCTGTGGCGTTGGAATTGATGCATTGGGATCACCCATGGGGGCCGCTGCAATCATTCCGCCCTTAATAATCGTCGCCGGTTTGGTGCCAAAAAATGCCGGCTTCCAGAGAACCAGATCGGCAAGCTTGCCCTGTTCAATTGAACCCACCTCGTGGGAAATGCCGTGAGCAATGGCCGGGTTGATGGTGTACTTGGCGATATAGCGTTTGATGCGTTCGTTGTCATTGGCACTGCTATCCTCGGCTAATGGTCCGCGCTGCACTTTCATTTTGTGGGCGGTCTGCCAAGTTCGCAAAATCACCTCACCAACGCGGCCCATCGCCTGAGAGTCCGAGGCAATCATTGAGAAAGCCCCGAGATCGTGAAGAATATCTTCTGCGGCAATAGTCTCGCGGCGAATACGCGACTCGGCAAATGCGACATCCTCGGCGATATTCGGATCTAGGTGATGACAGACCATGAGCATATCCAGATGCTCATCGACCGTATTGATGGTGTAGGGGCGTGTTGGATTAGTCGATGAGGGAAGGATATTGGCCTCACCACAGGCCTTGATAATATCCGGGGCATGGCCGCCACCAGCACCCTCGGTATGGTAGGTGTGTATGGTTCTGCCGCCGATAGCGTCGAGTGTCGATTCGACAAATCCTGATTCATTGAGAGTGTCAGTATGAATCGCCACCTGCACATCGGTCTCTTCAGCAATATTTAAACACTCGTTTATCGAAGCCGGGGTAGTGCCCCAGTCCTCGTGAAGCTTGAGGCCCATGACTCCAGCTTCAACCTGCTCGCGAATGGGTTGTGGTTGACTGGCGTTGCCTTTGCCCATCAGGCCGATATTCATCGGCAGGGTGTCTGCCGCTTCGAGCATGCGATGGATATTCCAGGGTCCGGGTGTACAGGTCGTCGCATTGGTGCCAGTTGCCGGCCCAGTGCCGCCGCCGAGCATGGTGGTGACGCCGGACATCAGTGCCTCATCAATTTGCTGGGGACAGATAAAATGGATATGGGCGTCGACACCACCAGCAGTGAGAATATGGCCCTCTCCGGCGAGGACCTCAGTGCCAGCGCCAATAACAATATCCACGCCGCTCTGGGTATCTGGGTTGCCCGCTTTGCCTATACCGAAAATACGTCCATCCTTAATTCCCACATCGGCTTTAACAATGCCCCAGTGATCGATAATCAGTGCATTGGTAATGACCAGGTCAACAGTTTCGGCACTGGGTCTTTGGCTCTGGCCCATGCCATCGCGGATAACTTTGCCGCCGCCAAATTTCACTTCATCGCCATAGATGGTGAAGTCTTTCTCCACTTCCAGCCATAACTCGGTATCCGCCAGACGCAATTTGTCACCGCTGGTCGGGCCAAACATCTCCGCATAGGCTTGTCTTGAGATTGATCCCGGCATAGTTTACTCCTGGGTTTCTAGTGCAGTGTGTTTGGCGGCATTACCCATAACTTTTCCCTGAAAGCCAAAGATATCGCCGGAGCCGGCATACTCGACAAGTTCAACGGTGCGTTCCTGACCGGGCTCAAAGCGGGTTGCGGTTCCCGAGGCAATGTTCAACCGATAGCCAAGAGTTGTCTTGCGGTCAAAAATCAACGCTTCATTGACCTCAAAGAAGTGGTAGTGAGAGCCAATCTGTATTGGACGGTCGCCAACATTGGCCACTTTAACCGTGCGGCGGTTGCGGCCAGCATTCAATTCAATATCACCGACGGCCGTGACTAATTCTCCCGGTATCATGGGTATATGCTCCTAGACGATAGGGTTGTGAACAGTGACAAGTTTGGTGCCATCGGGAAATGTTCCCTCCACCTGAACGTCGTGAATCATCTCAGGCACGCCATCCATTACATCATCGGCACTGAGAAGAGTGCGTCCGTAATCCATCAGCTCAGCAACGGTTTGGCCATCGCGGGCGCCCTCGAGAATGGCGGCGCTAATATAGGCTACAGCTTCGGGATAGTTGAGTTTCAGCCCCCGTGCTTTGCGACGCTCGGCGAGCAGCGCGGCTGTGAATAACATCAACTTATCTTTTTCGCGGGGTGTTAATTCCATGGTCAGTTCTTAATTTAGGTGTCCCATATGCGCGGTGGACAGGGTTGTTTCTCTATCCACTGAGTTCGCAGCTGAGACCACAGTTGGGTAAACGTTTCCAGTATGGGTTCTATTTGATCGCCCAATACTCTGATCACCAAAACTTCGTCGACCAGGGTCAGGCCGATCGAATCCGGGTAGTGGTAAGAATGCAATATGCGTTCCAACTGCTGGCACTGATCCTGGCTGCAGGGGGCGGCTATCAGGCTGCCCTGCATAGCCCTGCCGCGCAGACCGCTGGCAGACTCAATTAACGAGCTGTCTTCGGTGAAAAGTTGTTCAACCAGGCGCAATTCGCCGTCAATATTGATTTCTGTGCGGCTGCTGATACTGCCGGAATGGAATGTTTCGTTATTGGCAGGGCGTCCAAAACAGTGCATTTCCCAGCCGACAAATTTCCCTCCGGGTGCAATATTAATTTGCGTGTTTAAGGATGATCTTGCGCCGGGGAAAAATATATTTTGTTGCGGCAACCACTCGACAATTGAATCCTCGGCAACAGAAATTATCTGTGACTGTTCACTGCTGAGATCGGCCTTCGAAAGATAGAATTTGGTTGCACCGGGCGTGGTGATCAGACAGTGGGCGCCGACTGCAGTTCGCAGCCTGATTTTTAGCTTGTCTCCCCCAACCACGCCGCCTGGCGGGTGCAGCAAATAGCTGTGGCAGATATCTCCTTCGGGATAAAACGGCCGCTGCAGTGTCAGGGGTCCGCGTTGTTTCTTTTCTATCAGGCAGGTTTTGCCGCGTCGAACCGCGTAGTCGAGTTCGAGTTCAGCGAGCCATCCAGAGTCTGTTTTCTGCTCAGTTATTTCACTGTTCATTGTATTTAGGGCCGGAGATAATTGCTGGGCTTGTGCTTTTCAAGCGCTGAATTTAACAAGACTATCATTAGAAAAAGCCTGTCTGCCAGAGAAAAAATTAAATATTAATTGCAGAGATTAAAAGGTCTCAAATTGGTGCAAAAAATAATTTCGTGCACTAAATTAAAGCGTCGAAACAAAATCCCATAAAAACCTTTACTCCTCGAAGTTTGATTAGTTTTTTATTAGCCTATGTATAAAGCGTAAATAACAAATTAGTGGTAGCCATCTGATGTTCACAAAAAGAACTTTTCTAAGCTTTGTGTTTTTTACAGTTGCAATATTTATTGTCGCGCTTGCCGATCGGGACCCGCTGCCAAATTTTTCCCAGTACAAACAGGTGCAGGAAAAGAAACGCGCTTTTTTTGACTATATGTTGCCGTTGGTAAATCAGGAAAACCAGTTTGTTCTAGAGGATCGAAACTATCTTTTGGCGCTGGAGCAAGAGGCTGGTGAGTTATCCTTTTTTCAGCGCAGGACGCTGATTGAATTGGCCGATTATTATTATGTCGACAGAAAAAACCGCAGTGATTCTCAGATTGTCGCGCAGTTGCTGTTAAGGGTGGATCCAGTGCCACCCTCTCTGGCGCTGGCTCAGGCGGCGATTGAGTCTGCCTGGGGAACCTCGCGGTTTGCGGTGCAGGGGAATAATCTATTTGGCCAGTGGTGTTATAAAAAAGGCTGTGGCCTTGTGCCGCTGCAGCGCAGTTCCGGCAGCCATCATGAGGTAGCAAAATTTGCCACGGTTGCAGAGTCCGTGGAATCCTATATTCGCAATATCAACACCCATAGAGCCTACACGGATCTTCGCGCTGCTCGTGCAAGCCTTCGCAGCGAGGATAAATCTGCCAGCGGATATCAACTGGCAGAAAACCTGCTTGACTATTCAGAGTTGCGCGAAAAATATGTTCATGAGGTTCAGGCGGTGATTCGGATTAATAATCTGGCGCGTTACGACTCACTGTAATTTCAAGCTAAATCCGCAGCGCTAATTAAAAGTTCGGCAATAATTTTGGCCGGCACATGTCGTGGTATGGTTTTCTAGCGAGTGGTGCAGTTGCTGATAATCCTTAAATACAAGCTTAAATTTGTCCTGCAGTTGCTCGGTGAAGCGCTGCATACTGTTTATATTTATTCTTTACTTGCTCGATTGCCAGGTTGGTTGGGCGATTTTCTGTATTTTTCCGATCATTAAGCACTTCCTAAGCGTAAAATGTCCGGTTAGTATGGCCAAAGGGTTCCATCAACCCCTAAATTAGCCTCATTCGTCGCATAAATTTCCCATTAACCTCAAAATAAGTGAGTTTAATGGGCGGCTTGGGGTAGTATTAAGAGTATTTTTTAAAAATTCTGCCGTAGGCATAATAAAAAAAGTCATAACAATAATTATTTTTACCTTGGGGGTATAAATCGATGTTTTTGAAGAAAAATGTTCTCTCTAGCAGCATTGCTTTGGCGTTGATCGGCGCTGGTGCACCTGCATTTGCCGACGATGGCGCTGTTATTCAGGAAGTTGTCGTTGAGGGCGGTCTTCGTGCAAGTTTGAAGGCGAATATGGATATCAAAAGAGATTCAGCCGGTGTAGTTGACGCTATTACAGCAGAAGATATGGGTAAGTTCCCGGACACCAACCTTGCAGAGTCCTTGCAGCGTATTACTGGTGTATCTATCAGCCGCTCAAACGGTGAAGGTAGCCAAGTTACTGTTCGTGGTTTTGGTCCTGAATACAATTTGGTGACGCTTAATGGCCGCCAAATGCCTACGCACAATGGTACCAACCGTTCATTCGATTTTGCCGATTTGGCCTCCGAAGGTATCTCTGCAGTAGAAGTCTATAAGACCGGTCAGGCAAATGTTCCGACTGGTGGTATCGGTTCCTCGATTAATATTATCACATCACGCCCCCTTGAGAATCCTGGCTTCAAGGCCAGCGCAGGCGTTAAATTAGTTGCCGATTCATCTATAACCCTAGGTGATGAAGAGCTTACTCCCGAATTCTCAGGTATCTTCTCAAACACATTCCTCAATGACACGCTGGGTGTCTCCCTAAGTGCAGTAGCACAGAATCGTAAGGGCGGTCAGGCGGCTGCAACTGTTGGTGGATGGAATACAACTGTTCCTACTAAATCGGAATGGACCCGCAGAATTGGCGATGCTGGCCATCTGAATATTGTAAACCTGCCAGAGGATACTTTGGTGTCCAAGCCGCAGAGCATGGCTTACTCGCTTGCAAACTTCGAGTCAGACCGCGTTAACGGCATGTTGAATGTCCAGTGGGCCCCAACAGAAACGATTACCGCTACTGTTGACTATGTCTACAGCTCAATGATTGTTGAGAGCCGTTACAGTGACCTATCCTCCTGGTTTAACGGTGGTAACAGAGACCGCACCTCGAGCTGGAATACAGTCATCGATGGCAATGCTACGCCCCTGTTCTATGCCGAAGAAGAGAAAGGTGTTACTGACTATGCGATGGGTACCGGGTACAACAAAGACAGAAACAAGTCTAATTCAGCAGGTCTGAATATCGAGTGGCAGGCAACTGACAGTCTCGTTCTTGAACTCGATCACCATAGCTCTACGTCCGAAGCAGGAAGTATGGATCCGCGTTCGGGAAGCATCACAATATCTAGTTTCAATCGTCTTAAGACCACTGGCCATTTTGGCGGTGAAATGGGCGTTCTTGAGATAGATTTGGGCACTCTGGATGATGGTTCAGCTCGTCCACTCTATAAAGAGGACATGATTATCACCGGTAGCCAGTTTGGTAATGGCCGATCCAATATGGAAATTGAAGCAACTCGATTGTTGGGTACATTTGACTTCTCCGAGTCTACCAGCATTGATTTTGGTGTCGAAATAAATGAAGTCAGTAACCGTTCCGTTGGCGCGCTTGTTGAAAGTGGTACCTGGGGTGGCATTACTGATATCGAGGGTGATCTGGTTGATGTGTTGGAAAGAAGGGATATCGCCAGCCAACTCGATGGCATTGCCAACTTCGATGATGAGCGTCAGCAAACTGAGTTCTTTACTGCAAATCTTGAAGATCTAATTGAAATTGCTGAAACTAATATTGCCTCGGGTCGATACACTCCGAATTCATCACAGCAAAGCACCTTTGGTGAATGTGGTACGGCCTACTGTGATATAGCAGGCAAAAATGTTGCTTGGGATAGTGACTTGCAGACGACTGAAGAAACCAAAGCGGCCTATTTCCAAGTAAATCACGCCACAGAGTTTAACGCGATGCCGATTAATCTTCGCGCTGGCCTGCGTTATGAAGAGACTGAAATTTCTTCTGCGGGTGTTGTCCCCAAGTATGAAGGAGTTACTTGGACCAACGCTGCCAACGAATTTATGATCAGCGCAACGGAGCCACAGAGTGTTGATGAAGTTGGTGCTTACGATTTGCTGTTACCGAATCTGGATTTCGATATCTCGGTAACTGACGACATGGTTCTGCGCGCATCGGTGAGCAAGACAGTGACACGTCCAAATTATGCGCAGATTAAAGGTGGTACTACTCTTGCTGGCTTGAGTTTTAAAGGCCTGCAAAACAGTGGTGGAACAACCGCTGCCGGTGGTAACCCAGGTCTTAAGCCAATTGAGTCAACTAACTATGATCTCTCTGCTGAATGGTATTACGGTGAAGGCAGCTATGTATCTCTTGGTTATTTCAAGAAAGATGTAGTTGACTTTATTGCTAACGGAGAAGAGCGTCAGTCTGAGCGTTGGAGCCTGCCTCATCCAGCTCTGGGTGATTTCTGGCTGCAAGCTGTAGCTGATGCTGCGGTCGATGGTAAAACCACCGAAGCTGAAGTATTCGACTGGATTAGAGACAATCGAGCGCCTTCCCCAGAGTGGAGCGTAGAAGACGGCGTTGTCACTATTAATGGTGTTGATGGTGACCCGCTGGTGCCTATCGATGTTCAAACCGATGTCAACATGAATGATGCGAGTGTTGATGGCTGGGAATTCGCTATTCAGCATAACTTCTCAGATAGCGGTTATGGAGTAATTGTTAACTACACCATGGCTGATGCCAATATTGGTTATGACAACACTCAAAACTCTGGTGCGCAGTTTGTTATCAATGGTCTTAGCGATTCTGCAAACTTGATCGGCTTCTATGATAAGGATGGACTGCAGGCGCGAGTGGCCTATAACTGGAGGGATGATTTCCTCGCCGGTGTTGGTCAGCCTCAGGGTACTTATACCAACCCAACTAATACCAGAGCCTATGGTCAGTGGGACTTTAACCTGAGCTATGAGTTTGATGAGAACTTAACGGTATTTGTTGAAGGTCTTAATGTTACTGAGTCTATTCCTAGAAACTACGGTCGTATCGAAAGCCAAGTTCTGGGTGTATACCAGGGTGGCGCGCGCTATAACTTCGGTGCTCGCTACAAATTCTAAGTTAACTCTTAGATCAGTAATATTAGGTAAAAAGTAAGATGAAAACCGAAGCCGCTTAACTTGTTAAGCGGCTTCTTTCTTTTAGCAATTTTGCTGAGGGGTCAGCCTCTAATCCTGAGCTATTAGACCCTGGTAAAATATTGTGGCCATTGAATCTTCGCGTTATTCTAGGTTCAAAGAATCACTACAAGACTGCTCTGAAGTAGCCCTAACTTCTAATATAAGACCTAACAAAAAACTGAACAATATGAGTAAAAAAATAAGTCGACTTGTCATTGTGGGCGGAGGAACGGCCGGCTGGTTAAGCGCTGGTGTAATCGCTGCCGAGCACGCTATTTCCCAGAGTTCTGATCAGGCGCAGAACCATCATTTTCAGCTCACCCTGATCGAGTCCCCGGATATCAAAACCATCGGCGTTGGCGAGGGTACCTGGCCATCCATGCGCACCACACTGAAAAAAATGGGCTTATCGGAAACCGATTTTATTCGCGAGTGCAGTGCCAGCTTTAAGCAGGGCACTGAATTTTCCGGTTGGACCACCGGTGAAAATGATAACTACACCCATCCCTTTACAGCGCCGCAAAACTACAACGATACCAATCTTGCCCCTCATTGGCAGGCTTTGAGCGAGGGTCGGCCCAGATTCGATCATGCCGTATCACCGCAGAGCGTTCTATTTGCGGATTCGCGTGCGCCAAAACAGATTTCTACCCCGGAATACGCCTGCAGTGTCAACTATGGCTATCATCTGGATGCGGCAAAATTTGCCGAGTTTTTGCGCAAGCACTGTGTAGAGAAATTGGGTGTAAAACATATAAAAGCCAATGTAATTGCGGTGAACTCCGCTGAAAATGGTGATATTGCATCAATTACCACTGATGCCGATGGCGATGTGGAGGGGGATCTGTTTATCGACTGCAGCGGCTCCAGAGCGCTGCTGCTGGGAGAGCATTACAAGGTGCCACTGCGCAGTAAAAAACAGTACCTGTTTAACGATACTGCACTGGCCGCACAGGTTCCCTACGTCAATCCCGACGATCCAATTGCATCCTGTACACTGTCGACGGCACAGACCGCTGGATGGATCTGGGATATTGGCTTGCCCTCCAGAAGGGGTACCGGGCATGTCTACTCCAGTGCCCATAACAGTCAAGACAAGGCGACGGATGAACTACTGCGTTATATAGAGCGCACGGCTGGAGCTCAGGCGGCAGAAGATGCTGAACCGCGCAAAATTAATTTTGATCCCGGTCATCGCGCCGAGTTCTGGCATAAAAACTGTGTTGCCGTAGGTATGTCGGCAGGATTTATTGAGCCTCTGGAAGCATCGGCACTGATTCTGGTCGAGCTGTCATCGAATATGATTGCCGAACAGCTGCCAGCCAACCGCGAGATGATGGATATAGTCGCCAGACGTTTTAATCAAAAATTCCTCTATCGCTGGGATCGTATTATTGACTTTCTCAAGCTTCACTATATCTTGAATCGTCGCCAGGATAAGTACTGGCGAGATCATCTGGATCCAGACAGTATTCCTGACAGCCTCAAAGAGTTGATGGCGCTGTGGAAATATCAGGGGCCATGGCATCGGGACACCAATCATATCGATGAAATGTTTCCATCGGCCAGTTTTCAGTATGTTCTCTATGGTATGAACTTTGAAACTGCGCCGAGCACAACGATTCGCCGTTCAGATCTGGCGGGACGCGAAGCCGCTGCAGAGCTGTTCCAAAAAAATATCAAACAGCGACAGCAATTACATGCGGCAATGCCGACTAATCGCGAATTAATCAATAAGATCAATACCTATGGATTGCAGAAAATCTAGGCGCTTAAGTGGCTATTAACAATTCCATAGTTTTATTTACAGATTTTAAATACAAGGTTTCAAGATGAGTAACTATTCACTTCTAAGTCCGACAGCCCATGCCAAGTTAAAGGTGATTACCGAGCGCGGTGGCGCCTATGGCGACAACTCGATGCATGCTATGACCTTCCCCTTTGAGTTTAGAGATATCCAGTCTAACTACCCGATATTCTTTGCTAAAGATGGTGAATCCGGACAATTTTATCCGTTGGGGCTGTTTGGTTTCCAGCGTGATGAGAATCTCTTTCTCAACGGCAATAGTTGGGATGCCAGCTACCTTCCACTGATGGTTGAGAGAAACCCATTCCTGATTGGCTTCCAGAAATCAACCGATGACGAGAGTGCTGAAAAGAGACCTGTGGTCTCAATTAATATGGATAGCCCCCGGCTCAGTGAAACTGAGGGTGAGGCGTTGTTTAATGACAACGGCGAACCCACCGAGTACCTGCAGAGGGCAATCCACAACCTGCAAACTATGCATAGTGGTCATGAGCAGAACAAAGTGTTTATTGCTGCACTGCTTGAAAATGACTTGCTCGAGCCGTTTAACCTCGACATTACTCTTAAGGATGGTTCGAATAACAGGCTGGAGGGTTTCTACACCATCAATGAAGAAAAGCTTGCCAGCCTGCAGCCGGAGATACTGGGTCAACTACACCAACAGGGTTTTCTGCAGGCGATCTATATGGTCGTCGCCTCGTTTTCACGGGTGACAGATCTGATCGCCAAGAAAAACGCCACTTTAGCCTAGTTGGCAGGCTAGTTAGCCCAGATCAACGATTACAGAGTGATTAAACAGTGTTAGAGATTAGCCGCCACGTGAAAGAAATTGACTGTTGTCGCCCAGACAGCCTCGGCGAAGATATTCTCTTATCCAACGAGCCCCTGGTGTTGCGTGGGCTGACTGCGAACTGGCCGATAGTGTGTGCGGCACTGCAATCCTCTGCTGAAGCTGAGTCGTATCTATTACAGTTTGACAGCGGCCAGCCACTGACCGCCTATAGAGGCGAGCCGGAGATTGAGGGGCGAATTTTTTATAACCACGACCTGAGTGATTTTAACTTCGACAGGATCAGGTTGCCGCTGCCGGAAGTGTTTGAAAATCTTCGCCAGTACAGCGCAGAGGAGCAGCCTCCCACGCTTTATGTCGGCTCGACCATGGTCGATCACTGGCTGCCGGAATTTCGTCGGGATAATGACCTGGTTATCGATGGGCAGGACCCTCTGGTGAGTATCTGGATTGGCAATCGCAGCCGTATAGCGGCCCACTACGATTTTCCAACCAATATCGCCTGTTGCGTGGCTGGACGCAGACGCTTTACCCTGTTTCCGCCAGAGCAGTTGGAAAATCTTTATGTCGGGCCGATCGATTTTACCCCGGCGGGCCAGTCTATTAGCCTAGTCGACTTTGCCAATCCGGACTATGAGGCCTACCCGAAATTTCGCGAGGCTCTAAAAGCCGCGCAGGTGGTCGAGCTTGAACCCGGCGATGCAATCCTGATTCCCAGTATGTGGTGGCATCATGTCGAGTCGCTGGATGATATGAATATATTGATCAATTATTGGTGGCGCAATACGCCGGCTTACATGGGTACGCCGGTCAACGTTTTGCAGCACGGCATTATGGGAATACGCGATCTGCCTGCTGAGCAGCGTGCCGCCTGGCGTGAAATATTTGACCATTACGTCTTTGATGCCCGGGAAGAGCATTATCAGCATATTCCCGAGCAGGCCAGAGGTGTACTTAATCCCCTGGACGAGGCAACGGCCAAGCAAATTCAGCAGCTTTTGCTGAGTAAATTTAGGCGCTAGCTTTTATTGAAGTGACTATTTAAGAGAGTAATCCAGAGAGTATTCAAGAGAGTATTCAAGAGAGTATCGGAGAGACTATTTTGACAATTCAAAAAGTACGCAAAGTGGTTATTGTCGGTGGTGGTACTGCCGGTTGGGTGGCCGCCGCATCCGTGGCGAAACTGCTGGGTAAAAACCTCGATATCTCGCTGATTGAATCCGATGAAATTGGCACGGTTGGCGTTGGTGAGGCGACTATTCCCACCCTTATCACCCTGCACCAATTACTCAAAATTGATGAGTCTGAGTTTATGGCCGCAGTTCAGGGAACCTTCAAGTTGGGGATCTCCTTTGAAAACTGGAAGGATGTCGGCAAAGACTATATTCACTCCTTTGGCTTTACCGGTAAAGACTGCTGGGCAGCGGGGTTTGTACACTTCTGGTTAAAGGCCCGGCAGCAGGGTATTAAGGCTGACTTCGGCGAGTACTGCACCGAGTTAATGGCCGCTAAAGCCAACAAATTTGCTGTGTTTAAGCCTGACGGGCTCAACTATGCCTACCATATGGATGCCAGCCTCTACGCCAAATTTATGCGCAAGATCGCCGAGCAGCATGGTGCCAAGCGTATTGAGGGAAAGATTGTCGAGGTCGGCACCAATAGTGAAAGTGGCTATATAGAACATGTCCAGCTAGCCTCCGGACAAAAAGTCGAAGGCGACCTGTTTATCGACTGCAGTGGCTTCCGCGGCCTGTTGATCAGTGAAACTCTGAAGACCGAGTATGATGACTGGTCCCAGTGGTTGCCCTGTGACAGCGCAATCGCCGTGCAGACCCGCTCGGTGAGAGAGCCGATTCCCTATACCAGATCGATTGCCCGAGACGCCGGTTGGCAGTGGCGTATCCCTCTGCAGTCGCGGGTTGGCAACGGTCATGTGTTCTGCAGTAAGTATATCTCTGACGATGAAGCCACCCAGACCCTGCTCAATAACATCGAGGGTGAGGTTTTAACCGACCCGCGGGTAATCAAATTTCGCACCGGTCAGCGCAAGCAGCACTGGAATAAAAACTGTATTGCCCTGGGTCTCGCCTGCGGTTTTGTCGAGCCACTGGAATCCACCAGTATTCATATGGTGCAGAGCGGCGTATTACGCCTGCTGAGAATGTTTCCTTTCGACGGCATCAATCAATCCTATGTCAGCGAATTTAATCAGCAGATGAGCGACGAGTTCCTGTTTATCCGTGACTTTATTGTGCTCCACTACTACGTTACCCAGCGCCAGGACACCGCCTTTTGGCGCCACTGCAAAACCATGCAGATACCCGAAACCCTGCAGCACCGCATTGATATGTTTAAGCGCACCGGCAGTGTCTTCCACAAGGTGGGTGATCTGTTCGCCGAAAACTCCTGGACTCAGGTGATGCTTGGTCAGGGGCTGGTTCCAGAACAGTACCACCCGATTGTCGATATGATGAGTGACGATGAACTTAAAGCCTTTATGCACAGCATAAAATCATCTGTAGATCACCTTGTCGGCCAGCTGCCCAGCCACCAGAAATTTATCAACAGCTACTGCAAAGCGCCTGCTATGTAGAAAAGGCAGTAAAGCGATTGGTTGCTAGAGTAGGCGTTTAGCCAAGAACTCGCGCACGGTCTTTTCCTGTTGTTCATCGAGATCCGTCAGTAGATCTTTAAGGTTTGCCGGCAAATGCCGTTGAGGATCCTCGGCGGTCTGGAAGACAAAGTAGTTAAAATACTGGCGCCAGGCCTCGCGTTTTTCCGGGCTCAGCCTGGCGATGCTCAGCATGCTGTGCATCATGCTGTCATTGGCTGAGGGAGTCCCCTCTGGCTGGCCACCCCACCAGTAATTCACCAGTAAATTCAGCCCCTCCAGAGATTCGACCCCGTGCCACCACAGGGCTGGAATATAGATAGCATCCCCCGGCTCGAGCACCGCTTGCTGGGCAGCGGCCTGCGCCTGGGCATAGTTGGGAAACTGCTCGAGATCCGGCTGGCAGATATCCACCATACTCACCGGCACCCCGGCCGGTGTACTCAGCGCAGGTCCCGGATAGAGATTGTTGGTCTGCTCCGGCGGGAACAGGGTGAAGCGTCTGCGGCCGGCAACCACGGCGGCAATATTGTCATGGATATCATAGTGCGGCGCGACTGTTGCGCGATTGCCCAGCCACAGAGTTGGCGCAATAGAGTTGTCCAGCAGTGGCTGGGCGTTCTGCTGTTCAAAACCCTGCAGTGCATCGCGAATAGAGATGGCCTGCAGTGCAATGGCGTGGGGATCGGGCTGGTCGATCAACTTTAACAGCTGTTCAAGGGCTGAACTCAAGGTCGTCGATGCGCGGGAAAAATTCATGGTCTGCAGATCGTCGCCGTAGAAAAAGCGCCCCTTGATCTCAGGGCTGCCAACCACCGCTGAGACACTGCCCTGACTGTCCATTGGCGTTAAATAGTCGACAATGGCGCGAGGGGACTGCTTGCCAGCTTGCACTGCCGGCCAGTTATCAAACAGCGATTTCAGCAGCGCTGGTTTATTCAGTGGAACAATTTCATTCTCAAACTGTTGCCTGGTGACCTGTTGCCAGACTGGAATTTCAAGCACAGATATCCCCTTAAGCTCGCTTATTATTTTAGTGGCTAATATTAATAGCTACAGACTATAGCATTGGCCTATTATGGGATAAATAATAAAAATACTGGATCTTCCCATGTCGCTTCTTGAAAACTCTTTAACCCTACCCTGTGGTGCCGAAATCCCCAACCGCCTGGCCAAAGCAGCGATGACCGAGGGCCTGGCCAGCGCCGATGGCCTGCCTACTGCGGAATTGGAGAGGCTCTATGGTGAATGGAGCGACGGCGGTGCTGGACTATTACTCTCCGGTAATATCCAGGTAGATCGGCAGCATCTTGAACGGCCCGGCAATGTGATTGTCGATCAACCAGCTGATGCGAAAATGCAGGCCGCGCTAGCCCGCTGGGCAGCGGCAGCAACCCGCAATGGCAATCAGTTCTGGGGGCAGATCAGCCATGCCGGGCGCCAGACACAAAAGATCATTAATCCACAGCCGAAAGCGCCATCGGCGGTAAAACTCGGATTGCCCGGAGGCCAGTTTGGTCAACCGGTGGCCCTGACCGCGGATGAAATTGAAGAGATTGTGCGCCGCTTTGGTGTCTGTGCCGGTGCATTAAAAGAGGCGGGCTTTAGCGGTGTGCAAATCCATGCCGCCCACGGCTATCTGCTCTCCCAGTTTTTGAGTCCACGCAGCAACCAGCGTTCGGATCAGTATGGCGGTTCTCTGGTCAATCGGGCGCGGGCGCTTCTCGACTGCGTGGCAGCGGTTCGCCAGGCGGTGGGTGCAGCGTTTCCGGTCGCGGTAAAGCTCAACAGTGCGGATTTCCAGAAGGGTGGTTTTGCCTTTGAGGAGAGCCTGCAGGTAGCCCAGTGGCTCCAGGAAGCCGGTGTCGACCTGATTGAAATCTCCGGCGGCACCTACGAGCAGCCAAAACTTTTGGGCCTTGCCGGCATCGAAGAAGAGGAGCCGCAACAGCTTCCCAAGTCCGCCTCGTCAACCCAGATGCGCGAGGCTTACTTTATTGAGTTTGCCCAGGCGATGCGCGCCAAAGTCTCTATTCCGCTGATGGTTACCGGCGGCTTCCGGCGCCGCGCTGTGATGTTGCAGGCCCTGGAGAGCGGCGCTGCCGATCTGATTGGTCTCGGCCGCCCCCTCTGTGTTATGACCCATGCCCCGCGCCAGCTTTTCGACGGCCTTGAAGAGCTGCCACGCTATGAGGAGAGTCTCTCGCTGTTTCCCCGCTGGCTCAGCGGCTTGACCTCGATAACGTTTTTCAAAACCCTCGCCGGCTTCGCGGTTCAGTACTGGTACTTTGCGCAGATAGATGCCATCGGTCGCAGCGGTAAAGCGGATCCCGAGCTCTCGGTATTTTCCGCCACTAGGCAGACCATGAAACAGGCCTTGCGTATGGCAAGAGAAGGAAAAAAAGCTCTCAAAAGCGCAGGCAGCAGATAACAACGCAGCGGCTACTTTACTTTTAAAATATCGTTCCAGTTGGTGGTGTAGGCAGGGGAGAGATGCTCGCGTTTCATCAACCAGCTCTTCTTTACGCCCTGTCCGGCAAAGAACAGTTTGCTCTTGCCCTGCCGATTAATCTTATCTAGCGTCGACATCAATAGCCTGCTGTTTGTGCGCTCAGGGCTGTTTTTACGCTCAGGGCTGTT
>JAYOUA010000005.1:0-99362 GCA_038150705.1 Porticoccaceae bacterium | reverse complement strand
CGCTCAGGGCTGTTTTTACGCTCAGGGCTGTTCGGCTGCGGCGTGTCCTGTGCGAACAGGCTCGGCTGGTAGACTCCCCGCTCGTAGAAGTCTGACAGCATCACGCCTCCCTTGGCATACTGATAGCCATCGCACCAGATATGATCGAGGAGCTGCATCGCCCGGTTGATCAGGTCGCGGCTGTCATCACTGGGCAGCGCCAGCTCGCCGCTGATTGAATTGGCGTACTGCGACTGGTTGGCATTAAACGGACTGGTGCGAATAAATACCGTGATAATTTTGGCCTGGCGTTTTTCTCTACGCAGTTTTTCCGCGGCGCGCACACTGTGTTGGCAGATCGCTTCACGCATCTGCTGCAGCGTGGTGACGCGCTCGCCAAAGGAGCGACTGCAGACAATCTGCTTCTTCGCCGGTGGTGCCTCTTCAAACGCGATACAGGATTCACCGTTCAATTCACGAACCGTACGTTCCACCACCACGGAAAACTGCCGGCGAATATGTTTCGGGTTGGCATTGGCCAGATCCAGAGCGCTGTTAATCCCCATCTGCTGCAGGCGCACCCCGAGGCGACGGCCTATGCCCCAGACCTCGTCCACCGGTAGCAGCGCCATCAGTCGCCGCTGGCGCTGGGGATCGCTGAGATCCACAACCCCTTGCGTAGCCGGATATTTTTTTGCCGCACAGTTGGCCAGTTTTGCCAGTGTCTTGGTGGGAGCAATCCCCACGCAGACAGTAATGCCAATCCAGTCACCGATCACCTGCCGGATCTGCTCGCCGAGCTGGATATTGGAGAGCAGTTTACGGGTGCTGGTGAGATCGAGAAAGGCTTCATCTATAGAGTAAACCTCCACCTGCTGTACCAACTCTTCGAGCGTGCGCATGACCCGCGCTGACATATCTGCATAGAGTGTGTAGTTGGAGGAGAAGACAGCAATATTGTGCTCGCGCAGTTCATTGCGAATCTTAAAGATCGGTACGCCCATTTTAATCCCCAACGCCTTGGCCTCTTTGGAGCGCGCCACTACACAGCCATCGTTGTTGGACAGCACAACCAGCGGCCGCTCTTTGAGGTCGGGCCTGAATAACTTTTCACAGCTGGCGTAAAAGTTATTACAGTCGACAAGGGCAAAGGTGGGATTCGTCATCGTCGGTCTAGGCCTGCTGGCGGATATTGCGTATCACATGGGTCACTACGCCGAAAATATCCAGTTCCGAGCCCTCGGGAATATCGATCGGCGAATAGGCATTATTCTTCGGCATCAGGCAGGCGCGCGGTCTCAGTTGTAGCTCCTTGACGGTAAATTCTCCGTGTAGCCCGGCGATCACAATGTCGCCATGGGTTGCCGGTATTGAGCGATCTATCACCAGCATATCGTCGTTGTAGATTCCGGCATCGATCATTGAATCACCCTGCACGCGAACAAAAAAAGTTGCTGCGGGACGTTTGATACAGAGCTCATTCAGATCCAGAGAGCGCTCAATATAATCCTCCGCCGGCGATGGAAAACCGGCAGATACCGCTTCGCGAAATAGTGGAATATTGGCAAAATTATTGTTTATCTGGACAGCAGTGCCGCCATGTCTTACCAGCAAGACACTCATAGAAACTCCCCGCAAAAATCATTATTACTGTTTATATATACAGTATCTAGTGCGGAGCGGATTTCTTCAAGGGAAATTAAAATTAAAAATTAAAAGCCGAATTAATTTTTGATCAGATATCGCTAGAGCATGGCAGCAGCGGCCAGATCTTCAGATTGTGCATTTTCATCTTTTCGGTATCGACCAGAAAGCGCACCAGAATAAAGTAGATATCCAGGTCAAAACGATCATCGTCAGGTGTCGGCGCGGGCAGAGAGTCGGTAGCGGGATTTTTGTCAGGCTGATTTATCGCTCGGCTATCGGCCAACTGATAACCCTGATCATAGAGGTCTTCGATCAACGTTAGTTTGGCGATATAGCGCCAGTTATAAACCACATGAAAGGCGACATTTTCCGGGTCCTGCATATCCCGCTCCTCAATCATAATCGCACCGGGATAGGGCCACATCTTAAGCTGGTAATTAGTCAGCGCCGTATTGACGCGCTGGTTGTAGGCAGTAGCCTCTTCAGCGCCATGACAGGCACCAAAGCACTTTTTCAGCTGAGCGCGAAAGCAGGGTTTTTGATTGCTCGAGGCTGTATCTGACTCCAGTCCCAGCAGTTTGTGACAGAGAAAATAGCGATCGGCGAGTTTTTCGATCTGCTTGGAGGCCTGACGCGGCGAGCGAAACAGGCCGAAGCGTTCATCGACACTATCGCCCCCATTGGTATCCAGCTCTACCGCTTCAATAGCGATACGCTGGTAGCCGTTGCGATCCTCCTCGCAGCGATACTGGTAGAGCTTTTTGGTTTTGCGCAGGCGCCGGTTGTAAAGTGGCGACAGCACTTTGATCTGATTGCTTTCGCGAATTTGCGCACCGAAATCCGTGGGGGTCTTTTCAAAATCGATATGCGCGAGCTTATTGTTGATCTGCAAATCTTTGGGGTTTTTATGGTCCTGGGAGAAGTGGCTCATCACCCGGTTGCGAATATGCACGCTTTTACCCACGTATAGCAGTGTGCCGCTGGCATCATAAAAATAGTAGACCCCGGCCGAGGCCGGCAGCTGTTTGATATCCTGAGCTTTTAACAGAGGTGGCAGTGCCGGATTTTTTAGCAGGCTGGCACAGGTCGCGGCGATCTCCTCCTCGGAAAACAGCGCCGATGATTTAAGGAAAAAGCGCTGGATCATCTCGGCATCATCGAGGGCGCGATGGCGGTTTTCAATCGGCAGCTGAAAGCGTTTGATAATCTGGTCGAGACCGTGACGTTTAAACTGAGGATAGAGGCTGCGACTAAATTTTACCGAGCACAGAGGTTTGGCGTTATAGCTGATACCGGCGCGCTGAAACTCATTTTTCAGGAAGCCGTAATCAAAGCGCGCATTGTGAGCAACCAGAGTGCGGCCCTGCAGATAACC
Source organism: Porticoccaceae bacterium (assembly GCA_038150705.1). Lineage (GTDB taxonomy): Bacteria > Pseudomonadota > Gammaproteobacteria > Pseudomonadales > Porticoccaceae > HTCC2207. The sequence continues at coordinate 96,361 of JAYOUA010000005.1, read as the reverse complement.
GAGCAGCTGCTCGGCGATCTCGGCAAACAGCGGCGCGCCGTTCAACATTGACGGTGCAATTCCTGTCAGCTTTTGGATAAAGGCCGGTAACCTGGTCTCCGGGTCGATAAATGACTGCCAGCGCTCAATCACCTCGCCGTGCTCAACCACTAGCAGGCCTATTTCGATTACCCGGTGATAGGTGGCTTTGCCGCCGGTGGTTTCAAGATCCAGCAGAACCATTTTCTCCGGAAAACCCTTTGAGAGTAGCGCAGGTGTCGGCGTCTCACTGTCCAGCCAGTTTAATTGCATTGAATTTTTCACAGAAGATTGAGACCTGTTTACGTGAACTGTGCGACAGGCGATCAATCGATCATATTGCGCCCGATTACAGGCACCGGAAAATTTAAACCCCAACCCTGCGGCAGGCTATAGCAGATCGCCGCAGGAGCGATTGGCCGGCACTGCAATATCCATCATTTTTGGATTGGGCAAATCAAGGCTGTCCATCAGCGCAATGTAGTCTTCACGATTGGTAACCTGCAGGCGCGGATTGTGCTTTTTCTCTTCATTTATACTGCTGACCATCCAACCCTTATAGTCATGAGCCGGATAAACCAGCGTGTTGTCAGGCAGTTTTAAGAGCCGGTTAAACAAACTGTTGTACTGATGCCCGGCATTGCCATTCTGGAAATCGGTGCGTCCGGTACCGCGAATTAACAAGGTATCACCGCTAAACAGCATTGGCTGATTATTGTCGGATTGTGACTCGGGCAGGTAAAAGCTATAGGAGTCGTCAGTGTGTCCGGGGCTGTAAATAACCTCTACATAGAGATTGCCAAATTTTAGCTGGTCACCATCGGCAAAGGTGTCGGACAGGCAGTCAGCCAATGACTCTCTGCCCATCATGGTTTTGCAGCCGGTGGCGTCACGCAATGCACCGAGTCCGGTTATATGATCGGCATGAGTATGGGTATCAATGGCAAGTGTCAGGTTCAGGCCGAGCTGCTCAATCAGCTGGAGGGTTTGCTCTGTGCGCCCAACCACGGAGTCAATCAGCAGAGCTTCGCCACTGGATTCATCACCGATAAGGTAGCTGTAAGTGGAGGAGTCGGGGTCGAATAACTGTCTAAAAATCATCTTAAAATCCCTCTTTTGCAAGTTGATCACCCAGTGTTATCAGGGCGGTAATAATCAGTGCAGCAGAAAATATTTTCTGCAGTTGGGGGCCGGCAATTTTATCTGCAACCACATGACCGCCAAGCATGCCGATCACCCCTCCGGCACAGATCTTTGCCAGCAGTGACCAGTTCACCACCGGGCTGGAGGCGGCAAAACTGAGGAAACCTATGGTGCTAATAAAGGTGATAATCAGCAGCGAGGTGGCGACCGCCTGGCGCATAGAGACCTGTGTGATAAACAACAGTGCGGGCACAATTAAAAAGCCGCCGCCAACCCCAAAGAGACCGCTTAACAGCCCGACCACAATGCCGGCACTGAGCAGGGCGCTAAAACATTTTGTACTCAGCCGGAATGTTTCGGCATGGTTGAATCGGCAGATCGGCTCAATATAGTCGTGCTCGGAGCCTGTGCCAGAGCGCACCACCTCCGCATGTTGCGGCGCAGTCGAGGCCTGGCGCCACATAATGATCGCCACAGTAAAGGCGAGAGCAGAAAATCCCAGCAACAGAAGTAAATCGGGAATCTGATTGCCGAGGTATTTTCCCAGGGGGGCAAACAGGGCCCCACTTAAGCCAAGTGCCAGTGCTGGCACCCATAGGATATATTTGCTCTGCCAGTTATTCAGGGTGCCGATTAATGCGCTTATCGCCACTGCCCCCAGTGCCAGACCAACAGCATCACTGACCGGCAGATTCAATAGCAAAATTAACAGTGGCACGGCAAAAATTGAGCCGCCAGCACCAGTAAGGCCGAGTACAGTGCCGATAAGCAAGCCAATGAGTATGCTGAGAATAACCACTCGAGCCCCGTTAGCTTTCGCTGCGGGTTTTATTCCAGGGCATCTCTGCAAGCAGCATAGCCATGCCGCAGCTATCGGTAATCCCCGCGAACATTAGCCCGGCACCGACAAAAGCCGAGAGAGCGAAAAACCATGAATTGACAAGGACGCCGAGCACAACCCCGGTCAACACGAGTCCACCACTGGCAATGCGTACCTGCCGTTCCAGAGAGATCGTTTTTCCGCGCCCCTGCTGGATAGATACTCCGGCGGCACTTAATGCACCAATACCGCCCTCGATAACCACCAGCGGGCAGTCGAGATCGTTTTTCAACTGATTTTCGGCGCGTGTGGCACGCTGACCACTGGCACATAAAAGGTAAATGGGTTGCGCAGGGTCGTGGTCCTGTTCGGCAAGATAGGCTTTTACCCTGGCACAGTTGAGATCCTGTAGTGGAAAGTGAACGCTGCCTTCAAGAGACTGATTGGCCACTTCGGCGGCTGTGCGAACGTCGATAATAGGCGGCTTGTTCTTGGATTGAAGAACTCGTTTAAATTCAGCCGCGGAAATGGTTTTGGTTGGCTGTTGCATAAGCTACCTCGCTTGGGGCTCCGGGCAGTAAATGGACTTCAATACACTGATAATCTGTATGGATTCTGTGCCCAGGAGGCGATAAAAAATGGTTTGTGCCTGTCGCCGCGTTGTCACCAGCTGCGCATTGCGCAGTGACGCCAGGTGTTGCGAAAGGGCAGACTGGCTCAGGTTGGTTATTGCATGCAGCTCAGTCACTGAGCGCTCACCCTCAACCAGTGAGCAGAGGATCATTAGCCGGTGGACATTGCCAAGCTGTTTGAGCATATCTGCTGCCTGTTGAGCGTGCTTTTCCAGCTGCTGTATATCTTCAGGGCTGACGGCTGTCTGTTCACTGGTCATGCTGTTCACTATGCTGACTCCGAAAAGTATAGAGTGGGTGTTTCAGGCAAAAGTGGAGCAAAATCAATTCGCCTATACTTAAGAAAATTCTAAATTAGAAAATACTAATATACAAGTTGTGCAGTAATTTTTTCCCTTGGTTATCTGGAGCGGCTTTTCTGGACGAATCTTGCCAAGCTCAGTATCCTGCGCGCTCTTAAATCAAACAGATCAAACATGTATGGCGAGCAATTTTGAAAAGCCTATTCGGGACTGGCTGCAGCACTTTGTGGTCGACCTCAACCTGTGCCCCTTTGCGCGCCCAGTTGTAGAATCCGATGCGCTGCGTATTGCTGTCTGTGAGTCCGAGGACCTGGAAGAGCTGCGCCGTGCTTTTCTCCTCGAGCTGGATTTAATTCAGCAGAGTTCAGCCTCTGAGATCGCCACAACCCTGCTGGTTATGCCCAATGCCCTGACAAGTTTTGATGCCTATTTAATATTTCTCGATAATGCCGAAGCCCTGATCGAAGAGCTGAGTCTCGATGGCACTATTCAGTTAGCCAGTTTTCACCCCGAGTACCTGTTTGATGGTGAAGCCGAAGACAGCGCCAGCCATTTCAGTAATCGCTCGCCTTACCCGGTGATTCATTTTCTCCGCGAAGCGATGCTCTCCGATGTCCTGGAGAGTGTTGCCAATCCAGAGCAGATCCCCCAGCGCAATATCAGCACCCTGGAGAAAATAGGCCGCGCCGAAATAGAAAAGCGTTGGCGGAAGTTGCAGGGGGGTGCGACCCAGTGAAAAATCCTGATGTGATTATTATTGGCGGCGGTGCTGCCGGACTGTTTTGTGCCTTTACCGCCGGACAGCGTGGCCTGTCGGTAATGGTGCTCGACAGCAGCAATAAGGTGGGCAAGAAAATCCTTATGTCCGGGGGTGGACGCTGCAACTTCACCAACCTGGATATCACCCCGGAGAACTACCTGTGCAGCAATCCCCACTTCTGTATCTCGGCCCTCAACCGTTACAACCAATGGCAATTTATCGATATGGTCGAGCGCCATGGCATTGCCTACCATGAGCGCAAACACGGCGAGCTGTTTTGCGACGAGTCGGCTAAGGATATTCTCAATATGCTGCTGGACGAGTGTCAGCAGGCCCGGGTAGAGATTAAAACCAAATGCGTAATAGAGTCGGTAGCGGCGCTGGAAAAAGGCGGTTACAGCCTGCAAACCTCCAGTGGCCAGTATCGCTGCAAGTCACTGGTCGTCGCCACCGGCGGTCTGTCGATTCCCACCATGGGGGCCTCGGGATTTGGTTATCAGCTGGCCGAGCAGTTTGGTTTAAATCTTCTGCCGCGCAGTGCCGGATTAGTGCCCTTTACCTTTAGTGATGGCGTCAAACAGCTTTGTGAAACGCTCTCCGGCCTGGCAGTGGATGTTGAGATGTCGGTAAACGGCGTGAGTTTTCGCGAGAACCTGCTGTTTACTCATCGCGGTATTAGCGGCCCGGCGGCACTGCAGCTATCCAGCTATTGGAAGCCGGGGCAGGTCATTGATATCAATCTCTTGCCAGACCATGACTGTCAGCAGTTACTGCTGGGTTTTAAAAAGAGCAATGGCAAGAGTCGCTTGCGTAACCTGCTGACACAGCATCTCTCTAAGGGTCTGGTGCTGGAATTGCAGGCTATGTTGTGGGCAGACTATGCAGAGACAGCGTTGGCAGAAATTCCCGATGCTCGTCTGCTGGCAGTCGCAGAGCAGCTACAGTGCTGGCAGTTAAAGCCATCGGGAACCGAAGGTTATCGCACCGCCGAGGTGACGCTCTGCGGGGTGGATACAGACCAGCTGTCATCCAAAACCATGGAGTGCAAAACCCAGCCGGGACTATTTTTTGTTGGTGAGGTTGTGGATGTCACCGGTCATCTGGGCGGTTATAACTTCCAGTGGGCCTGGGCTTCGGGTTACGCAGCCGGGTCATTTGTATAAAAGATGCCCAAGCTGGTGATCAGGGCGCTTACTTGCGATTGGCTCTGGCGCGCTTGCGTCGCGCTGCGGCCTTTTCCAGCCTGTGTTTTTCGCGCTCTTCCTTTTCCTGCCTGAGAATCTCAACCTGCAGCATTTCACTGTCAATTACATCTGGGGTTTCAAAGCTGATCGCACCCAGCGTGCCGGCACGCAATTCATTGATAAAGACGGTCGAGACCCGCTCCAGATCTACCCGACCGCCGCCGCGCAGGCAGCCGCGCTGGGCGCCAATAATTTCCAGCAGCTCAATCTCGGACTGGGGCAGGGCGTCAAACTTAAAGCGTTCTTTGAGCAGCGCAGGGTATTTTTGCAGTAAAAAGTCCGCAGCAAAAAAGGCCACATCCTCATAGCTGACAGCAGTATTTTTAATGGCCCCGGTGGTCGCCAGTCGATAGCTGCTATTGGGGTTTTCAATTTTTGGCCAGAGTATTCCCGGGGTATCCAGCAACATAATGCCATTGCGCAAATTGATCTTTTGTTGGCCCTTAGTCACCGCCGGTTCATTGCCGGTTTTAGCAATATGCCGCCCCGCCAAGCTGTTAATAAGTGAAGACTTACCTACGTTGGGTATACCGGTAACCATAACCAGTGTATTGCGACCTTCCTTTTGCGGTACCAGCTTGTTGATCAGCTCGACAATCTGTTTTCCCGGATCCGTATGCTGTAAGTTCAGCGCCAGAGTCTTGGTGTTTTTCTGTTGCTCAAAATAATCCTGCCAGACTCTAGTGATTTCGGGATCGGCCAGATCGCACTTATTGAGAATTTTGATGCGCGGTTTATCCACTGCAAGGTTTTGGATAAAAGGGTTGGAGCTACTAAACGGAATGCGCGCATCGAGAACCTCAACAACCAGATTGACCAACGGCAGAGCATCGATCATCTCGTTGCTGGCCTTGTGCATATGGCCTGGATACCACTGAATAGACATAGGTTCTCTCGATATTGTTAAAGTTTTGGTTGCAGCTCGTTAAAAGCAGCCTGTCCGGGCGGTCATTATACGCGTAAAGCCAGGCTTGCATTCAGTGGCGAATATAATGATGATCAAAGAGTATAAATTATAAAAATAAAAACTATTTTGTCTGTCTTTCAAAGATTACAAACATTTAAAAAGTTTAACGGCACCCACCAGTCGCAGAGCTCTGGGGAAGAGCGACGCCAGGCGCTTTTCTCGCCGCAGAGAACCTACCTGTGCAGGGCGATGGCTATCAGTACAGTGATTGTTTTGTACCTGAAGTTTCTGTTGCTGGCCACCGCCGGCCTTTTTTATGAGCTCTATCACCTGCTGAATATTGATGTTCTCTACTGGATATACAGTGCCTTAAAGGTGGTCGCGGTGCTCTTTGACCAGTGGCCGGGGCAGAATCTCACGCTGTTCCTACTGTGGTTATTGCTCAGCCTGTTTTCCTATTGGAAGCAAAGGCGGCGTTTAGCTGTGGAAAAGACATTATGAATCGCCGCCAATTTATAGAATTAACCTCACTGATCCTCGCCGGCAGCAGTCTTCCCGCCGGGGCTGAGAGTCGTGAGCAAATTCAGCATCAGCAAAAACTGTTTGCCCTGGGGCAGAATTTTATTGATCAGCCAGCTACCTTTTTTACCCCGCAGCAGCGTCGTCTAGTGGCCAGGCTAGTGGAGATTATTATTCCTCGCACCGATACGCCCGGGGCGCTGGACGCCCGCGCAGATCACTTTATCGAGCTCACGGTAGCCCACTATATGACCGAGGAAGAGCGCAAAACCTTTGTCTCCGGACTGATGGGACTGCAGGCAAAGATCGATGCGAACAAAGCGAATACAGCGGATGATGAAGTAGAGACTGCGCAGTTAACCCGCTATCTGGAGGAGCTGGAAGCCGAGAACTCTGATGCCACCTGGTACCAGCTCGGCAGTCGAGTGGACAATGGCTTTGACAGTACCGCGCCGTTTATCTGTCAGCTCAAGGAGCTGACTGCCCTGGGCTTCTTTATGTCTGAGGTGGGGGCAACCCAGGTGTTGCACCACAACCCGATGCCCGGTGCCTTTGAGGGTGAAACGACACTGTCCAGTGATCAGCCGAGCTGGGCACGCAACCGCCCGGGAGATCTCTCATGATCGATAAAAGTTTCGATGCCATTGTCGTCGGTTCCGGCATTACCGGCGGCTGGGCGGCCAAGGAGCTGACTGAAAAAGGACTTAATGTGCTGTTGCTGGATCGCAGTCCGGATGTAAAACATGGGGTCGATTACCATGGTGAACATGTGCCCTCCTGGCAGATGCCCTTCTATGGCAAGGATGAGCGCCAGCTAAATGATCGCGACTACTTTGTCAGCAAACATGCCGGGGTCATGGATGCCTCTAATCGCCATCTGTTTAATAACGACCGGCAGAATCCCTATCAGTACGACAGCGAAAAGCCTTTTCAATGGATCCGTGGTGGCGGAGTTGGTGGGCGCTCACTTCTATGGTATCGACAGTCATACCGTTTTAGTGAAGCAGATTTTAAGGCCAATTCGGAAGATGGCCACGGCATTCCCTGGCCAATTAGCTATCAGGATCTGGCGCCCTGGTATGACTATGTTGAAGACTTTATTGGCGTTAGTGGTCAGGCGGAGGGACTGCCGCAGCTGCCGGATGGGAAATTTTTGCCGCCAATGGAGATGTACGGTATCGAGAAAACCGTCAAACAGCGGCTGGCGAAAAAAATGCCCAAGGTGACCATGACCATGGGGCGTAGTGCCGTTCTCACCCGCAACCACCGCGGGCGCGCGGCCTGTCATTACTGCGGACCCTGCGAGCGTGGCTGTTCCACCGGCAGTTATTTTAGTACCCAAAGCTCAACTCTGCCGGCGGCGCGGGCGACCAATAGGCTGACATTGCGGCCGGACTCGGTGGTGGAGCGCCTGGAATATGATCCGAAAACCAAGCGTGTCTCAATTGTGCATGTTATTGACGCTAAAAGCGGCAAACGTCACCAATATAGTAGCAAACTGGTATTTTTGTGCGCTTCAACTATCGCCTCTACACAGATATTACTTAACTCCAGTAGTGAGCATTTCCCCAAGGGTATGGCCAATAGCAGCGGCGAGTTGGGTCAAAACCTGATGGACCACACCACCGGTATTATTGGCTCGGCAGTGTTTTTGGATAATCTCGATAACTATTATTACGGTAATCGCCCCAATGGTTTTTATATTCCGCGGTTTAGAAATAATCAAAAGCAGGACAAAGATGCTGAATTTATTCGCGGCTATGGCTTTCAGGGCAACTCTGTGCGGCCCCACTGGTCGGATCTGGTTAACAGTAAGGGTTTTGGCAAAGTCTATAAGGAGACCTTGACCAAACCAGGTAACTACTGGGCCATCGGCCTAGCCGGTTTTGGCGAGTGTCTGCCCTACAGTGATAATCGGGTTACCCTGGACCCAGTGAAAAAGGATCGCTTTGGTATTCCCCAGGTGCATATAAGCATGGCGTTCAGAGACAACGAGCTGCAAGCGCGCGCCGATATGGCAGTTCAGGCAGAGAAGATTTTTCGCGCCGCCGGTGCGGTGTACTACATCACCGAATCTGAGAGCAATGCGCCGGGTGCCGGTATCCACGAAATGGGTACGGCGCGGATGGGCGACAATCCCGAGCAGTCGGTGCTAAATAAATGGAACCAGGCCCATGATATCCCCAACCTGTTTGTCACCGATGGCAGCTGTATGGTGTCATCGTCCTGCGTAAATCCCTCGCTAACCTATATGGCATTGACCGCAAGAGCCTGCGATTACGCAGTTTCACAATTTAAACAAGGCCTGATTTAAAAAGGTATATTGCAATGACTTCAAATAAAATTTCATTCTGGCGCAGAGGTTGGTTTAAAGCTCTGGCGCTACTGACTGTGGTGGCCATTGGCCTCTTGACTGTTGCGGCCTATAAATACCAGCAAGCACTGTTTCCCGAGCCCACCTATGATCAGGTTGCCCCGGAGATTCCAAACCTTGAGCTGGAGACCAAGATACTGATCTTCTCCAAAACCAATGGTTTCAGGCATCTGGATGCTATCCCCGCCGCGCGGCAGTTGTTTGAAAACCTTGCGATTAAAAATGGCTGGAGCAGCTTTTACACAGAAAATGCCGCAATTCATAACAGCGAAGATCTCGAGCAATTCGATTTGCTGATCTGGTCGAATGTCAGTGGTGATGTGCTTACTCCAGAGCAGCGCGAGGTTTTTAAGGCCTATCTGGAAAATGGTGGTTCGGTCATGGCGATTCACGGCACCGGTGGTGATCCGGAGTACAGCTGGTCCTGGCATCCGCAGGAATTTATTCGCGCGCAGTTTATCGGTCATCCGATGTTTCCACAGTTTCGGCAAGCAACGATTCATGTCGAAGATCGCGACCATCCGGCCATGCAATATCTGCCCGAGTACTGGCAGCGTGAGGAGGAGTGGTATAGCTTTGCCGAATCACCCCGCGATCGTGTAACTGTGTTGGCAACCGTTGATGAGACGGAATATGAGATTAAGGATGAGATTGCCATGGGTGAGGATCATCCATTGATTTGGCATCATAAAGTGGGTGCGGGTACGGTGTTTTATTCGGCGCTGGGGCATCAGGCCAGTGCCTATGATGAGCCGGAGCATCAGGCGATGTTGGAGGGGGCTATGATTTGGTTATTGGGGATGACTCATATCATAGAGTAGGGCAAGGCATTTGAACCAATACAAATATGACTTTATGGTGTAAAACTTAAACGCCTAAGGGACTTTTATTCGCGTGCAGGCCAAAGGAATGGTGATGACAATATTTCGACACTTCTTTTTTAGAATGCTATTTAAAAAAATAGCATTTCAGTTTATTTCTACAATTCAACGATACCACTCAAAAAAGTGTCCCGATAATAGAAAAATGCACTTTAGTTCTGGTCATTTTATTTATATAAATCAGTTAGTTAAAGGATATAAAAATACCCCTGGTAACATATTACCAGGGCGTCTCGATAATAATTAAACTGTTATGAAGCATCCAGGAATCAAGAATGGATTGGATAAAAGTATTTGGGGCCATTGGGGTTGGAGCGATAATCACAAAAATTTTAGATGTGATTTGGTTGCAAAGTGCCTTAAGAAACGCTGAACGAGAAAGGTGGCTTAGAGACCAGCGAATGAGAGTTTTCTCACTACTAGCCAGAGAGTTGGTTGGTAGTCAGCTTGAGAAAAGCAGAGAGAACATAGATTCAGCAAAGGCAATTGCTGCTGAAGCGCTGCTATTATTGCCAAGCTTGGAGGTTAGAAATGATCTTTCTCATCATTTCAATGATATAGAAATTTCCAAATCAAAAATCGATAAATTTATTAATAATGGCTCCAGCACGATAGAAGAAAGAACGACTCTTCGTGGAAATGAGCAGATTCGATTGCAAAAGCAGGCTGAAAGTATACTGAGCAATTTAACGAAACTGCTTCATGAGTGAAAAATTCATAACAAATAAAGTCAGTCGGAAAATCAAAAGCTACGTTTCACTCCGCTTTTGTTTTCCGCTGTTTTAGGCGTTAAGCATCAAAGGAGAAACCATGCCAAAAATAGCATTATGGATAATATCGGTCTTTTTTATTACGTCTTGTGAAACAACAAAAATGTATGAAAGACCTATTACGGGAGATATTGCAAAAGTCTCATTTTCCTTCACGTATCCAGAAAATAATCACATTTACAGAATATCTGACGGAGAGGAATGCAAATATAAAAGATTCACGCACACTGATTATATGGTGGAAATTGTTCAGGGTAACTGGCAAGGAAAACAGCAGTACGTTACTACTGTAAATAAGGACGTACCAATAACATTTTTAATGAAAACTATATATTCAAAGAAATATACATCTCATTCAATACATGAAACAAAGTGGTGCCAGCAGCTTATTCGCCTAACTCCCCGAGAAACAGAATATGCGCTCAAGCTTTCCTGTACGGATGAAGGTAGTAAGTTTAGCGCACTAAAACTTAAACCTGATGGTTCAGTAGTAAGTGCAGGGGATGATATTCGACCTGTCAAATGTTCAAATTAGTACGCATGCTTAACAAGGCAAGGCAAAATCGTTCCGCTTCGCTCCACTGGACGCGCTAACGCGCGCCTTTGCTTGCGGCGTTAGGAGTCCGAGTTACCCAAGAAGAGTCCCACACTATGATTTAGAGGATAGGCTTTGGTATGAAAATGAAATTAAAACAGGGGTAGGAGCTGCCGCTGGGTTGCCACCTAATGCTATAGGCAACGTTACCGAGCCTAACCATATACTTCATGATACAGATGGACCAGGATTTGGTACTTGCCCCAAGCCGGTTTCAGATGCGGGGTCTGGGCCAGTAAATGAATGCTCGCAGGTCTATCGAGAGCCCTTTGAAAGTGGGGGTAAAATTAAGATGCGAACTAGAGGGTTTGGTGATAATCGGTATGCATTCCTGAACCAAATTGTTGGCCCGCCTATCTTTAAAAAATTAGACGCAGCGATGATTGAGGCCATTGAATCTGCTGTTGACGGATTTTGCCCGTCTTTATGATTTGGGCACTGAAAAAATACTATTGTTAATAGCCGACAAGTTGTTGGGGGGTAATTAGTTATGGACAATTGGAATGATTCTATTGTTTGGTTGGTATCAACTTTAATATTTTTGGGATTAATGCCGGTTTGGAAAAGAAGACGCATTTATTTTATTGCAGCGGGAATTTTATTTTTTTCACCGGTTTTTATTATTTACGATGGTTACATGAGCTACTTCAGTATATGGCCTTGGATTGTCAGTATTCCTGGGTATATTTTCTTTTGGCCAGGTAGTTGGAAGTTGTTTGTTTTTTATGTTCTTCCGACCAATGTAGTTGTAGGTCTAGTATTTTGGGGTATTGCTGTCTGGCGTAAGATTAAAATATTCAACTAATTCAGTAGTGATACCGCACCTGAGCAATAAGCAGCGAACCCTGATAAATTTTATAAACAATCCGATGCTCATCATTAATCCGCCGCGATCAATATCCAGAAAGCGCATGCTTCAAAGGCTCCGGTTTACCAATACCCTCAAATGTCTCTCTCTTAATATCTTTTATAAGCGCATTGATGCGTTGAGGCACTTTCTTATCGGTCTTTTGCCAATACAGGTAATCTTCCTAGGCTTTTTCCGCAAAAATTAACTTCACTCATTCAGTTCCTTCTCCTGTCCTTATTGTAGGAGTGTGCAATCCTAAACGGTGATACTATTTACTAAAACATAATTATTCTTAAAACCCCTATAAATATCGCGGAACAAGATTCACGCCTATGAACCTAAATGCCCTTGCTGATAATCACTTAGATGCCGCTATCCGCTGGGGCATTATCGGCGCCGGCCTTATCGCCAGAACCTTTGCCACAGATATTAACTATGCACCCCATGCCACACTGGCCGCGGTTGCCTCGCGGCAGTTGTCCCGGGCCCAGGTCTTTGCCGATGAGTTTTCTGTGCCCATGGCCTATGGCAGTTACGAGGAAATTCTTGCCGATCCGACTATAGATGCAATCTATATTGCCACGCCCCACAGTCACCACAAGGAACAGTCGATAGCCGCACTGCGCGCCGGCAAACATGTGCTCTGCGAAAAGCCGGCCACTGTGACACCCGCCGAATTGGAGGAGGTGATTGCGGTGGCTGTGCAGGAGCAGCGCTATTTTATGGAGGGAATGTGGAGCTACTTTATGCCGGTGATACAAAAGGCGCGGGAGTGGGTGAGTGAAGGGCGGATTGGCAAGCTCTGCCATGTCAAAGCCGAGTTTGGTTTTCCAATGCCCTATGACCCGGATTCTCGGTTATACAGCGATCGCCTTGGCGGCGGTTGCCTGCTGGATATTGGGATCTATCCGATTGCCATGGCCTGGCTGTTTTTGCAAAGGGATCCTGATACTCAAACGGTCTGGCATCATAAGGCGGATAATGGGGTTGAAGACGATGTGGTTATTCTTAATACCTATGCTGATAGCCAGAATAATAGTGAAGCCACCGCGCAGCTGACGACATCCTTTCGCAGTAAGTTAAATAATTACCTGACCCTGATTGGTGATCGCGGCACGCTGACTATTGCCGATTACTGGGCCGCGCGGGAAGTAAAACTCTATCAGGGCCCCGACTGTATTGATCGCTTTGCAGTGCAGCGGCACCAGCAAGGTTTTAATCATCAAATTGAACAGGTAAGCTGTGACCTGCTGGCTGGTAAGCTGCAATCTGATATTGTCAGCTGGGACCATAGCCGCGCCTTTCAGCGCCAGATGGCAGCCATAAAGCAACAATTTTAAAAAATAATAAAACTCTCGAGAGTTAATTAAAAATAATCACAATAAACACTACTGGAATTTTCATGGACCACCGTATCTCTTACGCACTTTACTGTGCCGTTATCGTATCCCTTGGCGGCTTTGTTTTTGGCTTTGATGCCGCTGTTATCTCTGGCGTGGTAGGCGCTGTTACGGTTGAGTTCAACCTGACACCTATACAGTCCGGTTTTGTGGTTGCCGCCCCAACGCTCTCCGGGGTTTTTGGCACTCTGGTTATAGGCCCCTTAAGTGATGCTCTGGGGCGTAAGAAGGTGCTGATCCTGATTGCCTTTCTCTATCTTCTGTCGGCAGTTGCCTCGGCCTTTGCCACCTCCTATATGATGTTGGTGACTGCCCGAGCGATAGGGGGTCTCGCCTTTACCTCACTGATGATTGCGCCGATGTACATTGCCGAGATCGCACCGGCTAAACTGCGTGGCAAACTGGTTTCGATCAATCAGCTAAACATTGTAGTTGGTCTGTCAGCCGCCTATTTCGCTAACTACTTTATTCTCAAGGCCAGCACTTCTGGTGCGGACTGGGTTACCGGCTGGGGTGTGGATGTGAACACCTGGCGCTGGATGCTGGGTGTTGAAATTGTGCCGGCACTGATCTTTTTCCTTGGCCTGTTTGTGATTCCCGATAGCCCGCGGTGGTTGACCAATAATGGTCGCGAGCAGGAGGCCAGGGATGTACTGGCCAAACTGATACCCGCTGAACAGATTGATGACGAGATCGAGGTTATTAAGAATAGCTTCGACAGTGAAAATGGTGCGCTGTGGAAGCGTATTCAGGGAGTGTTGGGGCCCAAGATGCGCCTGGCGCTGATTGTCGGGATTATTGTTGGCGTGGTGCAGCAGATCACCGGTATCAATGCGATCTTCTTCTACGCACCGACCATTTTTGAGCAGAGTGGTATTGGTACCGATGCGGCCTTTGCCCAGGCGGTACTGGTGGGTCTGATCAATGTGCTGTTTACCCTGGTGGCCATCGCCCTGATTGATCGCTGGGGACGTCGCCCCCTGTTGCTGGTCGGCCTGAGTGGTATCGCCATCAGTATGGCGCTCTGTACCTATGGTTTCTCTCAGGCTACCTATGAACTTAAAGCTGAGAGTATTGTTCAGATTGAGCAGATTGAGGGTATTCAGGAAACTGTGGATACTGCTGCCCTTAACAGCATGCTGGGCACGGTCTACCAGAGTGATATTGACTTTAAAGCGGCGCTGGCAGAGACCATTGGTGCCGACGCGGCCCGCGACTATGAAAGCGAGTTTATTAAAACCGCAACTAATATCAATGCGATCCTGATTCTGGTTGGCATTTTGGGCTTTGTGGCTTCCTTTGCCATGTCCCTGGGGCCGGTGATGTGGGCGCTGTTCGCCGAGATATTTCCCAATCAGTTGCGCGGTGTGGCGATCTCCTGCGTGGGCATGATCAACAGTATGGTGAGCTTCTTTGTGCAGCTGCTGTTCCCGTGGGAGTTAAGTACCTTTGGAGCCGCACTGACATTTTTCTCCTACGGTGTATTTGCGGTAATTGGTCTGGTCCTTGTGGCTTGGTTGCTGCCGGAAACCAAGGGTAAGTCGTTAGAAGAAATCGAATTACTTTTCTCTAAAAAGGCAGCTTAAGTGCCTGACTACAGCGTAGGCGAGAATTTGCAATGCTAAAAAAACAACCATTGCTGTGGCTGGTTTTGCTGGGTTTAATTCTCGCTTGTGCCAACCTGCAGGTGCAGAGTTCCTCTTTTGCTGCTCCTGAGTCGGATAATACCGCTGATTTTGATAGCGCCCCGAGAGATAAGCAGGGGCGCTTTACTAATACCGGCGGTGATATTTCACATGGCTCTCTGCCGCTAAGGCTGGGATTTTACCTGCGCCGTTTTGGCACAATATTTCGCAGTGATGCCGGTGCGCCGCAGTCAGTTGCCAACGATGGTGCCTATTTGCGGGAAAACACCCGTGTACCTACCGTCACCTGGATTGGTCATGCCACCCTGCTGGTGCAGATGCAAGGGGTCAGTTTTTTGACCGATCCGATCTGGTCGCAAACACCCAGCCCGCTGCCACCTGTTGGCCCCAGTCGCTGGGTTGATCCCGGCATGGCGTTGGAGGACTTGCCAAGCATCGATTTTGTGCTGATCTCGCACAATCACTATGACCATTTGGATCTCCCCACATTGCGTAAATTGGCCGCTCGCAATTCCGAGACCACCTTTTATGTTCCTCTGGGTAATGCTGATCTGCTGACTAAAAATGGTATTGATCGAGTGCAGGAACTGGATTGGGGGCAGGGCGTTTTCCACAAAGAAATACAAATTTTCTGCCTGCCCACCCAGCACTGGAGCAAACGTAATCTAGCCGATACCCACAAGGCTCTCTGGGCGTCCTGGGCGGTCATCGGCAGCGAAAGGCGTTTCTACTTTGCCGGTGACACTGGCTATTTTGCAGGCTTTAAGCAGATTGGTGACAAACTTGGGCCCTTTGATCTGGCCGCTGTGCCTATTGGTGCTTACGAGCCGCGCGCCATGATGGCTGAAACCCATATGAACCCTGAAGAAGCGGTGCAGGCGGCCGTGGATGTGCAGGCAGATACTGCACTGGCGATTCACTTTGGCACCTTTGATCTATCTGATGAGCCCCTTTCGGAGCCGCCACAACGCTTCAAGGCCGCGGCGGTAGAAACACAGTTTGGTGACGAAAAAAGCTGGGTGTTGGCGATTGGAGAAACCCGCAAGTTCTAAAAAACTGGGGTCAGATAATTATTTTAAAGTGGCTTTTTAAAATCCCAGGTCTTCCTGGGTCACTTCAATATTGACTTCATCGCCATGGATATGGGTCTGGATCAGGATCGGACGGCAGCAGACAAAACAGTCCTCGGTATAGGTCTGGGACTCCGAGGGATCGACCAGCAAGGTAATACTTTCCCAGCAGAAGGGGCAGGTGATCTGTTGTTCATGGAGATGCATAACATGGCCCTCTGGTGAATCATGCTGGATAAAACAAGCGGCGATTATAAATCGGCGAGGGGGTGTTGCCCCTGTGGCCACGGGTCGTCGAAAAAGGGCATGACCATCTCCGCTGTGACATCTTCAATACGCGGTGGATGCCACTGCGGATTGCGATCCTTGTCCACCACCAGGGCACGAATGCCCTCAACAGTTTCGCAGTTATAAGCGGCGCGTTTAAGGTGCCTGGGATTAAAACAGTGTTGAACCAGCGTGCGTTCTAAACGCAGTTCATCGGCTATCTGCAGCTGACGTCCACGGCGGATCTGTTCCAGGGTGACGTGCAGCATCAGCGGTGAGCGCTGGCGTAGGGCCTGCAATGTCTGTATGGACCAATGATTATCCGCCTGTTCCAGAGCCTGAATAATAGCCACTAGCGTTGGCAGACTAAAGATCGCATCGATCTGTCTATCCAGCCACTGAGGTTGAGCTGCGGTTTTGCCCAAGCGGGTTTTTAGCGTCTCCAGACGTTCCCTTGGCCTCTGTTGTGTATTTTCCGTAAGATTATTCCACAGGTCGGGCATGGTTCCCTCTGCGGCCAGCCCATCGGCAAGTCCAACAGCCAAGGCGTCCTCTCCCGACAGTACCTGCCCGGTCAGGGCCAAGTATTCACCGCTAAAACCGGGACAGCGGCTGAGAAAATAACCGCCGCCAACATCCGGAAACAGGCCTATATTGGTCTCCGGCATGGCCATCTTGGTGTTCTGGCTCACAATGCGAAGCTGCGCACCCTGTGCGAGCCCCATCCCGCCGCCCATAACTACGCCATCCATAAAGGCGATATAGGGTTTTGGATAGTTGAAGATAAGATGATTGAGGCGGTATTCGGCGGTGAAAAAATCTTCCAGTGCCAAATCGCCGGCAATGGCGGCATCATGGAAAAAACGGATATCGCCACCGGCGCAGAAGGCACCAAAGGGCCCCTGACGACTAGTGCCGCGAATCGCGACAATCTCTACCTCGGCATCCTCTCTCCAGTTGTGCAGCACCCTAGTCAGGTCTAAGACCATCTCCAGGCTGAGTGCATTGAGCGCCTGAGGACGATTGAGGGTAATCAGGCCAACGCCGGCGCTGACCTCTGTTTGAATATGCTGCAAATTTTTCTCCACATTGCCGCGATTGCATTAACAGTGATTGGTGCACAGCGCTGCTGTTCACAGTATTCTAATCGTTAATCAGTGGTGCCTTTTTTAACTGTTTGAGGTCTTTGCTGCCGGTAAGAAACATGGTCCAGCGCAGCTGCTCGCGAAAGATATCAATCTGTTCAATAACCGCCTCGGTGGATTCCAGAGCCGACTGTAAAAAGGGCTGTGCTATGGCGCTAAAGTTAGCACCCAAACGCAAGCTGCGGGCTATATCCAGCCCATCGCGCAGGCCGCCGGAGGCGATCAGGCCAAGCTGGCTGGATTGGCGGCGCAATTGCGGAATCAGCGCCGCGCTGTCCATGCCCCAGTTGATAAACGGTGCGGCAATCTGCTGCTCGCGGGGCGCGTCGATACGTGCGTTCTCAATACTCGCCCAGCTGGTACCGCCGCGACCGGCGACTTCGATCCATTTAACCCCTGCGTCAATCAGGCGTTGTACCGCCGATACGCCAATACCTGAACCGACCTCCTTAATGATCACCGGAACAGTCAGTTTGGCGCAGCACTGTTCGATGGCATCGAGCACGCCCCGCCAGTCGCGATCGCCGTTGGGCTGAACCAGCTCCTGCAGTGGGTTGAGATGGATAATCATGGCATTAGCCTGCACGCTATCGACAGCGCGCTGTGCCAGATCGACCCCGTGCTGTTGCAGTTGGGTGCCGCCAAGATTGCCGAGGAGGATGGCCTTGGGTGCCCAGCGGCGTACATTTCGCGCCAGACCGTCTTGCAGTGCAGCGCGCTGCGAGCCCAGGGCCATGGGAATTTGTGCCTCTTGAGCGGCTTCGGCGAGATGACAGTTGATAGTGTCGCCACGTTCACAGCCACCGGTCATAGCGCCAATCATCAAGGGTGCTGAGCAGTACTGTTCGAGAAACACCGTTGAGCAGTCAATCTCGTCGCTGTGTAGTTCTGGCAGGCAGTTGTGCTCAAAGCGAATGCGCTCAAAGCCGGCAGAGCCCGGTGCCTGATGGCTGGCCTGCAGTGCCAGATTGATATGGTCTGCTTTGCGCTTGCTGATATCAGTCATACTGCTGTTCTTCCCGATATTCGTGAATAAAATCAATCAGTAACATATGTGGCACTGTCAGTGCGGCCAGGCCAATAAAGGTCAGCTGTACCATTGATGGTGCAAATGCTGCGGTCCCGTTCATATCGATTTGTAGCATAAAGTAGAGTGCCGCTGCGGCATAGGCCAAAAAGCTGTAAACCACAGTTTCAATGGCGCTGCGTCGGCGCTTGTCTGGCGCGATACTCTTCCAGATACGTAGCATATGATTGCGGCTGTGCCAGAGGCAAAAATAGAGCGCAAAGCTGACTAGGGGCGGCAGCAAAAAAGCCAGTAAAATCAACAGGCAAAGGTTGTAAAAAGCGCCTCGCCAGCGCGGCTGATACACCGTATATATTAGGTAGAAAAACACGCAGGTTGCCCAGGGCAGTAATAGCCTATCGATTTGAGCAAGCAGCCACAGGCTACTTTTGGCATCGACCAATACGGCAAACAGTGGCTCTACGGCGCGACTTTGAAAGGCGGGTATGGCTATGACTACCAGGCCGCCATGAGCCATCAAGGGCAGCCAGGCTTCTGGCTTATTAAATCGGCTGATATGGCGAATATCACTGCTGCCAAAGTGCAATGCCGAGATAAGCAGGAATACTACCAAGCTGGCCAGTGGAAAACGCCACCAGAGCGCGACGACAGCTGCCGCCAGGAGCAAATAGGCGAGGTGAAACAGTATCCAGGGCCCAGTGCCGCTCGGCCATCCGGAGCGCCGCGCTACAGTACCATCAAGTCCTCCGTGGGGTACGCCCATCAGCAGAATGGCGGCGATGGCCAACAGCGATGCGCTTGATAATAGGGTTGGATCAGGCATCAGCACGCTTCCTCGATGCTATTTTTAGCACCTCTTTTAAAAACACACCCTTGGGCATAGCGGCGATAACCCGCAGCCAGTCGCCGACCGTTGCCCTGCCGAGCATAAAGCGCGCAAACTGATCGCCATTCAGGGCCCTGGCCATACGCATATACAGGGAGACGCTAAGATCCGGGCGGCTGAGCAGAACACCGTTAAATATTTTATCCATTGCCGTCAGGCCGCTGGAAATAGGTGTCGGAACTTCCATAGTGCCCTGGGCAATCCCCGCCGCCAATTGCCTCACCTGCTGTTGGATATGCTGGAAAGCGTAACCCGATGAGCGTCTAACCGCGCCGCTGGCGGCTCCGATGGGGGCGATCAATGGCTGTTCTGCGCAGCGTTCAGCCGCCGGAGCCCTAACCAGTTTATCCATGGGAATAACGCCTCTCTCCTCGCTGATAATCTCCGCAACTTCAATATTATTGCTGTGCAGCCACTCTTCGATGGCATTGCGATACCAGTCTTGAGGCTCAACGCTTGTCGAGATCAATGTCGATTCAACTAACAGCTGATGTTGCGAATACGGCAGTGCATAAATAAAGTGCAGCCCCCGTGACTGGTCGACACGAAAGTCCATCAGTGTGGCAATATCCGGTTCCTTAAGCGGTTTTTTACTGCGGATATGCAGCCCGAAAAAATGCTGGCGCAAGCCCTTTTCGATAATTTTGGGCGGTCGACTATCGTAGACGGTTTTGGCTCTGTAGTGGCGCTTATCTGTCTCGACAACAGTCTGCTTCAGTTGCGGTTTTAGCCCGTTGACCGATGCATTGACCAGGCTCACGGGCTCGCGCAGCTGTGCGGCGCAGTGGCGTAAATAGTCAGCGGAACTGAGGCTCAGATAGCTGAACTGATGGCTGCTGTGAATAATGCGGCTATGGCTATCCACTAACTGCCAGCGCTGCCAGTGCCCCTTGGTTGAATGGCTGAGTTGTTGCCTCTGCTGATCCAGTGCCCACAGGCCCCAGCTGCAATCGCGCTGGTCTACCCCCTGGGATTCGATCACCACTGTACTCGGTGGGCTCGGTTGCGCTGCCAGCTGGACAGCGAGGGACAGGCCCGCATTGCCACCACCGATAATCGCGATATCAACATCCGTTTCTATTAGCTTTTCAGTCGACACCGGCCAGCCCCTTTAGATGTTTGTGCAAACTGGTTTTGTGCGCGGGCACACTGCCGGGCCCCATACCGGATATCAACTCAGCCAGGCTGGTAATGCTCAGGCCTACTTTAACCGCCTTGCTGACCACGGTTCG
The DNA here is from genome assembly GCA_038150705.1 of Porticoccaceae bacterium. GTDB lineage: Bacteria > Pseudomonadota > Gammaproteobacteria > Pseudomonadales > Porticoccaceae > HTCC2207. Next base: position 75,873 of record JAYOUA010000005.1, on the reverse strand, counting down.
CCCACGCCACCACTGCAGCCCATTATTTTTTAGCTGACGACCGATTTGGCGGTAGCTGCGCAGCGCGACAATAATCGCAAACCTGCTGCGCCAGGGCAGTAGGTGAATACCCAGCAGAGCGCTGGCGTAATAGCGGTCGGCAAGCTCCAGTAACTGGTTGATTACCGCAGCCACCGGTAGATGGCAGTGACTGGCTGCCTGGCCAATGGTTTCGGCGCTAAGCGGCGCCCCAAGCCAGTTGGCCGGCAGGTAGCGGCGATCCATTCTCGCATCTTCGAGTACATCGCGGGCAATATTGGTCAGCTGCATGGCGATGCCCAAGTCGATCGCGAAGCTGTCGGCGCGGGGGTGCTGGCAGTCGAGTACCCGGCACATCATCAGTCCGACAGTGCCGGCCACTGCATGACAGTAACGCAGCAATTCCGCTTCGGTTTCTAACGCGGTGGGCAGCTGATCGCGGAGCATACCGTCAAGTAATTCAATAGCCGCATTGACAGGGATATTGGTCTCATTGGCGAGGGCGATAAATGCCTCTAATTCCGGAATCTTCGCGACTGCGGGGTGTTGTGGGTCGCTGAGTCCGGCGCGAATATCTTCCAGTGAGTCAAGCCGCTGGGGCAGATCGCCATCGGCTAGGTCATCGACAAAGCGGCAGAATTGATAGAGGCGTGCGGCGCGATCGGCTACTTCAGGGCCGAGAAAAAGGCTTGCCCAGTAAAATGTTTTGCCCTGCCGGGCGAGAATCTGTTTGGCTTGCGGGCTGCTCATCAGTTAGCCGCCCGAGCCTACCTCAACCCCGGTTAAAAGCTCTTCAACCACCTTGGCTGAGCTAACGACCCCGGGTAGTCCTGCGCCCGGGTGGGTGCCGGCACCGACAAAATAAAGGTTGGAGATGACGCTGTCACGGTTGTGGAAGCGAAACCAGGCCGACTGCGTAAGCCTCGGTTCAATGGAGAAGCCGGCGCCGTGCATTGAGCGATAATCGTTTGCAAAATCCTCTGGTGTCATCCAGAAGTCTTCTTCAATAACTGCAGAGAGTTCAGGCAGTATGGTCTCTTCCAGGGCGTTGACAATCCTGTCGCGAAGCTCAGGCCCTTCAGTTTCCCAGTTGATGTCGCCGAGAAGATTGGGCACTGGACAGAGCACATAAAACGATTCGCAGCCCTCCGGAGCAAAGCTTTTATCGGTGGCAGTGGGTCTGTGCAGATAGAGGGAAAAGTCCTCACTCATGGTTTTGCTATCAAAGATCTCTGACAGCAATTCCTGAAAACGCGGGCCCATCCAAATACTGTGATGAGCGACATCCGGGTAGAGTTTGCGGGTGCCAAAATAGAGCACATAGAGGCCCATGGAGTACTGTTTTTTTAGACTCGGCAGCCGCGTAGTTTTCTTGCCCGGCAACAGGTGTTTGTAGCAGGTCTCGGGATCACCGCCAAAGACCACCAGATCGGCCTGCAACACCTCTCCTGAACTGAGCTGTACACCACTGGCACGCCTGCCGTCGACAACAATTTCATCGACGTCTGCGCCGCGTTGAATCTCAATGCCCTGACGCTCCATCAGCGCGGTTAACTCATCTACCAACTTGCCGGTACCGCCCATACAGAAGAAAACTCCCCAGCGCCGCTCAAGGTAGTGAATCAGCGTGTAGATTGCGGTAGTTTTAAATGGGTTGCCACCCACCAGCAGCGGGTGAATAGAGAATGCCTGGCGAATTAGCGGGTGCTTGAGGTGGCTGTTAACCATCTGCGAGACACTTCGATAGCACTTCAGCATGAGCAGTGCTGGTATTTGCTTAACCATATCCCAGACGCGGGTAAAGGGCCTGTGAACCAGTTGTTTAAAACCAATATCGTAAACCCGTTTGGATTTTTCCAGTAGCTGCAGATAGCCCTCGGCATCATCCGGGTTAAAGCGGCGAATTTCCGTCAGAGTGTCCTCAATCGAGGCGCGGTAGTCAAACTGGCTGCCATCGGCAAAGTGAAAGCGATAGAACGGATCGAGAGGGACAAATTGCAGATGATCTTCGAGCTTTTCATCAAACAGTTCAAACAGCTCATCAAACAGAAAGGGTGCGGTAATTACAGTGGGGCCGGCATCATGGCGATAACCACCGCGCTCAAATACCTGCGCCCGCCCGCCGAGGTTTTCAAGGCGCTCCAGCAAGGTGACCCTGTAACCCAGTGCACGCAGCCTGAGAGCTGTGGCTATACCGGCAAATCCTGCTCCAATGACAATTGCTGTTGTAGCGTCCTGCTGTGTTGTTTGTGTCAAGCGATCTGTCCTTGATGTTTGATGTTGTTAGTGGGTTCTTTGCCCTTCACGGAGCTGACAATTCCCGCGGTAACGGCCTGTAATTCCGGAGGTACCGAAAGAACTAACAGTTCGGCCTGCGCCAGCCAGTAATCAACAGACTGGTTGGCCTGTAAAATCATATCGCTGCTGGCAATACGCTTTTGCCAGTAGCTGAGTTTACTCAGGTCATCAGATCGGTACCAGCGATTAAAATCATCACAGGCAGGGCCGTGTTCGGCATACAGGCTGACAACCAGATTGGGTTTGCGGCCATCGAGGTCACTGGAGCGATGGCTTGAGGGAATAATATCGTCGATATCATTGCGTCCCTGGTAGGCGAGTCCACAAAAGCCAACCAGTTTTTCAAGGCTTTGCAGGTCTGTATCAAGGCCTGCGGCAATCGCAGCACCCTTGATTGGGGCGATAAGCAAGGGCGCAGTTTTCCCTTTCGCGATGCGCTTCCAGTCTTCAAGATCAGCGCATTCGCGCTGGGTTATATCTGAAATTTGACCGCTGCAAGTCTCTTGCATCGCCTGGGCCAAGAGGGCTGCCAATTGGCCACCATAGTGGCTGTTTCTGGCGCCGAGCTCAAAGGCTTTGGCTACCATCCAGTCGCCGAGACAGAGTGCCATATCAGCACCAAAGTGCTGGTTGATACTCTCCTGGCCTCGTCGATGGGTGCTGGCGTCGCTGATATCATCATGTATCAGCGAGGCATTGTGCAGGAGCTCGCAAGCTGCTGCCCAATGAAGATTATCCTGTTGGTTTAGACCCAGCGACATACCACTGGTCAGCGCAAGTTGCGCACGGAAAGACTTACCGGGGTTTTTAAAATGATACTGCGCGGCCGCTGCAAGAGTGCTCTGGGAGTCTGGCATTTCGCGCTTAAAGAGAAGCTCTAGCTGTGTCAGGCTATGAGTCAGGTGCGAGCTCTTTTTGGCGTTCTTTATGAACTGTTGTGGGGACATTGTCAGTACCCTTATTATTTTTTTATAGACAGTTACTTTCCGTAAAAATTTAATCCATCTTTTTCAGGTAGTAGAGAGAAAGAGCCAGCATTGCTGGCTCTTTCTCTTGTATCTACTGAGTCAAATTACTCTGAATCAGCTACTGCTGCAGCCCAGATAACAACACCGAAGGCGATCTTGTTCCAGAAGTCAGCTATGTTGTAGACAACGTTCAGGGTGACCGCATCTGCGCCACCGCCAAAGTAGCCGAAGAAGTAACCCAACGGATAAATTGACCAACCTACAGTGACCAGTAACGTCATAGTCTTATAGGCTTTTTGAACATTAGCATTCGCAAGGCTGGCATTGATTTGGCTTGCTTCACCTTTGAAGATCTCCCAGATAATGTAACCCCAGGCGAGCATTGAAGGAACAAATGCGACTTTAGCGTCCATCATTCCTGCTTCACCGGCATAACCAAATCCGAGCATGGCAACGGTACCGATTAGCAAGCGCCAGAATACTCCAGCTGGTACCTTAGCAACTGCAGACAGAATCAAGTAGAACTCGATCATCAGCAGTGGCACTGTCAATAACCAGTCGATATAGCGGAAGACGGTTGGTGAAGTGCCTGTTTCTACCCATACATCGCGCATATAGAAATAGTGCACAGCGGCGATCAGAGTAACTAAGCCGGATACTGTCAGAGAAGTCTTCCATTTGCCCGCGACACGGTCGCGTTCAACGAAGAAGAATGCTGTGGCAGCAACCAACGCCATAGAAATAAGCCAAAATGAAATGCCAACAGGATCGTTAGCAGATAGGTTGTTTGTCATGTGTTACCCCTACAGTTAGATATTGTTATTATTATGAGCATCAGTGTGCTTCTAAATATCAGGAGACTAACTGTGCCCCATATGCAATTTCTGTTATTTTTTGTGTATCTAAATGAAACTGCTTCGGCTAACCTATCGTAAATAAATACAAAGTGCAAATTAATGGAATTGATTTTTTTTTGCCAGAGTGGATTTAAATTAGTACCTGTTAAAAGTACGCACTAATGAAAATAGAAAAAACAAAAATAAGAAAACGAAAATAAAAAAACAAAAACAAAAAATAGTCAAAATTTATAAATAAAAAAATCACTTGCTCTCGTAAAAGGGGATTAAATGTTCCAGTGCCAAAAGCCTAAAAGTGCCTTGCTTCAATTTAACCCTACCTGTTGGCTGGTTACCGTATTTTTATGTTTTCCAGCGGCCAGCCATGCCGGCCACCATGCAGATGTTGCAAGCCAGGCCATCGAGTACCCACAGGCGCAGTGGCAGGTTAAATCTCCCGAAGAACTAGCTGTCGACGAAAAAGCAGTAAACAAACTTTTTGATCTGTCTTTCAATGATTCGGCCACTCAGGCGGTGGTGTTAATCAAGGATGGCTTCCTGATTGGTGAACGCTATGCCAATGGCTTTGAAAAGAGTTCCTACGGTACCTCCTGGTCAATGGCTAAAAGTATCTATGCCTCACTGATTGGTATCGCAATTGATCGCGGTGAAATTAGCAGTCTCGATGACAGGGTGGGGTTGTATCTCGATTACTTTAATGACGAGCGGGCCGAGATTAGTATTCGCGATATTCTAAATATGAGCAGTGGTCTGGAAATGCCCGACCACGAACACGAGAATATGTTTTTCTCCAGCGACCATTTGGCCTATGCGCGGGCTGTGGGCGTTGAAAAGCCTGCCAACCAGAAATTTGAATACAACAATGTCAACTCTATGTTGTTGGCCGATATTCTTGAGAAGGCCAGTGGAAAGAAAGCCGATGTGCTGTTGAGGGAGCGTGTTCTCAACAAGATTGGTATGACCGATGTCACCCTGTGGCGTGATGCTGCAGGTAATCCCTTAACCTATTGCTGTATTGATTCCACAGCACGTCAGTTTTCACGATTTGGCCTGCTCTTTGCCCGCGATGGCAAATGGAATGATGAGCAGATTATTTCCCGGGACTTTATTAATCAAACCTTCACCAGAGTCTGGACCGATCTCGAAAGTTCAACCATAAATCAACTGCGTGGCTACTCCCTGCACTGGTGGAATTCCCGAGATGATGATCAGGCAGTTATCTTTAATGCTAGCGGAAAATTTGGTCAGTATATTTTTGTCGATCGGGAAAATGATCTGGTATTTACGCGTATCACTAAGTATCACTCCACCGGCGGTACTGTTCAGAAATGGGGGCCGTTGCGCTACATTAACTGGCTGGGGTCAGTGGATTTTCGCCGTCGTCTTGCCGAGCTTTTGGATAGGTTAGGGGTTATAAAAATTCGGGGCAATGTTTCCACCCCAGTGACATTTGAAGATGGTGTCTCGAATGAATTCTTCAGCAACTACAGTGAGATTATGGATGCCTTGGTAGAGGTTTCGGGAAAATAAAATTTCATAAAATTCTTTTGAAATTTCTAAAAAACTTTTTATAAACGCTTCTTATGAAAACTTCTTATAAAAGCCTTATTTAAACAGGCTACAAATTTTCAATATTGGTCAGGCAGTACTCTGCTCTTAATAGTAGTGATTGCTTGACCTGTGTGTCCATTTTCTCCCAGCTGCGATAGGCCATTGCCGTGCGCGGGTTTCTGGCAAAGCGCTCACCATGACGATGCATAAAGTGCCAGTAGAGACTGTTGAACGGACAGGCCTGTTCGCTGAAACGCTCTTTTACACTGTAGTGACAGTTCTTGCAGTAATCACTCATCTTGTTGATATAGCTGCCGCTGGCCGCATAGGGTTTGGTAGCGATTAATCCGCCGTCGGCAAATTGACTCATGCCGCGGGTATTCGGCATCTCTACCCATTCGATGGCGTCTATATAGATGCCAAGATACCAGTTATCCATCTGCGCTGGGTCTATGCCCGCGAGCATAGCAAAGTTGCCGGTAACCATCAGGCGCTGTATATGATGAGCGTAGGCATAGTCCAGGGATTGCTCAATCGCCTGTTTCATGCAGGCCATTTTGGTTTTTCCGCTCCAGAAATATTCTGGCAGATCAGTTTCTGCGCTCAGGGCATTGCGTTCGGCATAGCCAGGCATATTGGCCCAGTACACCGCGCGCACATATTCTCGCCAGCCGATAATCTGGCGGATAAATCCTTCTACCTGAGCTATATCGACTGGACTGTCTCTCTCCTCAAAGCGCTTGAGTGCGGCTTCAACGACTTCCATCGGCTGAAGTATCTTGCTGTTCAGGGCAAAGGAGATGCGCGAGTGGTAAAGACTCCAGCGCTTGTCCGTCTGCGCGGTCATGGCATCCTGAAAGCGTCCAAAATTTGGCAGGCAGTAGTCACAGAAAAACTGTAGCAACTCCAGAGATTGTTGGCGGTTAACCGGCCACAGCAATGATTCTGTCGAAGTGCCTATGGTGGCAATCTGATGGAATTTAATGCGCTGAAGAATTTTATCCACTGGATTGGCAAAAAGTAGCGGTTCTGGCAATACAGCTATATCGGCGGGTTTGAGTTTTTGGCGGTTCTCACCATCGAAGTTCCAGCGCCCACCTCGAGGCTGATCACTGTCCATCAGCAGATTAAAGCGCACGCGCATCTTTCGGTAAAAGGTTTCCATCCGATTGTGCTTGTCGGGCTTTATATATTGAGGAATTTCCTCTTTTGGTAGCAAAAAGTGTTCTGTATCACAGCAGCTTACTTCCACTGAGGGCAGGGATAAATTTTCCAGCTGTTGGGCAAGGCGATATTCATCCGGTTGCTGATAATCGAATTTTTGAATCTCGTATTGCTGACACAGCTGGCTAATTAGGTGGCTGAGGTCTTTATACTCTGAGCTTTCATCGAGGGTTAAGTATTTAACCTGATGTCCGTTGGCACGCAGTGTGCTGGAAAAATTTTCCATAGCAGCAAAAAAAGCGCATATTTTTTGTATATGGTGTTTAACGTAACCGGCTTCCTGGTGCAGTTCGGATATCACATAGAGCACACCACTATCGACAGTGCGATACCAGGAGTGGCTGCTGTTTAGCTGGTCGCCGAGTATTAAGCGTAGGGTATGAAATTGCTGCATAGTTATAAGTCTTATTGTGATTATTTACCAAGCGCAAACTTAAACTGGCCAGTCCACTGTATCCCTAGAGTCGAGCTGTTCCAGATGCTGGTCGCCACCCCAGTGTTTAATGAATAAACCCTCGGGATCATAGATTTTGGTCTGTTTGTTGAGGTCAAAACGTCTGTGGCCGCGGGGATCTGCACCAACGCCGGCAAGGTACTGCCAATTGCCCCAATTGGAGGCAACATCGTAGTCGACAAGCTGCTGTTCCATATAGGCAGCACCATAGCGCCAATCAAGATTCAGCTCGTGAACAAAACAACTGGCAACCAGCTGCCTGCCGCGGTTGGACATATAGCCAGTGGCATTTAATTGTTTCATGCAGGCGTTGACGATCGGGTAGGGGGTATTGCCCTGACACCATTTCTGGAACCGCTCTGGATAAAAGCTGGTTGTCGGATTGCAGCTTTTGATGCCGTTAAACTTAAACAGATTGGCCTTGTGACAGTGGGCATACCACTGGAAATACTCTCGCCACAAAAGCTCAAAATAAATCCAGTAAGTTGACTCATTGGCTTCAACCTCGGCTTCATACTGATGCAATTGAAGAATAATTTGCCGCGCAGAGATGCTGCCATTGCTCAGCCAGGGCGAAAACCTGGTTGAGAAATTCGCTCCGTTACAATGTTCATCGAGCCCATTGCGCGTCTCTTTATAGGTGCTGGCACTTGTGCTACTGAAGTAGATTTGTATATGCCGCATTGCGGCACGGTTACCCCCTTTGAATAACTGGTGACTGTCATACTGTGGAGGCGAGGCTTGGGCTAACCAGTTTGCTTGCCAATCCTGTTGAGAGGACAAACAGCTGGCTGGCAGTTGAGTGGGCTTCTCCAGCGGTGCCTGTACGGCAATATCTGAGACCATCCGCCGGAACTTTGAGAAGCTGTCCGGCAGATTGTCAATCGCAAATGGCAGCTCTGAGTGATCAAACAGGGTGTGCGTATCGATCTGGTTAAACTCGATCATGGCGTAACGATTGCGTAGTGTATTCCAGATCTTGCGCTCGTACTCGCCAGCGTTGTGGCTGCGATAAATGGACGAGATATTATGCTGGGTGATGATTTCTGGAATGCAATCTGTAGCTGACTTAAATTCAACAAGCAGATGTTGTCCAAGCTGCGCCAATTCTGCCTCTAGATCGACCAGGCTATCAAATAAAAACTGCTCACGGATAGCTGATAGCTCAGTGGGCGCCTGCTGGTCGTTGAAAGACATTTTTGGGCGTATGCAGTAGAGACATATAAGTTTGTCGACTTCATTTACTGCTTTGCGCAAGGCTGGATTGTCTTCAATACGCAAGTCATTGGTAAACCAGAACAGCCCTGTTTTTTTTGCGCGATCCGATTCCATAATCAATTGCTCCCTTAAAGACATTTTTTTACATTCTGGTTACGCCGGGAATACCTTTTTGGATTGGCTATTAAGTCTGGCTTACAGGGCTTGCGAGCAATCCACTCTAGCCTCAGTCGCGTAAAAAAATTAAATAACTCAAGTGTCAGCATGATGGAAAAAATCAGTTCGAGACAGCATTCCCACGGCATATCCAAAGTATTGGGATTTGCAGGACTGATCCCTTTCTTGGTGCCAGCCGCGCTTATGCTGCAAGCGGCACTCTCGGCCAAAGGCTTTGAGAGTGCGGCGTTTTTCGGGCTCTACGCACCCTATGTGTTTATCACTTACAGCGCGATTATCCTCAGCTTCTTATGTGGCGCTCTGTGGGGCAAAGCTGTATCAGGAGATTGTCGCCAGTCAGCTAGTACAATGTTGATTTTCAGCAACCTGATTGCCCTCGGTGCCTGGAGCTGTACTCTGTTTATCTACCTCGCGCCGATCATGTCGATACTTGCCTTGGCAATGCTGCTGGCCGGGTTTTTAGCCCTGCTGTTCTGCGAGCGTGAGTTTGAGTTGATGGTGTTCCAGCGCAACGGCGAAAATGATTTTCGGAATTCAAGTTATTGGAAAATGCGTTTGCAACTGACCGTGCTTGTATGCCTGCTGCATATTCTGGTGATCTGTTTAATGATTCGGGAGTTTTGATTTTGACTGAGCTGACGGTTTTTTACGATGGCGGTTGCCCACTCTGTGTTTCAGAGATGCGACATCTTTCCAGGCTTGATACCGAGGGCAAGATTAGTTTGGAAAATATCTATGCCGCTGACTTTAATCAGCGCTTTCCCCATATAGATCAGCAGCGCGCCGATCAGATTCTTCACGGACAGCTTGCCAGTGGTGAAGTGATCTATGCCTTGGATGTGACCTACACTGCCTGGGCTCTGGTGGGTAAGCGTCACTATGTAGCCGTGTTGCGCTGGCCGGTAATTAAGCAGATAGCCAATTACAGCTACCGTTTATTTGCCAAATATCGAGCGACCATTTCCAGGCTTTTAACCGGCAGTGAGCGCTGTGAAATGTGCGCAATTACTCGGGAGCAGCCATGATGCCTGCCGATAAAATACAGGCACTGGTCCTCGGTGCCAGCGGCGGTTTGGCTCAGGCCCTGATCGCACAATTTTTAGCTGATAAGCGTTTTGATAAGGTTATCGCGGTTAGCAGCAAGTCGGCACCCGAATCTCTTGTGGCAGGTGACCGGTTGCTGTGGATTGAAACCCAATACACTGAGCCGGCGATGGTTGAGGTTGTGGAGCAGTTGCAAGGCTTCGCGGGGAGTATAAGTAGGGTGTGCATCTGTCATGGCATTTTGCACTCAGAAACTCTCTGGCCTGAAAAGCGCCTTGAAGATCTCAAACCAGAGGCGCTGCATGAAATTTTTCAGGCCAATGCCGTGGTTCCAGCATTGTGGTTAAAGCTTTTACACAGAGTGTTAAAAGGTAAGCAGCCGGCAGTTGTCGCGGCACTCAGTGCCAGAGTCGGCAGTATCAGCGATAACCGTCTCGGTGGCTGGTATGCCTATCGCAGTTCAAAATCCGCGCTGAATATGCTGTTGCAAAATATGGCTATCGAGTACGCGCGGAGAGTAAAAAATGTCAAGCTGATTGCCTTTCACCCTGGAACTACCGACACAGCACTGTCAAAACCTTTTCAGGCTGCAGTTCCCGAGGGCAAGCTGTTTACCCCGGAGTTTGTCGCCGAACGCTTAGTCGGCATTATGGACAATGCGCAGGTTGATGGGCAGCTATCCTATCTGGACTGGGATAATAAGGTTATTCCCTACTGATTGAGTCTCACGGCGGTTATTTTAAATTTCAGCTCTAGCCTGTCCTCGACCTTAATTAATCCATTCATAATTGAGAATGGTTCAATGCCAAAGTCACTTTGCAGAAGAGAAAACTCTCCGCTGAAAACCAGCCGGTCGTCGCTTACTTCCTCTATATTAATTGCTATTTTTTGTTTGCGGCTAACACCGTGAATGGTCAGCTGCAATTCGCTGTCTTTGCCGGACAAGGCGGTCAGGCAGTCGCTGCTATGCAAGCGTGCAAATGGAAAGCGCTCAACTTCAATACTTTTCAGCATATTGCTGGTGGTGCCAGCGATATCTCTTTGCGAGGGTGTGGTTGTAAAGCCGGCCTCAGCACGTAGTTGGGCATTATCTACTTCCAGATTGTCGAGTTGGGCATAGAAGTCTGCCCGGCAGCTGGGGTTCTGTAGGTCATTCCTGTCGAGCAAAATAAAACCCTGAAGATCATTGCTGGCGACAATATGGTCATGGCCGAGGCTGGCCATCAAGCCGCCTCGTCGAACGCTAACAAGAATTCTTGAGTCGGGGCTGTAAACTCTGTAAACAGGGCTATTGTCGAGGTCAGTATAAATAGACGTCGGAAAATCGACTGGGGCTTCTGGCTGGAAGAAGGTCCCTTGCTGTATGGCGCAGCCGCCAAGCAATCCCCAGGCAAGCAGGAAAATGAGCGCACTTTGCAATAGATTACTCCGGCGCACGGTAGAGCATCTTTACAGAAAAACTAACATCGACATCTATGCCGATCTGATCGCCACTGGCCCATTCTGGGCTGCCGATAGTAAAGTCACTGCGACTTAGGGTTAATTGGCCAGTCATGGATGCGCTGTCCGCAGACTCATCTGGCTTGACTGACGGTTGCCAGCTGAAAGGTACATTGACCGGCTGGCTGATTCCCTTGAGCTGCAATGTACCCTTAGCTAGATAATTAGCCTCGCCAACAGCTTTAATTTCATCGCTAAAAAATATCGCCTGGCTATGGCGTTTAATATCAAACCAATCGACATCGCGAATCGCCTGATTGATATCCGAGTTGCCCATGTCGACGCTGGCGATATTGACAACAACCCGCAGCTGTTGCCCGGGGATATAGTCCACCATGAATTCCTTGAACTCGCCTTTAATTGGCAGCTGCTCAAAGTTGACCGAATAGATCAATTGGCTGTGATTTGCCGCGGATTGCCATTCATAGGCAAGGCAGAGCTGGCTAAACAGATAGATTGTCAGAATAAGGTATTTCATAGTTCGAGTTTATTAATTGCCTTAAAACCACATACGTTTCAGGATGCTGTCGCGCACTATAAAGTGGTGACGCAGAGCGGCAGCTATATGCACAGCCAGAACAACAATCAGGATTGTTACACAGATCTCATGAATATCTGCAGCCAGTGATTTGAGTGCTTCGTCTGGCCCGGTAATCGCCGGCAACTCAATCAGCCAGAAAAGTTTGGTGGGAATGTTGGCCGCGGAGGTCATGATCCAGCCACTGATCGGCAGGGCGATCATAAGCCCGTAGAGCAGAGTATGAGCCAGCTGTGCCAGTCGCCGCTGGATTGGGCCGCTGTCTGCAGTACTGGGAATTGTGCCTGTTATACGCCACAGCAGTCTCAGCGTGGCGAGCACAAGCACTAGCATGCCAATTGATTTATGCCAGACGAACAGGTCGAGTTTTAGTGGTGATAGTTTAAGCTCCTCAGCGTAGTAGCCCAGCGGTATCTGAATTAGGATCAGCGCGGCGGTCAGCCAGTGAAATAGCTTGCTTGGCCATCCCCAGTGATTTTCTGTATTGCGAATTGTCATTAAAAACTCCTTCTTTTAAGCCGTCTCTTTTTACAGGCTGTTTGAGATACCTATCATGCCTGAGCGAGGGACAGTAAAACAATCAAAAGCTGTGTGGTTGATCTGCTAATATACGCGCCCTGAAATTGCCGATAAAAAAGAGATTTCTATGTCCAGTAACAGCCGATCAGTTTGCGAAATTGTCGACCTTATTCACGATGGTCGCGGCGTCGGCCGTCCGGATGGAAAAACCTGTTTTATTCAAGGTGCGCTACCCGGAGAGACTGTGGCATTTCGTCGACACAATCAGAAGCGCAACTATGACGAGGCCCATGTAGTGGAGGTTATCTCCGCATCGGAGAGCCGAATTCACCCACAGTGCAAGCACTTCCCACGCTGTGGGGGCTGCACGGTTCAGCACCTTGAACATGCCGCCCAGATTGCCGTTAAAGAACAGCAGCTTTTAAGCAGCTTGCAGCGCAGCGGTATGCAGCCGAAAGCTATACTGCCTGCACTTTCCGGTCCGCAGTGGGCTTACCGGCGCCGCGCCCGACTGGCGGTGCAGCGCGCCAAAGACGGCAATATTCTGCTCGGCTTTCACAATCCCGGCAGTCGGCGTATTGAGCCGCTAACTGAATGCCATGTATTGGTTGAGCCCCTCGCGGCAATTGCGCTGGCACTGCCCGAATGGCTGGTGGCATTGCCTACGGGTATTCGCCTTTTTGAGGTGGAACTGTTGAGTGCGGACAATGGCCTGGCTATTGCAATCGAAGCAAGCAGAGCCCCGTCGGCCATGGAGCTTAAACCGATATTGGCAGCGCTTGGTTGCCTCCCTGTAGACAGTGCAGTACAGCTGTGGTGGAAGGCCGGCAAGCAGTCAACCTTTTTGCGGGTTGACGCTGGTGATGAGCCCTTGGAGATGGCTCTGGTCGAGGATATTCGCCTGCAGGTTCAGCCCGGTCAGTTTGTCCAGGTCAACGGCGAGATTAATCGCCAGATGATTGATCAGGTTTTGTCCCTGGTGCGTAACTCCAAAACGGCCGGGAAGACATCGAGTAAAAAAGCTCTGGCGGTGGATCTGTTTTGCGGTGCTGGTAATTTCTCGCTGCCGCTGGCAAACCACTTTGACCGGGTGATCGGTATTGAGGGACTCGAGGATCTGGTGCGCAGTGCCGAGGAAAATGCCCAGCGCAATAATTTGACCAATATCGAGTTTATGGTTTCCGATCTCAGCGACTGGTCCGGTATGCGCAAGCTGAAAGAGAAGATAGATCTGCTACTACTCGACCCGCCCAGAAATGGCGCAGCTGGTGTTATGCCCTGGATTATAAAGGCTAAGCCCAGGCAGATTATTTATATCTCATGCCATCCATCGACTATGGTCAGGGATGGTAAATTACTGGCCGAGGCGGGCTACAGTATAAGCGCTGCGGGGGTTATGGATATGTTTCCCCACACGGCACATGTGGAAGCAATTGCGTTGTTCGAAAAATAGGCAATTTTTAGCCTTTATAGCTGTCAGCGCAATGCGCTTTCAGTTAAAATGCGCGACTTCTTCGATTCCGAAAATTTAATTTTTAACACTACCAGTTACAGATCCGGTTATTCAATCTGTAACGCAACCTTTGGGAATGCCCTAACTATGTTTGACAAGAACCAGACTATTGAGAATTTTGATGCCGAAGTATGGGAATCCATGCAGCTTGAAAGCCAGCGTCAGGAACAGCATATTGAGTTGATTGCCTCGGAAAACTACACCAGCCCAGCTGTGATGGCGGCTCAGGGTAGCAAATTGACTAACAAGTACGCTGAGGGCTATCCCGGCAAACGATACTATGGTGGTTGTGAATATGTTGATGTCAGCGAACAGCTGGCAATTGAGCGTCTGAAAAGCCTCTATGGTGCAAGCTATGCCAATGTGCAACCTCACTCTGGTTCTCAGGCTAACAGCGCGGTATTCCTCGCGCTGCTCAAGGGCGGCGATACTATTTTAGGCATGAGCCTGGCCGACGGTGGTCACCTGACTCATGGTGCCAAGCCAAACTTTTCTGGCAAGCTCTACAACCCGATTCAGTACGGCCTGAATCCAGAGACTGGCCTGGTGGATTACGACCAGGTCGAAGCTCTTGCGCTGGAGCACAAGCCGGCGATGATTATTGCTGGGTTCTCTGCCTACTCCGGTATTATGGACTGGGCTAGATTCCGCGAGATTGCAGACAAAGTGGGCGCTTACTTAATGGTTGATATGGCCCATGTATCCGGTCTGGTCGCTGCCGGCGTCTATCCCAACCCGGTTCCCCATGCCCATGTTGTGACTTCAACTACCCACAAAACTCTGCGTGGTCCTCGCGGTGGCTTTATCATCACCAACGATGAAGATATCGCCAAGAAATGCAATTCCGCAGTTTTCCCTGGCGGTCAGGGTGGCCCCCTCTGTCACGTGATTGCTGCCAAGGCAATCGCTTTCAAGGAAGCGGCTAGCGACGAGTTTGTCAGCTACCAGAAGCAGGTGGTTGCCAATGCCAAGGCTATGGCGGCGACCTTTATCGAGCGCGGCATTAATATTGTCTCCAACGGCACCGAAAATCACCTGATGTTGGTAAGCCTGATCGGCAAGGAGTACACCGGTACTGATGCCGACCGCGCTATGGGTGAAGCGTTTATCACTGTGAACAAGAACGCCGTGCCCAACGACCCGCGCTCACCCTTTGTAACCTCTGGTTTGCGTGTTGGTACGCCGGCGATTACTACTCGTGGATTTGGGATTGAGGAGACGGTTCAGCTGACTCACTGGATGTGCGATATTCTCGATAGCCTTGAGAACGGAACCTCCGAGCAAGTGATTGCAGATGTCAAAACCAAGGTCCTTGATATCTGTGCGCGCTTCCCTGTATACGGCTAGATCTCAGTTCTGATTATCAAAAAGCTCTGCTGTTGCAGGGCTTTTTTTTTGCCCGTTGCTTTTATCCCTTGCTCGACTCTGCGGACTGCTCGCGAATAGTCTTAAATGACAGCATCCTGTGATAGAATGTCGACCCATTTTTTTGACGCTTTGCTATGTACTGTCCGTTTTGTAATGCCGATGACACCAAGGTTATAGATTCCCGTCTAGTCGCCGATGGCGGCCAGGTGCGCCGTCGTCGTGAGTGCGTTGCCTGTACTGAGCGGTTCACCACCTATGAGATGGCGGAACTGTTGATGCCGCGGGTGATTAAAACCGATGGTACCCGGGAAGTTTTTGACGAGGAGAAGCTGCGTGCAGGTCTTCAGCGAGCCCTTGAGAAGCGCCCGGTATCCATAGAGCAGATCGAAACCGCGCTGACTCAAATCAAGCATTTCCTCCAGGTTACCGGTGAGCGTGAAGTCTCATCGAGAATGATTGGTGAAAAGGTGATGAGCAAGCTGCGTGAATTGGATGAGGTCGCCTATGTGCGCTTTGCTTCGGTCTATCGCAGCTTTCAGGATCTCAGTGAATTCCAGGACGAGTTAAATCGCCTTAATGCCCTTAAACCCACTGCGGATAGCGAGTAATGAGCTTTTCAATTACCGATCGCGAGATGATGTCGCGGGCGCTACAGTTGGCGGCCAAAGGCCGTTTTACCACCAGCCCAAATCCTGCAGTTGGCTGCGTTATTGTCTCCGGCAATGAGGTTGTCGGTGAGGGTTACACCCGTCCAGCCGGCGGCAATCACGCCGAAATAGAGGCGCTGCAGTCGGCCGGCGATACCTGCGGCAGTACTGCCTATGTCACTCTTGAGCCATGTAGTCACAGCGGCAAGACTGGGCCCTGCACCAGTGCGTTGATCGATGCAGGTGTTGCTCGAGTGGTCATTGCCTGCGAGGATCCCAATCCCCGGGTGGCTGGTCAGGGCATTCAATTACTAAAGAATGCTGGCATAGAAGTGGCCTGCGGTTTGTTTGAAGATCAGGCCAGGCATATCAATAGAGGTTTTATCAAGCGTCATGAGCAGGGCATGCCCTGGGTGTTGGTAAAGATGGCCGCGAGTCTCGATGGCCGCACGGCTATGGCCAGCGGTCAGAGTCAGTGGATTACCACGCCGGCGGCGCGTAAAGATGTACAGCGATTGCGGGCGGCAAACTGTGCAATTATTACCGGTATAGGAACACAGTTAATGGACGATCCGTCTCTGACTGTGCGTATAAGCAATGAGGATGTCGGCGTGCAGGACAGTCTGCGCCAGCCACTGCGTGTGGTTGTCGACAGCAAGTTACAGATAAGTCCTGAGGCACGGATGTTTGCCCAGCCGGGTGCGGTGCTGGTTGCCACCCTGGATGGCGAAGAGCAGCGCAGTAAAGCCGGGGCCCTGCAGCAGGCTGGCGCCGATATTGTGTTTTTACCTGCTCGCGATGGCCATGTGGATTTGCATGCGCTGTTGGTTGAGTTGGCCGGTCGTGAATGCAATAGCGTGATGGTTGAGGCCGGCGCTGGACTAGCGGGGGCTTTTGTCGCCGAGGGTCTGCTTGATGAGTTGGTCTGCTACTGGGCGCCAAAGTTATTTGGCAGTGATGCGCGGCCGATGTTTGATCTGCCGATCAAGACAATTGATGCGCATTTGGCGCTTTCGGTTCAGGATATTCGTCAAATTGGTGAAGATATTAGAGTGACGCTGTATCCCGACAAGGATTATTAGAAATACTGCCGCTGTCCATCCTGAGCGCAGCCGAAGGCTCTCCATCAGGTTATTGAGAATTAGGCTGCTGGAATAGAGTGGGCTTTGTATTTTTAGGGCGGATTATGGAGCGGTTGTGAGCGTTGATTGGCTGTTTTCTTGTGTCTTGCCGGTGATAGTTAGGCTGCCAGATAGTCAGAATGTTTTTTAAAAAGGTAACGAGATTATGTTTACAGGAATTATCAGTGCCATCGGCGATATCGCCAGCCTCGAGCAGCGCGGTGGCGATGTACGTTTAACCATTCGCACGGGCAATCTTGGACTTGCGGATGTGCAGCTCGGTGATAGTATCGCCTGTAATGGCGCCTGCCTAACAGCGGTAGAGCTTACCGGCGAGGGTTTTATTGCTGATGTGTCTGTGGAAACCCTGAATCTCACGACTATTGGTCATTGGCAGCAGGGACAGCGGATCAATCTTGAAAAGGCGATGCAGGCAACGGATCGCTTTGGCGGGCATATTGTCTCCGGTCACGTGGACGGAATTGGCGAAGTTGTCTCGCTGCATGAAGATGCCCGCTCGTGGCGCTTTCGACTGCGGGCACCTGCGCAGCTGGCAAAATATATTGCCCACAAGGGCTCAATTACTGTCGATGGCACCAGTCTGACGGTGAATATTGTCGACGGTTGCGAACTTGAATTGAATATTGTCCCGCACACCATGACCCATACAGTAATGGGTGATTACCAAGTGGGCACAAAAGTAAATCTTGAAGTCGATCTGGTGGCTCGTTACCTGGAGCGTTTGTTGCTCGGTGACAAGGCTGCAGAGACACAGAATAAATAACCTATAACCATTGATTGGAAGAGACTAAATGGTACTCAACACAATAGAAGAGTTAATTGAAGATATCCGTCAGGGCAAGATGGTTATTTTGATGGATGACGAGGATCGCGAGAATGAGGGTGATCTGGTCATGGCGGCACCCATGGTGCGCGCCGAGGATATTAATTTTATGGCGACAAATGCGCGCGGACTGATCTGCCTGACGCTCCACGAAGATCGTTGCAAACAGTTGGACCTGGCTATGATGGTTAATGCCGATAGCAATAACTCCAGTCACAGCACGCCGTTCACCCTTTCTATCGAAGCTGCGGAGGGTGTTACCACCGGTATATCTGCCGCTGATCGCGCACGTACTATTCAGGCCGCTGTTGCCAGCAGCGCGCGACCTTCAGATATTGTCCAGCCCGGCCATATATTCCCGTTGAAAGCGCAGCCCGGCGGTGTACTTAGCCGCGCCGGCCACACCGAAGCAGGTTGCGACCTGGCCAAGATGGCGGGTTTTGAACCGGCGGCAGTTATCGTTGAGATTATGAATGAAGACGGGACCATGGCGCGCCGCGATGATCTGGAGCTGTTCGCGGAAAAGCACGGTATTAAAATCGGCACTATCGCCGATTTGATTCATCATCGTCTGGTGACAGAAAAGACTGCACAGTGTATTAATGAGAGAAATGTAAGTACTAGCTTTGGCGATTTTACCCTAAAAACCTACTATGACAGTATTCTCAATGAGAAGCACTTCGCGCTGGTCAAGGGTGATGTCAGCGGCGGTGAGCCGCCGCTGGTGCGTGTACATACCAATCGTTCAGCTCGTGATCTTCTGGCGATAGAAGATTCCAGCGAATACAAGAGCTGGTCATTCCACAAAGCTTTAAAACGGGTTGCCGATGAGGGCCGCGGTGTTGTGGTCTTGCTCTACTATCCCGAGTCCTCGGAAGATATTGATCGCAGTATTGAACAGATACTCAATCCCAATCAGACGCGCCCGCAGCTGGCCAGCGATGTTGTCTATCAACAGGTAGGTACCGGCTCACAGATATTACGTGATCTGGGCATCCATCAGATGCGCCTGATGAGCGCCCCCTTTAAATTTACCGGCATCTCCGGCTTTGATCTCGAAGTCGTAGAACACGTCGACTGCGAATAAAACAGGAACAGTTCATGAGCGAATACAGACCCGAAGAGGGAAACTTTAATGTTGGCAATGCACGTGTCGCGGTGATTGCGGCGCGCTGGAATGCCGAAATTACCGATGGCTTGCTGGATGGTGCAGTGCGCGCATTTGCCCGTCACGGTATTCAGGGCGATGCCTTGGAAGTGTTTCGCGTCCCCGGTGCTTTTGAGTTGCCGCTGGCCAGCCAGCGCGCAGCCATCAGCGGTCGTTTTGATGCGATTGTCGCTCTCGGTTGTGTTATCCGCGGCGATACGCCGCACTTTGACTATGTCTGTGCAGAGACTACGAGAGGAATTGGTGAAGTTGCCCTGAATGAAAACCTGCCGGTCGCCTTTGGCTTGCTGACAACCGACAATCTGCAGCAGTCGCTGGATCGCTCTGGTGATAACAGTGAAAACAAAGGCGAAGAGGCGGCACTGACCATTCTTGAGTTGCTGACTGTGTTTAAACAAATTCAAGGCGCCGAATAAATGTCAAAACCTAAAATGCGCCAAAAAGCACGCAGGCTGCTGGCTCAAGCGCTGTACTCCTGGGATATGGGCGGTACCGACCTGGTTAGTATCGAAGCCGAATTTCACACCGACAATAATATGGCCACTGTGGATACCGAGTTATTCCACGAAGTGCTCCACGGGGTGCCGAAGCATCTTGCGGAAATTGATGGCGCCTACCAACCCCATCTGGATCGCGAACAGGAGCAGCTCGATCCGGTTTCACGCGCGATTTTGCGTTTATCAGTCTACGAGCTGATCCACCGTATCGATGTCCCTTATAAAGTGGTGATCAATGAAGGGGTCAATCTCGCGAAAACCTTTGGTCCCACCGATGCGTTTAAATATATCAATGGGATTCTCGATCGCGTTGCCGCTGAAAAGCGTGCCATAGAGGTGGCTGCCAATAAACGCAGTTAAGCTGTCAGTGCCTCGAAAGAGGCGCGAAACCCAAAGTAACAAGAGAGAACGAAACCCTGACTTATCAAAAGCCCCATCAACCTGGTGAGTTTGAACTGATCACCAACCACTTTGCCGGGCTTACCGGTCAGTGCGGTGTCGCATTGGGTATTGGTGATGATGGAGCGCTCCTTGATCCCGGTGACAATCAGCAGCTGGTGGTCGCCAGTGATACATTGGTCGAGGGGGTACATTTTCCCGCCTCAGCTACTGGCAGCCAAGTCGGTACCAGAGCTCTCTGTGTCAACTTGAGTGATATGGCTGCTATGGGTGCGCAACCGCGATGGTTTACCCTAGCCCTTACCCTGCCGAAAGAGAAAGCCAACAATGTCTGGCTGGCAGATTTTAGTGCCGGTATTGCCGAGATCGCCAGCGAGTTCGATATAGCGCTGGTAGGGGGTGATACCACCAGCGGTGCGCTGACAGTTTCCATGACGTTAATCGGTGAAGCACCTGTCGGAGAGAGTTTGCAGCGTGGTGGTGCACGGGTTGGTGATATGGTGTTTGTGACAGGGACTCTGGGTGATGGTGCAGCAGGTTTAAAAATACTCTCCAATAAAAACCTTACAAATATTGAAAGTAATCGCTTACTTAATAGATTTTATAAGCCTCTTCCACAGGTTGAAAGCGCTTTGCAGTTGCGTGGAATAGCCTCGGCATGCATCGATATATCAGATGGTTTGGTTGCTGATCTGGGCCATATTTGCCAGTCGAGTCATGTGGCAGCAACTATTTTCACAGAACAGTTGCCTATTGCCGCGGATGTCAGAGAAATGGCTTCTGACAGGGGGTTTAACTGGGCGCTGTTTGGGGGTGATGATTACCAGCTGTGTTTTACTGTCGGGGCCGATAAACTCGCTACTGTCGAGCAGTGGATTGAGCGCGGTGAGCTAAATGCCAGCAAGATTGGCACTATTACCGCAACCGGCGATTCGGTTAATCTGGTCACTGTTTTAGATCGAAATAGCAACCCAATGGCTGTCGATAAACGGGGGTATGACCACTTTGCATAAAAATACAGATAATCCATCTTTTAGGCAGCTGCTGCGCTCGCCGACTCTGTTGCTGGCCTTTGGTTTTGGCAGCGGTCTCTCGCCCAGAGCGCCTGGCACTGTGGGCACATTGGCGGCTATACCGCTGTGGTGGCTGATGGCGCAACTGCCGCTTTCGGGCTATCTGCTTATTGTTCTAGTCAGTGCCGTAGCCGGGATCTATATCTGTGGATCAGCGGCTAAAACACTGGGTGTGCATGATCACGGCGGGATTGTCTGGGATGAGTTTGTCGGCCTGTGGATTGCCCTGGTTGCGCTGCCAGTATCCTGGGTGTCGCTACTTCTGGGCTTTGGGCTGTTTCGCCTGTTTGATATTTTAAAGCCCTGGCCAATTAGCTGGCTGGATAAAAAAGTATCCGGTGGTTTTGGCATTATGGTGGATGATGTTATCGCCGGTTTAGCTGCCGCTGCGGTCATCGGACTACTGGGTGCGGCTGGGCTGATATAAATTCTTTACTGGTCGACTGTTGAGGCTACAATACCCGACCCTTTTATAACCTGGAGAAAACTGTGGCACTGCGCTTTATTGAATCATCAAAATTACCCACTCGCTGGGGTACTTTTGATATCCACGGTTTTGAAGATCCATTCAAGGGTAAGGAGCATATTGCGATCACTATGGGTGATTGTAAGAGTGATGAGCCGCTGTTAATTCGAATTCACTCGGAATGCCTAACCGGCGATGCTCTGGGCAGTATGCGCTGCGACTGCGGCGAACAGCTTCAGGAAGCGATGAAGCGTATTTCTGAACTGGGCCGCGGAGCTATTTTGTATCTCCGTCAGGAGGGCCGCGGCATCGGTCTGGTCAATAAGATTCGTGCCTACAATCTCCAGGATCAGGGTGCCGATACGGTTGAAGCCAATGAGCGTCTGGGGTTTGGTGCCGATATGCGCGACTACTCTATCTGTGCGCCTATGCTCGAGCATCTGGGTGCCAGGCAGGTCAGGTTGATGACCAACAATCCGCGCAAGGTCGCTGCTCTGAAAGAACTGGGAATAGATATGGTTGATCGTGAGCCAATTCAGGCGGATAGCAACCCCCATAATGTGCAATATCTTTCGACTAAGGCTGGCAAGCTTGGTCATCTGTTTAAGGACAAAAAATGAGTCTGGCTAAACGTATTATTCCCTGTCTCGATGTTGATAAAGGCCGTGTGGTTAAAGGGGTGCAGTTCGTCGATATTCGCGATGCCGGCGATCCGGTTGAAGTTGCCCGGCGCTATAACGAGCAGGGCGCGGATGAAATTACTTTCCTGGATATTACCGCCAGCCACGAGGCCCGCGATACCACATTGCACACTGTCGAGCGTATGGCGGGAGAGGTATTTATTCCCCTGACGGTCGGCGGCGGTGTTCGCGAGCTGCAGGACATTCGCAATCTGCTCAATGCTGGTGCCGACAAAGTGGCGATCAATTCAGCGGCAATTCACAATCCGCAATTTGTTCGTGAGGCTGCCCAGCGTTTTGGCTCCCAGTGTATTGTTGTGGCTATAGATGCCAAGCAGGTGGCGCAGGGCGATCAGCCAAAATGGGAGATTTTTACCCATGGTGGTCGCAAGCCTACCGGCATTGATGCGATTCAGTGGGCGGAGAAGATGACCGACTTTGGTGCTGGCGAGATTCTGCTGACCAGTATGGATCGGGATGGCACCAAGAATGGATTTGATCTTGCACTTACCTCGCGTATTAGCGATGCGGTCAATGTGCCGGTTATCGCTTCCGGCGGTGTGGGTAATTTGCAGCACCTGGTTGACGGTATAGTCGAGGGTAAGGCTGATGCGGTGCTGGCTGCGAGTATATTTCACTTTGGTGAGCATACAGTGCCAGAGGCTAAGCAATATATGGCAGAGCGCGGCGTAACTGTCCGTCAGTAGACAGTTACGCATCTAACCTCGGCTTTTATAGCTGACTGAATGTCAGTCCGGCATGATCTTCAAGGCGTTTAATCAGCGCATTGCCCATGGCTGTTGACGGTGTCAGGAAACCCCCGGCACAATCTTCCTTTTTAATATCCATCGCCAGGCAGAGTCCCGCCTGGGCAAGCATTTTCGCAGTTGAGCCATAGCCCGGATCGCGATCGCCGGTAACTTTGAACATAAGGTGATTGCCATCGTTGTCGGCACTGTACAGACGCAGGTCAAAGTACCCCTTGAGCTGCGCTTCAGGGCTTGGACCTTCGCCCGGTGCTGGCAGTACAAACTTTTCCAGCAGAGCGCGCAGCGGATTAAAGTACAGGCCCATGCCCAGTGCAGCAAATCCTAGGGTCGACATAATGGCACTCAGGCGCCCTTTAAATCCGCGCCCGGTCAGTACGCCTTCGCTGTAGGTAAAGTCTCTCCCATAGGCCATTCCCGTTAGGGCATTGGAGTGCAGAACGATTCTCGAGTTGATGGCTTCCATAATAAACGGGGCAATCCAGGCGTTAAATTCCTTGTCAAACATCGGTCCTTTTACACTGTGAGCTTTCTGCTGGTACAGGTGGTTTTCACCGCAGAGTAAATAGGGGTTGCCCATTTGGCGACGCACTTTCGGATCGGCTTTGGCGGCTTTAATCGCTTCGATCATGCTCGCTACAGTGCCGCCGGAAGCTCCACCTTTTATAGCTTTAACCCGCAGTTTGCCATGCGGTAGCGGATGACCAAATTGCTTATTGGCCTGCTGTTGCAGGCAGAACATGCCCATATCCGAGGGGATAGAGTCAAAACCGCAACTGTTAACAATGCGCGCACCACTCTGTTGCGCTGCCTGTTGATATTTGTCCTGCATATTTTTAATCCACTGGGCTTCACCGGTCAGGTCAGTGTAGTCAGTGCCAGTTTCGGCGCAGGTTTTTACCAGCAACTCGCCATACAGGGCGTAGGGGCCAACGGTAGAGACAATAACCCTTGCCTGTGCACACATGGCCTGGAGAGAGGCTTCATCGTTGGAGTCGGCAATTATCATCGGCAGTTGTTTGGCACTGTCGCCGTAGGAGTCGCGCAGACTAGTCAGCTTTTCCTCGGAGCGCGCGGCAATGGCCCAGGAGATATCACTTTCGGTGCCGAGATGCTCGATTAAATAGGTGGTCAGAATTTGCCCGACAAAGCTGGTGGCCCCAAAAATAATAAGGTCATATTGACTGCTGGATGATTCATTGTTTGACATAGTTATTCTTCTTTTTGTTAGAGTAGTTATTTTAGTAAACCGCAGAGCGGATATTCCCAAATGTTACCTGTGCTTTATTCTTTTCGGCGCTGTCCCTACGCGATGCGCGCTCGAATGGCCCTGCAATACTCCAGTATAAACCTTGAGCTCCGCGAAGTCCTGCTTCGGGATAAGCCGCCCTCAATGCTGGCCATCTCTCCCAAGGGAACTGTCCCTGTGTTGAGGTTGCCCGACGCGCGGGTATTGGACCAGAGCCGCGATATTATGCACTGGGCGCTGGCTATTGCTGATCCGCAGTGCTGGTTGAACGAAGAGCTGCTCGAACCGGTCAACGAGCTGATCGACTACAACGACAACCAGTTTAAAACCCATCTCGACCACTACAAATACTGGGAGCGCTTCCCGGCGGAACCGCAAGTCTATTACCGCGCCCAGGGCGAAAGGTTTTTGCATCTGCTGGAAGAGCACCTGTGCCGACATCGCTATCTGCTCGCAGACAGCATTAGCATGGCAGATATTGCGCTATTTCCGTTTATTCGCCAGTTTGCCTTTGTCGATAAAGCCTGGTTTGACCAGGCACCCTACCCCAAGCTGCAAATCTGGTTGCAGGCGTTTCTCGAATCACCGCTGTTTTTGGCGACAATGAAAAAGCTGCCGCCATGGCAGGAGGGTGATACTCCAGTGCTGCTCAGCCGTTAAATGCACATAGGCAAGGCCTGCCTACAAAACAAATTTTAATTTTATTGAACCCAATCTATCACCACTTTGACTTCGGCTTCATCCGGTGCAGAATCAGCTGGCTGACCCAGTTTGAAGCGCAGCCCCAGCTCTGGAATATTGGCGCCGCCAAAGGGGAGGTGAGGGTTTTGGTAGCGATTGGGACGCGCATCTGAAAATTCACTCACCGGCGGGTAGGCGGTGGAGGCTTCACGAACCATGGTGTCATTCTGGATACCGTAGATCGAGGTGCCATTGGCAAAGGGTTCCAGTGCAAAGGGTGCATCACCAGAATGCCGGTTGCGCAGCACACGGTCGTAGAGTCGATATTCGGTGAGGCCATTGCGGATTCGCAGATCGAACAATGTGGAAGTGCCCTTGTATTTTAGTCTGTCAGCGCCGGGCAGCAGTTCGTTAATTAATGTATAGCCATACATCAACTGGCGACCATCCCAGTTCAAGGACTCGACTGGCGGCAGACCATCGACAAGGGATTTTGTACAGAGCTGACGGTCTGCGGCACTGACATCACTGGCATAAAATGCCGCACGACGCTGATGGCACATCACATCGACAAAGCTCTGATGTAACCAGGGCTGGGCCTCTTGATCAAACTTATAAAATGTCCAACCATCTCTATTCTGCAGATACTTTTCGGGAACGCCTGGCAGGTTAAATTCCTGAGGGTTGGCATCAACCAGAAGAAGAAAGCCATTGCCCGGACCAAATTGCGCTGGTTCATTTTGGCTCCAGAGATATTCTCCATTGAAGTACCAGGCGAGAACCCCGGGACGGTAGTTGGCACTAAAGGCTTTCATCTCACCAGACGGGTCTTTGTAAAAGGAGAAGCCCGGCTTGGCCAATCCGGCATCGTAGTTTTTAACTTTTTTAAATCTGGCATAGGGATCGCGGTATTCGAGCAGATAGTAATGCGGCACGGCAATACGGTGCTGCCCACCGCTGATAGTGAAGCCCTGGCTGCTCCAACCCTGTATGCTGCCGGTCTCAAAATCTTCAAGGTAATCTATAGCAGGCAGGGCGATATTGTCGATTAAAGCGGCATCCTCAACGGCGGCACCATCGGCGAAGTAATGGAAGCGAATAGAGACCTTTTTACCGCGATAGGCCTCAAGATTAAATTCTCCTCTGACCCATTGAGCTGTTTCACAGGGGTCGACAAGGTTGCTGCCAACGCGGTCCTCCGCCAGAGTTTTAGCAATCTCTGGATCGCAGCCGCTGGCTATCTCTACTTTGCCATCGCCATCCATATCCCCGGATCGGCCACTGAAACCGGGCAGTGAACCCTCTCCTTCATGGCCTTTTTTTGAGGGCATGACACTTGAGGTATCGGTTGCGTTAAGTTTGTCGGTGGGCAGCAGGCGCTGGTATTCACCAGCATCGGTTGCAGCCTCTACATAGAGGTAATCCCAGTCCGATTCTATTTTGAACCAGGTGTCGAAACTGAGTATTAGTGGTTTGTCTTCAGCAACGCTGCTGAGGTCGAAAATTCGGGTCAGGAAATTGTTCAGGTCATTACCCTGCCCGGAATACACTGCGTGTGAACCCTGTGCCTTGCCCAGGGGGCCGAGATTCAGCTCACGTATTTTCGGCGGCAGGATAATCATTGTCGAGTCGCAAACTCCGGCACTGCTGCTGTTGCCGACTTTATTCGACCAGTTATTCATGGTCTTTAGATACATTGATTTTCGTTTGTTACCACCAAACTCCGGCGGTCTGACAACGCAGGGCTGCATCCAGCCGAGCATCATTCGCGACCAGCTGCTCATCTCCTGAGGCTCTGGTGATGCGGTTGATGACATAACTGCCCAGGAGGCGGTGGAATTATTGGTGGCCCGGGCGTAAATATCCGGAAGCCCCAGTGAGTGCCCAAACTCGTGAATAAAAGTTGAGACCTCGGTATATTCAGACTGCATGTTGTAATCGTAGAGCCACAGATCCTTCTCAATTTCTATGCCGCCGCGACCATTGACCATGCCCTCCAGGGTTGGGCCCTTGCCGAGATCGCGACTGATCGAGCCGCGATGCGGCCAGATGCGGTCGGCGCAATCCTGCTCTGCTTTGGTCAAGCTGTTGAAAACCCCGCTGTCGGCATTAGTGGTAAATTTTTCCCCCAGTTTGTAAAGCCCCTGACAGGAGGATTGCCCCTTGCCGGCGTAAACAATCACCAGATGGTCCAGATAGCCGTCGGCTTCAGCGCGATTATTATCGCCGTCAAAATCTTGTGGATCCCAAATATCATAGTCTTTCCAGGGAAAGTCGGGATTGTCTCTGTAGGCTGCACGCAGGGCATCGGCAACCAGCTCATCAGTGTGGTCGTCGTTGCGCCAGCTGCCATCGGAGTTCTGCAGTGGTCGCCCGTAGTGGGACAGAGGCTTGTCGACTTTGGCGATAGGCATGACAGTGCCGGTAATATTGTAAAGTCCCTTGGACTGGTGGCGATAATAGTGGGAGAGCGTGCCGGGCTTGGGCCGTTTAACGCTGCCGCCAAAGAGCAATTTCTGGAAGTAGTCGCGATTTTTGCGGTTTTGTCGTTTATCTCCGGCGAAGCGCTGATAGCCAAGCTCAGGAAATTCCACGGCGATCACCAGCAGGCGATGGGGGCGTTCCACTGATGCCAAAACTGGTTTGATGGAATCAGTTTTTATCTGCGGGCTGCCTAGTTTATCGAACTGCAGGTTAGCAAGATTGTCGACCATACGCTCTGCTTCGAGATCAATTGCCTGGGTCGAGTTGATGCTTGAAAAACAGATAAAAAAGAAAATTTTTGCGCAAATTGAGCGGTTAAAAATCATTTGTTTCTCCTGAGGGGGCCGATCTTGTTATGATGCCCGCCTGAATTATATTGACGATTGTTAATCTCATCGCCTTATCGGTAGCCAGACTACAGGCTTTTTGTTTCAGAACATACTCACAGGATAATAAATGTTTGGCTTTTTTGAACGGCTGATCAACCCCTTTCCAGCCGAATCTCCCCAGCAACCACCCCGTGGTATCTATCAGTTCTGCCGCCATTACACCCGTGGCATAGAGCACTGGCTGATTTTGATGGCGTTTTTGACGGCGATTACGGCCGTCTCTGAAGCCCTGCTGTTTGGCATTCTCGGTCAGGTAGTCGACTGGCTGGCGAGCAGTAATCCGCAGACGTTTTTTGCCGATTCATGGAAAACCCTGGTAGCCATGACGCTGTTTGTACTCGTCTTTATCCCGGCCACCAGAGCGCTTCATTCAATGGTGGTTCACCAGACACTGATGGGAAATTTCCCCATGACGGTGCGCTGGATGACGCACCGCTACTTACTCAGTCAAAGCTATAGCTTTTTCCAGAATGAATTTAGCGGCCGAATCGCTACCAAGGTAATGCAGACGGCACTGGCTGTTCGCGATACGGTGATGAAGTTACTCGATGTTATGCTGTTTGTGACCATCTATCTGGTCACCATGATTATATTGGTTGCCAATGCCGATCTTAGTCTCTGTATTCCTCTGCTAGCCTGGCTTGCGGGCTATATTTTTATACAGCGATACTTTGTGCCGCGGATGAAAAGTATCGCCATGCTGCAGGCAGATGCCCGCTCGCTGATGACCGGGCGAATAGTCGATAGCTACACCAATATTGTCACCCTCAAGCTCTTCTCCCGCAGTTCCCGCGAAGCCGTCTATGTCAAAGATGGCATGGCAGAATTTCTCGATACAGTTCACCCGCAGATGCGCCTGGTTACCCTGCTCAATGTCAGCCTGTGGATTCTGAATATGCTGTTGGTATTTACCACTGGCGCGCTGGGTATTTATCTGTGGACTCAGGGATCGGTTACGCCGGGCGCCATTGCTATTGTGATGAGCCTTTCTATACGTCTGATCAGCATGTCTCACTGGATTATGTGGGAGATTGGCGGCCTGTTTGAAAACATAGGTACGGTGCAGGATGGTATAAATTCGATCTCTATTCCCCACGAGGTTACCGACAGTAAATCGGCCTCAAAGCTGGTGGTGGATAGGGGCGAGATCAGCTTTTATAAGGCGGACTTTGCCTATAACGAAGATGAGCCGGTTTTCAAGCAGCTCGACCTGACAATTGCCCCGGGGGAAAAGGTCGGTATTGTCGGCCGCAGCGGTGCCGGTAAATCCACATTGGTCAGTCTGTTATTACGTTTCTTTGATGTCCAGGGTGGTGCAGTTGCTATCGACAAGCAAAACCTCGCTGAGGTAACTCAGGAGAGTTTGCGCGACAATATTGCCATGGTCACTCAGGACACCTCGCTGCTCCACAGATCAGTGCGGGAAAATATTATGTTTGGCCGACCCGATGCTACTGAAGAGCAGATGATAGCCGCCGCCAAGCAGGCTCAGGCTCACGAGTTTATTCTTAATCTGCGTGATCACAAAGGGCGTCGTGGCTACGATGCGCATGTTGGCGAGCGCGGTGTCACTCTCTCCGGTGGCCAGCGCCAAAGAGTTGCTATCGCCCGTGTTCTGTTGAAGGACGCGCCGATTCTGGTGCTTGATGAGGCGACATCGGCGCTGGATTCCGAAGTCGAGGCGACCATCCAGCAGAGCCTCAACCAGTTGATGGAGGGCAAAACGGTTATTGCTATTGCTCATCGATTGTCGACCATTGCCGCGCTGGATAAGCTGATTGTCTTTGATCGGGGCCGGATAGTAGAGCAGGGCAGCCATCAGGAATTACTCGCCAAAAATGGACTTTATGCCAAACTTTGGAGCCACCAGTCCGGCGGCTTTTTAGGCTCTGAATAAATACTGGTAAAAGCCCAAATGATTACACTGAGCAATGTTGAGCTGCGTCGTGGCACAAAAGTCTTGTTGGAGGATGCCGAGTTAGTGGTTCATCCGGGCCAGCATATTGGCATTATCGGTGGTAATGGCACCGGCAAATCAAGCCTGTTTAAACTGCTGCTCGGCGAGATTGTCCCGGACGCCGGCGACCTGTTTATTCCTGCAAACTGGCGTATTGCTCATATGGTTCAGGAGCTGGCTAACTCCGAACACAGTGCCGTCGACTATGTACTCGACGGCGATCCTGAGGTGCGCGCCATTGAAAAAGCCATTTCCCGGGCAACGCTGGAAAAAGATGATGACCGCCTGGCTGCGGAGTATGAGAAACTCGATGCCGCCAACGGTTTTGATGCCCGCTATCGCGCCGAGCAATTACTTCATGGTCTCGGCTTTACCCAGTCGGAAGTTAACCGACCGGTAAACAGTTTTTCCGGTGGCTGGCGCATTCGTTTAAATCTTGCCCAGGCGTTGATGAGCCCATCGGATCTGATGCTGCTTGATGAGCCGACCAACCACTTGGATTTGGATGCCACATTGTGGCTGGAGCAGTGGTTAAAAAATTACTCTGGAACACTATTGATAATTTCTCACGACCGGGATTTTATCGATAATGTTGTCGAGCGAATTGTGCATATCGAACATCAAAAAACTAATGCTTACAAAGGTAATTATTCAATCTTTGAAAGAGTCCGTGCCGAGCGTTTGGCGCTGCAGCAGGCGAGCTATGAAAAGCAGCAAAAACGCCGAAAAGAAGTTGAAGGATTTATCGCCCGCTTTCGCGCCAAAGCGTCAAAAGCCAAACAGGCGCAGAGCCGGGTTAAAGAGTTGCAACGCATGGAAGATATTGCTCCGGCCCATGTAGACTCACCTTTCTATTTTAATTTCCCGGTGCCGAAAAAGGCTCACAGTGCGCTGGTTAATCTCAGTCAGGCAGATTTGGGTTACGGTGATAAAATAATTCTCAATCAGGTCAATTTTGATCTGCAGCCGGGCACTAGAATTGGTCTTTTGGGGCCAAATGGTGCCGGTAAATCGACATTAATTGGCAGCTTAACCGCTGATCTCGATCTACTCGATGGCAAGCGCGTCTACGGAGAAAATATAAAAGTTGGCTACTTTGCTCAACACCAGTTGGAAGTTTTAGATTTACAGGCAAGTGCCTTTCTGCATATCCAGAGAATCAGTCCCCAGGCGACGGAACAGACGATTCGAAATTTTCTCGGTGGGTTTGATTTTCATGGAGATAAAGCTCTAGAGCCGATTAAAGATTTTTCCGGCGGCGAAAAAGCTCGTGTCGCACTGGCCATAATTGTCTGGCATAAACCCAACCTGCTGTTGCTCGATGAGCCCACCAACCACCTGGATCTGGAGATGCGTCAGGCATTAACTCTGGCTCTGCAGGGCTATGACGGTGCGCTGGTGGTGATCTCTCACGACCGTCATCTGTTGCGCAACACCGTCGATGAGTTTTATCTGGTGGCCAATGGCGAGGTTAGTGAATTTGAAGGCGATCTTGACGATTATCAGCAGTGGTTAAAAAACTACAATCGAGTGCCGGATGCTTCAGCACAAACGCAAACAAAAGAGCCTGAAAGCGAGGGTGTTTTAGTTAAAGAGTCCCTCAGCAGTGCAGATAAAAAACGTTTGCGTCAGGAGTCCGCCGAGGCGCGAAAAAAACTTTCGCCGCTAACCAAAAAGTCCAAGAATCTCGAATCTGAAATTGAGAAATTACAAAAACAGCTCGCTGCTGTTGAGGTGCTGTTAGCCGATGTTGAAATTTATTCAGAGAGTCGCAAAGAGCAGTTAAGGGAGCAGTTGAATATCCAGGCAACAGTGAAAAAAGCTATTGCTGAAAATGAGGACCTTTGGTTCGATATTCAACAGGAGATCGAGCAGTTAAGTTAATTTTTTACGCTATTAATTATTGTGCTGCAGATTTGCAAAAAAATATTTGTCGGGCTGGATGATTGGTTTTTAACTTGTTAGCATAATCCGTTCACTATGAGTTTAACTGGTATTCACTATGTTTGATTTTACTAAAGATGCAGGCAGCAAAGGTTCTGCAGGGAAGAAGTCTCCTCTTGGTTTTGGTCAGACGACTGAGAGCAGCGATATGCCATCATCGGGAGGTGCGGCAATGATAGGTCCAACGGTTGTTATTGAAGGGAAAGTAGTTAGTGGCGAGGATATGATAATTGAAGGAAATGTTTCAGGCAGTATCATCGCCAAGGGGCATCAGGTCACAGTTGGCGCAGCGGGTAAATTAAAAGCTGATATTTCCGCCAAGGTAGTTCGTGTTGAAGGTGGTGTTCAGGGTGATATTTCTGGTGTCGAGAAAGTGATTATTTCCAAGACCGGCAATGTACTTGGCAATATTGATGCTCCGCGAGTTACCCTTGAGGATGGCGCTAAATTTAAAGGTAGTATCGAGATGGATCCCGGTGAGCCGGCTACCAATGAGTTACCTTCAAAAGGGCAGCCCCCAATAGAAAAGCCTGCGAAGGCTGCAGTTAAAGGTAGTGCATCATTATTTGATGCAGATAAGTCTAAGGCATCTTAAGACCAACAGTCTTTAAGCTGCTTTTTTAACAGCTACTTTCAATTGCATGGGTGTGGGCGTGAGGACCAAACAAGCTGAAAGCTATAGCCAATCATTGAGCACAGAGTTGCATAGCAACCTTGCGCCGCTGCTCTTTGAAAGAGTGCAGGTTAATAAACAGTTGGTGGTTTTGGACGTGGGTCTGGCAATGCCAGCAACGGTCGATTTGTTTTCCAACTTTAAGTGCAAGCTCATCTTTACTGATCTTTACTCCCGCGAGCTGCTCACAGGTTCCTGTCTTCAAGATGGGGATGACAAACCGCAGCCGAGCCATAACCAACTGGTAGAGCAATTTACCGCGGCTCTCAATCTTACCCCCGAAACAAAAATTGATATTTGCCTGTTTTGGGACTTCTTCAATTACCTCGATGGCACCTCGCTAAGGGCTTTTGTTGAGGCCCTGCATCCCTATATAGATGGAAATAGCTGTGGTTACGGGCTTGGTGTGCTCAATTCCCGCTGTCAGTTGCCAAACTTTCAATACGGTATAAGGCAACTAGATACGCTAAGCCAATCTCTGCGCAGTGAAAATCAAAAGCCGGTCTACCTCCATTCCCAGCGGGACCTGAATAATCTGTTAGGATACTTTGATATAGATAAGAGTCGGTTGATGCCAGACGGCCGGGTAGAGTATTTGTTGGCGCAGGATTGCGACTCAAAATTCGCCAAAACTGCAGTTTTCTAGCAGCTTTTTGCTGGTAAGATCGCTTAAAACAATAAAAACAGGTGAGCGGGTGAAACATATGAAGCAAGCAATTATTGTCGGGGCCAGTTCCGGTCTGGGTTGGGAGTTGGCCATCCAATTGGCGGATAAAGGCTATCAACTGGGGTTGATGGCGCGTCGTGAAGATCTTTTAAATGATTTGGCCACAAAGTTGCCCGGCAACCACTTTGTACAATTCACCGATGTTACTCAGGCAGAGCAGGCGCAGAAGCAGCTACAAGACTTGATTACCCGAATGGGCGATGTCGAGTTAATCGTGCTCAGCTCCGGTGTTGGGCTCTATGAAAAAAAGCTCGACTGGGCGGTTGAGCGCGAGATGATTGACGTCAATGTGCGCGGTTTCGCAGCACTGGCGATTGTTTCCTACGAGCATTTTGTGCAGCGCGGTGGTGGCCATTTAGCCGGTATCTCCTCGGTGGCATCCCATTTGTTTGGCGGATTAACTCTGACCTACCATGCCACCAAAGCCTTTGTTTCCAACTATCTTGCCGGTATGCGTTCCCGTGCTGCCCGAACCAGGCTGCCAATTACTATCACGACAATTGAGCCGGGTTTTGTCAAAACCCCGATGGTTCAGGGCAACCCGGTGTGGATGGCACCCGTGGAGAAAGGGGTTGAGCAGATGGTTGATGGGCTTATCAAGAAGAAGCAGCATCTCTATATAACCAAGCGCTGGCGGTTGGTAGCCTGGGTGCTATATTTAATGCCTCAGTGGTTACTGCGCAGATTTGTCTAAGCGGTTTTCTATGGGTTTTTGCTTTAACGAAAATAAGCAAGGAATTACTTTATCCATGGGCACCTGTAATACTTGGTTCTATATTTCCCTGCGCAAAGGTGTCATGGACATGCTGCCCCTCAGTCTGGCGGTACTGCCCTGGGGAATCCTGTTTGGTTCTGTTGCTGTCCAGCGCGGTTTTAGCTGGCTGGAAGCACAGATGTTCTCGGCGATTATTTTTGGTGGTGCTGTGCAGATTGTCACTGTAGAGCTGATTGCCGATAACGCCTCTCTGGTCACGATTTTATTTACCGCGTTTGTTATCAGCTCACGACACTTTCTGTACGGCCTCTCTCTGCGCGAAAAACTCAGTCCCCAGCCATTGCGCTGGCGCCTTGGGTTGGGTTTTCTGTTAACCGATGAATTATTTGCTCTTTCTGGCCACCGCCGTGCCTATCAGGGCAAGCTGCGACTGGTATATGGATTGGCCGCCGGTGGCAGTTTTTACCTGGCGTGGAATCTGTGGACTTTTGTTGGCATCGTCGCCGGCGCTTCACTGCCTGATCTTACTGATTTGGGGTTGGATTTCGCAATTGCCGCGACCTTTATCGCTCTGGTGGTTCCGGAAATTAAAACCTTGGCCACACTGACTGCGGTGATTACTGCGGCAATTTTCTCTCTGATGTTTAGTCTCTGGGAGTTTGAATTAGGTTTGGTCTTTGCCGCGCTATTGGCAATGACAGCGGGCTTTACCTTGCAGCAGCTTAGGAGGCCGGGATGACAGTATTGACCATTATGCTGTTAGCCTGTATTACCTTTGGTACGCGCTATCTGTTTCTTGAGGGGCGATTGCCGGTGCGCCTGGGGTCAAATGTGAAGTTGTTTCTGAGCTATAGTGGCCCTGCGGTTCTAACCGCCATTACCATGCCAATTCTATTTGTGCATCAACATCAGCTGGATACGGCTGCTTCTAATCCCTATCTCTGGGGTGCGCTGGCGGCGGTTGCAGCTGCTTACAAAACTGCCAATATCTACTGGACGGTCGGGCTGGGAATAACCGCTTTTGCTGCTGTTAGCTCCCTGAGTTTTTAGCTTTTATGCTTTAAAGCTGGGATCAATCTTTTCAATAATTCTTGTCAGTGCGGCAAATTCCAGCTCACCGGTGGGCTGCCCCATACTCTGCATAGTCATTAGCTGCTCAGTTAGAGCCAGCACATCCTCGCCGATGGGAATAATTGACTTGCCCGATGAATCGCAGGCCAGCTGTACTTCACAGGAACGTTGCATAGCCCACAGGCTTTGAAAGGCCTCGGCGATACTGCGGCCGCAGGCCAGCAGGCCATGGTTGCGCAGTATCAGCATATTTTTATCCGCTAGATTGGCCACCAGACGCGGCTTCTCGTCATCCATCAGGGTGATGCCCTCGAAGTCATGGTAGGCGATACGTTTGTGCAGCAGTGCCGAGTAGAAGTTATCCGCGCGCAGACCCTCTTTTGAGCAGGCGATGGCCATGCCTGCATCTGTATGAGTGTGGGCAATACAGGCCACATCTGGGCGAGCGGCGTGAATGGCGGTATGAATCATCATGCCAGCCGGATTGACAGCGTAGTCGGTCTCTTCAACTATATTGCCTTCAATATCCACTTTGACCAGATTGGAGGCTTTTACTTCGCTGTAGTGCAGGCCGTAGGGGTTGATCAGGAAGTGATGCTGGTCACCGGGAAGCTTGACAGTAATATGATTGTAGATCAGTTCAGACCAGCCCATGTAGTCAAAAATACGGTAGCAGGCGGCGAGTTGAACGCGCAATTGCTGTTCTGTCTGTGTCATGAGTTTGCCCTCTTTACAAATTTTGTCAGGATTACAATCTGTGTGCCGTTAACCCGGCCTTCTATGTGTTCTTCATTGCTGGATACCAGTGAGATATTGCGCACTGCAGTGCCGCGCTTGGCAGTGAAGCTGGTGCCCTTTACATTGAGGTCTTTGGTCAGGGTGACTGTATCGCCGGCGGCGAGCAGGGTGCCATTGCAATCTTTATGGATAAGCGCATCTTCATCAATGTCACCTTCCTCGTCAGCCTTTGCCCAGGCAAGAGTTGCCTCGTCGAGATAGAGCATATCCAGTAATTCCTGAGGCCAGCCCTCAGCGCTGAATCTGTTCAGCATTCGCCAGGCGATGACCTGAACAGCAGGCACCTGGCTCCACATGCTGTCATTTAGGCAGCGCCAATGATTTAAATCGACATTTTCCGGGTTGTTGATTTGATCGCGGCAGATATGACAGATAAGTACAGATTGATCAGCCGATTCATCAGAGGGTGAAACAGCAAAAATACCAAGCTGTTCGCTGTTTGAGCAAAGCTCGCAGGTAGAACCGCTGCGAACCTGTAAGTCTGCTTCTGTGGACATAGTGAATTGCAACTTATTGATTATTATTTTTGCTGCATTATAGCCGTCAATATAACAGAGAGTTTGGGGTAATGGCGATTTAGTCGATCTCTTTAGAGTAGGCCGTTAAGGTCTGCGGCAGCGGCCCAGCCAGAGACTACGGCGCCTTCAACTCTTGGGCCATTGAAGGCATCTCCAGCGATTGCCAGCGGGGGCAGAGGTGTATCACTGCTCGCCAGCATGCAAGCTTCCTGATCAACCACTGTGGGCTTGCTATAACGCCAGCCATGTATCTGGAATTCGCTTACGCCAGCACCAATGAGGGGTAGTGCGGCATCTATTAATAGCTGGCCGGTGATTTGGCGATCCAGATCAAAATGCTGGGCACTGAAGTCACCGCTGCCGTGAATAGTAACTGCAGGTACCTTTGATACTCCTTTTTGCTGGTTATCACTTATCCAGGCGATAGGACCCTCGTTCAGGGCAATTGCGCCGGGACGTGGAATTGACGATGGCCTGTCTAAAACCGCCATCACTGCGATACAGGCCTCATAGTCAATCGATTTCAACCGCGCCTGGTTCGCGGCAGAGAGTTGAATATTTCCGCTTGCCAACAGATCAAGAGTTTGTGGAACTGGTGCGGTGATCAGCATGGATCTGGCGCTGATCTGCTGACCATTATCGAGCCTCGCCAGCCACTGGTTATTGTGCTCAGCAATATTGAGCACGCGCACTGAACGCTGAATATTAAGGTTAGTTGCCAAGTGTTTAGCGACAGCGGTCATAGTCGGTACGCCGCGGTAACGGGGATGGCCTTCACCAGAGGCGCCGGGGAAGCTTCTGTACCACTCCTCTGCGACACCGGCTGCAATCCACTCTTGAACCGTTGCCGCAAAACGCGGATCGCGGGTTGTCATAAACTGTGCGCCGTGGTCAAAGCTGGCATTGCCTATTCGTCGTCCCGCCAGTCGACCACCAAGCCCGCGACCCTTGTCGACCAGAAGCACATTGTGGCCGGCTTGCTGAAGATCGACAGCAGCGCTGAGACCGGAAAGACCGGCACCAATTATAAGCACATCTGCAGAGTGGTGAGTTTGATCAGAATGCATAGGGACAGTCTTTAAGTTGCCTTGTATTATTTAGTTAGCTGCTTAATTGAGGTGCAATTTATCTTTTACGAGCATCGCTTCTGCAGCGCTGTGAACAGAAGCGCACTTCATCCCAGACCCTCTCCCATTTTTTGCGCCAGACAAATGGACGCTGGCAAACAGGGCAAAGCTTGGCGGGGAAGTCGGACTTTTTAACGGTTTTTGGCATGCACAGCAGTCAATTGTTTGACATTTATACGGCAGCCCTGACTGCCCAGTTTAATAAGCCTTTATAAATTGAGAAGCATCCCAAAGAGGCAGTTGCGGCGATCTCTCAATATAGCTGGCTTATTGGGTTACGGACAGTACGGCAATAATTATCAGGCAGAGAACGAAGGGGATTGATAGCAGGCTTGCGGCAAAGTAGATTAAATGGCGATTAGTCTTTAGCACGATTGGATGATTTCCTTTCCATCTGGTTATGCTGTTAAGTTAGTTTAGTTTTTCGAGGCATGCATTGATCTGCCTCTATAAAAGAGCTGATCTCAGTCAAGCGAGGGATATTTCCCTAGACGGGGGGAATTGCCAATCTGGGGACTTCTTGATGATTGCCAGCCCACCTTTTGGAGTGGACAGTTTGCCGGAGCGCTAGCAATCATCTCTCGGGTAGTGGGCAGGTAGAGGGGGGAGTTTGAGCTACTTGGCACCTGCGGCGATCAGGGCTTTAACATAATCCTTGCCATGACGATGTTCTCCGGCAATCTGCTTGAGGGTTTTGCCGTCGGGGTTGGTGGCGTTAAGGTTGTATCCAGCGTCTGTAAAGAATCCTAAAAAGGTCACAAAGTTGTCGATATTCATGCCGCGATAGGCTTTTTCCAGAAGGTGGTAGTCGCTGCTTACACCACTGGGCGCCTGGTAATCTAAAAAGCTTTTTACCCGTTCGTCGTCAAATACTTCGCCGAGAACTTTCTGCTTATCTTTCTTGAGTGACATAACTATGTGGTTCCTTTTAACTTCTCTAGTGCCAGCTTATTTGAGGCGTTCGTTGAGCTTTTTGACTAAAATCTGATTGACCTGCTGGGGGTTGGCCTGGCCTTTGGATGCTTTCATAATCTGGCCCATAAAGCCGCCGAGTTTTTTCTTGCGCTTGGCTTCGTCGCTGTTGATGTAGTCATCGACCATTGCCTGGTTGGCAGCCAGTACATCGACGACCATCTGCTCCAGGGCGCCGCTATCGGAAACCTGCTTTAAACCGCGGGCTTCAATAATCTCATCGGCACTGCCTTCACCGGCCCAGATGGCCTCAAACACCTCTTTGGCCATTTTTCCGCTAATGCTGTTGTCAGCGATGCGCACGATAAGTCCAGCAAGCTGATCTGCACTAACCGGACTGCTGGTGATACTCAGGTCTTCGTTATTAAGACGCGCGGCGAGCTCACCCATAATCCAGTTGGCAACAAGTTTGGCGTTGCTGCAAGCTGAGGTCACAGCTTCAAAATAGTTGGCCATCGCCGCGTCACTGCTGAGGATACCGGCATCATAGTCGGACAGGCTGTACTGCTCAACGAAGCGGGCCTGACGTGCATCGGGCAGTTCTGGCAGGTTGCGGCGCAGCTCCGCGATCTGATCGTCGCTAACAACCACTGGCAACAGATCGGGGCAGGGGAAGTAGCGGTAGTCATTGGCTTCCTCTTTGCTGCGCATGGAGCGCGCAACCTTGGTTTCACCATTGTAAAGTCGCGTTTCCTGAACAATGCTGCCGCCGTCTTCAAGTACGTCAATCTGTCGCGCCACCTCTCGCTTGATGGCTTCTTCCATAAATTTAAACGAGTTGAGGTTTTTGGTTTCCGTTCGAGTGCCGAGGGTGTCGCTGCCGCTTGGTTTTACTGAGATATTGACGTCAAAGCGCATGCTGCCCTGGGACATTTCGCCGTCGCAGATACCAATTGAGGTGACAATACTGTGAATTTTCTTGGCAAAGGCGATAGCTTCCTCAGCGCTGTACATATCCGGCTCGGTAACAATTTCAATCAGCGGTGTACCGGCGCGGTTGAGGTCGATGCCGGAGAAATTGCTGTTGAAGTTACCTTCGTGCAGGGATTTGCCTGCATCCTCCTCTAAGTGGGCATGGTGGATGCGAATTTCTTTGCTGCTGCCATCTGCCAGATGAATCTCCACTTTGCCGCGCCCGACGATCGGTTTCTCTAGCTGAGTGGTCTGGTAACCCTTGGGCAGGTCGGGATAGAAGTAGTTCTTGCGCTCAAAGGCAGACAATTTGCCGATTTCGGCATCAATGGCCAGGCCAAACATAATGGCGTAATTGACCGCCTGCTTGTTTAGTACCGGGAGTGTTCCGGGCATTGCCAGGTCAATAGCGCAGGCCTGGGTGTTGGGCTCGGCACCGAAAGCGGTGCTGGCGCCGGAAAAGATTTTGGTTTTGGTGGCCAGTTGGACGTGAATTTCCAGACCGATGACGACATCCCAACTCATGCGATACCCTCCGGAGCCCGTGTGTGCCAGTCGCTGAGCTGCTGGAACTGGTGTGCGGCATTGAGGATGCGCGCTTCATCAAAATAGTTGCCAATAATTTGCAAGCCAACCGGTTTATCTTCAACCATGCCGCAGGGAATCGACATGCCGGGCAGCCCCGCCAAGTTGGTGGCGATGGTGTAGATATCTTCTAGGTACATGGCGACGGGATCATCCCCCTTGGCGCCAAATTTAAATGCCGGAGAGGGGCAGGTGGGGCCCATTATCAAATCGACATTTTCAAAGGCGCTGACAAAGTCCTGTTGAATCAGCTGGCGAACCTGCTGAGCTTTGCCGTAGTAGGCGTCGTAGTAGCCGGCTGAGAGGCAGTAGGTGCCAATCAGGATGCGGCGCTGCACTTCTTCGCCAAAGCCCTCGGCGCGACTGCGGCAGTACATGTCCTGGAGATCTTTGGGGTCCTCACAGCGGTAGCCATAGCGGGCGCCGTCAAAGCGCGATAGGTTGGCTGAGGCTTCGGCTGGTGCGATAACATAGTAGGCGGGTACTGACAGGGCGGAATTTGGCAGGCTGATCTCCACCAGCTCTGCACCCTGCTCTTGCAGTGTGGCCAGTGCCGCGCGAACTGCTTTTTCGGTTCCCGGGTGCAGGCCCTCAGAGAAATACTCTTTTGGCACGCCAATTCGCAGGCCCTTAACAGAGTAGTTGAGGTTGGCTGTGTAGTCCGGTACCTCGCGGTCGATACAGGTAGAGTCCCTGTCATCATAGCTGGCCATACAGTTGAGCAGTAGAGCGCAGTCCTCGGCAGTGCGCGCCATTGGGCCGCCCTGATCGAGGCTTGAGGCAAAGGCGATCATGCCCCAGCGCGATACGCGGCCATAGGTTGGCTTGATACCGCTGACGCCGCAGAGTGCTGCGGGCTGGCGAATAGAGCCGCCGGTATCTGTTGCAGTGGCCCCTGGCGCCAGACGCGCTGCAATTGCAGCTGCAGAGCCGCCGGATGAGCCGCCTGGCACTGAGTCGGTTGCCCAGGGGTTCTTGACCGGACCGTAAAAGCTGGTTTCATTGGATGAGCCCATGGCGAACTCGTCCATATTGGTCTTGCCCAGTACTACAGCCCCGGCCTGCTCGAAGTTCTCGACCACGGTGGCGTTGTAGGGGGGTACAAAGTTATCGAGCATTTTAGAGCCGCAGCTGGTGCGTACACCCTCGGTACAGAAGATATCCTTGTGCAGGATTGGCACGCCGCACAGGTCCGGAGCATTGCCGGCAGCCAGTCGCTGGTCGGCAGCAGCAGCAGCTTGCAGTGCCTGCTCAGCGGTCACTGTAATCACTGCATTGTAGGCAGGATCGAGGCTGGCTATACGATCTAAAAAGTGCTGGGTTAACTCAACACTGGTAAATTCTTTGCTCTGAAGCCCTCTTACAAGCTCGGCGATGGTCAGGTTATGCATTTTGGCCCGCTTATTCTATGACTTTGGGCACTAAAAATAGGCCGTCTTCGGTTTCTGGTGCTATTGCCTGCAGGGCTTCGCGCCTGTTGAGTTCGGTAACCTCATCTTCACGTAGTCGCTGGGTTGCCTGCATGGGGTGAGACATGGCTTCGACACCATCGGTATTGACGGCCTGAAGCTGGTCGACCAGTTCGAGAACGCTGCCCAGACGCTGCGATACTTCACTGATAGTCTCTTCGTTGATGGCGATGCGCGATAGCGTGGCCAGTTTTTCAATTTCACTACGTTCGATGCTCATTAAAATTATCCGTTAGCTCTGCGTAAGATGTGCCAGTGCAAGGTCGCGTAAGGTACCATAAATGAGTGGATCAGGTTAAGGGGGTGGGGTGCTTATAATACTGATTCCACATGCTTTTTTACGACTTTTCCTGCAGATAACAGCAACTTGCAATAAGATCAGTTAGAATGCTGTAAAAATAATATAAAAGATACAGTGAGTGCTTGCTCTGCTCGTTTGCCGCTGTTAAATTTGCTGATTAAATGTCGCACGCTGCATTAATGATACAGCAGGGCTGAATACTAGGAATAACGATTAAATGTTAAAGAAAATACGCGGTTTCTTTTCAAGTGATCTCTCGATTGATTTGGGAACTGCAAATACGCTTATCTATGTACGAGAAAAAGGTATCGTTCTCAATGAACCGTCGGTTGTTGCCATTCGCCACCACCTCGGGCAAAAGATTATTGAAGCCGTGGGTGTTGACGCAAAGCGTATGCTAGGCCGTACGCCAGGCAATATTACCGCAATTCGTCCCCTCAAAGACGGAGTGATTGCAGACTTTCAGGTGACCGAGAAGATGCTGCAGCACTTTATCAAAAAGGTTCACGCCTCAAGCTTTGTTCCTCCAAGTCCTCGCGTTCTGATCTGTGTGCCCTGTATGGCCACTGAGGTTGAGAAGCGCGCGATTAAAGAGTCGGCCTACAGTGCCGGTGCCCGTGAGGTGTTTCTAATTGAAGAGCCAATGGCTGCAGCCATTGGTGCCGGCCTGCCCGTCGAAGAAGCGGTCGGTTCTATGGTGGTGGATATAGGTGGTGGTACCACTGAAATCGCTATCCTCTCCCTCAATGGAGTGGTGTTCTCCGATTCTGTTCGTATTGGCGGTGACCGTTTCGATGAGTCGATCGTCAACTTTGTGCGTCGCAAGTATGGCAGTGTTATTGGTGACAGTACCGCCGAGCGTATAAAGATGGAAATTGGCGGCGCCTATCTGTCGAAAGAGGTTCGTGAAATTGATGTTCGCGGCCGAAATCTCGCTGAAGGTGTTCCAAAGAGCTTTACCCTGGATAGCGATGAAATCCTCGAGTCCTTGCAGGAACCCCTTGCAGGGATTGTACAGGCGGTGAAACGCGTGCTTGAGCAGTCACCGCCGGAGCTGGCATCGGATATCGCCGAGACTGGTATTGTCCTAACTGGTGGTGGTTCTATGTTGCGTGATCTGGATCGGCTGTTAACTGCTGAGACTGGGCTGCCGGTGATTCTCTCTGAAGATCCACTTACCTGTGTAGCACGCGGCGGCGGCGAGGCGCTGGAGATGATGGACAATAACCGGACAAATTCTTTAACTTTCTAGTGTTGTTGGCCAGCGGATAGCCGGTTTACGCTGTCTGCTGGCGCTTTGGAGAGTACATATCGCAAACGTTTTCAGCAAAGCATCTTCTCCGGCAAGAAAATTTCTTGCAGTCGCATTTTTCGCTTTGATATTCATGATGGTGGACTCTTTTACGTCCTGGTTAAAACCGGTCTACAGCACGGTCGATAATCTGGTTCGCCCTCTCTACTGGCTTTCAAATATCCCCCGGCGTGTTCAGGAGTGGGGAGAGACCAGTGTCGCTTCTCGCTCTGAGCTTGAGAGTGAAAACTTGCGCCTGAGCAAGGAGAGCCTGATCTATCATGGCCAATTGCAGCGCATGTCTGATCTGGCCGCTGAAAACTTGCGCCTGCGCCGCTTGCTCAACGCCACTGAGCTTTTGATGAGTAGCGTACTGGTCACAGAGGTTATTGGTGTTTCGGCTAATCCCCAGCGCCATACTTTAAGCATTGATCGCGGCACTGATGATGGCGTTTTCGTCGGCCAGCCGCTGCTCGATGCGCAGGGGCTTATGGGGCAGGTTATCGCTGTTCACAGAAATCACAGCTCTGCCCTATTGATAACTGACAATAGTCACGCTCTGCCAGTACAGATACTTCGCAATGGAGTGCGCTCAATTGCCGAGGGTACCTCTGATTACAATCGTCTTAACCTACAGTTTGTTTCGCCCACTGCAGATATCGTAGAGGGCGATAAATTGGTCAGTTCAGGGTTGGGTGGTCTCTTCCCGGCAGGGTATCCAGTGGGGACAGTTGTAAGTATCGAGCAGGAGCCCGGA
This sequence comes from Porticoccaceae bacterium, assembly GCA_038150705.1. Taxonomy (GTDB): domain Bacteria; phylum Pseudomonadota; class Gammaproteobacteria; order Pseudomonadales; family Porticoccaceae; genus HTCC2207. Next base: position 32,344 of record JAYOUA010000005.1, on the reverse strand, counting down.
GACAGTTTTCTAAAAATCAGCGTAGACCCCTCGGCAGAAATTGATCGCAGTCGTCATTTACTTTTGCTCTACACCTCACGAGATGGTGAGTTGAACAAGACTCAACAATGACGCCGGTTAACCATAGTGCTGTGATGTTGCTATCTCTGGCTATTGCTGTGATTGTAAGCGTTATGCCGGTCAGCGGTAGTTGGATTGTCTGGAAGCCCAATTTTTTATTACTGGTCACTATGGGCTGGATTTTTCATCGCCCCCAAGAGTTCGGGATATTTTTTGCCGCCAGCATCGGCTTATTGGCGGATAGCCTTTTGCAGACTGTTCTAGGCCACTCAGTTCTGGTATTTGCCCTGTGCGCTACTATGGTTGTTATCGTTAGTCGCTGGATAAAATACCTCTCTATGATTCAGCGCAGCCTGATGATCTTTGTGATTATTCTTGTGGTTGGTTTTTTGGAGTCTGTGGTATTCCTTCTCAATGGACTTCCAACAGCTATGGATAGCTTGCTGATGAAAACATTTTTTTCGGCATTGAGCTGGCCATTTGTCGATAAATTAATTGCTCGAACCTGTTCTGATGATCGCTGAGGACTGATTTTGGATCTATCTGCCCCGCAACTTATACTCGCCTCAGGCTCTCCACGTCGCCGTGAACTGCTTAAACAGATCGGCGTAAGCTTTAGGGTGCTGGCGGTGGATATTGATGAAAGCCATCGCAGTGATGAATCAGCGCTTGAGTATGTATCACGTCTGGCAATGGAAAAAGCGCGTGCGGGGTTTGAGCGCCAAGACGGTCAGCTGCCGAGTCTGGGTGCCGACACTGTTGTGGTTTTTGATCAGCAGATCTTTGGCAAGCCTGTGGATCAGGCAGATGCAAAGGAAATGCTAATGGCGCTATCTGGCAAGAGTCACAGTGTTTTTACAGCAGTCGCCCTGAAGAGTGATTTGGGTACCGCAATGGCAGTTTCAGAAACTCTGGTAGAGTTTCGCACCATTAGTCCATATGAATGTCATATCTATTGGCAGACCGGCGAGCCCAGAGGCAAGGCAGGTGCCTATGCCATTCAGGGTCGCGGGGGTGTTTTTGTTGAAAGACTCGAGGGCAGTTACAGTGGTGTTGTGGGATTACCGCTGGCAGAGACTGAGCAACTACTGAATAAATTTTCTGTGCCACTCTGGAATAGCAATCAGAAATAAAAAAATAGATTTTGCCAATACCCTAAGCCGGGAAATATTTTTAAGCTAGGAAATACCATGAGCCAGGAATTACTTATTAACATCACACCAATGGAAACTCGTGTGGCCCTGGTGGAAAACGGTGTGCCTCAGGAGATTCATGTTGAGCGCAACAATAAGCGCGGTCTGGTAGGCAATATCTATAAGGGCAAGGTGGTTCGGGTGCTACCCGGGATGCAGGCGGCATTTATCGATATTGGTGAGGCGCGCTCAGCATTTTTACATGTCGATGATCTGGTTCAGCGCAACAGTAAAAAAACTGCCGCAGAGCCTGTGGATATTTCCCATCTGCTCCACGACGGTCAACAGATAGTTGTTCAGGTAATAAAAGATCCGGTCGGCACCAAAGGTGCAAGGCTGTCTGCGGAGTTATCTATAGCCTCGTATAATTTGGTGTATATGCCTGATGTCGAGCATATAGGGGTCTCCCAGCGACTTGAAGATGAAGAGGAGCGCGAGCGACTCAAAACAACACTGGCGGCAGTTATTGAAGAGCTTCAAGTCGGTGGTGGTTACATCTTGCGCACGGTTGCCGAGGGGGCAACAGAGGCTGAGTTGCGCAATGCGGTGGTATTTCTCAATCGGGTCTGGGATGACCTCCTTGAACGCAAGCTCAATACTCAAGCGCCTTGTTGTCTGTACGAGGACTTGCCCCTATACAAGCGTGTTCTGCGGGATATGGTCCGACCCGAGGTCGAGAAGATACGTGTTGATTCCCGCGAGATTCTCGAAAAACTAACCTCCTTTGCAAATAAATTTAATCCGGAAATTGTCCGCTTGCTGGAACACTATCCCGGCGAGCGGCCGCTGTTTTACCTCTATGGCATTGAGGATGAAATTACCAAGGCGCTGCAGCGCCAGGTTGTTCTCAAGTCAGGCGGCTCCTTGGTGTTTGACCAGACCGAGGCGATGTCGACTATCGATGTTAATACCGGTGCGTTTGTCGGGCGCCGTAATCTTGAAGAGACAATTTATAAAACCAATCTCGAAGCGGCGGTGGCGATCGCCCGACAGATGCGCATGCGCAATCTTGGCGGCATTATTATTGTCGATTTTATCGATATGCAGAGTGCTGAGCACCGTCGTCAGGTGCTGCGTGCATTTGAAAAAGCACTGGCGCGGGACTTTGTTAGAACCACCATTTCAGGTGTGACTGAGCTTGGGTTGGTGCAGGCTACACGCAAGCGTACCAGCCAGAGTCTTGGGCAGGTTATGTGTGTCGAGTGCACGACCTGCCAGGGGCGCGGTTATGTTAAGTCTGCCGAGTCTATTAGTTACGAAATACTCCGGGATGTCCTGCGTGCAGCCCGCGCCTACGAATGCGAGGGCTTGCAGGTACTGGCGGCTGCTCCGGTAATCGAGTATCTGTTAGATGAAGACTCAAGTCGAGTGGCCGATCTAGAGCAATTTATTAATCGCACCATTCAATTTAGAGTTGAGAGTCTCTATCCTCTTGAACAGTTTGATATCATTCCGGTGTAAGCAAACATGGCTGTGGGGAAAATGGGTAAAGCATTTAAAAAAGCGCTGCACTGGTTATGGCTGACCCTTGCCCTGTTGATTATCGGCATGGTTATACTGGTGGTAATTGGTCGACAGACAATTGCCAGCATAGACAGTTTTCGTTCGGACATCCAAGAAATTATCCAGGATCAGACCGGTCTGCGGTTTGAGCTTGGGGAGCTCAATGGTGAGTGGCCGCGACTTGTCCCTATTATCGATGTACAGCATGCGGAAATTTTTGCCGATAGTGATTCTCCTGCGGTAGTTATCAATGGCGGGCGGGCTGATCTCGATCTGTTTGAGACCATCCTGCGCAGAACGCCGATTTGGCGCGAACTTGTGGTTGATCGTTTGCAGTTAACCATGGTCGAAGATGGCGAGGGACGCTGGGGACTCAAGGGATTTAGCGGCAAGTCTGATACTGATGCCAGTCTTTTTGTTGATCCGCTCTCCTATAGCCAGTTGATACATTTACAGGATGTTCAGGTTGTCCTAGAGTTTTTTTCCGGTAAAACCATGCTCCTCAGTGGCCGTAATGTGGCCATGGAAAACGTCGATGATTTCCATCGCGCGGAACTTTCGGTAATTCTCTCAGAGCAGGATTCACTGCGCAGCGATGATGATTCGTCGATGCAGAATCAAAGCCCGGCCTATTTACTAATTGAAGGTCATGGCGATCTCGGCGACATCGAGCGCTTTTTCGCTGAGGGCTATTTCCGCTTTGATGACTTTAATCTTTCCGAGCCCCTAGCTGACCTTGCCCGGTCACTGCTGCCGAGCTTATTCTCCAATCTTCCCAATTTTGATGCCAATGCCGATGGTGAGATTTGGTTTGCTCTTCATCCCGGTGGCGCTGCCGATTTTGAAGGCATGCTTTCTATTGGTGAGATCCCATTGAGCTGGCTGGCAGATGTGCCATCACTCACCGAGATTGAGACAGAGATAACTGGCTGGTTCACTCCGGCGTCAGATTGGGGGTTGAGGCTTCAGGAGTTTGACCTCAATTGGGCAGATGCCAATATAGAGCCACTCAATTTGGTCTTCACCCAGCGCCTGGGTTCACATTGGCAAGATTTTGATATATCGATTAATCATCTGAATTTAACCCTGCTATCAGAGCTGCTTACCAGTACGCAGATTGCTGACGAGAAAGTCTTGAAGGCTGTCGAGACACTGCAACCTCAGGGTATTATCAATGCACTGACCCTGGGGCACGATCATGCTGGATTCTATGCCTCAGCAAACCTTGAGAAGATAGATATCAATTCCTGGAAAAAGTCGCCCGCTGTCAAGGGGCTGGATGGCTATATGGAAATCTACGGTGATCGCGGCCTTTTCTCGTTTGCCGATAGCGACGGGTTTGAAGCCTATTTCCCTTCAACATACAAAAACTATCTGCCAATTGATAAGGCGACGGGATCGATAAATGTATCCTGGGAGGCGGATGCTGCGCAGCTCACAGTTCGTAGTAATATTATTCGCACTGAAATGGATGCTGGCAGCGCAAGTATTATGTTTTCTTCCCAGCAGACTATCTCCCCTGATGGTGATCCACCTGAGGTCAACCTGCTGATTGGTGCGCGAAACCTTGATGCCCAAAAGCGCAACAAATACCTGCCTTACACCATATCGGCGCAACTGGATAAGTGGCTTAAAGAGTCAATATTAGAGATTGATGTTGAGGAATTTGGTCTATTGATTCGCAATAGTCCGCCGAGGTTTGAGCGCTCATCGCAAACTACCCAGTTAATGATGAAAACCACCGGCGGGCATATCAACTATGATCGCAACTGGAAGAGTATTCGAGATGCAAAAAGTCTGTTACTAGTCGATGATATTTACACCGAAGTGGCAATGGAGTCGGGCTTTATAGGCAATGCTGAAATTAGTGACGCTTCAGTGATCTATTCGAGAGAGGGTGCCGACAACCAGCCATATGTATACGTCGATGCTCAGGTTGCAGGCGATCTTGCCGAGGTGATGGACATCCTTGCAAACTCTCCTCTCAAGGGCAATATCGCTGGTATTAGTGAGTGGGATTACAGTGGCAAGACGCTTAGTCAGCTTGATCTGACAATTCCAATGCCAGCGAGGCAAGCGACTGATGTTGTTGAGTCGTCGAATGCGCAGTCAAGCGGCGAATATAATGTTACGACGCTTATAGATAAAGGCTCGATAGGCATCCCGGGTCGACCGATTAGCATGACTGATATTCAGGGTCAGCTGAATTTTTCTGTTCAGGATGGCCTCTATGGAGAGGACATCACTGGAAGCTTTTGGCAGCGGCCGATGGTGACCAGGCTTTACAAGAGCAGCGATGGGCAAAAGATCGACTTTAGTGGAGATATCCTCCCGCAGAGCCTAGCTCAGTTAGTTGAATTTCCATGGCAGAAAGTCATTATCGGTGCTGTGCCTATTGCTGGATCGGTTACCATTCCAACTGACAGCAAAGATTCCGGCGAGCCTATAACCCTGCAGCTCATTAGTCAGTTGCAGGGAGTTGGCCTGGAACTTCCGGCACCGCTGTTTAAAGCTGCCGAGAAGACTCAGGCACTGGATATGACGCTTTATTTTACACCGGAATTTGAGCGACTCAGTGCAACGCTGGCCGGCAAGCCTGATTCGACTGCGCCAAGCTCTGATCTCAGCTTTGATCTGCGGTTTGAAAATGCTGTGTTCAATGCCGGGCAGATAAGCTATGACCGATCTATGGTTGAGCCCACAGAGAATACACTTCAGCTGTCAGCCTACCTTTCTACCACCGAGTTGGAACTTTGGCAGCCGTTGATAAGCCTTTTTGAACGTTCTGACGACCAGCCGTCGCCCAGTTGGCAAACAGTTTTTGATCTGCGTTTTGACCAGCTGGAAGTGAAATCCTTCCAGCTTCGAGACATAGCTGCGACCGCCGCCTTGTTAAAAAACTGGGTAGATATTGATCTAAGCAGTGATCTGGTTGATGGCAAGCTTTTAATTCCTGTTACCGAATCAGACCTGGTGCCAAAGATAGATCTTAGTCGCCTGACTCTGCCCGAGGCACTGCTAAAAGAACAGGTCAGCGTATCAGCCATAGATCCGCGCAGTTTTTTCGCAGTCGATGTAGCTATTGATAACTTAGTGATCGGCGAAAATAACTGGGGATCACTATCATTTGATCTGCGGCCTGAAGTTTCCGGTGCAGCCTTTAACCAAATCAAAGGTAATCTGTTTGGGTTAAGACCCGGGGCCTTTGAGAATCAGCCGGCGACAGAGTTTTTCTGGAAATACGATGGTAGCAGTTACGGTAGCCGACTTGTTGGGCCGGTGGCAGTCGACAATATTGGTGAATTTCTCAGCTCGGGGCTGGGTACGCCGCAAATTGTCGACAGTAAGTCCGGACGCCTGGTTTTTGATCTTGCCTGGCAGGACCAGCCATGGAAAATCTCCCGTGAAAATTTAACCGGTGACTTTGAAATAAAACTGCGAGAGGGGAGTTTTTACAAGTCCCCAGGTGGCTCTGGTGCAGCTTTAAAAATGGTTAGCCTAGTCAATTTTGCCAACTGGTTGCGGCGCCTCAAGTTGGATTTTTCCGATGTCGTTGGACAGAACCTCGCCTATAACAGCCTCAGTGGCACCATACATTTTGAACAGGGTGTTGCCAGCTTTAGAGATCCTCTGCGCATGAAGATGCCCTCCGGGCGCATGAGCATGGCCGGAGACTTCGATCTGCTTAACGAGCAGGTCGATGGCCGTCTGGTGGCAACTCTGCCGGTGGCGACCAATTTGCCTTGGGTTGTGGCTCTTATGGGCGGCTTACCTGCCGCCGCTGGGGTTTATATCACCAGCAAGCTGGTTGAAAAGCAGGTCGATCGGCTGTCGAGTATCAGCTATAAGATATCTGGCCCCTGGGATGACGTCGAGGTAGAAGTGGATCGTATATTTGCCTCGGACTTAAAGGATGAAAAGCCCCAGCAGCAGAGTGTACAAAAGGAAGCGCAGGAAAATGGTGCAAAGAATAACCAAGAGTAACTCTTTTATTGCCGCAGCAGTCCAGCTGCGACCTGGTGATTCAATTGACCATAGCCTCAACAATGCCTGCGCAATGATTCAGTGTGCTGTCGATAAGGGTGCAGAATTAGTTGTCCTCCCGGAAAACTTTGCCCATCTGGGTTGCAGTGACTTCACCGCCATTGGCCGGGCTGAGTCAACGCCTAAGGGGTTGGTGAGACATTTTCTCTCAGATCAGGCCCGCCAACAGGGCATCTGGCTGGTGGCGGGTACATTGCCAGTTAGTGACCCTGGTGAAGATAAGCCCTTTGCCCGCTCTTTGTTATTTGACCCTCAGGGCAAGCAACGTAGTTCCTATGACAAGATTCACCTCTTTGATGTAACACTGGATAAGACTGAACTGAGCGCTGGCCAGCAGAGCAGCTATCGTGAATCGGATAATTTCAGCGGCGGCTGTGAAATTGTCGTGGCGCAGACCGATCTTTGCGCTCTGGGTATGTCGGTCTGTTATGACTTGCGCTTTGCCGAGCTCTACCGCCAACTGGCGGTTAGAGGTGCCCAGATAGTTAGCGTTCCGGCGGCTTTTACCGCAGCCACAGGCAGGGATCACTGGCTTTTGTTACTGCGCGCCCGAGCGGTGGAAAACCAAATATTCGTGATTGGCGCCAACATGGTTGACCGGGAACATCCGCGCCGCGCACTCTGGGGTGGCAGCGCAATTATTGATCCATGGGGTAATCTGCTGGCAGCCATCGATGATAAGCCAGGGGTGGCCGTGGCCGAAATCGAATTAAGTTTGATTGATAAAGTCCGTGCCAAGATGCCATTGAGTGCGCACCGCAAACTTTAACTGTTTTGAGATATAGTCCTCTATTCTGAAAGTTCTCTTAGATAGGCAAAAATTTTTCTCGAGGCTGAGGGGGGCTTTTTCTGAGTCAGTTCACGGGCTGCCTGACGTTGCAGATTGCGCAGTTGTTGGCGATCGGCCTGGGGATACTTTTCGATAAGTGCTTCGATAGCCGTTGCTCCCTCTTTAATGATGCGATCTCGCCAATTTTCCAATTGTTGAAAGTGCTGTCTGTAGGTCTGCGATTGATGATCCATCATATCCAGGGTTTCCTGAATAAAGCTGATATCAGCAGTGCGCATTAACTTGCCAATATACTGTAGCTGGCGGCGCTTGCCCTCGCGATTTTTTAGGCGTCGCGCTTCATAAATAGCATCTTTAAGGTTTTCCGGCAGGTTGAATTTTGTCAGCTGCCCCTCGGGCATTTCCACTAGTTGGCTGCCCATATCCTGCAGTGCCTGGCTCTCGCGTTTAAGCTGGGATTTACTGATTAGCTCTTCATCTTCAAATTCATTGTTGTCAGTCATCAGGTATAGAACACCGTAGCCAGGCCGAGAAAGGAAACAAAACCGACAATATCGGTTACTGTAGTGAGGATAACTGTACCAGCTAGCGCCGGATCGATCTTGAGACGGCGAAGGATAACGGGCAATAGGGTGCCGGAAATAGCCGCAGCCATAAGGTTGATGCACATGGCGAGGCCGATAATCAGCGCAATGGTCCAGTCGTCAAACCAGAGTGACACCAAAGCACCCATGACCAGTGCCCAGAGAATGCCGTTAAGGGCGCCAACGATAAATTCTTTACTCAGCAGCCATTTAATATTGTCGCGTTCGATCTGGCCTAGGGCCATACCACGAACCACAACGGTAAGGGTCTGGCTGCCGGCAACACCCCCCATACTGGCGACAATCGGCATCAGGATCGCCAGCGCCACCACCTTGTCCAGCGTCGCTTCAAACATGCTGATTGCCGAGGAGGCGAGAATTGCGCTGATCAGATTAAGTCCCAGCCAAAGTGCGCGCCGGGGAGCCGTTCGGCCAATTGACGAGAAGGTGTCCTCGGTATCACTTAAGCCGGCCAGAGCCAGCAGGGAGTGGTCAGCATCTTCAACAATAACGTCAACCACATCATCAATGGTGATACGACCAACCAGACGGTGCTGGCTATCGACCACTGGTGCAGATACCAGATCCTGGCGCTGGAATAGCTGGGCAACATCGGAGTCAGTGAGATCGACCGGTATAGCTTCCATCTCCGTATCCATTACTTCCCTGACGGTGGTATTGGGACTGGAGGTAAGCATTTTGCCAAGTGACAGGTTGCCCAAAAAAGTATCGGTGCGACTGACCACAAACAGGTTATCGGTGATATCCGGCAGCTCTTCAAAACGACGCAGGTATCGCAGCACAACATCGATAGTAATATCCGGGCGCACCGTGATCATTTCGGTGTCCATTATGCCGCCGGCAGTATCCTCGGGGTAGGTGAGGACGGTTTCCACCCGCTGTCTGTCCTGAGCGGACATAGCCTGCAGCACTTCGGGGATAACTTGGTCTGGCAGCTGCTGGAGAATATCGACAATATCATCGACACCCAGGCCCTCGGTTACCGAGGCAACCTCTGCGCCATCCATCTGGTTGAGGAATTCTTGCTGGATGTCATCGGACAGTTCCTGGAGAACTTCACCGGCAATATCGCTATCCACCAGCTGCCAGAGAACATCCCGAGAGCGAGGTGGAGCGGTTTCCAGTTGGTGAGCTATATCAGGTGGCGAAAGGTTATTGAGAATATGGCGCACCTGATTGAGGGTGCCGGGATCGATGCCGGTGCCGAGCTTGGTCAATAGGCTATTTTCGGTGTTGTTCATGCATCGCTCCAAAGCTGAGCCGAGTTTTATCAGCTTGTGGCATTTTAACGAGCTGCGCGGCAGATCGGTAGTTTTTTGCTGGGCGATTAGGGCAAAGAGCTGCCCAGGCTACAATTTAAATTGCTTATTCGCCTTCGCCAAAGTAATCGGCAAGAAGTTCTGAGATTGCATGCCTGGCTTCGTCTTCATCTTCGCCATCAAACTCAAAGATCAGAACTGTACCCTGACTGGCGGCCAGCAGCATCAACGACATAATACTTTTTGCATCGACCAGAGGTTCATTTGTGCCGGCACGAATAGCACATAGATAATGCCCCGCAGTGCTGGCCAGTTTGGTGGCAGCTCTGGCATGAAGGCCAAGTTTGTTAATAATCTCCAGCTCACAGCGAATCATGGTATGAGTTCCGACTTAGTCATTGGGGGAGCTCTTTGTGCACAACTTGGACAAAGGGGTGCTGAGTAGAGAAGTGTTCATAGAGGCGATTGGCCAGATAGACAGACCTGTGCTGGCCGCCTGTGCAACCAATAGAGATAGTCAGGTAGCTGCGATTATTTTGTTGAAACTGGGGAATCCAGCGCGTCAGAAAACCGATTATATCGGCGAGCATGGAAGCGACTTCGACCTGGCCTTCTAAAAATTGAATCACCCCTTCGTCATTTCCGGTCTGATTCTTCAATTGTTGCTTCCAATAGGGATTGGGCAGGCAGCGAACATCAAAGACAAAATCTGAATCCGAGGGGACGCCGCGCTTGAAGCCAAAAGACTCAAAGAGGATAGACATATGCTGCGGATTATTTGGAACTATGGTGTTTTTGACCAGATCGCGCAGCTGGTGCAATGTAAGCCTGGAGGTATCAATAGAGCGGTCGGCGATGTCCGAGATTGGGCTGAGCAGCTTTTTCTCAAGATCGATAGCCTCCTTGAGGCCAATTGTTTCACTGCTCAGGGGGTGACGGCGGCGTGTTTCGCTGTAGCGACGCAGCAGGTCGGAGCGTCTCGCATAGAGGAAAACCACGCTGACACTGACGCCATCGGCTTCAATAATCTTGAGTATTTCTGGAATTTTATTTAGGTCGCCCACCAGGTTGCGAGCATCGATACCCACCGCAATATTCAATTCTTCATGATTATTGTTGTTGAGCTGGGTAATCAAATTCTGCAACAGGCTGGCTGGCAAATTATCAATACAGGTAAAACCCACATCTTCAAGAATGTTCAGTGCAGAGGTCTTTCCGGATCCAGAGTGGCCGCTGATAATCACCAGACGCATGGTTAGGCGCATCTCTCTAGCTGCAGTGCGGTATTAAAAAGCTCTTCGTTATTTCGGCACTTGCGCAGTGATTCTCGCGATTGATCATTCTGCATAATCCCGGCGATTCTTGCCAGGGTGGCCAAGTGCTCATCATTCTGTTCTTCGGGCACGACCAGTGCAAAGATCAGATCTACCGGCTTATCGTCCAGAGCCCCAAAATCAACGGGATGTTGAAGTTTGATCAGGCAGCCGTGAATTCGATGAAAGCCGGGGACGCGGCAGTGGGGAATGGCGACGCCTTCCCCGATGCCGGTGCTGCCAAGTCGCTCGCGGGCGACCAGATTGTGAAACAGTGTGTCAGCCTGCTCAGTATTGCCGTCCAGTTGATCGGTTACAAAGGTGGACAGATTCTCAAGGACACGCTTCTTACTGCCGCCAGGTAGATCGCAACGTGTCATTTTCTGAGTCAGGATATCGTGGATTTTCATAGGTGTAACTAGTGGCCTCGATGCTTTTCTTTATATTTTATTAGCTGACGGTCAAGCTTGTCAGTTAGCGCATCAATTGCGGCGTACATGTCTTCGTGCTGTGAATTGGCGAATAATTCTGCGCCACTTACATGGACAGTTGCTTCTGCGTTTTGCGAGAGTTTGTCTACTGAGAGGATGACAGATGTACTGGTAATCTGTTCGTAGTGTCGTTCGAGTTTTGATAGTTTGTTGGTAACGTAGTCTCTGATAGGTGTTGTAATTTCCAAGTGGTGTCCGCTGATGGTTAGTTGCATGCAGTTCTCCTTGATTTTACGTTGTTGAAACTTTATTTCTTCATTTCTTGGATTGACTAGAATCTCTTGCGCTGACTTGAGGATGGTATACCCATACTTTCTCTGTATTTGGCAACCGTTCGGCGAGCCACCTGAATACCCTGCTCCTCAAGAAGGGATGTTAGTTTGTTATCGCTCAGTGGTTTTGTTGGTTGTTCAGCGCCAATCATCTCTTTTAGGATAGCGCAAACAGCAGTTGATGAACACTCCCCGCCACCGGAGGTACCCACATGACTGGAAAAGAAATATTTCAGCTCATAAATTCCCTGGGGCGTGGCCAGATATTTACTGGTAGTCACTCGGGAAATTGTCGACTCGTGGAGTTCCAGTTTGCTGGCGATATCTGATAACACCATGGGTTTCATTGCCACCGGGCCATAGTCAAGAAACCCCTGCTGAAGATCAACTATGGTCATGGCGACGCGCATCAGTGTCTCATTGCGACTTTCAATACTGCGCAAAAACCAGCGCGCCTCGGCAAGGTTGTCTTTGAGGAATTGATTTTCATTACTGTTATCGGAGCGCTTGATCAATGCTGAATAGGAATCATTGATGCGCAACCGCGGCATATTGCTGTCGTTGAGTTGTACTTGCCAGCGGCCTTTGATTTTCTCCACGTAGGCATCGGGGACAATGTAGTCGATATCATTGCTGTTAAACGCCTCGCCAGGGCGTGGGTTGAGGCTGCGAATCAGTTGCAGGGCCGCTTGAAGCTCATCGGCACTGATCCCGGACTTTTTCGCCAGGCGCAGACTGTCAATCGAGGCGATATCTTCGAGAAAATCAGTGGCTATAAGCAGGGCAGATTGAAGGTGTTCAGTTTCCGGTGCCAGCTGCTTGAGTTGGATTAAAAGGCATTCGCGAATATCGCGGGCGAATACGCCGGGAGGATCGAATTGTTGAAGTCTGTGTAATACAGCCAGGAGTTCATCTTCTTGAATCTCGTCATCGGGGCTCTCGGTATCAATATGCGCGACGACATCATGAAGATCCTCAGCAATAAATCCAGAACTGTCAATTGCATCTATAAAGGCCGAGGCAATTTCTCTGTCTCTGTCTGAAAAAGGTGTCAGATTGAGCTGCCAATGCAGGTGCCCCTGAAAGGATTCAGTAACCTGATGCACCTGTTCCAGATTAACTTCGGCACCACTACTATTCGCGCTTGAGGGATTGTAGACATCCTCCCAGTTGGCATCGACTGGTAGATCCTGGGGGATCTGTTCGCTCCATTCGTAATCCGAGTTCTGCTCGTCATTTTGCTGCTCTCTGGTTGTCTCAGCTGCGTCTTCTGGCGTATTTTCCGAGCTGTTTTCACGACTGCTATCGTCACTGTTCGACTGAGAAGACTGAAGTGTTTCTGGACTGATCTCACTACTGCCGTCTTCATCAATTTCCAAAAGCGGGTTGTTGTAGAGGTGTTCGATCATCTCCTGGCGCAGCTCCAGTGTCGACAGCTGCAGAAGACGTATGGCCTGTTGCAGCTGCGGCGTCATTGTCAGCTGTTGACTGATTTTTAACTGAAGGCCTTGGCGCATGCAGAGATTATCGTTATTAAAGTGTGAACTGCAATTTTAGTGCCAATACACTGTTGGAGGCAAACGCCTATTTGAGAAGCAAGCTATTATTTAAGAGTATTGGCTTTTTATTGGGGTGAAAAACTACAGAGAAAAGTTATCACCCAGATAGGTTTTACGAACATTGACATCATTGAGAATGTCGTCAGTGGTTCCCTCGGCGATAACATGACCTTCGCCGATAATGTAGGCATGCTCACAGATATCCAGTGTCTCGCGCACGTTGTGGTCGGTTATCAATACGCCTATGCCGCTATCGCGCAGGTGGCGGATTATATTTTTGATATCGGTGACCGAGATTGGGTCAACACCGGCAAAGGGTTCATCGAGAAGAATAAATTGCGGATTTGCCGCCAGTGCACGGGCTATCTCAACCCTGCGGCGCTCACCGCCGGAGAGACTCATGCCGAGACTTTTCGCCAGATGTGAGATATGAAACTCATGCATCAGCTCTTCGAGGCGTTGTTGGCGCTGCTCGCGGTTGAGCTCCTTTTGGGTTTCCAGAATCGCCAGGATATTATCCGCGACACTCAGCTTGCGAAATACTGAGGGCTCCTGTGGCAGATAGCCAAGACCGCGGCGGGCGCGACCATGCATTGGCAGCGCGGTAATATCGCTCTTATCAATGGTGATAGTGCCACTGTCCTGGTTGACCAGGCCAATAATCATGTAGAAACAAGTGGTTTTGCCCGCACCATTAGGGCCGAGCAGCCCGACGATTTCACCCTGTTTAACGGACATGGAGACATCTTTGACGATTGGTCGTTTGCCATAGGCTTTGGCCAGGTTGCGTGCTTCTAAAATTGCCATCAGGGGGTCTCTTCAGATGTCGATTCCTGCACTGAGGGCGGAATGACTAGTTGTATACGTTTTTGTTCACCGAGATCGTTACCTTTGGCCTTCCATGTCTCGTTCTGAATGTCGTAGTTGATTGAGTCACCTTTAATAATCGTGCCATTGCGTGACAGAACTGCATTGCGCTTGAGAATAATCTGGTCATTCGCCAGCAGGTAGTCAATATGCTCTGCACGGGCAACCAGCATTGGTCCCTGGACCTGTGGTTGTTGCTGGTAGCTTGCCGGAGTGCCGGTGCACTCAATACGGCTGATCTTGCTGCCCTGATAGTGCAGGGTTATCTGGTCGGCTTCAATAAGAATGCTCCCCTGGCTGATAATTACATTGCCGCTGTAGATTGTTTGGCCGGTCTTTTCGTTGCGTTCCGCCGAGTCGGATTCGATGGAAATAGTTTGCTTTCGATCATCGGGTAATGCGACAGCAGCGACGGCAAAAAGCAGGCTGAGCGCAAAAAATACTAACAGAGCAGCTAATCTGGAAGTTGTAGATAAGCGCATACTAGATAGGCTCATGGATTACCCGAACGTCAGATTTAATAAGAAAGGTTTCCCTGCGCAGATCGACATGCAGGCCGGTACCGGACATGGACCCCTGTGGGGCATCCAGTTTAAATGAACTTTCTGTTTTGGCAATATCAGCATCGATTAGGTATGTTAAACGCTCGGTAGTCAGCACGCTCAAATCACCCTTAGAGTTGATATCGGCGCGCACATTGCCGGCGAGGTCAAGGACACCCAGGTCGCTGTTCAATTGGCCTTGCGCTGCCTGCAATACCAGCGGCTTTTCAAGAGGTCGCTGAGTGACAAAAAGGGGTCTGGCAAGAGTTAGCACTGACGCGCCCTCAAAAAATTCTATGCGTGGCGAACGAATAGAAAATTGTTCGGAACCTTCGGATGAAAAGCGCCGGCTGGTTATCTCAGTCATGTAACTGTCAGCGCGAGGATCTTTCTCAAATTGTCCGTCTTTCTGGCGAATAAAAGATTCTGGTGGTGAGTCCCAGATTAGCAGAAAGCCCCCGACCATCAGCGCCAAAATAAATGTCAGTAAAGCCTGTCGAATCATTGATAGCTTGCCAGTATTGCGTCCAATTTACCCTGTGCGGCGAGAATCATCTCGGCGGCCTCGCGAACTGCGCCATTGCCACCGCAGCGGCTGGTTTGCCAGAGTGCGCTGGCGGCTACGCTAGCACTGCCATTGGCCACGGTCATACCCAGCCCTACACGATTGATCACCGCGAGATCTGGCAGGTCGTCGCCCATAAAGGCGATTTCATCCATTTGAATATCCATATTTTCAAGCAGTTCACCCAGGGCGGTGAGTTTATCCTCGCGACCCTGAACAACTGGGGAGATCCCCAATTCATCAGCGCGACGCTGTAAAAGCGCAGATACACGCCCGGTAATAATACCGACCTGCACGCCACCGCGCTGAAGAAGCTTAATGCCCAGCCCATCCTGAATATCAAAGGCCTTGAGCTCTTCGCCATTATTTCCGTAGTAGAGTTGGCCGTTAGTGAGGACACCATCAACATCGAGGAGTAGCAGCTTGATTTTTTTTGCAGCGGCGATGGCTGCGCTGTCAATATTCGCCATAGTTATACAACTCCCGCGCGCAGAATGTCATGCATATGCAGGACACCAATCGGATGATGGTGCTTATCCTCGACAACCAGTGCGGTGATCGAACTGTCCTCCATGATTTTCAGCGCTTCGGCGGCGAGAATTTCCTCGTGGATGGTTTTTGGGTTAGCGGACATGACCTCCGCCATAGTGGCGCTGTTTATATCCACTTTGGCGTCGACAATGCGACGTAAGTCGCCATCGGTGAACACGCCTAGAAGGGTATTGTCTTCGGAGACAACAGTTGTCATGCCAAAGCCCTTTTCAGTCATTTCTAGAAGCGCTTGGTTAAGAGGCTGGCTGGCAAAGACCCGCGGCACTTGACTGTCTTTGTGCATAATATCAGTCACACGAAGCAATAGCTTGCGCCCCAGGGCACCGCTGGGATGTGAAAAAGCGAAGTCTTCGGCGCTGAAACCGCGCGATTCAAGCAGGGCAATTGCCAGAGCATCGCCCATCGCCAGAGTGACGGTTGTGCTGGTCGTCGGTGCCAGATTAAGTGGGCAGGCTTCACTGGCGACACTCACGTCGAGGTTGGCGCAGGCTGCCTCTGAAAGTACCGAAGAGGCATTACCGGTCATGCTAATCAGGGGAATACCGAGACGTTTGATCAGTGGCAGTATGGTGACAACTTCCGCAGTGCTGCCGGAGTTGGAGATGGCAATCACAACGTCGTCGCTGGTGATCATGCCAAGGTCACCGTGACAGGCTTCGCCGGGATGAACAAAAAATGCCGGAGTCCCTGTGCTGGCGAGAGTGGCGGCAATCTTGTTGCCAATATGACCAGACTTGCCCATGCCGGTAATTACCACACGCCCACTGCAATCGAGCATGGCCTGGCAGGCAGTTACAAAATTTTCGTCGAGGCGACTCAATAGCTGCTCGACGGCAGCGGCTTCCATTTTAATGGTGCGCTTTGCGGAGGTTATGAAATCTGTTGCGGTCATATTTTAGTCACTAGTGTTTTTAAAGGGTGCAGTCTCAATTGAATCCGGGTGGCATTATAGAGCGAAACCCACAGGTGGCGAAATCCGGTCTCTAGCCATTGACCACGTAGGGCCACAGCAAAATATAGTAGAGGCCATAGCCGCTGACCAGAATAAACCCAAAGCGCCGCGACAGCCTTGCCGGCGTAGCGGTTTTAGCGCCCCTAAACAGAGCGTAAGCAACCATGGCAACCAGAAGAATAGTCATTGCGCTAAGGCTTAGAAAGTCCCTGGAAAAAACTTCCGGCGTCAGTGCGATGGGGGAAATAGCGCCAGCCGAGGTCATAACCAGCATAAGATTAAACAGGTTAGAGCCAAATACATTACCCACTGCTATGTCGTGATGGCCACGCAGTGCACTTACCGCTGAGGCCGCCAGTTCCGGAAGGCTGGTACCTATGGCTACGACAGTAAGCCCTATTACCAGCTCGCTGACGCCCATGGATTGGGCAATGGTCTTGGCGCTCCACACTGTGACTTCAGCACTTGCCAGCAAGACGATTAGTCCGATGAAAAACCACAGAGCGGCAGCGGCCAGGGTGATATCCGGAATTTCTTCACCGGCGGCAATCTCCTCGGGGCTGGTATGGCTCTTTTTGTATTTAACGGTGATAAAAATCAATGGAAAAATAAGCGCGCCAAGAAGCAAGCTCTCGCCGCGGCCCAGGTAACCATCATAGAGACAGATCCCGGCCCCGGCGGTGATTAGAATAAGAATGACCGCTTCCTGGGAAAGCAGGTGTTTTTGTACCGGAATAGGGGCGATAAGGGCAGTGATGCCCAGAACCAGACCTATATTGGCAAGGTTTGAACCCAGCGCATTGCCAACAGCCAGTTCACTGGCCTGATTGAGTGCCGCATTGACCGAGACAAGAATTTCAGGTGCAGAGGTGCCGATAGAGACCACGGTCAGGCCGATTATCAGTGGCGATATACCATAATTTCTCGCCGCGCCCGCACTGCCGGCAACAAAGCGATCCGCCCCCCAGAGAAGGCCCAGAACACCAACCACCAGGCCGAGAGTCGGAAGTAACAATGCACTCATAAATTCTCCAAATTACCGCTATATGCACAGCGGGTTCTATTTCTTCAAAAGTTTGGGGATGTTATAGTGCCCGGCGTTCGTTGTCAGCAAACTTAGGTGCCAAAATGCACTTACGCTGGTTTGCAAGACGTAAAATGTTATTGATTTTTAACTGCCCAGGGAGTGGGGTCATGAGAAGAGTGGATATGAGTTTTAAAAAATGGATTGCCGTTGCCGTAATGACCTTGTTGGCACCTCTGAGTTTTGCGACAAATACTGTCGTGGATCCGTATAAAAAAATTGAACAAGTCACGGTAGAGTTGCTGGGTATTATAGCCGCCCACCGTGATACTTATCCGGAAACTGAGGGTGCCTACTTTGACAAGTTGGATAAGCTGTTATCTGCTCATGTGGATTTTGGATTTATTGCCCGCAATGTAATGGGCAGCTATGGCAGATCTGCTAGCCCCGAGCAGCGCGCGCAATTTTCCAAAACCTTTCGCGATGGATTGGTAGAGACCTATGGGCGAGGCCTGATTAGTTATAATGACCAAAAAATTGTTCTGCTTGAACCGCGGCCGCTGGAAAAAGGGCAGCGAAGAGTAACGGTGAAGCAGGAAATTCGCAGCGCTGATAATGTCTACCCCTTAGAGTACAGCCTAGCGCGTAAGAAAACCGGTGAATGGATGGTGGTTAATGTGGTTATCAATGGCATCAACCTGGGCAAGACATTCCGCAATCAGTTTATACAATCCGCACAGCGCTCGGGTGGCGATATTGATAAAGTGATTAGCGGCTGGCTCACCGATCAAAAGTAAAAATTTTTCTATGGTGCGCCGTATCCTTAGGCGTGTTTCAAATATAAAGAGTAACCTATGAATCCTGAAGACGTAAAAGCACTCCTTGAAAACTCCCTGCCTGATTGTGAATTCCGCGTAGAGGCTGAGGGTAGCCACTTTAATATCCTAGCCATTGGCGAAATGTTTGATGGCAAACGGCCTGTTCAACGTCAGCAGGCAATATACGCAGTGTTAAATGAAAAGATTGCCTCCGGTGACATGCACGCGGTCAATATGAAAATTTTTACTCCGCTTGAGTGGTCTGCACGATCAGCCTAATCGCTGTACTGTGCAAGATTTTTACAAGGTTGTCTTAAGGTTTGTTTGATGGATAAGTTAATAATTCAGGGTGGCGGGCCGCTTCGCGGGGAAGTTTGGATCTCCGGATCCAAGAATGCCGCGCTGCCAATACTGTCAGCGACGCTGCTCTCCGAGGGACTGGTAACAGTAGCCAATCTGCCGCACCTGCAGGATGTGACAACCACTATCGAACTACTTGGTTCGCTGGGTGTAACCGTCAGTATCGATGAAAAAATGCAGCTCGAAGTTGATAACTCGACACTGAAAAGCCGCACCGCGCCCTATGAGCTGGTAAAGACCATGCGTGCTTCGATACTGGTTCTTGGTCCACTGTTGGCCCGATACGGCGAAGCCAACGTATCCTTTCCCGGTGGCTGTGCAATCGGTAGCCGGCCTGTGGATCTCCACTTGCGCGGGCTCGAAGCCATGGGTGCAACCATCGAAATTGAAGATGGCTATATTAAGGCGCGCAGCGATGGGCGCCTTGTAGGATGCCATATTCTCATGGATATAGTCTCAGTGGGGGCCACAGAAAATTTGATGATGGCTGCTGCACTGGCCGAGGGTCAGACGGTGATTGAAAATGCCGCCCGCGAACCAGAGATTGTCGATCTAGCCAACTGTCTAAATGCCTGGGGTGCAGATATTCAGGGTGCGGGTTCAAACCGTCTGGTAATCAACGGTGTTGAAAAAATTGAAGGCGGACACTTTAGCGTGATGCCTGACCGTATTGAAACCGGAACCTATCTGGCTGCTGCCGTAGCGACTCGAGGCCGGGTCAAGGTGACCCAGACAGATCCCAGTTCACTGGAGGCTGTACTTATAAAACTCCAGGAAACCGGTGCTACTATAACCCAAGGTGAAGACTGGATAGAGCTTGATATGAAGGGTAAAAGACCCAAGGCGGTAAGTCTCAGAACTGCCCCCTACCCGGCTTTCCCCACCGATATGCAGGCTCAGCTGACAGCGATAAATGCCGTCGCTGAAGGCACAGGTGTGGTGGTTGAGACAATTTTCGAAAACCGGCTGATGCAGGTGCAGGAGTTGAATCGCATGGGTGCGGTGATTAGTGTAGAAGCTAATACTGCAGTGGTAACCGGCGTCGAGCGATTGAAGGCTGCACCGGTCATGGCCTCGGATTTGCGCGCCTCAGCAGCACTGGTAATTGCGGCACTGGTTGCCGATGGCGAGACGGTGGTAGATCGTATCTATCACATCGATCGCGGCTATGAATGTATTGAAGAAAAAATGCATCTTCTGGGGGCCAGCATAAAACGTGTGCCGGGATAGATTGAGACTTATTAACCAACTTGAATGAAAGTTGAGTGACAAGAGACAGCAGACACAACAATGACACAGATAACCATAGCCCTTACTAAGGGCCGTATTTTAAAAGAGACACTACCGCTTTTGGAGCGCGCAGGAATTATTCCTGCTGAGGATGTCTTCTCCAGCCGCAAACTGGTATTTCCCACCAACCGCGGCAATGTCCGGTTGATTATTTTACGTGGTTCCGATGTCGCCACCTACGTTCAGTTTGGTGCCGCAGATATAGGGGTTGCCGGAAAGGATATGCTGCTTGAGCATCAGGGCGATGGTTATTACGAGCCGCTGGATCTGGGTATTGCCCGCTGCAAACTGATGACTGCTGTGCCAGTGGGTTCCACTCAGCAACACAGCAGACTGCGTGTGGCGACCAAATATATCAATGTGGCGCGCCAGTACTATGCCGAGCAGGGCAGGCAGGCCGAACTAATAAAACTCTATGGTGCTATGGAGCTTGCGCCGATACTTGATCTTGCCCAAGAGATTGTCGATATTGTCGATACTGGCAACACGCTCAAGGCCAATGGTCTTGAAGCCCGTGAAGAAATTGCCGAGATCAGCTCACGACTGATCGTTAACAAAGCCGCAATGAAAACCAAATTTGCCGATGTCCAGTCCATTGTCGATGCATTAAAAGAAGCGGTGGAGAACAAATAATGACCGTTGCCATCAACAAATTGCATGCACGTGACAAGGGTTTTGATCAAACGCTTGAAAAGCTGATCGCCTGGAATATGGTCTCGGATGATGCAGTTGAAGAAACCGTCAGCGGCATCCTCCGTCAGGTGAAAACCGAGGGTGATACGGCACTGGTCGCGTTGACCAACCGTTTTGATCGCCGACAGGTTAAGTGCATCGACGAGCTGTCAATATCCTTCGGGCAACTCCAGCAGGCGCTGGCATCTATTGACAGCGAGTCCCGCCGAGCATTGGAGACAGCCGCAACGAGAATTCGTGATTATCATCAGCACCAGGCACAGGATTCCTGGCAGTATCAAGAAGCTGATGGCACTGTGTTGGGGCAGCAGATTACCCCTCTGGATAGGGTCGGTATCTATGTGCCCGGTGGCAAGGCCAGCTATCCCTCTTCAGTGCTAATGAACTGTATTCCAGCCCGGGTCGCCGGTGTCAGCGAAGTCATTATGATGGTGCCCGCGCCAGATGCCGAGTTGAGCCCCATGGTTCTGGCCGCCGCAGCAATTGCCGGTGTTGATCGGGTATTTACCATTGGGGGTGCCCAGGCAGTGGCCGCGCTGGCTTATGGCACAGAGACAGTGCCAAGAGTTGATAAAATCGTCGGGCCCGGCAATATCTATGTGGCGACTGCCAAGCGTATGGTATTCGGATCTGTCGGTCTGGATATGGTTGCCGGTCCCAGTGAGATACTGGTTGTCTGCGATGGCCAAACTGATCCTGACTGGATTGCCATGGACCTGTTTTCGCAGGCCGAACACGACGAGGACGCCCAGTCTATTTTTATCGCCTGGGACGCGGACTATATAGAAGCGGTACACAGCAGTATGGACAAGCTGTTGCCGCAGATGGAGCGCAAAGAGATTATTCGTCAATCTCTGGAGCGTCGCGGTGCCCTGATTGAGGTCGCCGACCAACAGCAAGCCATCGATTTGATAAATCGTATTGCGCCAGAACATCTCGAATTATCTGTGGAAGATCCCCAGATCTGGCTGCCAGAAATTCGTCATGCTGGTGCTATTTTTATGGGTCGTCACACCGCAGAAGCACTCGGCGATTACTGCGCCGGGCCAAACCATGTGTTGCCGACATCGGCAACGGCGCGTTTTTCGTCGCCCCTGGGTGTCTATGATTTCCAGAAGCGCAGTTCGCTGATCTACTGTTCACAGCAGGGTGCATCTGATCTGGGTAAGGTGGCCTCTGTGCTGGGTCGTGGCGAATCGCTTACAGCTCATGCGCGGTCGGCAGAATATCGAATTAAAAGCGAAAAATAAGAGTTGGTTATGAGCAAGTACTGGAGTAATTTTGTCACCAGCCTCGATCCCTACACGCCCGGGGAGCAACCGGCTGTTAATAACCTAACCAAGCTAAATACCAATGAAAATCCTTACGGGCCATCGCCAAAAGTACTTCAGGCGATGGAAGCTTCGGTAAATGGGGAATTGCGACTCTATCCACCACCAAATGCTGATCAGCTTAAACAGAGCATCGCAGACTACTACCAACTGAATACTGATCAGGTTTTTGTTGGCAATGGCTCTGATGAAGTACTCGCCCATGTATTTAATGCTCTTTTTCGCCAGACCCAAGACATACTCTTTCCCGATATCAGCTACAGCTTTTATCCCGTCTACTGTGGCCTCTATGCCATTCAGTACAGCAAGGTGCCTCTGGCAGAAGACTTTTCTCTGGACCTGGATAAATACTGCCGTCCCAATGGCGGTATTATTTTTCCCAACCCCAATGCGCCGACAGGTCGATTGCTGGCACTGAGCGCAATTGAAAAGCTTCTGCAGTCAAACAGAGACTCAGTAGTGGTTGTGGATGAGGCCTATATTGATTTTGCCGATAAGGGCGCCAGTGCTGTGGCACTGGTAAACCAGTACGAAAATCTTTTAGTAGTTCAAACCATGTCCAAATCCCGCTCCTTGGCGGGCTTGCGTATTGGCTATGCGATGGGCTCTGCTGAACTGATCGAAGGTCTTGAGCGGGTTAAAAACAGCTTCAACTCCTATCCTCTCGGTCACGTGCAGATCGCCGCAGGGGTCGCTGCCTTTGAGGACCGTGAATACTTTGAAGAGACCCGCCAACTGGTGATCAATAGCCGTGTGCAGTTAACCCAACAGCTTGAATCTTTGGGCTTTGAAATTCTGCCATCGGCGGCCAATTTTGTGTTTGTTCGACACCCCAACTTCAATGCCAAAACGCTGGCTCAGTCACTGCGAGAGCAGAATATTATTGTCCGCCACTTCAACAAGCCGCGTATCAGTGAGTTTTTGCGAATCACTGTAGGTAATCAAGAGCAAAATCATCTTTTAGTGAAGTGTCTCAGCGCCATTATCAACTGAGACTGAGGCGCTATTTTTCAGAATTGGTCGGTCGAATGCCAGCGACTGCAGTTACCGCAAAGGTTTCACCCTGCCGCCATATCTCCAGCTCAATCGGTGTTCCGGGGGCCACATCCGCAATTTGGTTGACGCTGGTTTGCCGATCGCTAACCGGCTCACCATTAATGGTAATCACTATATCTCCCGGCTGTATACCTACCAGATGTGCTGGACTGTTGTTGTAGATACCGCGAACAAGTAGGCCATAGGTAATGCTCAGGTTAAGTCGCTTGGCAATCTGTGGCGTCAGCGGGAATGCCTCCATACCAACCCAACCACGCACCACATAACCGTAACTGATTATATCTTTGAGCACTTTAGCCGCGGTATTTGCCGGAATTGCAAAGCTGATTCCAGCCGAGCCAGACTGGTTGAGTATAGCGGTATTGATCCCTAGCAGATTACCGTAGCTATCAACCAGGGCGCCGCCTGAATTGCCCGGATTGATATCCGCATCAGTCTGGATAAAGTTTTCAAAGGTATTGAGTCCCAGGCCATTGCGACCCTTGGCGCTGATAATGCCCTGGGTTACGGTCTGCCCGACACCGTAGGGGTTGCCGATCGCCAGTACAACATCGCCAATTTTGGCCTGTGCCGGTTCACCAATTGAAATGGGTTGCAGGCTGTTACTGGCAATCTTAAGTACCGCCAGGTCAGTCTCTGGATCCTTGCCGACCACCGTGGCTGGCGCCTCGGTACCATCGTAGAGCAGAACCAAAATCTGGTCTGCGCCGTCGATTACATGGTTATTGGTCAGGATAAAGCCATCACTCTGCATAACCACGCCAGAGCCTAGTGAGGATTGAACGCGCTGCTGTGGCTTGTCAAACAACCGTCTAAAGTAGGGGTCATCCAACAGTGGATGCTTTGCCGACTTGGTGACTTTTCGAGTGTAGATATTGACAACTGAGGGGGCAGCCCGATTCACTGCGTGAGCGTAGGATGCCGGACCGGCCCACTGATTTGCAGTGCCGTTTTGTTGCAAATCCATCATCATCTGTTGCGCTGAATCCGGCTGCTGGCGAAACTCCGGAAACACCAGAAGTAACAGAGCCGCAACAAATAACCCAACCAATATCGGCTTGCCGATGTAGCCTAGAATAAATTTTAATGTGCGATTATCTGTCACGATTAAAACCCTGAGTCATTGTACCTAATGATGTCTTTCGAGCAACGCTCTTGATTATGGCACAAAAAATCAATGGGTTAGCGCAATAAGTTGGAAAGTCTTGGATCCGGTGTTTTGGCTTTGCGGTAAACAAGGATGACATGACCAATGGATTGAACCAGTTGGGCATTGTTTTCTGTGCATATAGCCTCGGTCAGCGCTCTCTTGGCCTCGCGGTCATCTGCCACCAGTTTGATCTTGATTAGCTCGTGGTCATTCAGTGCTCGGGCAATTTCAGCACTGACATTTTCACTGAGACCATTACCAGCGACGGTCACTACAGGTTTAAGATTATGGCCTAATCGGCGTAAATGTTTTTTATCCTCGTTGGAACTTGTCATAATGCGCGGCTCATTCAAAAGGTCGCACATTCTAGCGAAAACAACAGCATGGCGAAATCTAAAAATCGTAGTTGGATTAAACAACATGTAAAAGATCCCTATGTGCAACAGTCACAAAGGGATGGTTACAGGTCTCGTGCCAGTTATAAACTGCTCGAAATTATCGGCAAGGACAACATGATCCGTCCGGGAATGACTGTCGTAGACCTTGGTGCAGCCCCTGGAGGCTGGTCCCAGGTGGCCGCAGAGTTAGTCGGCCACGAGGGCAGGGTGCATGCGGTTGACCTGCTGCCGATGGACGGTATTGCCGGTGTTGATTTTATTCATGGGGACTTTACCGAGGATGATATTCTTCACCAGTTATTAAAGCTGATCGATAATCGTCCCGTAGACCTTGTAATTTCAGATATGGCCCCCAATTTAACAGGAAGCAAAGCAGTTGATCAGCCTGCGAGTATCTACCTGGTGGAGCTTGCACTCGACTTGGCCTGCCAGGTTATGAAACCCGAAGGGGTTTTTGTTGCCAAAATATTCCAGGGAGAAGGCTTCGATGAATTTGTACGACATGTTAGAACATTGTTTAATACTGTCAGTATGCGTAAACCCGACGCTTCAAGAGCCAAGTCTCGAGAAGTCTACATGGTTGCCAAGGGCCTAAAGGCCTGACAAAGAGGATACGAACTTGAACGATATGGCAAAAAATTTAATTGTATGGCTGATTCTGGCGGCAATTCTTTTATCTGTTTTTAACAGCTTTACTCCCCAGCCTGTTGACAACGAAGTGGTCTATTCCGACTTTGTGACGGAAGTTCAGAACGAGCGAGTATCCAGCGTCTCTATTGATGGTCTAATTATTGAAGGAGTACGTCGCGACGGTACGAGATTTAAGACTGTGCGGCCCAATGTCCAAGATCCCGGCCTTATGGATGACCTGCTCAACCATAATGTCAAAGTAGTCGGCAAAGAGCCCGAGACGCCAAGTCTGCTCTCCCAGTTGCTTCTGGCGGCATTCCCAATACTCCTAATACTCGCCATCTTTGTATTCTTTATGCGCCAGATGCAGGGCGGAGGTGGCGGCAAAGGCGGCCCGATGAGCTTCGGCAAGAGCAAGGCAAAACTGTTGACCGGTGACCAGATTAATACCACCTTTGCCGATGTCGCCGGTGTCGACGAAGCTAAAGAAGATGTCGGTGAGCTGGTTGAATTCCTCAGCGATCCAAGTAAATTCCAGCGCCTCGGTGGTCGTATCCCCAAAGGCGTTTTGATGGTCGGACCTCCTGGTACAGGTAAGACCCTGCTGGCGAAAGCGATTGCCGGTGAGGCCAAGGTGCCGTTCTTCTCAATCTCTGGCTCTGACTTTGTCGAGATGTTTGTCGGTGTTGGTGCCTCGCGAGTGCGCGATATGTTCGAGCAGGCGAAGAAGCAGGCGCCGTGCATCATCTTTATCGATGAGATTGATGCGGTCGGTCGGCACCGCGGCGGTGGCTGGGGTGGCGGCAACGATGAGCGCGAGCAGACTTTAAACCAATTGCTGGTTGAGATGGATGGCTTTGAAGGCAACGAAGGGGTGATTGTTATCGCCGCGACCAACCGTCCCGATGTACTGGATAAGGCGCTGTTAAGACCGGGCCGATTTGATCGCCAGGTCTATGTTGGACTGCCGGATATTCGCGGTCGCGAGCAAATCCTCAAAGTCCATGGCCGCAAAGTGCCCCTTGATGAGTCGGTTGAGCTCAGTGTTCTCGCCCGTGGTACTCCGGGATTCTCCGGTGCCGATCTGGCCAATTTGGTTAACGAGGCCTCTCTTTTTGCGGCTCGCGCCAACCGTCGTGTTGTTACTATGGAAGAGTTTGAAAAGGCCCGCGACAAGATCATGATGGGTGCCGAGCGCCGCTCGATGGTAATGTCCGATAAAGAGAAGGCCAATACTGCCTATCACGAGGCTGGCCACGCGATTATTGGTCGTCTGGTGCCAGAGCACGACCCGGTGCACAAGGTGACGATTATTCCTCGTGGTCGCGCACTGGGTGTTACCCAATACCTTCCCGAAGAAGATCGCTACAGCATGAGTCGTCGTCAGCTGTTCAGTCAGTTGTGCAGCCTGTTTGGCGGGCGCATTGCCGAGGAGCTGATTGGCGGTATAGATGGTGTCACTACCGGTGCCTCCAATGATATTGAGCGAGCCACACAGATGGCGCGCAATATGGTGACCAAATGGGGGCTGAATGAAAAGATGGGACCCGTCCTCTACGGCGAAGATGAATCCCAGGCGCCCGGAGGTGGTAATACCCACTACTCCGAAGATACCTCCAGAGAAATTGATCAGGAAGTACGCCAAATTCTCAATGATGCCTATGCCAAGGCAAAGAAATTACTTGAGGATAATCGCGATATTCTCGAAGCAATGAAAGATGCCCTTATGGAATATGAAACCATCGATGCAGATCAGGTCGACGACCTGATGAACCGACGCAAAGTGCGTCCGCCCCATCAGTGGGATGATAATGATTCAGGCTCTGATACAGACTCCGGTGGTAGCAAGAGTTCAGCCGCCGATGGTCCAATTGGCGGACCAGTCGAAGATCTCTAAATTCTTTTGTACAGGATTAGCCCCACTGTCATGCTGACAGTGGGGCTTTTTTAGTTTTTATGACAGCAATGACCTTAATTTGTGGCAGCAAAATCCTCGACCTATCGCGCCCCGCGGTAATGGGGATAGTCAATATCACTCCGGATTCATTTTCCGATGGCGGCCAGCTTTATGTCGACAATGCTCTCGATCTGGATAAAACCTTCAACACCGTTGAGCAAATGCTCGCCGACGGTGCCGATATCATTGATATAGGCGGCGAGTCCACCCGCCCAGGTGCTGCAGCGGTCTCGCAACAACAGGAACTGGATCGAGTGATGCCCGTTGTGCAGGGAATCAAAGCGAGGTTTGATGTGCTGATCTCTGTGGATACCAGTACCGCACAGGTGATCAGGGAGTCAGCCAGCGCCGGGGTGCACATGATCAATGATGTGCGCGCCCTGCAGCGTGAAGGTGCCCTTGAGGCAGCAGCTGAGAGTGGCTTGCCGGTCTGTTTGATGCATATGCAAAACCGTCCAGACAATATGCAAAAGAACCCTTGCTACCAGGATGTTGTGGCAGAGGTAATCGATTTTTTATTGCAGCGTAAACAGGCCTGTCTCGATGCAGGTATTGCCAGAGAGCAGATCCTCTTTGATCCCGGGTTTGGGTTTGGTAAAACTCTCGAGCACAACCTCTCACTATTCAAGGCGCTGAAACAATTTTCTGATACTGGCCACCCGCTGTTAGTGGGCGTTTCACGCAAGACAATGATTGGTCAGTTACTTGATGCAGATATTGATCACAGACTTATTGGAAGTGTTACCATGGCGCTTCTAGCAGCACAAAAACTCGAAAAAGCAGTCGCAAAAACAGCAGCACAAAATATCAATTCCCAGGGACTGATTCTGCGAGTACATGATGTACTGGAGACTGTCCAGGCATTGACTATTTGGCAAAGCGTAAACAAGTAAGAAATTGGGACATAAAGGATATGGCAAGAAAGTATTTCGGAACTGATGGCATTCGCGGTCGAGTTGGTGAAGCACCGATTACCGCAGAGTTTTTCCTCAAGCTGGGATGGGCTGCAGGCACGGTACTAACCCGCAATGCCAAAGGCAAAAAGCGCGTTCTGATCGGTAAGGACACAAGGGTATCGGGCTATATGTTTGAATCTGCCCTAGAAGCTGGGTTGATCGCCGCGGGTGTAGATGTGGATATGCTCGGCCCCATGCCGACACCGGCCATCGCCTACCTCACTCGCACCTTTCGCGCCGCCGCTGGTATTGTAATCAGTGCCTCGCACAATCCTGTCGAAGACAATGGCATCAAATTCTTTGCCGCCGACGGTTACAAATTGCCCGATGACATTGAACTGGAAATCGAGGCGCTTCTCGACCAAAGCCTGATAACCAACCAGTCCGATCAATTGGGTAAGGCGCGGCGGGTGACAGATGCCGCTGGACGCTATGTTGAATTCTGCAAGGGAACGCTGCCCGCAGGATTTTCACTTGCCGGCTTAAAGGTGGTTCTCGACTGTGCCCATGGCGCGACCTATGACGTGGCACCCAAAGTCTTTAAGGAACTGGGTGCTGAGACCATCACCATGGGTAATAGACCCAATGGCTTTAATATTAATGATCAATGCGGCTCTACCCATACGGCCGGCCTGGCCACTGCAGTACTTGACGAGCAGGCAGATCTCGGTATCGCCTTTGACGGTGATGGTGATCGTGTGCTTTTCATTGATGGTCAGGGCGAGTTGGTCGACGGAGATGAACTCATCTTTATTATCGCCCAGCATCGACAGCAGTCACAGGGTGGCTGTAATGGTGTCGCAGGAACCCAAATGAGTAACCTCGGTCTTGAGTTGGCGCTAGCCGAGATGAATATCCCCTTTGTGCGTACCAAGGTCGGTGACCGTTATGTGGTAGAAGCCATGAAAGAAAATGGATGGGCTCTGGGTGGTGAGGGATCCGGTCATGTGCTGTGCAGTGACTTAAACAGTACCGGTGATGGCATAGTCTCAGCACTGCAGATACTTAGAGCGCTGTCCGACAGCGGTAATTCACTGCATCAACTAAAGTCAGGTATGAGTAAGTTTCCGCAGATTATGATCAATGTCCGCCTGCCTAAAAAAGTAGATATCAGTGGCGATGCGCAAATTAATCAGGCGGTTGTTGATGCTGAAAAAAGGCTTGCGGGTCGTGGCCGGGTCTTGTTGCGACCATCTGGAACCGAGCCGCTTATTAGGGTAATGGTCGAAGGTGAAGACGAAGTACTGGTCAAGAGTCTGGCAGCTGATATTGCTGAAATCGTAAAACAGCGTATCGCCTGACCGAAAAGATGATTTGCTTATTGTATCTTAGTCGCATGTCGGGTAGGATTTGCGCCCTTTTGCGAGGCAGCTCTGAGAGGAGTAAAACGGATGTTAAAATCGCTAATCGTAGGCAATTGGAAAATGCATGGTTCAGCTGAAACGGCGTTTAATTTAGCCAGCCAGCTTGCCAGTGAATGGAAGGCCGATAACAACGGGGCGGAAATCGCTATTTTCCCATCCTTTGTGCACATCTCAGGAGTTGCGCAGGCAGTTGCAAATAGCCCAATAAGCCTAGGTGCGCAGAATGTATCTGAGTTTTCGGCAGGTGCCTACACAGGAGAGATATCGGCTGAAATGCTGGTCGATCAGGGATGTAAGTATGTTCTGATAGGGCACTCAGAGCGACGAGCGATGCAAAATGAAAGCAACGAGACCGTTGCTAAAAAGTTTATAGCAGCACAGAGTGCCGGTTTAATACCCATTCTCTGTGTTGGTGAGTCACTTCAACAGCGTCAGGGCAACCAGACTGTTGAGGTGGTATCAGCGCAGATCGCCGCTGTGGTTGATCGCGCTGGATTGCAGAATGTATGTCGGGCAGTGATTGCCTATGAGCCGGTCTGGGCTGTGGGAACAGGTGAAACAGCAACTCCACTCCAAGCACAGCAAGTTCACCGCGCAATACGCGCACAGCTTGGTCAAGCAGGTGAATCGACACTGATACTCTACGGTGGCAGTGTCAAAGCAGAAAATGCTGGAGAATTATTTGCCCAACCGGACATCAATGGTGGGCTGGTTGGTGGGGCCTCATTGCAGGCAGATGAATTTTTGAAAATTGCAAAACAAGTAGAAGCTAAATAATGGAAAATTTTATTTTAATATTTCACTTTCTGATTGCAGTCATTTTAATCGGATTGGTATTACTTCAGCAGGGTAAGGGCGCAGAAGCCGGAGCTTCATTTGGTTCAGGTGCGTCACAAACAGTATTTGGCAGCGCCGGCAGCTGGAACTTCTTCAGCAAGGCCACCGCTGTGCTTTCAACGATCTTTTTTGTTACCAGCATCAGCCTGGCTGTAGTCGCTAAAAATAAAACTGTCGTCGACAGTGATCTGTTGCCAGAGCTCGAGGCCATTCCATTCGATGCTTTGGAAGAGACAGACGTGCCCGCGTTGGATGATAGTGCAAGTGAGGCATCTGAAGTTCCTCAATAAGCACAGCACCGCTGGTAACTATGCCAAACCTTTTGTAGATGGCACCGAGTGAATAAGTTAAGCAAGAAATAGTTTAAGAAAGTAATAAGGTTAAGAGAGTTAAGATGTTATATGCCCAAGTGGTGGAATTGGTAGACACGCTATCTTGAGGGGGTAGTGGCGAAAGCCGTGCCGGTTCAAGTCCGGCCTTGGGCACCATCTCAAAATTCAGAAATTTTTCCTGGTCACCTAAAAGCTCCGTTAGTCGGGGCTTTTTTTGTGTTCCGACAAAACACTCTGTTATGAGGCAGGCTCAACTTATCACAGCCAAAAAGACTCTATCAATGACTTTCTAGGATGCCGTTAAGTTGGCTTTTAAGCGAATTTATATCAATCAGAATCACCCTCACTATTAGTTTTTTTACGCTTGCGATCATAGAGGTAGTAGGCCAGTAAAAGTGATCCCCAGCCAAAAAAAGTGATCAAAAATTCGTTGATAGACATTACCTGTTCCCGAGATTATCTGAGAGTTACCAGCGAAGAATAGCAACTGACAGCTTTTTAGTGAATGGCAAAATCAAAGTTAATAAAAAATAGCTAACCTGGCATAAGAAGCTATTACAATGCCGTACTTCGTTTTAGATGTTCAGGTAAAAGGGCAGTCAGTATGTTTGCAGGAAAGATTATCGCTGGATTAATCGGTTTTTCGGCGCTGGGTCCGCTGGGATTATTGCTAGGACTCTATGTAGGACACCAGTTTGACAAGGGTCTGGGTGGATTGCGCCCAATGACTGCGCAACAGCAAGAAGAGGTTCGCAAGTCCTATTTCCAAACGGTATTCAGCTTGCTTGGGAATTTGGCCAAGGCAGATGGCCGAATATCCGAGGCAGAGATTTCTCAAGCTGAAGCATTGATGCGCAAGATGGATTTAAGTAGCGCCCACCGCAAAGAGGCTATCGAGCAATTTAAGGGTGGTGCAAAAGGTGATTTTCCTCTGGATAAAACTCTGGACAGTTTTATGGCTGTCTGTGGGCGCCAGAACAACCTCAAGCGCTCATTGCTCAATGATTTGATCTCTCTGGCCATTGCCGATGGTGAGCTGCACCAGGCTGAGCAGGATCTGCTGCGCAGCATTGCCGGTCGGTTGGGATTCTCCCCCGCACTTTTTGACCAATTTATAGCCATGATCAAGGCCCAGGCGCAGTTCAAGGATTCCGCCGCTGGCGGAGGCTCCAGGGCGCAGGGTTCTGCCTCACAGTTGAGTGCGGCCTACACAGCGCTTGGGGTCAAGCCGTCCAATACTGACAGTCAAATAAAGCGCGCCTATCGAAAATTGATTAGTGATAATCACCCCGACAAGCTAATTGGGCAGGGTATGCCAGAGGATATGGTAAAGCTGGCGACAGAGCGTACTCAGGAAATTCAAAAAGCCTATGAGCTGATTGTCGCCAGCCGCAAATAAAAGTGTTTGCAGAGCAGAGATCTGTTGACCTGAAGGTGGCCTCTACCTATAATGCGCGTCCTCTCAAAGGGAGGGCGGTTTAAAGATTAACCGTTGTGTCGGTGCGGGATGGAGCAGTCTGGTAGCTCGTCGGGCTCATAACCCGAAGGTCGTTGGTTCAAATCCAGCTCCCGCTACCAATT
>JAYOUA010000004.1:68582-149386 GCA_038150705.1 Porticoccaceae bacterium | reverse complement strand
AACTGGGTCGAGAAACCCGTTACAGCGACCAGTACGACGCTTCACTATTGGGTCCGATCCCGCGCAGCAAAGCTCGCGACGAGGAGTCAGTCGATGCAACAGCCTTTATCGGCATCGATCTGTGGACGGCCTTTGAGATATCCTGGCTGAATACAGAAGGCTTGCCGCAGGTGGCCATAGGTGAATTTATTTTTCCCTGTACCAGTGATGCGATTATTGAATCGAAGTCATTCAAGTTATACCTGAACTCGTTTAATCAGAGCCACTTTCCATCCATGCAGGCGCTCAGCGAGGTCATGCGCACTGACCTGTCTGTCGCCTCAGGTTCTGTAGTCGATGTCACTCTCTACCAGATAGGCGAATACAACGGCATGAAACCGATTGCAGAGCCGGATGCTGTGTGCCTAGATCAGAGGCCTGTCGCCACAGATGTCTACCAGCCCGATGCTGGGTTTTTGCAGGCTGACAGTCAGGTTGAAGCTGATGAAACTCTCTGTTCTCATTTGTTGCGCACCAACTGTCCGGTAACTGACCAGCCGGACTGGGCGTCAGTTTACATAACCTACAAAGGTGCGCAGATCGATCGCGATGGGTTGCTCAAATACCTGGTCTCATTCCGTCAGCATCAGGATTTTCACGAGCAGTGTGTGGAGAAAATATTCAGCGATATTATGGCCCGCTGCATACCAACCGAACTCAGCGTCTATGCCCGCTATATGCGCCGTGGTGGACTGGATATCAATCCCTATCGCAGCACTCTGCATCAGATGCCGCCGGATTATCGGCAGGTAAGGCAGTAGATAATCAAGCTGGCACCTGGCGTTTTTTGCGCGCACTGCTGGCAAGATTTTTGTGCAGATCAATAACGCTAAACACATTGACTGGATCGGCAAAACCCTTAACCAAAATCTGACCTTTATCCCGGCATTTTACCGTCTCCTTAATCAGGTCATAGGTGTCTTTGGAGACCAGAATCTCGTTGCTCTTGGCCGATGACTCGAGACGGCTAGCGAGATTAACCGCACGTCCTAGCAAGGTGTAGTCGAGGCGATTCTCGGTGCCAAAGTTTCCTACTTTACAAACACCACTATTGATACCCATCCGCAGTGCTGGAGGGTTGCTTATTCCCTCAATCACCCAGCGCGCCTGAAGCTCCATCATGGCCTTTTTCATGGCCAGTGCCATGGAGACACAGCTGATGGCATCCGAACGTACCCCGCGGCTCTGGGGATCGCCAAAAAACACCATAATCGAATCGCCGATGACCTTATCTATTGTGCCGCCAAAACGAAAGGCGATCTCCGACATCTCGGTTAAATAGGTATTCAGCAGTTCAGTAAGTTGCTCTGGATCGAGGTTTTCCGCCAATTTTGTAAAGCCCTCCATATCGGAAAAAAACACCGTCAGGGTTTTCTCCTGAGTGCCGGCCTTTACATCCTTGCCAGTAAGAATGGCTTTGCGCAGTGCGGGGGAGAGATATTTGGATAGACGAAAGGTGCGCAGGGTTAACCAATCATTTTGGCGGAGAACCGATTCATGCTGATCGGCCAATAAATAGTGCGTCTGACGGGCCATATTGCTATACAGCAGGCAGTAGGAAAAACAGATAACCAGAACTATTAACTGCACAGATAAACTGGGCTCAATGGTGATTGGCAATAACCAATATGCCACTAGAACACCGGTAAAAATGCCGGCTATATCCAGTGGAGCTGTAGCTTTCATCGCGCCAATAATAGTGATCAGGAATATAGCGCCAATAGCCAATGTAATAACTGGATCAAAACTGACCAGTGTTACCAGTCCACCGCTGATTAAGCCATCCACAAATTCCATAGTAATCCCCAGCAGTTGTTGTTTGCTTCTACTAATAACCGGTCTGTTGACTAAATAGCTGCTAAATTGGTAGATAAATAAGAGGGATAGGACAGTTATCAATGCCCAGTGGTAATCGAAATCATGCCATGCGCCAAGCAAAATGGTGGCGCCACAGATGCACAGGGCCAGGCGGTAAAGCTCCTGCAATTTTGGCGACGGGTATATAAACTCTTTCCATGTCATAAAAGTGAGTTTAGCACCGCTATTCCAGCTCGGCAGAATAATATCCCTAGCCCCTATGCCAATTGCTTTTGGCTTAGGGTTTGTGTACAGTTCACGCCCTTCAAAACAGCAGACTTGTTAGCTGTTAATTGAATAATGCACGTCGTGCTCCTGGCTATTTTTAGATCAGAAAACGACAGCAGTTTACGGTGAGGTGTCCGAGTGGCTGAAGGAGCACGCCTGGAAAGTGTGTAAGCGTTAATAGCGTTTCGAGGGTTCGAATCCCTCTCTCACCGCCAAATAAAAAAGCCCCCTGTTAGGTAGGGGGCTTTTTTATTTGTGGAGAGAAAGAAGGGTGAGAAGCCTCGCCGAGTTCGAGCCGAGCGCTTTGCGCGAGACAACGCCAGAGTGTAACGATGGCGGCCCGTAGGGACGGACAACAGCAATGTTGTGAGGTCCAAAACACATTGTGTTTTGAACCCCGCAGGTATATTTTGATTGGATAACCAATTTAGTTATGATTCGTTTTCAAATAGCGTGTAAATTTAGTTGAGACGTTCAATGAATTCACTAGCGTTTTTCTTTACCAATCCTGTTGCCATTGGAGTCCTGTTTCTTGCTGGGGTGATACTTCCTGACCTTTTCGTTCCAAGAAAATACGAGATCGAAGTCGTGCTTGCTATATGGTCAATCCAGGCAATAGGTTACTTTTGGTATTCAGATCGCACCGGCAAATTTAAGCGCTCGCTTGTGGCTCTCCTCAATCAAGACTATTCGGAAATCAATCAATGGAAACAAGATAACCCGGTTAGTTTTACGGTTCTGACGGCATTACTTATAGTTCTGGTTCTTGGTGGTTCATTGCACTACATGTTCACGCCAAAGAACTATTCTGAGTGTATGCTTGACAATATGCCGGGGGTAGACGCTCGCGCTAGAGTAGAAATTAGAAGGGCCTGCGAGGAGTTGTACCCGAAAAAATAATTACGTAGCACCAGCTTAAATTTCGCCATAGACTGATAATGGTTTCAAAATCTCTAGGCTTATCTATCAGGAACCATCTTGCTGCATATATTTCTACACTTCCTTGTCCCAGCACTCATTGCCACGATATTCTTCCGTGCCCAATGGAGGCATGCCTACCTGCTAATGATGGCAACGATGTTGGTCGACCTTGATCATCTATCGGCCAATCCGATATATGATCCATCTCGCTGTAGTATTGGTTTTCACCCATTACACCAGCCTGGCTTTATTGCGCTGTATTTTGTCCTGTGCCTGGTTCCCAAAACTCGATTAATCGGCATTGGTTTAGTCCTGCATATGATGCTGGATAGCCTAGATTGCCAATTCACCAATGGGCTGTGGATATACTAAAACGCTTGGTAAGGGGAGTAATAAACCTGCCTGACAGGGCTATTTTGCTCATTAGAGATAAGTCTGAGATTTGCGCTATTGAGTAATCTCTATGCCCAGAAGCTGACTGGCATCACTCAGCCCCCCGGCATTGGTTACATTATTGTAGCCGAGGTCATTCATAATCGACTTTGCCTGGCCGGACCTGTTGCCGCTGCGACAGTAGACATATACCTGTTGATCCCTGTCTGTAACCAGGGTTTCTATTGAACTGGCAATCTGCTCAACAGGTAGGTGCTGTGCTGTTGTAAGGTGTCCGGCATTCCATTCGTCCAGTGTTCTAACATCAATAATCACAATTTCGTCTCCTGTCGGACGTGCAGAGGATGCCAGGGTGGTAATAAACAGAGTGGCTGTCAGTAGGGCGGTGACAAGGAGGATCACTTTAAAAACTAACGCACTGTGCTCTTGCTTCATGTTTTTTCCTTTTGTTGAGAAATTTTAACCGAATTAATAAATCTCTAGGAGTGTGTTTCTTGGCTAGAGAAAGTTATAGCAGATTGCGAACAATAACTACCGTGGACAAGCCAATCCATAGAGTATTAAAGGCAACCATTGTCGGCAACAGTTTTCGCTCTGAGACCCAAATTAGCAGACTGGAGGTAAACAGCGTTATTATGTGTAGCTGCCAGATTTCCTTTTGCCAAATCAGTCCCGGCAAGATAACAGCAGCTTTTGCAATCCAGGCTCCAGCTTCTACTATGTTGTAATTTACCCAATACCCATCTTGAAACCATAGTCGATAGCTGCCGGCAATATTTGCAAATCCGACCTTGTAGTAGACAAATGTCGTTATGGTAAAAAAAGTAACAGCAGAAATAATAATTTCCAAAACACACTCCAATCAAAAAAACTAATCAAAAAGCCATTTAAAAACCAATCAGAAAAACCCAACCAAAGGGCTTACGTTACCTGAAGCTGTAGAGATTAACTATCTATTTGCACTGCTATATCCGTTATAACTCCATGTCTGGGGTTTTTATATTGGCAATTAGGGTGATACTATCAATATCAGCGAAATTCCAAATTAATAAGAAAAAAACTAACCTTCATAAAAAGCAACAGGGCTTTGCCTATTATCGAGATTACAAGGCTGTAGTCGAGAAAATCTGTAGCAGATTGCTGGATAAATAATGGATCAATTTCTCTTAAACAACATCGATAGCGCTCTTCGTGAATTTAAAATTCACAGCCTGAACGAGATTAGAAACTCCGTATTGATGGACAGGGTCGACAGCAAGTTTGTGGTACCTGTGCAACTGCTGCCAGACCTGCTGCAGGGAATGTGCCGTGACTATTCGCTTCTAAATGTTGATGGTCAAAACCAAAGCGAGTATTTGAATGTCTATTTTGATACGGATGATTTCAGCTATTACCGTATGCACCACAATGGCAAATTAAATCGAATCAAGGTTCGACATCGACACTATTTAAGCTCTAACAGTGCCTTTCTGGAAATAAAATTTAAAAGCAACAAGGGGCGCACCATAAAAACACGCAGAGAGGCGAGTCTCGATGCTAACAAGGCTATTGAGGAGCATGCGGACTTTCTCGCCGATTTTGGTATTGACCAGCCGCAAACATTAGTGCCCCGACAAATTGTCCGCTATCAACGAATCTGTCTCTCCAACGAAACCTTAGGCGAGCGAGTCACTCTGGATTTGAATGCGTGTTTTACTGCACCGGATACTGGCTATAAAGTGGCTCTTGATGATGTAGTTATCATTGAGCTCAAGCAGCGGAAAGTTGAGCGGAGATCACCCTTTTATCGCCTGCTGCGTTCTCTTGGTATAAGATCACAGTCGTTTAGTAAATACTGTGGCGGTGTATCTTTAACCATGAATAATAAGGTAAAAACCAATCGCTTCAGGCGTGATATTAACAAGCTCGCAAAGATAAGCAGCTCAATCAGGACTATTACCCCATGACCCTAAGTTTGTTTGATTTACATTTTTTATCACTATTGCTGATTAATCTGGTTTCGGTACTGGTGTTAATGCGCGGTATCTACTATCGCTATTCGACAAATCGCGATTCTCTGCTGGGTCTGACAATGTTTGGAATTGGCGTATTTTTTGTCGCTCATTTACTTCACGATATTGAGATGTCGATGGGCTTTGCCTTTGGTCTATTCGCAGTTTTTTCAATGCTGCGCTATCGAACCGAGTCCATACCAGTCAGGGATATGACCTATCTGTTTCTGGTGATTGTTATCGCGCTTATTACCGCGGTAGTACCAGCGGCAGCCATAGAAATTTTTATGATTAATATGCTGATCTGTGTTTTCGCTAGATTGGCGGAAACAAAATTGCTGGCGCCGAGAACCCACGACAAGCTAGTTGTATACGAAAATATTGACAACATCAAAGCCGATAATCACCAGCGTCTGATTGAGGATCTGGTGGAGCGCACCGGACTGGATATCTACCGGTTCGAAATTGAGAAAATCGATTTTCTCAGAGATACCACTGTGTTGAGGGTTTTCTATCATGAAAATGCGGCAGAGGCAGCAAGTGCTGATATAACTGCTAGCAAACTAACCGTTTCTGCAAAAAATGCTGCATCAAAAGAGGGCTAAAAAATGTACATAAGGCAAAATACCAACCGTCTAAGAAATATTTTCGTACTTCTTATTTCAGTTGTTTTCGGTCTCCTTATGGTCATTAGTTCAATGGCTTTGTCCGATGATATTGAATATGGCGGCACCATATTTCTCGATGCCGATTCACTTGAGGGTGTCTATAATCCCGACGGCGAGGGCCGTGAGCTGGTAACAGAGGTCCGTCGTGCTCAGCTATATTTCAAGCTGGCGTTGTCCAAGGAGTGGTCGACAAAATTACAGCTGGCTTATGATGAAGATAGTGGTGATACCGAGGTAAAGGATGCCTATTTTCGCTACAGAGGCTGGAATTTCGCCGACATTACTATTGGCCAGGATAAGGAGCCTTTCAGTCTCGGCCTGATCACCGGCTTAAAAAACACTAACAGTATTGAGAGAAATATAGCTGCTCAAGCCTTTAGGTTGGGACGCAATCTGGGAATTAACTTCGCTGCCGCCAATAAAGATTACACCTGGAGTATTGGGTTTTACGATGTCGGCGAATACGGCAGTGAAAGGACCCAGGGGGGCGGTGGTAAACATGCAGTAACCGGACGCTTAACGCTTAGTCCTGTCAATGAAGATAGTCACCTAGTGCATGTCGGTGCATCATTTTCAAGACGCGATCTGGATGGTGCGGAATTTGAAATCGAGAGCAAGGCTGAGGTTCAAGGCGCTATTGATGTTCTCGATACGCGAAATTTGCAAGCCGATTCTCTCAATCAGTATTCTCTGGAATCTGCCTGGGTCAGGAAGCGTTTAGCGCTTGCTGGTGAAGCCTACTATCAAGATGTCCAGGGTATCGTGGATAGCGAGAGCACCACCTATACCGGCTACTATGTCGAGGGTAGCTACTTTTTTACAGATGATTCGCTGCGTTATAAAAAAGGGCGCTTTACCTCTGTAAAGCCCAATGCTGATTCAGGTGCCTGGCAGTTGGTGCTCAGGCGCAGTTATCTGGATGCGGAGGATAACCAGGATGGGATGGAGATCAGCAATAGCATGCTGGGTGTCAATTACTACTATGGAAAAGCATTCAAGTTCATGCTTAATCTCACCCGAACAGAACTGTCTGGCTATGATGTCGGGGAGCAGGATAGCGGTGATGCGATTTCATTCCGCGCCCAATACCGTTTTTAAAAGAGAATCTTGAGGCTTGAGTCTGGCGGCGCAAACCGTATAATCGCGCACCTAAAAATAAGGTGCCTGTGCCATGAAAAAATTCCTCGCAATCATTCTTCTTAGCTTATCCCAGACCGGCTGCCTGCTGGCTGCTGCTGTAGACGGTGTTACTGATGTTGCCATTGCCGTCGTAAAAGTACCGGTCAAAGTCGGCGCTGCTGTGGTTGATGTTACAACTGGCGATGAAGAGGAAAAGGAATCCGACTAATCGGATTCCGGGATAGGCGGCTTTTCCTTCCTGGCAAACGCCTAAGTCGCGTCAAAAAAGCCTCGTTAAAAAAAGCGTTTAACCTCAGCGGTAAACCCGCGTCCCTCTCCTACAAAGTAGCGATAATTGCCAAAGGCATAGTCTGCGCGATCGGCAATGCGCTTGTCGCCAATATTGGTGGCGCGTAGTCGCATTTCCCATTGCGGATAACTTCTCTGCCAGGTAACGTTGAATACCCTGTGACCCGGGTATTTATGGGCATTTACAGCATCGAGAAAGTAGCTGCCGAGATGCAGCCATTCAAGCTCGGCAGTGGTGCGTTCGGACGGTTGGTAGAGCAACTGAACACTGCCCTGATAACGTGGCGCAGTATCTATTGTATTTCCATTCACGGAAACGCCATTGAGTGGGCTGCTTTTAACATAGAGATGTTTGGCCCAGGCACCGGCCGTGGCAAGCTGCCAGGCGGTATTTATAGTGTAGCCGAGCTTCCACTCAATACCTCTATGGCTGGTCTTGCCATCACTGACCACAAAACCCTCGGAGTCTTTAAAAATAACCTGCTCTTTGTTCATGCGATAGAGATTGAGTTCTGCACTGAGGATACTGGTATAGAAACGCAAACCGGCTTCATAACTCTGCAACTGCTCAGGCTGTATGTCACTGACGCTCTGCTCTCGCTGCAGGCGGTAAAGCTCGTTGATCTGGGGTGCGCGGTAGGCATTAGCGATTCGGCTATAGAGAGATAGCTGCGGATTGTATTGATATTTTACACCTAGCTGAAAGTTAAGCTTGTCGATGCTGTTTGAGCGATCTGGCGGGCGGTAGAATCGACAGCTGCCATCATCGGAACTGCAAGCGCTGCCATCGTCTCTGCTAGTGCCGGTAAGCATATTGTTTTTGTAGTCATAGTGAATATATTCGGCGCGCAGGCCAGCTTCAGTGGTCAAGCGCTCACTGGGTTTCCACTCCAGGTTGGCAAAGGCGGCGAGCTGCTGGCTGTCGACATCGAAGTCGTAATGCTGGCCCTGAAATCGACTGTTGTCAGGCGTGCCCAGGGCGTTGGCCTGAAATTCATCGACCCACATACTGGCCCATTCAAGATCAGCGCCTAGCCATAGTTTAGTGCTGCTATTCAGGCTCTGTATGGCGCTTGATTGAATGCCGGCACTGGTCTGGCCGTTTTTTTCGCGGGGTTTTCCGGGAAGATAATGCTGCAAGAATTGCATGTTGCTGTGGCGTACATAGGGCGTGATTTGCCATTCCCAAGAGTGCTGCCCAGTGCCGGAAACATGCGATGAAAGCCTCAGGGCTTTTGCATCTCTGTAGGCTTCTGGATTGGGGTTGGTTTTCCATAGCAATGCATCCCGGTAGGCGTTCTCACCACGAATATAGCCTGCAGTCTCCTGATTGAGATTGACCAGTGAAAGATGGGTTGTAGTGTTTATATGACTGCTAGCCCAA
This sequence comes from Porticoccaceae bacterium, assembly GCA_038150705.1. Classification (GTDB taxonomy): domain Bacteria; phylum Pseudomonadota; class Gammaproteobacteria; order Pseudomonadales; family Porticoccaceae; genus HTCC2207. The sequence continues at coordinate 140,477 of JAYOUA010000004.1, read as the reverse complement.
TGGTGTTTTAGGGACAGCTTCTGCTGTTCAAAGCCTGATTGATCTTTAAAGCCACCGTCTTTGACGCCATTAGCGGCTATATTCCAGTGCTGAGCTCCACGCTGTTTGCGCCAGCCGAGCTTAATACGATGGTAATCGTGACTTCCTGTCTCCAGGGAGACAACATTGCGATTAATCATGGGTGATAGGCTGTTGATGACCCCGTGCATGGCATTGGAGCCATAAAATACCGTGCCCGGGCCACGCCAGACTTCGAGACTTGAAGCCTGCTCGGTATTAACTTCAAATAGTTGATTGACGTTGCACAGGCCGGTGGGGCGGATCGGTAGACCATCTTCACTGACTTGAATTTCTGCACAGCTTCCCGCGCCAGTAAAAACTGGGGAGCGCACCGCGGCGAGAAGCTCCTGGCCATTGCCACGGCTCAGCCATACGCCGGCCAGACGCGCGGCGGCCTGGTTGATATGGGCATGCCCAACCAGCGCCAGCTGATCGGCGCTCACTAGCCCGGCGGCTCCAATAAGATTTTCCAGAGTCTGAGTATCGCGTCGTCCGGTAACAATAATGCTTTCAATCGTACCCGCGCGGTTGCTCGCAGTGAGTGATTGAGATGTTGCCAACCCTGCCTCGGCATAGCTGGTTGTTGGCAACAAACTACTTAACAGCAATAGCAGGGCAGAGAATAATCTTACGGAATTTTTCATAGAGGCAGGCTTCTGAAGCACTTAGTGTTCAACATTATGATCGATGATTATAGTTCACTTTTCAGCTCAGGGTGGTGACAAAGAGGAGTAGAGAGCCAATTTTCAACATCGGGCGTAACTAATAGTAATGGTCTTTTGAAGGGACAGCTATCTTGACTATACCTCTGTCGAAACTGGAAAAATATTTTGTCGTGGAAAAGCTAATTTTTCACTCCGTTGATCTCAGCCTCTATCAGGCCTCGGCGATTATTGTTGGCAAAGAGCAGTATATTACCGACGATAAAGGCGTTCTTTTAAGATCAATTAATCTGGTTGAGCTGCAGAAGCGCCTACGCAATGTCGCCGCCAATGAATCTGTGCTCAGGCATACCAGCGCCTATGACGAGATGATTGGCGGTGCTGCAAAGCCAGCCAGCAATGCCCTTGAAGTCCCCCTAGCAGATAACCAGCTCTACTGAGTAGTGTTATGATTGACAGCCATTGTTTCGGCTCGGGTTGCAGAGTCGTTTTTGTCTATTCGAAAGTCTGTATGGAGAATCTGTCAAATGCCGTTTTTTCTCGTCCCGGTACTGGTTATCGGCGGTCTGTTTTTAATCCTCTACACCATTGAACTGAACAAGAGAGTCAAGGCGATGGAGAGTCAACTCGCCGAGTTTAGAGCCCAGACTCACAAGGTAATTGTCTCCCATAAGGAGCAAATTGAGCTGTTGCGAAATGATAAGAGTGTGGGTTGAGGATATTGCCGGGAGGTGAATCTCCCGCCCGGCAGTTATTTGCAATTTGATTGTATTGATTAGTTTTTCTGGTTATTTAAAGTGGCCCATTGTGTTCAGACGGGTTATCCCACAGCGCCGACCAAACCGAACTGCCATTGATAAAGTAGACGGCATCACCATCGAATACTGAACGCTGCAGGCTATTCCACCACTGGGGCTTGGCGCTGATGTACCCCACCTCACTTATCGAACTCAGCTGCGGCGCATTCTTGCTATTGATCTCAAAGAGATAGAGTCGATCCTCTTCAGTGTAGCCCTCTGTATCAGTGTACAGACCTAGGGAGAGCGGAATAGAGAAGCGGTCTGTGCTGTCACTGATTGGCTGGTAAGTAAAGGCATGGTGATTGTAGCGAGCTTCAGAATGGCTCCATGAGGCCTCGGGTGCAAGAGTGACTGTGCCGAGAGAGTAGGGGGCGGCGATGGAGGCGACATTAAATAACTCGAGTTTTACCGCGCGGTTCTCATCCTGGCCCAAGCCGAGCAGTAGTTCGCTGTTCACCGGATGCAGGAAATCCGAAAAGCCGGGCACGCTGAGCTCGCCGGCAATCAATGGATCAGTTGGCTGGGAAAGGTTCAGCACATAGAGTGGGTCAGTGCGCTCAAAGGTAACCAGGTAGAGGGTGTCGCCAAGGAAGCGCACGCCATAGAGGTCTTCATTGGGTTTACCAATTTCAGCGGGACGCTCTTTATTGGGGAGTGTCGCAACTATATCCAGTTCCGCTTGTGCCTCAGACTGCTGTAGCACGTATAGCTGGTGGTCAAAGCTGTCACTGGCCTGATTTGTAAAGCTGGTGGTCACCAGACGCAGGTGATCGGCGTATTCATTAATTCGAAAATCACTGTTGCTGCCACCAATTGTGCCGCCGACCACCCCGGAGCCTGCGTAGTTGATCGCCTCGCCCTGGGTCTCTCCAAATGCGTATTTGTGCACAAAGGTTCGGGTTTCAGCATTGTTGTAATCACTCTGAGTCAGGTAGATTGCATTTTCCGAGACATACACACCGGAGCTGGGTTCCATATTGCAAAGTGCCTGGCTGACAACAGGTTGTCCATCTGTCGATGGCCCCAGATCGATTGCGATTAGCAGGGTCATGGTCGGAGTATAGGAGACGCTGGGTGAACTGCTGTGCTCTGGGTTGGTAATGCTGCAATCGGTGGCTTCCAGCAGTCTACTCTCGCTGCCGTTGATTGAAATCTTGGGCAGTATGTCGTCAATCTCCAGGGCATCCAGAGTGGCTGTATTTTCAGCGCTCATTTGATTGTCGCTGGGATAATAATGCAAACCCTCAGCTATGGGCGTATGGCGGGCGAGCAGGTAGAGGGTATCGCCTTTTTTGCGGCTACTGATAAATCCACCCTCAATGTCAACCTGCCAGTCGAGAGTTGGATTGGCGGTGTTGCTAATATTGTAAACAGCAACACCGGTGCTCTGACCCTGCCAGTTTCGCGGGTTGATAAAGGCATCGCCATAAAGTCCCCACCAGCCGGAACTATCAATCGAAACCAGTCGCGACTCGTCAATATACAGCCCTTCGATGCTACGACTGCTATCCACAGCAATACTGCCCACCTGTGTAGCACCGGCCTCTTGTGGGTCTGTACTGAGAATGCGAATACTGCGCTCTTGGTCTTCAATCGCGCTCTCTTCGGGGAGCATAATGGCATCGTTGGCGATCATGATATCGTCCTCGAGGACGATATCATCGATGATAAAGCAACAATCCATACTGCGACTTGGCGCGATAAACAGATGCGTACCATCGTATTTAACGGCGTCATGCTCATCTATACCCCTCTCCAGAGTATAGGTTGTAGTAAAACTTCTCGCGTTGGCACTGTCACCCGAAGACGCTTCGGCCGCCGTTGGCTGATCTAATGTGATATCGGCAGGCATATCATCTGTAGCTTCAATGATCTGGCCAAACCCTAGGCGCAGGGTGCTTACTAACTGTTCTTGAGTTGTTACCGGTATCAGCAAGCCGTTTGCTTCAGTGCCATTGCCTGGATTAGGTGAGGGGGAGGGTGAAGGAGAGGGTGCTGGGCTCCCAGCGCCGCTACCACCACAGGATACCAATACAACTGATGCTGCCATCAGTAAATTTTTCAGGCTCGATTGCAAATAGTGCTGCAACTGCATACGGATAACTCCCCTTTTGTCGGCATTGTTTTGTTAATTTTTTTATTTTTTTTATCAATTGTTTTCGGCTGAGTTACAGCCCGTTTTTACCAGCTGTGCAGAGCCTGTCAAACTGTTTTAATTAATAACCATATTACCTATACACAGGAGTGATTAATAGCAATTGATCGGTAATCAAGAATAAAACGTAGAACGATTATTAAACGCTTGGCAACCCTGCGGTTCATCTATAAAGGCCTCCGGTTAATCAAACGCCCTGTGTTTTAGTTAGTTCGGCAAGTTATAAAAAAAGTATAAAAATTATGAACCGTATACTGCTGACACTGGTTTTCCTCTCTATAGCGTCCTGTGGGCTGTTTGCGCCACAACCTCCTGTTGTCGATTTGCCCGATACCTACAAGATCGCAACCACAAGCGGTGTTGTCCAGGGTCAGTCAGCCAGGGCAACTGGCGATGCCAACCCGGATATTACCGTCGTTAATTGGCTGGATATTCCCTACGCCCAGCCACCGGTTGGTGACTTGCGCTGGCGAGCGCCTCGCGTACTGCAAACGCCTGAAACACTGATCAAAACCAGAGGCAATATTGCCTGCGTTCAACCGGCTACTGACTACGCTGGAGTATCTTCCAATAATGACCAGATGGTAGTGGGCACAGAGGACTGTCTGTATCTTGATATCAGTGCACCACAAGACTTTGCCTTCAGGAATTATCCAGTTATGTTTTGGATACATGGCGGCGGAAATACTACCGGCACCAAGAATTATTACGATTTTAGCCAACTGGTGGCTAGCCAAGAAGTCGTAGTAGTAACTATCAACTATCGTCTCGGGGCTCTCGGCTGGTTCACCCACCCGGCCATACAGGGTTTGCAGGCTGGACTGGATGCAGTGGATGTGCTGGATGGAACTTCAAACTTTGGTACTTTGGATATAATTCAGGCGTTGCGCTGGGTGCAGGACAATATTGGCGAGTTTGGCGGTGACAAAAATAATGTCACTATCTTTGGAGAATCAGCGGGTGGGCACAATGTTTACACCCTGCTTGCTACGCCCCTGGCCAAGGGCCTTTTTCATCGGGCAATCGCCCAGTCTGGCTACACCATCAGCAATAGCCTTGATAATGCCTACAACTACAAAGCTGCCAACAACTATGTCACCAGAGGCGCATGGCAGGTTGTTGAAGAACTGCTGGTCAGCCAGCAGGGCAGCAGTCAGCAGTCCTATTCCATGGAGCAACTTCGCCGATTGCTGAAACACGTGGATGCCAGCGAATTAATTGCCCTGTATAAAAAAACTGACAGGATAGATTACACGCCACTGACCACTGCCGATGGTATTGTTATTCCCCGCCAGGGTCTGTTGGCAGCACTGGCAGACCCCCAGTACGCAAAAGATGTTGCGGTTATCTCAGGTGCCAATAAAGATGAGGTCACTCTGTGGCTAGGATTACATCGTTACTTTATCAATGTTGGCTATCCATTGACCAAACTAATGCCGGCGCGTATGACAATTAAAGATCCACCGCTCTACCGCTTTTGGGTTCGGGTTAGATCTCAGGCATGGAAGGCGCGGGGTGTAGATGAGCCTCTCGACGCACTCGAGATCGCCGGTTACGACAACCTCTACGCCTACAGGTTCGACTGGGACGATCAAAAGAAATCATTTTTTGCCGATTTCCCTAATATTATCGGTGCCGCCCATGGCACAGATATCTCCTTTGTCACCGGTGATTTTAAGTACGGGCCCATTACATCCTATATCTACCCTGAAGGTGCAGAGCGCGACCAAATGCTGCGTACGGTGATGAATATTTGGGGAGACTTTGCCCATTCTGCGACACCGGATAAATCCCTGCCTTTTCGATGGCAGGCTTATACAAGCTCAGATAAAGCCTTTGTACACTTGGACAAAGATGAATTCCTGGCGCTGGACTTTGAGACCCAAACCCTGGATAGCCTACTTGCCAGTGTTATCGATTTTACGGCTGCCAGTGATGCGGAGAAATGCATTTTGGTCTGGGAGACGCTTATCAATATTGGCGATGCGGATATACCTCGCTACAAGTCCTGGAACAACGGTCAGTGTGCAAATTTCGATGCCCGTGCAGAACAGAATAAAATTGCTGAGAAACTGATAGAGAAATATGGCAGCCCATCAGTTATCTAACTTAAGCTAAATTTCCCAGAGTAGAAAAAGATGAATATATCTGGCCAGCAGGGGACACTAACAGGGCAAATTAACAGGTTTTTTAAATTTCCTGATAGCCCTGTTAAAACCTTTTTCCTAATTCTTCTCAGCGTATTTTTTACCTATGCGGGTATAGATCACCTGGTTTCCCCGAACTTCTATGTCAGCATTATGCCACCCTGGATTCCATGGCATCTGGAATTAGTCTATATCAGTGGTGTCTGTGAAATTATCGGTGGTATCGGTGTGTTGGTCCCGCGCTTTCGTGCTGCGGCCGGTGCCGGTTTGGTGGCGCTGCTAATTGCCGTTTATCCGGCCAACCTGCATATGGCATTTAATCCCCATCTGTTCCCGCAGTTTCCGCTTGCGGCACTGTATATTCGCCTTGTCCTGCAGTTTTTCGCCTTTTATTGGGCCTGGAAAGTAACCAGACCTTAACGGTTCCCGCCCCGGAGTTAATCACTTATTATAAGCAAACCCAAAGGTACTGCTGATTAATTTAACTGCCCAGGTTCACTATGAGTTCCGTTGCTACTTTCCATAAGTTTTCCGATCCCTTTATCACCTCCGATGGTTCGACCAGAGCCAGTGTAAACCTCAATCAGTTGCAAACACTGTGGTTTAATACCGGCAGCCTGTGCAATCTGGCCTGCACAAATTGCTATATAGAGTCGACGCCGAGCAATGATCGCCTTGAGTATATTCGCCTTGCCGAGGTGCAAGCGTTCCTTGATGAGATACAGCATCAGCATATGGCTACCAGAGAAATTGGTCTCACCGGGGGCGAGCCATTTATGAATCCGGATATTATTCCGATTATGCAAACCATATTGCGTCGTGGCTTTGAGCTCTTGGTACTGACTAACGGGATGCGTCCCATGGCTAAACTCGCCGATGAGTTGCTGGAATTGCACAGGCACTATCCCGAGCAGCTCACCCTGCGCGTCTCGGTCGACCACTACCGTCCTGAACTTCACGAGGAAGAGCGCGGGGCTAGGTCATGGCAGCCAATGCTCGATGGTCTGCGCTGGCTTTCAGACAATGGCTTTAACCTCGATGTGGCCGGTCGCACCCTTTGGGGTGACGACGAAGCGAGTCTGCGCAGCGGATTTGCCGAGCTCTTTGAGCGCAACCATATTGCTGTTGATGCCATGAATAAAAAGCAGCTGGTGCTATTTCCCGAGATGGCCGCGGGCAAGCCGGTGCCTGAAATTACCACTGCCTGCTGGGATATTCTCGGGGTTAAGCCGGATGCCATGATGTGTGCATCATCGCGGATGGTGGTCAAACATAAAGGGCATGCCGTACCCAGTGTCATGGCCTGTACCCTGTTGGCTTACGACCAGCAGTTTAATCTCGGCAGCACTCTCGGCGAGGCTTCAAAGACGGTGCAGCTCAATCATCCCCACTGTGCGGCATTCTGTGTTCTCGGCGGTGGAAGCTGCTCTGTCGAAGGTTGATATTGAAAATAAAACCTCAGGTACAGCGCGGTTAGATAAGTTTTCTAAGAATAAAATCCAAGAGTCTTTTTTGGCTTTTGCCAGTTGGCGAAAGCCGCTTTAATTCAGACTCTAATCGGCGCAAATCGTCGATGGTATCGACATCAGTCAAGGTCTCTAACATGGCTGCTTGCGAGGGCAGTTGGCTGAGTAACTGGCTGGCAGTGTCTGCGCAGCTATAAGTAACATTCGTCCATATATCCACACCAAGCGCTGCGCTGCCGGCGAATAAATAGTAGCCGCCATCCTCTGCGCGGCCCAGAGCAAAGCTGTGGCTTTGCAGGGCCTCTATGGCACTGTTGAGATGAGTCGCAGAGAGTTGCGGTGAATCTGCTCCAATAAGAATCACCTGCGGGTATTTGCTCAGAAGTCTCTGGTAGACGTGATGCTGGCGTGCTCCGAGATCGCCTTCACCTGTGTATATAGTCTCAAAACCTTGCCACATTCGGTGACATAGCCCGTCTTCTTCACCCACTGCCCAAAACACATCAATTTCTGGGCTTTCTGCCAGAGATTGCAAAGTTTCCTGAATCGCCTCTGTGCAGAGTTTATAAAACTGTTCTGCAGCCGTTGAGCCAATGCTTGCCGCCAGGCGGGTTTTGACTGGCGATAAACCGGGGGTTTTAACAAAAACTGCGATAGCAGTGGTGTTCAGTGAAGCCTCAGTCATAGAGTGTTCTTATGCGCAGGGCAATTAGTTTTAACAGCTGTGGAACTGACATCAAAACCCAGCGCCACTGGTAGAGCAGGGTTAATCGCAGCCAACCCCGCTGCTGATATTTGCGGCCACTGGTTAGCAGCACGCAGGGGATACGACGCAACCTGATGTGAGCCCGATGGGCCTGCCAGACAAATAGCAAATCTTCGCCGAACGCTGTTTTTTCGCAGTAGCCCCCAAGCTTATCAAAAAGGGATTTTTTGATGCACAAACCCTGGTCGCCAAAAGGAATGCCTAACAGCCTCGAACGCAGGTTGGCGCCCAGTGCATTGCCGCCTAAAAACGGCTGGTCAAAGGCCAGATCAAAATAGTGCAGGGCATCCGGATACTGTTGCAGACTTTGCTTGAGGCTCTGGAGATTGTCTGTGCTGATACGACTATCGGCATGGACAAACCATAACCACTCACCGCTGGCTTCTGCTGCTGCGCTGTTGAGACTCATGGCGCGGCTGCGATTGGCGCAGGTAATTATCTCTGCCTGCAACTGGTTGTGAGCTTGCAGATCGTCGAGTAACTGCTGGTGCTCGGTTTCATTGGGCGCCAGCGGAATAATAATACTGAGCTGATCCAGAGCAGGGCTGCGAATAGACGTTGGGCTGCCGTGCGGTGAGCTATTCACTGCCGTAAGATCTCCAGCCAGGCCTTCTGTTCAGGGGCTAGATGGGCTTCCGCGGTCATAACTGCGCACTGCAGTGAATGTCTTATATCTGCGGGTGTCTCTGTGAGTTCTTGACACAGCAATTGATTGACCAGGGTTAAGGCTTTTTCGAGCGTCCCTGAATAGACTTCAAAAAACTTGTCGACACTCACATGTTGGCTGGGATCGTCCATCCAGCAGTCGTAATCTGTTACCAGGCACAGAGAGCAGTAGGCGAGTTGGGCTTCGCGGGCTAAAAAGGCCTCGGGGATATTGGTCATGCCAACCAGGTCGCAGTTGGCTGCGCTGCGTAAAAAATGACTCTCGGCACGGGTTCCCAGTCGCGGCCCCTCGACACAGGCATAGGTTTTATCTTTATGCATAGTTTGGCCAATCTGTTGTGCCGCCCGCTGTATGTCTCTGGACAGTGAAGGGCAGGCAGGATTGGCCGTCGAGACATGAGCGACAACACCATTGCCAAAAAACGATTTTTCACGCTGGCCGCGCGTATGGTCAAAATACTGAGAGACCAGTGCCAGATCCCCGGGTTTAATCTCTTCGCGCAGGCTGCCAGCTGCAGACAGAGAGAAGATCCGGCGAGCGCCGAGTTGCTTTAGTGCATAAATGTTTGCTCGATAGTTTACTTCATGGGGGAGTAGTTGGTGAGCTGTGCCGTGGCGGGCAAGAAAAAGAATCGGCCGGCCACGATAGACACCTTTGCAAATAGGCGCCGAGGGACTGCCAAAGGGTGTCGCGATTTCCAGCTGTTGTTGAATTTCAAGGCCGTTTAGTTGGTAGAGTCCGGAGCCACCTATAAGTGCTAGCATTTTAATTTCTCAACCTGTTTGAAGCGTTCAATAGTACAGGGTAAATCTGTCTTTGGGGTAGACCAATTGGTCATTTATTGGGGTTTACAGAAAATTGGGGTTGGGCGTTAAATAAGACTAAATATTTTTAGCATGTTATCTAAAACAGGGAGAAAGTCGGTGAGTATCTACGTTGTACCCCAGAGGGAGCTGTCATTTATTTTTGATGAGATTGTCGCCTATGACCAGCATTGCCAAATGCCTGGTTATGAAGAGGCAAGTTCTGAATTGCTCGAGGTTATACTGCCGGAAGCGGCAAAATTTTTTGAACAGGTGGTCGCACCCACCAACCCTGAAGGGGATAAATCCCCAGCCTATCTGAAAGATGGAGAAGTTATAGCCTCTCCCGGTCTGGATACAGCCTATAACAAAATGGTTGAATCCGGCTGGTGCTGTCTAAATGGCGACCCGGCCTACGGGGGCGCCGGTTTCCCCGGGGTTGTCGACCTTGCAGTGCAGGAGATGTCCCAGTCGGCAAATTTGGGGTTTAGCCTGCTGCCAATGCTCACCCGAGGTGTGGTTCATGCCCTGGGTCTTTTCGGTAGCCAGGAGCAAAAAGATATTTATCTGCAAAAGCTGATCACTGGTGTTTGGTCTGGGACTATGAACCTCACTGAACCCCAGGCTGGCAGTGATCTCTCTGCTGTGCGAACTAAAGCGGTGGCCAATGGTGATCACTATTTAATCAGCGGCCAAAAAATTTATATCACCTGGGGCGATCACAGCTGCGCGGAAAATATTATCCATCTGGTGCTGGCGCGAAAGCCGGACTCTCCGCAGGGAAATCAGGGCATTTCACTGTTTTTAGTCCCCAAGTATATTGTTGATGCCGACGGCAACCCCGGGCATCGCAACGATGTCAAAACCGTCGGAGTAGAGCATAAACTGGGTATTCATAGCAGCCCAACCTGCACGCTGCAGTTTGGCGATAATGGTGGCGCCGTCGGCTACCTGGTCGGCGAGGAAAATCGCGGCCTGCAATCGATGTTTACCATGATGAACAATGCCCGGCTTGCTGTCGGACACCAGGGTGTAGCTGTCGGCGAACGCGCCTACCAACAGGCAGTTGCCTATGCCCAGGATCGCGTTCAGGGCCGGGTTGACGGTATTGAAGGACGGGCGGCGATTATTCACCACCCGGATGTCAAGCGAATGTTGATGCAGATGCGCGCCCTTACAGAAGCGGGTCGGGCCATGTCTTTCTATACTATTGCAGCTGAAGATCGCAGTACACATCATCCGGATCAGGCGGTAAGAGCGCAGAGCGCCAGGCTGGTTGAGATTATGACACCACTGGTCAAGGGCTGGTGTACTGAGGTGGCCATGGAGACTACTTCGCTGGGTGTCCAGGTTCACGGCGGTATGGGTTTTATCGAAGAGACCGGAGCGGCGCAACATATGCGCGATGCACGTATTCTGCCAATCTATGAAGGCACCAATGGTATCCAGGCGCTGGATTTTATTGGTCGCAAATGTCTTCGCGATGGCGGCGAGGGTATATCGCTATTGATTGCAGAGATGACCGAGACCGCTACTGTTGCAGCACCTTCAGCGCAAATACAGGGCTTGCAGAGCGCCCTTGAAATCGCCATTTCTCAGTGCCGCGAGGCGTTGGACTCAGTGTTGACCAATCCCAAAAACTCAGCCTATGGCGCTTACGCATTTATGATGCTGTTTGGTAATTCGCTATCTTACTGGCTGTTGGTCAGGCTGGCGTTGGCCGCGCAAAAGCATTTGGATGCCGGCTCAAAAGAGGGTTTTTACCGGCAGAAAATGGCGACGGCGCAGTTCTTTGCCAGTCAGCTATTGCCGCGCAATTATGCCTATTTGTCCGCTGTGACTGCTAGTGTTGATTATTTGCACTCTGTTGCAGATGGTGATTTCACAACCCAGCAATAACCTCTGATCAAACAGACTGCGCATTTCATAGAACAGGCTTACAAAGCACAAATTATCTCAATATATACGCTTCTGCCACTGAAGGTAATCAGTGGCAGTGCGTCTTATTTTAGAAATAGGCAGGAGTTTTTTAATTCGCTGGCCTATTTTTTGAATAGCAGGCAGGCTTTTACAAAGAGAACAGCTGTTTTCTATCATTAGGTCATCCCATCTCATGGAGAGCAATAACAATGAAGAATATCCTTATCCGAACCATTTTATCTGTAGCAATCGTGAGTTCAGCGGGGGTTGTTCATGCCGCTTTACTTGAAGAAATTATAGTCACTGCCCAGCAGCGTGCAGAATCACTACAGGATGTCCCAATTTCAGCGACAGCAGTCAGTGCTGAAAAAATATCCGACGCAGCTGTAGTTGATCTGCAGGGGCTCTCGGAGTACGTACCAAACTTCACCATCAATGAAACCGGGATTTCAACCACTATTACCATTCGCGGTATCAGTTCGGGGATCAACCCCGGGTTCGAGCAGTCGGTGGGAATGTATAACGATGGTCTGTTCTACGGTCGCGGCCAGCTGGCGCGAATTCCAATGATCGATATGGAGCGCGTTGAGGTGCTGCGTGGTCCTCAGGGTATTCTATTTGGTAAAAACAGTATTGCTGGTGCAGTCAGCCAAATTACCGCTAAGCCCACCGATGAGTTTGAGGGGTCGATTAGCGCCCTGTATGAACCGGACCACGGTGAGGAGGATCTGCGCCTAGTACTCTCCGGACCACTGGCCGAAAATTTTAGTGGTCGACTGGCGGTGTTGACTCGCGACCTTGATGGATACGTTAAAAATGCCTTTAATGGCGAAGACGAACAGCAGGAGTCGGAGGATGTTATCCGCGCCTCCTTGCGTTGGAAAGTCAATCGGGCTGTAACAGCAAACCTTAAGATTTCGCGCTCCACCTTTGATGTTGTCGGCAGAAACCTTGAAGTCTACAACAGTATAGGAACCCCAGATCATATTAGTGTTTTGAACTCGCTGCAGGCATTTCAGGTCGATGCCGAGCTCAATTATGTCGGTGACAACAACGGCCACTTCAGTAACAACGAGGTCAACAATACAACCTTAAGTTTTGATTGGGATCTCGAAGATTTAACGCTCACTTCAAGGACGGGTTATGTGGATTACAGGATTTCCGAAAACTGTGATTGCGACTTTACAGGCGCGGCGATATTCGACTCTGCAGGTCAGGAGGAGTATCGACAATTAAGTCAGGAGTTGCGTTTTACCTCAGATATCGAGAGTGACTTTAATTATATTGCCGGGGTATTTTTCCAATCAACAGATCTCGAGTATTCGGATCACATTATCTTACCTGATCCTACCGTTATTAGCGCTGCCCTAATCGGTGCAGGTGCAGCTACATTGGCGCCTTTGGCGGCGGGTTCCTCGACTAACCGTGAGTTTAATCAGGAAGGTGATGTCTGGGCGGTATTCGCTCAGACAACTTGGGCCATGGCCAATAATGTGCGCCTGACCATCGGTGGTCGCTACAGCCGAGAGACTAAGGAGGCCAATCGTCTACAGCAGCATGTTGCCAGTGCCGGCTCGCCCTTTGCCGGGGTAACGCTGCCAGTGGGTGTTGTCACTGATCCCTACAACCTGTTGTACGGAATTTTTGCTATAGAACCCTATGAAAGGATCAGCGGTGAAATCGATGATGATTCATTTACGCCAGTGATCACCCTTGAATGGGACCTGGGTGAAGATGCCATGGCCTATGCCACATGGACAAGGGGCCACAAGTCAGGAGGGTTTGATGCGCGCTCCAATGGCCATCCAGATATTGCTGTAATGAATGCCATCAATCCGCTGACTAGCGCTGCAATTACCGGCAGCTGGGAATTTGCGCCTGAAGAGGCAACCAGTATTGAATTGGGGTCAAAAATAAGCCTTGCGGACGGTGCTGCTGAACTCAGTTTGGCGTTCTATTTGACTGAATATAGCGATCTGCAGGTTTCCCAGTTTGATGGCACTCTCGGCTTTAATGTCACCAACGCCGGTGAGGCAACGGTGCAGGGCCTTGAGGCCGACGGCCGCTGGGCTGTGTCTGACAGTATTACACTCACTGGTTCAGCCGCCTATCTGGATTTTAACTACGATAAGTTCCCCAATTCCCAGTGTTATTTTGGTCAGGTGCCTAACTCGCCTGACTTCCCGGGTCTCTGTGATGTGGGGGGGCAGCGCAAGGAATATACGCCTGAGTTTCAAGCCAATCTAGGTGCAGTCTGGTCAGGCACGCTAGCGGATAACCTGCTGATGAATGCCTCTTTGGATCTAAGCACTATGGGGGATTATATCTATGCGCCAAATCTAGATCCGCGTACTGAGCAGGATGCCTATACATTGGTCAATGCCCGTATAGCCTTGTCAAAGCCCGAGGGTAGTTGGGGGTTTGCTTTAATAGCCCGTAACCTTACCGATAAGAGGGTGATCAACTTTGGTGGCAATACCCCGCTAGGTGAAACCCTGACGGGTGGTGCGGGCAATTCTTATTATGCGTTTGTGAACCGTCCGCGGACTATTTCACTGCAGGCGACATACAGTTTTTAACAGACTAGTAATTGTTCGCTGTAAAGTAAGAAGGGGCTGCAAATATTGCAGCCCCTTTTTATAACCAATAATTTTATAGCCGTTAATTCAGCTGCGGTGAGAGATTTCACAAAAATCCACCGGCTGCGTTAAGGATGAAAAGCTTCGCTTTTCAATTATTACTCAGAACAAGACCGACGACGGTTGCTACCGCGGCAATAAACAGCAGGGTGAAAATAATCCCGCCAATAATAAACGTCAGAGGACTTCCCTGTTCAAAATCACGCTGGCGATTCTTATCACTCTGGACACCAATCGCGGCCGCGAGAATGCTTTTAATCACAGAGCCCAGACCAGGCTTTTTAGCCTCAGTATCTTCAGTCACTTTATATCCCTTTTAATCGTTGAGAATGGGCGTTAACCAACGCTCTAATTCTTGGGTTGTGATACCTTTGCGCTGTGCCAGCGACTCGACTTGATCGCTGGCAATTTTTCCGGTATTAAAATACTTCGCGTCCGGATGTCCAAAGTACCAGCCGCTGACTGCCGCTGCCGGTGACATAGCAAAACTATCTGTCAACTCAAGGCCAATATTCTCAGTGACATTCAGCAGTTCAAACAGCGTGCCTTTCTCGGTGTGATCCGGGCAGGCAGGGTAACCCGGGGCAGGGCGAATTCCGCGGTACTTCTCTTTGATCAATGATTCATTATCCAGCTGTTCATTGGCTGCATAGCCCCAGTGTTCGCGCCGTACCTGTTCATGGAGTTTTTCGGCAAAGGCCTCTGCCAGACGGTCGGCGAGGGCTTTCACCATAATGGCATTGTAGTCATCGTGTTGGGCTTCATATTCAGCGGCCAGCTCATCGGCACCAATGCCGGTGGTTACCGCAAAGGCGCCTATATGATCCCTGATCTCCGATTCTTTTGGTGCAACAAAGTCGGCGAGGGAGCTGAGTTCTTCACTGGCGCCGGGCTTCTGAATCTGCTGGCGAATATGGTGCAGAGTGGCAAGGGTTTCACCTTCTGAGCCATAGACTTCAATATCATCATGGTTAACTGTATTGGCCTCCCAAAGGCCAAATACGGCTCGGGCGGTTAGGCGTTTATTGTCGATAATATCTTTGAGCAGCTTCTGCGCGTCATTAAACAAATTCTGCGCCGCTTCACCTACCACCTCATCGTTGAGGATCTTTGGGTACTTTCCAACCAGATCCCAGGTGATAAAAAACGGTGTCCAGTCGATATAGGGCACCAGAGCTTCCAGTGGATATTCATCCAGGACGGTGATGCCCAGTTTGGCCGGAAGGGTAGGCCGGTAGTCGCGCCAGTTGATCTGGGGTTTTTGTTTAACCGCATCTGAGTAGGCGAACAGCGTACCCCTAGAGGTTCTGTTGGCCGTGCGCAGGCGCACAGCATCGTAATCGAGCTGTATCTCGGCAATAAAGGCATCGCGGCTCTCCTTGCTGATCAGCTTACTGGCAACACCCACAGCGCGAGAGGCGTCGGACACATAGATGGTCTGGTTGCGCTGGTAGGTTGGGGCAATCTTAACCGCAGTATGGGCTTTGGATGTGGTTGCTCCACCAATTAACAGAGGGATATCAAAACCCTGGCGCTCCATCTCCTTACCCAGAGTTACCATCTCGTCGAGCGAGGGCGTAATCAGCCCGGAGAGGCCGATAATATCTACATTGTGATCTTTGGCGGTTTGCAGAATTTTCTCTGCAGGTACCATAACCCCGAGATCAATCACTTCGTAGTTATTACACTGCAGTACAACGCCGACAATATTCTTGCCTATATCGTGGACATCTCCCTTTACCGTGGCCATAAGAATCTTGCCATTGGAGCTGGCCGACTCATCCTTTTCCGCTTCAATGTAGGGTTGCAGGTAAGCTACTGCCTGTTTCATCACCCGGGCGGATTTGACCACCTGGGGCAGGAACATTTTGCCTGAGCCAAACAGGTCACCGACGATATTCATACCGTCCATCAGCGCACCCTCAATCACCTGTAGCGGGCGTTCGGCCTGTTGGCGCGCCTCTTCAGTATCCTCTTCGATATAAGCGGTGATACCTTTAATCAGAGCGTGTTCAAGGCGGCGGTTAACATTGCCTTCACGCCAGCTGAGGTCTTCGGTTTTAGTCTGCATGGCGCCATCACCACGATATTTGTCGGCAATCGCCAGCAGGTTTTCCGTGCCCTCGGGCGTGCGGAATAGAACGACATCCTCAACCACATTGCGCAGTTCTTCTGGCAGGTCGTCATAGACCGCGAGCTGTCCGGCATTGACAATGCCCATGCTCAGCCCTTCACGAATAGCATGGTAGAGAAACACCGAATGAATCGCTTCGCGCACCGGGTTGTTGCCGCGGAACGAGAACGAGACGTTGGAGATACCGCCACTGATCAAAGCGTGAGGGAGGTTGTCCTTGATCCAGCGACAGGCCTGAATAAAGTCGAGACCGTATCTGTTGTGCTCCTCAATACCAGTAGCAACGGCAAATACATTGGGATCGAAAATAATATCTTCTTCAGGAAAGCCAACCTGGTTGACGAGAATATCGTAGCTGCGCTGGCAGATCTGCTGACGGCGTTCGAGGTTATCCGCCTGGCCCTCTTCGTCGAAGGCCATAACGACAATTGCGGCACCATGTTTTTTACACAGCTCGGCGCGCTCGACAAATTCAGCCTCACCTTCCTTAAGGCTGATAGAGTTGACCACCGATTTGCCCTGAATACATTTTAGCCCGGCTTCAATAACCTCCCATTTAGAGGAGTCAACCATAATCGGCACCCGGGAGATATCCGGTTCACTGGCAATCAGGTTCAAGAAGGTCACCATGGCCGGCAGGGATTCGAGCATGCCTTCGTCCATATTGACGTCAATAATCTGCGCGCCGTTTAATACCTGTTGGCGGGCCACTTCGAGTGCCGCATCGTAGTTTTCTTCGAGAATCAGGCGCTTAAACACCGCTGAACCGGTGACGTTGCAGCGCTCGCCGACATTCACAAATAGCGAGTCGGACTTGATGGTGAAGGGTTCCAGACCAGAGAGGCGGCAGGCTGGTTCGATCTGGGGAATCTGGCGCACGGGAATAGCTGCCACGGCATCGGCGATAGCGCGAATATGCTCAGGGGTTGTACCACAGCACCCACCGACAATGTTTAACAGTCCGGCACTGGCAAACTCCGCGACAGTTGCGGCCATATTTTGCGCATCCAGATCGTAGCCGCCAAACTCATTGGGCAGGCCGGCATTGGGGTGGGCGCTGACCAGCGTATCTGCGGCATTGGAGATTTCCAGCAGGTGAGGACGCAGCTCTTTGGGTCCCAGGGCACAGTTTAGGCCAACACTGATGGGCTTGCTGTGTTTGACAGAATTCCAGAAGGCTTCCGGGGTCTGTCCGGAAAGGGTGCGGCCACTGGCGTCAGTAATGGTGCCTGAGATCATAATCGGTAGTTCATAGCCCTGCTTTTCGAAAACCTGTTGAACTGCAAACAGCGCCGCCTTGGCATTTAGGGTATCGAAAATAGTCTCAACCATAATCACATCTGAGCCACCTTCAATCAGCGCTTCGGTGGATTCCACGTAGGCTTCTACCAGTTCGTCAAAGGTGACATTGCGCGCGCCGGGATCGTTGACATCTGGTGACAGCGAGGCAGTTCTGCTGGTCGGCCCGAGAATGCCGGCGACAAAGCGCGGGCGATCCGGGGTCGAAAACTCATCGGCGGCTTTGCGTGCGAGCTGAGCAGACGCAACATTGATCTCGCGGGAAATCGCCTCCATCTGATAATCCGCCTGGGAGATGGTGGTCGAGTTAAAGGTATTGGTCTCGATAATGTCCGCACCGGCCTGCAGATAGGCGCGGTGGATATCGCAGATAATCTCTGGCTGCGTCAGACTCAAGAGGTCATTGTTGCCCTTGAGATCGCTGTGCCAGTCAGCAAAGCGTTGCCCGCGAAAGTCCTCTTCTTCGAAGCTGTGACGCTGGATCATGGTTCCCATGGCGCCATCCAAAATCAGAATGCGCTGCGCGGCGGCATCCAGAATGCGTTGTCGGTGGGCTTGCGCTTTATCTTGTTGGGACATAATGCTTGTCTACGCCTTTATCTGACTTGTTTATCAAAATATTTTGATGGATGCGCATCATACCAAAATAAATTTAAAAAGCGACCCTTAAAAGGCGAAAAGGGGCTGTTGCCGAAGGGTTCTTATAGCGTAAAATAACCTAGTCTTTTACTCGGAATTATTAATGTTTAATTCCACGCTCTAAATTTCAGGATATCAATATGCTCAATGTAACAATTACAGAATCGGCCCAGAAATATCTCGCTGGACTTTTGGAAAAGCAAAATTGTGAAGGTATTGGTATTCGCATGTTTGTTTCTGACCCGGGTACACCTAAGGCTGAGACCTGTATTGCTTACAGCCGTCCCGGTGAGCACAACGAAGAAGACCTTGTGGTTGAGTTCGAGGCCTTTAATGCCTACTTCGAGCAGCGCAGCATTCCTTTCCTGGATGAGGCCAAAGTCGACTTTGCCGAGGATAAGTTCGGTGGTCAGCTGACCATTCGCGCGCCCAACTCAAGATTACCCAATGTCACCGATGATAGCCCCATTGAAGATCGTGTTAACTACCTGCTCTACAATGAAATTAATCCCGGCTTGGCCGCTCATGGAGGTGTGGTCTCTCTGTCCGAGATGGCTGATGGCTTTGCGATTCTGGAGTTTGGTGGTGGTTGTCAGGGTTGCTCAGCGGTTGATCTGACCCTTAAAGAGGGCGTTGAGAAAACTCTGATGGAGAAGATTCCTGAGCTCAAGGGCGTTAAGGATGTGACCGACCATACCGATACCAGTAATGCCTATATGTGATAGTCCGCCGGTCTGTCGCCCAACTTAACGACAAAGATCGCTGAGAATTTAAACCAGTTTACCCGGTTATCTAGTACAAGCAATGAGTGTTACAAAGCATTACCGGTATTAATCAATGTCAGATGATTGGGTGTCTAAAACGCGTCGGATGGGCTCAAATCTGAGACATATGTCCTGCAGCCTCAGTAATATACCCAATTAAACGCTTAAACTGTATGCCCATTGAACCACCCAGAAACTAGGCGTGCCAACTGACCCAGAGAGGGCAGGCATACCAACGGGGAGCTCCTCCAGCCTAAAAGGTATTTATCGCACCCGAATTGCTCTCAGCGAAAACAATAATTCTAATTTATAAATAAGGCTCAATTAATATGTGTACTAAATCAGATCTCTCTGACGTAGGTTATTTCTGCTCTTTTGTCCATCGTCTCATCCTCATAGCACTTCTCAGCTTGACGGTGGCATGCGGTGGAGGCGGTGGGTCGATTTATGAAAATGATAGTGCTTCAGAGAATGCAACTGAAGACAACAGTACAGGTGACGGTTCTGACAGCAATAGCCCCGGGGACACTAACTCGGATTCGGATACTGACAATAGCGCGGGCGAGGAGCCACAGGAGCCGGAAGTTATTACCGTCCCCTTCGATAATGCGGTAAGTGGCTCGATCGATGGTGTCAATATCTGGCAGATGCCCGATGCGCCCGACGGTTCGCGACCCGATCAAAGCTGGTTGGCCGTGGGTTCCGATGATGCTGGCGAGATCTATATCTCCGGCCATGATCACCAGGTAAATTCAATGCTCTATCGCCTGTATCAGTCCGACAATACGCTGCGCTGGGTTGGCGATGCGAAAACCGCGTCAGAAGCTGCCAATAACTGGCAGGCCGGTGAAAGCGCCGAGAAGTTTCATACCAGACCCATCTTTCACGATGGCACTGTCTATGTTGCGACGCTGGACAGTTCCAGTATGGACAGTCGTTTTCTCAACACCCGCGGATTTCACTGGTATGGCTATCATCTTGATAACAATAGTTTTACGGATTTAAGTGCCTCAGAGCCCAATGGTGTGGGGGCAGAAACACTGCAGATTGTGACTATTCAAAAGGATCCGGTAAACAATCTGTTGTACGGCATGAGTATCCCTGAAAACAAGCTGGTTCGCTATGATATCGCGGCGGGTATCACCACAGTGCTGGGCAAGCCAAGTGCCTGGTCAGGCTACTTTTACAGCAACCGCTATATGTGGGTTGATTCCCGAGGTCGTGTCTATATCACCGGTGGCTCCTCGAGAGGTCAGTGGAACCAGGGTGAATCTGCAAGCACCTTTAATCATGTCTGGTATTACGATCCACAGACCGGCTTTGGCGAACTGCCAAACTTTGCGCTGCAGGGTCCGAATGCAATAGAGGTAGGACAGTGGGATCGGCGTCGTGAAAACCTCTATGTCAGCGATGACCAGGGGCATATCTATCGATTTAATGATGCCGCTGCGAGCTGGACTTTTGTTGGTCGGCCAAGTTTTTCCAATAGCTTGAAAACCTGGGTTTTTCAGTTGAGTGCCGACGAGGAAAAAATCTATATCGGTCTTAGCGATGGTCCACAACCCAACGCAATCCATGAATTTGATATTGCTACAGGCACCTCTGTTGAAATTCTCAAAATCGATGATATTGGTTCCGGATTGGCCTCGGAAAACTTTATTGCCGGCTATGATTCATGGGATAGCCGCGGCTCCTTCCATATCTCGTACTTTAGTATGTACGATGGTGATAACGCATATATGCTGGGCATCAATCCGGTGCGTGCAAAAGTTGTCAAGGGTCTTCTGCCTGAATTGGTTGAACTCAGCGCCTCTCTAGCGGGTGGTCAAGTCGAGTTGACGCGCAGCGGCATGAGCAGCAACCAGCTTGAGGTGCTCTATCAGGTGCGTGGATTCGATAGCAGCGGTAATTGGATTGCTACAGCCCATGGTGAGCTGAGTCTGGGAGCCAATCAGCTAAGTGTTCGATTCAATCTCGATAGTCTTAATACGCCTGCAGAAAATGCTGTGGTGTCCACGCAGTTTGTACTGGTGGGCGATGGCAATGATTATATTGTCGATGATGCCAGTAGGGCAGGATTGAATTTTTAAGATCATTTCCAATTGACTGAAAGTCGACGACCATAAAAAAACCCCGCAACAGCGGGGTTTTTTTATGGGCTTTGTTATCTCGAGAGGTCTGAGTATTCTGACCGAGATCCTTCGATGCTGTGCATCGCAGGATGACAGGCGCCTAAGCGCCTGTCAGCTCAACAATCTGTTCGGCAGCAATCAGCTTGCCCTGCTCAGCCGATTTCTGGAATGACTCAATCTGGTCAAAGTTCATATAGCGATAAACCTCTTCAGACATCGAATCAATCTTGCCGGCGTACTCCATGTATTCAGCTGGTGTTGGAAGTCGACCGAGAATACCACCCACCGAGGCAAGCTCGGCACTGGTCAGGTAAACATTGGCGCCATCACCCAGTCGGTTGGGGAAGTTGCGAGTAGACGTCGACAGCACAGTTGCGCCGGCCAGTACACGAGCCTGGTTGCCCATACACAGTGAGCAGCCTGGCATCTCAGTACGGGCACCGACTTTGCCGTAGATGTTGTAGTAGCCCTCCTCCATCAGCGTGTGGGCATCCATGCGAGTCGGCGGGCAGATCCAGAATCTGGAATCCACTGAACCGGCTTCGTCGAGCAGTTTACCCGCAGCGCGGAAGTGACCAATATTGGTCATGCAGGAACCAATAAAGATTTCGTCAACCTTGTCGCCGGCAACTTCCGAGAGCAGCTTGGCGTCATCGGGGTCATTTGGGCAGCAGACAATGGGTTCTTTAATATCGGCGAGATCAATTTCAATAATCGCGGCGTACTCTGCATTGGCATCCGCTGACATCAGTGATGGTTCGGCGAGCCACTCCTCCATCTTGCGCACACGGCGTTCCAAAGTTCGGACATCGCCATAGCCCTCGGCAATCATCCAGCGCAGCAGGGTGATATTGGAGCGCAGGTACTCGGCGACAGAGTCTTCACTAAGTTTAATAGTACAGCCGGCTGCCGAGCGCTCGGCAGAGGCGTCGGAAAGTTCAAAGGCCTGTTCGACGGTAAGGCCCTCAATGCCTTCACCTTCAATTTCCAGGATACGGCCGGAGAAGAAGTTCTTTTTGCCCTTTTTCTCAACGGTTAGCAGGCCCTCTTTGATGCCGTAGTAGGGAATGGCATGAACCAGGTCGCGGAGGGTAATACCTGGCTGCATTTTGCCCTTAAAGCGCACCAGTACCGACTCGGGCATATCCAGTGGCATAACGCCGGTCGCTGCAGCGAAGGCCACCAGCCCGGAACCGCCTGGGAATGAAATACCCATGGGGAATCTGGTGTGTGAATCACCGCCTGTACCCACAGTGTCCGGAAGTAGCATACGGTTCAGCCAACTGTGAATAATGCCGTCACCGGGGCGCAGTGAGACACCGCCGCGGTTCATAATAAAGTCTGGCAGGCTGTGCTGGGTGTCGATATCGACGGGCTTAGGGTAGGCCGCGGTATGACAGAAAGACTGCATCACCAGATCTGAAGAGAAGCCAAGGCAAGCGAGGTCTTTAAGTTCATCCCTGGTCATTGGGCCAGTAGTGTCCTGGGAGCCAACAGTCGTCATTTTGGGTTCGCAGTATGTACCCGGGCGAACACCTTCAACACCACAGGCTTTACCGACCATTTTCTGGGCCAGTGTGTAGCCGGCGTCAGATTCAACCGGTGCAGTTGGCTGGCGGAATACATCTGAAGGGGGCAGGCCCATATGCTCGCGAGCGCGCTGGGTCAGTCCGCGACCAACGATTAGGTTGATTCGGCCGTCGGCCTGAACTTCATCGAGGATAACATCGGACTTGTGCTCAAACTCGGAGATCACTTCGCCGGACTCATTGAGGATCTTGCCGTCGTAAGGGAAGATCTCGATTACATCGCCGTGGTTGATATTGTCTACTGGCGCTTCGAAGACCAGAGCGCCGGCATCTTCCATGGTGTTGAAGAAGATCGGGGCTACCTTGCTGCCGAAGCAGATACCACCGGAGCGCTTGTTGGGCACGCCGGGCATATCCTCACCGAAGAACCACAACACGGAATTGGTTGCAGACTTTCGTGATGAACCTGTACCTACCACATCGCCGATAAAGGCAACCGGCAGACCGCGGGATTTAAGCTCTTCGATCTGCTTCATAGGACCGGTTACACCGTGCTCCTCCGGGTGCAGGCCATCGCGGGTCATTTTAAACATGGCGCGGGCATGCAGCGGGATATCTGGTCGCGACCAGGCGTCCTGTGCCGGGGAGAGGTCATCTGTATTGATTTCGCCAGTGGCTTTGAAGACGGCAACTTTGATACTTTGTGGAACGGCATCATTAGAGGTGAACCATTCGGCATCAGCCCAGGATTGCATCACGGCCTTGGCGTTTGCATTGCCGGCATCGGCTTTTTCAGCGACATCGTGGAAGGCATCGAATACCAGCAGCGTGCTCTTTAATTCTTCAGCAGCCTGAGCAGCCAGCTCTGTGTCGTCGAGCAGACTAACCAGTGTCGCTACGTTGTAGCCGCCGTGCATATTGCCGAGCAGGGTTACTGCAGCGCTGCGATCGATCAGCGGTGAAGAGGCTTCGTCTTTGACAATTGCGCTTAGGAAACCGGCTTTAACATAGGCTGCTTCGTCAACACCAGGTGGAACACGATTGGCTATCAGGTCGAGGAGGAATTCTTCTTCGCCAGCTGGAGGATTCTTTAATAGTTCAACCAGTTCTGCGGTCCACTCAGGATCCAGTGGTTTTGGTGGAATATTTTGTAATTGACGTTCAGCAACGTGAGCACGATAGGCTTCTAGCACAGCTGGCTTCTCCTGTGAATATTTGAAAGTAATTGTTTGACTTCAATGCCATGACTTGGCATCTGAAACGGGAACCAATTGTACGTGAGTTTGTTACTTATTTATATCTCTCTGGTGTATACCCACTATAAAGCAAGCTGTTTTCTTAATAATTCTCAAAAATGATGTCCCGGCCGCGATTTATTCGGTAACCTTCGCAGCCATTTTGTACAAAGGTTTGATTCGGGATTACCTATGGGCAGTCAGACATCAGTCAAGCTTGGGATACGTCTTAGTCAGCTGCAGAGTATGCTTAAGCAGCCCTATTCGATTATTTGGGACTGTTGCTGCGATCATGGTTTGCTAGGTATGTCCCTGATATATCAAAGGCTCGCGACTAAGGTTGTATTTGTCGATATTCTGGCCCACCAGATGGCTCAGCTGGAAAAGGAGTTACAACAGCGCTTTCCGCAAAATGATTGCAGTTGGCAGGTTTTATGTGAGGATGTAAAAGCCATTGAAGTGCCTCAGGTAGCCTCACAGTTGTTTATTATCGCCGGCGTTGGTGGAGATAAAACCGTCGAGTTTATAGACAGTTTGTCTGCAGCTATGCACGGCTTGCCCTTTGATCTTCTTATCTGCTCAGTTCAGGGCAATTATTCGGTGCGTAAGGCATTGATCCAGCATGGCTTTAGCCTAAAAGAGGAGCGAATTATTTTCGAAAACAAGCGTTTTTATGAGGCCATCTACGTTACAAACCAGTCGGGTGTTGCTTTAAGCGCCACGGGCAGCAGTATGTGGAACTGGTCAGATCCCAGGCATCACGAATATTGTCAGAAGATCCTCGGTCACTACCAAAAAAAAGCTCTGGCTGATCCGCAGCAATATCGCGCAATTGCCGCCAAGTATGAGTTGTTGGCCGAGAAGTCCAGGATGGTTGCCCGCGGCGTAAACATTTGCTGCTGATTGCTTTGCTGGCATTTTACCGGCATCGACAGAGTGCTAAAATACAAACCCTCCCAAGAACCAGTTAAGCAAGAGTTTTAAATGTCAGCTTTACCCACAATAGCCCTGGACGAAATAAACGCTTTTTTACCCTGCCAGACACCGCAGCGTTGGGTTGAAAATGCTCTTCAAAATCAGTCATTGATGCTTATTGATCACGCCAACTGTGAGAAAAAGGCGGCGAGTGCAGCCCTGAGTCTGATCAATCGCTATACCGACAATTTTGATTTGTTAAATAAAATGTCTCGTCTTGCCCGGGAGGAGATGCGGCATTTTGAGCAGGTTATCGCCTTGATGAAGCGTCGAAATATTGCCTATGAGTATGTCTCGGCCTCGCGTTATGCCGCTGGTTTAAGGGATATGGTGCGCACCAAGGATCGCGAAAAATTGGTGGATATATTGATTATCGGGGCGTTTATTGAAGCTCGCTCCTGTGAGCGCTTTGCCAAGCTTGCGCCTCACCTGGATGCCGAGCTGCAAGCGTTTTACCAGTCGCTGTTGAAATCTGAGGCACGCCATTATCAGGACTATTTGCGCCTGGCAAATGCCGTTGCTGGTGATGTTTCTATTGATGGACGAATTGCTGAAATCGCCGAGCGCGAGCGTGAATTAATTGAGCAGCCTGATACGCAATTTCGCTTTCACTCTGGACCTGTTATGTGACTATAGATTTAGCCTGCTATCTGTCATCCTTAACTTATATGAGGGATCTTCTGGTTTGTGTTGAGACCCTTCGGCACTGCTCAGTGTGACAGAGAAATCACAGACAATAAAAAAGGCAGCCTTGGCTGCCTTTTTTATTGCTCGTAGTTCGAGACTTATCTTTCTTCCACTGGGGTGTAATCGCGAACATCTGCACCAGTGTACAACTGGCGTGGGCGACCGATACGGTAGGGGTGAGTAATCATCTCGTTCCAGTGAGATATCCAGCCTACAGTTCGACCCGTGGCGAAGATAACAGTAAACATCTCCACGGGAATTCCCAGTGCCTTGAGAATGATTCCGGAGTAAAAATCGACGTTCGGGTAGAGCTTCTTGCTGACAAAGTACTCATCTTCCAGTGCGATCTTTTCGAGCTTCTTCGCCAGGCGGAACAGTGGATCATTCTCCAGGCCGAGCACTTCGAGAACCTCGTTGCAGCTCTCGCGCATAACGGTGGCGCGCGGATCATAGTTTTTGTAGACGCGATGACCAAAGCCCATCAGGCGGAATGGGTCGTTTTTGTCTTTGGCTTTGGCGATATAGGTTTCAATATTGTCCTCATGACCAATCTCCTCGAGCATATCGAGAACCGCTTCATTAGCGCCACCGTGTGCAGGTCCCCAGAGGGCAGCAATACCTGCGGCGATACATGAGAATGGGTTGGCGCCAGTTGAGCCGGCCAGACGCACAGTCGATGTCGAGGCATTTTGCTCATGATCTGCGTGCAAGAGGAAAATACGGTCCATCGCCTTGGCGATTGCGGGCTCTACTTTGTAGGGCTCGCAGGGCGTACCAAACATCATGTGCAGGAAGTTCTCCGAGTAGGAGAGGGAGTTGTCCGGGTAGATAAATGGCTGACCAGTAAAGTGTTTATGGCACATGGCTGCAATAGTGGGAATCTTTGCAATCAGTCGGTGTGCGGAAATTTTGCGGTGCTCTTCATTAGTGATATCCAGTGAGTCGTGATAGAAGGATGACATGGCACCAACCACACCGCACATCATTGCCATGGGGTGCGCATCATAGCGGAAGCCGCTGATAAACAGCTCAACCGAGCGATTGACCATGGTGTGATATCTGATGTTGTTTTCAAATTCGGCTTTCTGCTCGGCATTGGGTAGAGCCCCTTCGAGCAGCAGATAACAGGTTTCCAGATAATCAGATTTTTCAGCGAGCTGCTCGATGGGGTAGCCGCGGTGGAGCAGTACGCCTTTGTTGCCGTCGATATAGGTTATGTCTGATTGACAGGCAGCAGTGGCCGAAAAGCCGGGGTCGTAGGTGAAGACGTTGTGTGACCCAAGTGTGCCAATATCAATTACATCTTGGCCTAATGTTCCTTCCAAAACAGGCAGCTCAATAGGGGCTTGTCCTTCAATTGAAAGGGTCGCTTTACGATTGCTCATGCAGGATCCTTTGAAATAACGTGATTTGTGTGCGGAGAATAACGGCTTGCAACTATAGATGTTCGCGAAAAATTGTCAACCACATCCAGTCGTCCAAGCACTTTCAGGGCTTATTTTTAGGGACTTAAATGGGCCTTGGGGATATTCAATATTCACTGATTGAATAATCCCCGGTGCATATACCTGAGGCATATATGGGTATAAATACCCAGGTTTTTAGGTGGTTGGCGATGTTTTGTTGCTGAAATGCTTGTATGCCCCAAAATATATAGGCTTTTGGCTAATCTCAATTGAATTTGGCTGGTGTTGTAATTATACTGCACCGCCATCACATAGCTGGAGGTTCTGCCGTTGGAGTCCCCAGTCTTAGGTAAGTTTAATTCTGTTTTTTTAGTGAAATCATTTTAAATTCATTTCCGTTTTTACGGATTACCAATTTAAGGTATTACCCGTCGTGGACAAAAAAAGACCTGTGAATTTGGATATTGGAAGCATCAGGCTTCCGATCACATCCTATGTATCCATTTTGCACCGAGTATCCGGTGTGATTTTATTTTTCTCTGTGGCCATTTTTTTGTGGATGCTCGAGAGCAGCCTGGCATCGCAGGATAGCTTCAATCAATTGGTGGAAACTTTTAATAAGCCGCTGTGCCAGTTCATTATCTGGGCTAGTCTCGCAGCGCTGGCTTATCACGCAATCGCTGGGATCCGACATCTGGTGATGGATTTTGGTTTCGGTGAAGATTCCTTCCAGAGCGGTCGCAATAGTGCGCGTGTTGCCCTGTTGCTGGCGATTATTGTTATCGCGCTTATAACATGGTGGATTATCTAATGGTTACATCAGTTACTAATCTCGGCCGCAGCGGTCTGTCAGATTGGATGGTTCAGCGCATCAGCGCTTGGGTAATGACCTCTTATCTGGTATTTATTATTGGTTACCTCTTTGCCAATCCGAACCTCGACTATGCGCAGTGGGCAGAATTAAATAGTTCGCTGGCAATGCGCATGTTCAGCCTATTGACCATACTCTCTATTGCGGCTCACGCTTGGATCGGCATCTGGTGTGTCCTGACAGACTATATTACCGTCAGGCTCATTGGGCCAAAGGCAACCGCCATTCGTATCTTTTTTCAGCTATCCATGATTGCAGTTACTTCCCTGTACGTGGTTTGGGCTATCGATATTCTCTGGGGAATCTAAGTACATGGCTAACATTAGAACGATGAGTTTTGATGCCGTAATCGTCGGTGGTGGCGGTTCCGGTATGCGCGCCGCACTTCAGTTGGCGCAATCCGGTTACAAGACAGCAGTTATTACCAAGGTATTTCCAACCCGCTCGCACACTGTTTCCGCCCAGGGTGGTATCACCTGCGCGATTGCCAGTGACGATCCCAATGACCAGTGGCAGTGGCATATGTATGACACGGTTAAGGGTTCCGACTACATTGGAGACCAGGAGGCGATTGAATACATGTGCCAGACCGGTCCAGAGGCGATCTTTGAGCTGGAGCATATGGGGCTACCTTTTTCGCGCACCGAAAAGGGTCGAATCTACCAGCGTCCCTTCGGTGGTCAGTCAAAGGAATTTGGTGAGGGCGGCCAGGCTGCCAGAACCTGTGCGGCGGCTGATCGAACGGGTCACGCGCTGTTGCACACCCTCTATCAGGGCAATCTGAAAAACAAAACTACATTCCTCAATGAATGGTTTGCAGTTGATATCGTCAAGAATGCTGACAACGCTGTTGTCGGTGTTATCGCGATCAATATTGAAAGCGGTGAAACCGTCTATGTGAAATCCAAGGCAACTGTATTTGCCACTGGCGGTGCAGGGCGTATCTACGCGTCCACAACCAATGCGCATATCTGTACCGGTGATGGTATTGGTATGGCGCTGCGCGCTGGATTCCCGGTTCAGGATATTGAAATGTGGCAGTTCCATCCCACCGGTATTCACGGTGCCGGTACTCTGGTCACTGAAGGCTGTCGCGGTGAAGGTGGCTACCTGGTGAATAAGGATGGCGAGCGCTTTATGGAGCGCTATGCACCCAATGCCAAAGACCTGGCTGGCCGTGATGTGGTTGCCCGCTCTATGGTTCTGGAAATTCTTGAAGGTCGTGGCTGTGGCCCCGATGGCGATCATGTTTTCCTTAAGCTCGATCATCTCGGTGAAGAGACGCTAAATGCCAAGTTGCCAGGTATTCTTGAGCTGTCTCGAACCTTTGCTCACGCCGATCCGGTTGTCGAGCCAATTCCTGTAGTGCCAACCTGTCACTATATGATGGGTGGTATTCCAACCAATGTTGATGGTCAGGCACTGACTATTGATAAAGATGGTAATGATCAGGTTATTGAAGGTTTTTACGCCTGTGGTGAAGCAGCCTGTGTATCCGTTCATGGTGCTAACCGCCTCGGTGGTAACTCGCTGCTCGACTTGGTGGTATTCGGTCGTGCATCAGGCATGTTTATTGAGAAGCAGCTGCGTGAGGGCATCAATCTCAAGGATGCCAGCGAAGCAGATATCGAAGCCGCTATGGCTGGTTTACAGCGTCTGAATGCATCCTCTGATGGTGAGAAAGCTTCTTTGCTGCGCGCTGAACTGCAGACGATTATGCAGAACTACTTCGGCGTCTTCCGCAGCGGCGACTATATGAAAGAGGGCATCAAGAAGCTCGCCGCACTGCGTCCGCGTATCGAAAATGTTGCTCTCGATGATAAGAGCAACGCCTTTAATACCTCGCGTATTGAAGCTCTGGAGTTGCAAAATCTTCTTGAGGTGGCTGAGGCGACGGCAATTACTGCTGAGGCTCGAACCGAAAGCCGCGGTGCCCACGCCCGTGACGACTTCAAAGAGCGCGATGACGAAAACTGGCTTTGTCACTCAGTGTTTTTCCCTGCCGAGAAAAAGGTTGGCAAGCGCGGTGTGAACTTTACGCCGAAAACCCGTGAAGCTTTTGAACCAAAAATTCGTACCTATTAATTGGGGCTGATTGAATTATGTTGAATGTAAGTATTTATCGCTACAACCCTGAAGTTGATTCCGAGCCCTATATGCAGGACTTCCAAATCGACACTCAGGGCAAGGATATTATGGTTCTCGACGTGTTGGAAAAGCTTAAAGCTGATGATCCAACTCTGGTCTTTCGTCGCTCGTGCCGTGAGGGTGTGTGTGGCTCGGACGGTATGAATATCTCCGGTAAGAACGGCCTCGCCTGTGTAACACCGCTGTCCGAGGCAGTTGTCAACAACAAGCTGGTGATTCGCCCACTGCCCGGC
This sequence comes from Porticoccaceae bacterium, assembly GCA_038150705.1. GTDB lineage: Bacteria > Pseudomonadota > Gammaproteobacteria > Pseudomonadales > Porticoccaceae > HTCC2207. The sequence continues at coordinate 110,340 of JAYOUA010000004.1, read as the reverse complement.
CTGCCGGTTATTCGCGATCTGGTTATCGATATGAGCCAGTTCTACGCGCAGTATGAGAAGATTCAGCCTTACATGATCAATAACTCACCGGCGCCGGCTATCGAAAGATTACAGTCTCCTGAAGAGCGCGCCAAATTAGATGGTCTCTACGAGTGTATTCTCTGTGCCTGCTGTTCAACTGCTTGCCCATCGTTTTGGTGGAACCCGGACAAGTTTATCGGTCCATCGGGTCTCTTGCAGGCCTATCGCTTTTTGGCAGACAGCCGCGATACAGCAACCGAAGAGCGTTTGGCTAATCTCGATGACCCGTTCAGCGTTTTTCGCTGTCACGGTATTATGAACTGCGTTCAGGTCTGCCCAAAAGGTTTGAATCCCACTAAAGCAATTGGCCATATTAGAAATATGCTGATAAGTAGTGCGACTTAAGGATAGAATGCGCGGGCGGACGAACTTCCCGCTTAATAAACGTTACGAATTGAATAATAATCACTAACCCCGAACTATAGATATGAGGAATACCACCAATGCCTGAGGGCCCCATGGAGCACTTTCTTCGCTCCTCCCACTTCTCTGGTGGTAATGCTGCGTACATTGAAGATCTCTATGATACGTACCTCCATGATCGCAACGGCGTCCCCGAAGAGTGGAGCAGTTTTTTTGATACGCTGCCACGCACCAATGGCAGTGTCGCCCCGGATATTTCCCACGCCACCATAGTCCAGCACTTTGAGTTGCTCGGTCGGCGTCAGGCGCGCCCAACGCCGGCGCCCGGTTCCGGCGGTATTCACCTCGAGCATGAGCGCAAGCAGGTCAAGGTCGTCCAGCTAATTAGCTCTTACAGATTTCGTGGTCACCAAAAGGCCAATCTCGATCCCCTGGGATTGATGATTCGCGAAGATGTACCCGACTTGCACCTGCACTTTCATGGCCTCACCCAGGCGGATCTGGATACCACATTCCAGACCGGCCCTCTATATATTGGTAAGCAGGAAGCCACCCTGCGTGAAATTGTCGATGCCCTGGAAGAGACCTATTGCGGCAGCCTGGGCGCCGAGTTTATGCATATCACCTCCTTCGCGGAAAAGCAGTGGCTAGCCCAGCGTTTTGAGAGTGTGCGCTCCAAGCCTACCTATGGCGATGAAGCAAGGCTTGATGTTCTCAGTCGTCTGACAGCTGCTGAAGGACTGGAAAAACATCTCGATTCAAAATATCCCGGCACCAAGCGCTTCGGCCTTGAGGGTGGCGAAAGCCTGATTCCACTGCTCGATTGTCTGGTGCGCCGCGCCGGTGAGTACGGCGGCAAAGAAATTGTTATGGCCATGGCACATCGTGGCCGTCTCAACGTGCTGGTAAATGTACTGGGTAAAAATCCCGCTGAGCTGTTTGAAGAGTTTGAAGGCAAACGTCTGGTCAACACCTCCGGTGACGTTAAGTATCACCAGGGTTTCTCATCCAATGTGATGACCCCCGGTGGTGAAGTGCATATGGCTTTGGGCTTTAACCCCTCGCATCTGGAGATCTCCTGTCCGGTAGTGATTGGCTCCGGCCGAGCGCGCCAGGATCGTCGCGAAGATCTCAGTGGTGAGAAGGTTGTTCCAATTTTAATGCACGGTGATGCGGCTTTTGCCGGTCAGGGTGTAGTGATGGAAACCTTCCAGCTCTCGCAGACTCGCGCCTACAAGACCGGTGGTTCAGTACATATTGTGATCAATAATCAGGTTGGCTTTACCACCAGCCGTCAGGAAGATGCCCGCTCCACAGAATACTGTACAGACATTGCCAAGATGGTTCAGGCGCCGATTCTGCATGTTAACGGTGACAATCCTGATGCGGTGATGTTTGCTGCTATGCTGGCAATGGACTATCGCTACGAATTTGGCAAAGACATCGTTATCGACCTGGTCTGCTATCGCCGCCGTGGCCATAATGAGACCGATGAGCCGTCCGCGACTCAGCCGTTGATGTACGACATTATTCGCAAGCACTCTACCACCAGAAATCTCTATTCTCAGAAACTGGTCAACGAGGGTGTCTTGAGCCAAGACCAGGCCAACGAGATGTCTAACAACTATCGCGCGCAGCTGGATAGGGGTGAATTTGTGGTTCACAACCTGGTGCGCGAGCCAGACACCAGCCTGTTTGTCGACTGGGCACCATACCTGAATCACGACTGGCGCACGCCAGCCCACACCGGTATCGACCTCAAGGTTCTCCAGGATGTCGCCAACCGCATTCTCAAAATTCCCGATGGTATCAAGGTGCAGCGTCAGGTTAGCAAGCTCTACGATGACCGCCGTAAGATGGCCGGTGGTGCACTGCCTCTCAACTGGGGTATGGCAGAACTTCTCGCCTACGGTACTCTCCTCGAGGAAGGCTACCCGATTCGAATTACGGGTCAGGATGTGCGTCGCGGCACCTTCTCCCACCGTCATGCAGTGGTGTTTAACCAGAAAGATGGTGAGGCCTATCTGCCTCTGGCTAATCTCTCCGAAGATCAGCCGCGCTTTGATATCTACGACTCGGTTCTCTCTGAGGAAGCGGTTCTAGCTTTTGAATATGGCTATGCCACAACCTCACCCAAGGGGCTGATTATCTGGGAAGCGCAGTTTGGTGATTTTGCCAATGGTGCCCAGGTGGTTATCGATCAGTTTATTGCCAGTGGTGAGCACAAGTGGGCGCGCCTCTCAGGTCTTACCATGCTGCTGCCCCACGGTTTTGAAGGGCAGGGGCCCGAGCACTCTTCAGCGCGGCTGGAGCGCTTCCTACAACTCTGTGCCGAACACAATATGCAGGTGGTAATACCTACAACGCCGGCGCAGATTTTCCATCTGTTGCGTCGTCAGGCTATTCGCCCCATGCGTCGTCCGCTGATCATAATGAGTCCCAAGTGGATTCTGCGTCACAAGTTGGCGACATCTTCTCTTGAGGAGCTTGCCGGTGGCGAATTCCAGAATGTTATCGCTGACAGCCAGATTGACCCCGCGAAAGCGACACGAGTAATTCTCTGCTCTGGCAAGGTCTACTATCACCTGCTGGAAGAGCGTGAGGCGCGCGGCATAGATCATATTGCCCTGGTCAGGATAGAGCAGCTATACCCTTTCCCGGATGCAGAGCTTGAAGAGGCGTTGAAACCTTATGTGAACATGAAGGATGCCGTCTGGTGTCAAGAAGAGCCAATTAACCAGGGCGCTTGGTACAGCAGCCAGCATCATATGCGTCATGTGTTACAGCAAATAGATCCAATGTTACATTTGCGCTATGTGGGTCGTGCGGCGTCAGCGGCACCGGCTTGTGGCTATATGTCCACACACATTGAAGAACAAAAACAATTTATTGATGAAGCACTGAGTCCAAACTCGTAAAACAGGAATAATTAGATGGCCATTGAAATCAAGGCACCCACATACCCGGAATCTGTTCAAGAGGGTTCACTGGCAACCTGGCACAAGCAGGTTGGCGATAGCGTCAATCGCGATGATCTGATCGTTGATATTGAAACCGATAAAGTTGTATTGGAAGTGGTTGCCCCCGCTTCTGGCACAATCAGTGAGATACTTAAAGCTGAAGGTGACACAGTTGTCAGTAATGAGGTAATTGCACGCATTGAAGAGGGCGCAGTAGCAGCCTCTCCAGCGGCTGCAGCTGCTGAGCCCGAGGCGGCCGAGCCCACTGCCAGCGGTGGACTGATTAATCCGGCGGCTAAAAAGCTTGCTGAAGAGCGCGGCATCGATGTCAACCTGATTACAGGTACCGGTAAGGGCGGGCGTATCACCAAAGAGGATGTGGTCAACTACACTCCTGCAGCTGCAGCACCTGCTGCCGCTACTCCAGCGGCTACGCCAGCTGCCACAGAGGTTGAGCTGGAGACTGGCGATCGCGTCGAGCGCCGTGTGCCAATGACACGTATGCGCGCACGTATAGCTGAGCGTCTCCTAGAAGTAACCCAGACTACCGCTTCGCTAACTACCTTTAATGAAGTCGATATGACCGCTCTGATGGATTTGCGCAAGCAATATAAAGAAGAGTTCACCAAGATGCACAACGGCACGCGTCTCGGCTTTATGGGTTTCTTTGTGAAGGCTGCCGTTGAAGCGCTCAAGCGCTTCCCATCGGTGAATGCGACTATCGATGGCTCGGATATTGTCTACCACGGCTATCAGGATGTCGGAGTTGCTGTCTCTACAGATCGCGGTCTGGTTGTTCCAGTGTTGCGCAATGCTGAAAATATGAGCATTGCGAATATTGAAAACGGTATCTACGACTACGCCATGAAGGCCCGTGATGGCAAGCTCTCTATCGATGAGATGACCGGTGGTACCTTCACCATTACCAATGGTGGTGTCTACGGTTCATTGATTTCAACGCCCATTATTAATCCACCGCAGTCGGCTATTCTGGGTATGCACAAGATTCAGGAGCGCCCCATGGCAGTGAATGGCCAGGTTGTAGTGCGTCCAATGATGTATCTGGCGCTCTCCTACGATCACCGTCTGATCGATGGCAAGGGCGCGGTTCAGTTCCTTGTCACCATTAAAGAATTACTGGAAGATCCAGCTAAGATACTGCTTGAGATTTAATTTATAACTAAATGATATCTATAGGAAATAACATGTCAGAAAAATACGATGTAATCGTAATTGGCAGCGGCCCAGCAGGTTATGTAGCGGCCATTCGTGCAGCTCAGTTGGGTCTTAAAACTGCCTGTATTGAGAAGTGGAAGAATGACAAAGGCGCTGGCGTCAACGGAGGCACCTGCCTCAATGTTGGCTGCATTCCCTCAAAGGCTCTGCTCGACAGCTCCTACAAATACCACGAGGCAAAAGAAGACCTTGGGGTACACGGCATCAGCAGCAAAGGCGTCAAAATTGATGTGCCTGCCATGCTCGAGCGTAAAAACAAAATTATCAATCAGCTGACAGGCGGTATTGCCGGTCTGTTTAAGGCCAATGGCGTCACTGCGCTTTATGGTACAGGCAAGTTGCTGGCCGGAAAGCAGGTTGAGCTAACTGACAATGATGGCAATGTATCGGTGCTGGACGCGGAAAACGTTATTCTCGCCTCTGGATCACTGCCTATCTCAATCCCTGTAGCCCCCGTTGATAACGAACTTATCCTCGACTCTACTGGTGCTCTCGAGATCAATGAAGTACCCAAGCGACTGGGTGTTATCGGTGCTGGGGTTATTGGTTTGGAGCTGGGTTCCGTGTGGAATCGCCTTGGTTCCGATGTTGTCCTGCTCGAGGCTATGGAAGATTTCCTCGCGATTATGGACAAGGGTATTGCCAAAGAATCGAAGAAAATCTTTACCAAACAGGGTCTGGATATTCGTCTTGGTGCCCGTGTTACCGGTACTGAGATCAAAGGTAAGACTGTTGAAGTCACTTACGCTGTTGCCGATGGTTCCGAGCATAAAGAGACCTTTGACAAGTTGATTGTCTGTGTTGGCAGACGTGCCTTTACCGACGGCCTGCTCTCCGAGGACAGCGGCGTTCAACTTGATGAGCGCGGTACGGTCTATGTCAACGACCAATGTGCCACCAATATCTCGGGCGTCTATGCGATCGGCGACCTGGTTCGCGGCCCAATGCTGGCTCACAAAGGCTCGGAAGAGGGTGTAATGGTTGCAGAGCGCATTGCAGGCCATAAAGCGCAGATGAACTATGATGTTGTTCCCAACGTTATTTATACCCATCCTGAAGTGGCCTCTGTCGGGCTCACTGAAGAGCAGGTTAAAGCCGCGGGCGATGCCTATAATGTGGGCACCTTCCCATTTGCAGCCAGTGGCCGTGCCATGGCGGCAAACGAAACTGGCGGTATGGTCAAGATTATTGCCCACGCTGACACTGACCGTATCCTCGGCTGCCATATTGTTGGTCCAAGTGCCGCGGACCTCGTTCAGCAGGTGGCGATTGCTATGGAATTTGGCTCCAGTGCTGAAGACTTGGGTATGATTGTCTTTGGTCACCCAACACTTTCGGAAACCGTTCACGAGGCTGCGCTGGCAGTGAATGGCAACGCCATCCATATCGCCAATCGTAAGCGTCGCTAAGCATTAGCATTTATTAGGCAGAGTTACCCGCAGGGTGACTCTGTTTTGTTATTTAATTATTAACTCAAACAACAGGAAGTAATGTATGAACCTGCACGAATATCAGGGTAAACAGCTTTTTGCCGAGTACGGACTGCCAGTATCCAAGGGTATTGCTGCAGCGACCGTAGCTGAAGCTGTGGCAGCTGCCGATGCAATAGGTGGAGACAAGTGGGTTGTTAAAGCCCAGGTCCACGCCGGTGGTCGCGGTAAAGCCGGTGGCGTAAAGCTGGTTAGCTCCAAGGCCGAAATTGAAGCATTCTCAGAACAATGGTTAGGCCAAAATCTGGTCACTTACCAGACAGACGCAAAAGGTCAGCCGGTCAGTCGTATTCTGGTTGAAACCTGCACTGATATCGACCAGGAACTCTATCTTGGCGCAGTTGTTGATCGCGGCACCCGTCGTATTATCTTTATGGCCTCAACCGAGGGTGGTGTTGAGATCGAAAAGGTTGCCGAAGAGACGCCTGAAAAAATTCTTAAGGCCATTATTGATCCAACGACTGGCGCACAACCATACCAGGGTCGTGATCTGGCTTTTAAGCTCGGTTTAAAAGGTGTTCAGGTCAAGCAGTTTGTGCAGATCTTCCTCGGTCTGGCAAAAATGTTTAAAGAGAAAGACCTCGAACTACTGGAGATTAATCCACTGGTTATCACTGATGAAGGTAATCTTCACTGCCTGGATGCCAAAGTCATTATCGACGGCAACGCAGTCTACCGTCAGCCAGCCATTAAAGAAATGCACGATCCCTCGCAGGAAGATGCCCGAGAAGCTCATGCAGCCTCGTTTGAGCTTAACTATGTAGCTCTAGATGGCAACATCGGCTGCATGGTAAACGGCGCAGGTCTGGCTATGGGCACCATGGATATAGTTCATCTGCACGGCGGTTCGCCAGCTAACTTCCTCGATGTTGGTGGCGGTGCAACTAAAGAGCGTGTTGTAGAGGCCTTTAAAATTATCCTCTCCGACGACAATGTAAAAGCGGTATTGATCAATATTTTCGGCGGCATTGTTCGCTGTGACCTTATCGCCGACGGCGTTATTGGCGCTGTTGAAGAAGTCGGCGTTAAAATTCCGGTGGTTGTTCGTCTGGAAGGAAACAATGCTGAACTGGGTACCCAGAAACTGGCCGAATCCGGTCTTTCCATTATTGCAGCAACCAGTCTGACTGATGCGGCACAGCAAGCTGTTAAAGCGGCGGAGGCTAACTAAATGTCTATCTTAATTAATAGCGACACGAAAGTTATCTGTCAGGGCTTTACCGGCGGGCAGGGCACTTTCCACTCAGAACAGGCGATTGCCTACGGTACAAAAATGGTCGGCGGTGTAACCCCGGGCAAAGGCGGAACCACGCATCTGGGTCTGCCAGTATTTAACACCGTTGCTGAGGCGGTAGAAGTGACTGGTGCAGAAGCTTCGGTTATCTACGTACCGGCGCCATTCTGTAAGGACTCGATTCTAGAAGCCGCCAACTCCGGCCTCAAGCTGGTTGTATGTATTACTGAAGGTGTTCCCACTCAGGATATGCTCGACTGTAAAGTAGTTTGCGACAATCTGGGCGTTCGCCTTATCGGCCCTAACTGTCCTGGCGTTATCACTCCCGGCGAGTGCAAGATCGGTATTATGCCCGGTCATATTCACCTACCCGGCAAAGTGGGTATTGTCTCGCGTTCAGGTACTCTGACTTATGAAGCGGTTAAGCAGACCACCGATTACGGTTTTGGCCAGTCTACCTGTGTTGGTATTGGTGGCGACCCAATTCCCGGTTCCAGCTTTATCGATATTCTCGCACTGTTTGAGAAAGATCCCTCTACTGAAGCGATCGTGATGATCGGTGAGATTGGCGGAACTGCAGAAGAAGAAGCGGCGGCATATATTAAAGCCAATGTCACCAAGCCAGTTGTCTCTTACATTGCCGGTGTAACTGCACCTCCAGGCAAGCGTATGGGTCATGCTGGTGCGATTGTCTCCGGTGGCAAGGGTACCGCAGATGAGAAGTTTGCGGCACTTGAAGACGCTGGTGTAAAGACTGTTCGCAGTCTTGCAGATATCGGCAATGGCCTTAAGGAAATTACCGGCTGGTAAATTCTTTTAAGGTTGTAGTGATAAAAAAGCGGCTTTCGAGCCGCTTTTTTTGTGTCTGAAAACCTTGTGCTTTGTTGATAAGCCTGTCTGTGAGTCTCTACCTTATTATCGGAGTGGCTAGTCCACTAGAACTTTCCAATAACTGCTATCATTCCCCAGTACTGAACTAATAATCAGTCCTGCTAGTAAAACCATTAGCTAAAATAACCGAGTAGAAGAATGGCATTTGATATGACAATGGCCCTGTTTCGGCCAGCGCTAAAATATGCAATGGAAAAAAACGGTCATGGCAAGACCCTTGGGCTGCAGATGACTGAGATAAATCGCGGCGAAATTAACCTGGTCTTTCCCTATCGAGAGGATGTGGTTGGCAACCCGCTGACTGGCGTTGTCCATGGCGGCGTGATTGTCAGTCTGCTCGATACCGCCTGTGGCTCTGCAGCTATGACCGTACTCAATACCCCGGCTGTAGCCCCAACCATGGATCTGCGCCTCGACTATATGCACCCCGCAGAGCCCAACAAACCAATTTATGTTGAAGCTAAAGTCTACCGCCAGACGTCCAATGTAATCTTTTGCCGCGGACTGGCATGGCAGGAAGACAAAGAAAATCCTATTGCCCACTGTGTCGCCAACTTTATGAAAGTCGACTCAAAAAGTATTAACTTCAGCGCCATTGCCGTCACGCAGTTGCGTCGACTTATGCCCTGGGGACGCAGGGCAAGTAGTGACAAGGCAGGTGATAAATGAGTAAACAGACAAGCGATCATCAACTGGAAGACTGGCAAACCAGTATCGATGCAGCGCGGCTTGAAAAATGCCCGCAGTCGGTGATGGAAATGATCCCCTACGCCTCTTTTATCGGCGCCGAGGCGAAACTTGAAAATGACCGTTTACTCTACTGGCTGGACAAGCGTCCGAGCAATATTGGCAATCCGTCCCTGCCGGCCCTTCACGGTGGTGTGATTGGTGGCTTTCTTGAGCTCGCTGCGGCGGTAGAAATTATCTACAGTCTGGATATAGCTGCGGTACCCAAGGTTGTTGATTTTTCCCTCGACTACCTGCGCGCCGGACGCTATAAAACCACCTATGCCAAATGCCATATCCTCCGCCAGGGCAAGAAGCTGATCAATGTTACTGCCAGTGCTTGGCAAGATGATGAAAATATTCCGATCGCCACAGCACGCTGTCATTTCCTTATTTAAACAGACAGCATAATCCGGGCGCTTGAAATTTATTTCAGCGCCCCCATCTGATAGCTCATGTAAAAAATCTATTTATTAGTTCATGCAGTAATTATCAGGAGATTAATAGGACATGACAGCCAAAGCTAAATCATCAGCGGAAACGCTGGGTTTTCAAACTGAAGCTAAACAACTGCTTCATTTAATGATTCACTCTCTTTACTCCAACAAAGAGATATTTTTACGTGAATTGATTTCAAATGCCTCAGATGCCACCGATAAGTTGCGCGTAGAAGCATTGGAAAATGCCGCCCTCTACGAAGATGATGGCGATCTACGTATTCGTATCGCAGTGGATGAAGACGCAAAAACCATTGTTATCTCTGATAACGGCATAGGTATGTCCCGCGATGAGGTTATTACCAATCTCGGTACTATCGCCAAGTCAGGCACTGCTGAATTCCTGAAAAATCTGACCGGCGACCAGAAGCAGGACTCCCAGCTTATCGGTCAGTTTGGAGTTGGCTTTTACTCCTCGTTTATTGTCGCCGACAAGGTTGTAGTTGAAACCCGTCGCGCCGGAGCCGATGCTTCCGAAGCCGTTCGCTGGAGTTGTGAAGGCGAAGCGGATTATCAATTGGAGAGTATCGAACGCGCCGAACGTGGCACCTCAATTATTCTGCATCTCAAAGCTGATGAGCAGGAGTTTGCCAATGACTGGCGCCTGCGCAGCATTGTTAAAAAGTATTCGGATCATATTGCCATTCCCGTGGAAATGCTTAAGCAGGAACCACCGGCGATGCCAGGCGATGAAGAGAAACAAGAAGAGCCCGCTAAGATCGTTCCCGAGTGGGAAGCGGTCAATGATGCCAAAGCGCTGTGGACGCGCTCCAGAAGCGACGTCAGTGACGACGAGTACAAAGAATTCTACCGCCATGTATCCCATGACTTTAATGAGCCGTTGAGCTGGAGTCACAACCGTGTTGAGGGCAAGCACGAGTACACCAGTCTGCTGTATATTCCGGCCAATGCACCGATGGACCTCTATCAGCGCGAAGCCACTCGCGGCATCAAGCTGTATATTAAGCGCACCTTTATTATGGATGATGCCGAACAGTTTATGCCCATGTATCTGCGTTTTGTAAAAGGTGTTTTGGATAGTGCCGATCTGCCACTGAATGTCTCCCGCGAAATCCTTCAGAAAACCCCCATGGTCGATAGCATACGTGCAGCACTGACCAAGCGGGTTCTGGATATGCTCAGCAAAATGGCAGCTAGTGAACCAGAAAAATATGCCACCTTCTGGACCCAGTTTGGCGCCGTCCTAAAAGAAGGCCCCAGTGAAGATCATAGCAACCGCGAAAAGATCGCCAAGCTCTTCCGTTTTGCCAGTTCCACCAGTGGTTCAGCCGATCAGAATGTCAGCCTCGAAGACTACATTGGGCGCATGAAAGAAGGGCAGGATAAAATCTACTTTGTTACAGGTGACAGCTACTCAGTGATTAAGAACAGTCCCTATCTGGAAGTGTTCGACAAGCACGGTATTGAAGTACTGCTGATGTCTGACCGTATCGATGAGTGGATGATGGGCTACCTCAATGAGTTTGATGGCAAGTCCTTCCAGGATGTCGCCCGCGGGGAACTCGATCTCAGCAAAATCACTGGTGAAGAGTCCATCTCTGACGCCGATAGCGATGAGGATACTAAGTCTGACGACAGAGTGAATGCAGAACTGCTGACACGTATTAAATCACTGCTCGATGAGAAGGTTGAAGAAGTGCGCAGCACCAGCCGTTTAACCAGCTCACCAGCCTGTCTGGTAGTCGGTGTCAATGATATGGGTGAGCAGATGCGCAAGATTATGGCCGCTGCAGGACAGCCGGTACCCGAGGCCAAGCCCATCCTTGAAATTAACGCCGACCACCCACTGGTCAATAAACTCGATAGCGAGACCGATGAGCAGCAGGCGAAAATTCTGGCTGGTGTTCTCTTTGATCAGGCAGCGCTTTCAGCAGGTCGACCGCTGGAAAATCCTGCGCAGTTTGTACAAGAACTCAATCGTTTAATGTTTGGCTAATTTAAACAGCTCTAGTCAGCTAAAAAAAGCGCTCTTCGTGGGCGCTTTTTGCTTATCACGGCTGACAGTTTAACAGCCATCCCCTTATAATAAGCCGACAACGAATTAGCGGCTTGGAGCAGGGCTTTGTGACAAATAATAACAAGCATAAAATCGCCGTGTTGGGCGGTGGCAGCTTTGGCACAATTATCGCCAATATGCTGGCGGTCAATGGCCATTTCACGACATTGTGGATGCGCAGCGCTGAGCAGTGTCAAGCGATTGCGGCCAGCGGCGAGAATGCCGCTTACTTGCCCGGCTATAAGCTAGACCCAACGCTGATGGTCAGCACCGATATTAAGCAGGCTCTGGAAGGTGTTGATACCGTATTTTTTGCCGTGCCCAGCAGCTCATTTCGCAAGGTCGCCAAACTGGTCAGTCCCTGGGTCAATAGCGACACAGTACTTATCAGTGCCGCCAAAGGTATAGAGGCGGAAACCTTTCTTCTGCCAAGCCAGATCCTTGAGCAAGAGCTGCCCAAATGCAGAGTTGGAGTTATAAGTGGCCCCAACCTCGCCAAAGAGATTGCCAGCTCAGAGATAACTGCAACGGTGATTGCCAGTGAGCACGACAGTCTCTGTGAGCGCGTACAGGCGCTGTTGGCAAACAAGTTCTTTCGCGTCTATGCCAATCACGACCGTTACGGCGTCGAACTGGCCGGAGCGCTGAAAAATATCTACGCTATCGTCGCAGGTATTGCCGAGGCAATGAAGGTTGGACAGAATACCAAAAGCCTTGTTTTAACCCGCAGCCTGGCAGAGATGAGTCGCTTTGCCAGTCAGCTCGGTGCCGACCCGCTGACCTTTTTAGGGCTCAGTGGAGTTGGCGATCTCTATGTCACCTGCAGCTCACCGCTGAGCCGCAATTTTCGCGTCGGCCTGGCGCTGGGCGAAGGCAAGAGCCTCGAGCAGGCAATTATTGACGTCGGGCAGGTGGCCGAGGGCGTGAATACGACTAAACTAGTCAAAGAGAGAGCCGAGAAAATGGGTATCTATATGCCATTGGCCTCGGCTCTTTACGCCATTATGTTTGAGCAGCGGCCGATCATTGAATCCCTGCAGGCGATGATGGTGGCAGAACAAAATACTGATGTTGAATTTATGGTGAAACCCAATGAGTGACAAAAAAATACCCTTAACCAATGCCAATACCTGGATCCGCCTTGCCTATATGCTGTTGTTTTGTGTTCTTCTTATGGCGGCGCGGCTGGTAGTTGCCGTCATTGTTACAGTGCAGTTCCTGTTGGTATTGTTGATTGGTACAGACAATGAAAATCTGCGCAATCTCGGCCAGGGGCTCGCTAAGTGGATCTTTGAAACGGTGATGTTCCTGACTTTTAACCGCGAAGACAAACCTTTCCCTTTTAATGAGTGGCCAACGGTTGAAGCCACTGAAGGCTATTCGGCCCAGGCGAACGTAGATTCAGCGGCACAAGAGGCTGGAAAGACTGAAGAAGGTGAATATGTTGAGGCCAAAGATGTCGGCGATGATGATATTCCATCTTTTACCGCCGATGATTCAGAGGTCGACAAAGACAAAAATTAACCCGAAGGTCATTAATCTTCAAAAGTAACCTCTAGGTATCGCCACAGCGATCGCTGCTCGGGGTTTTCTGTATTTCAGGGATACCGATTATGTCGCTTGGTTTTATCAGTGAAAGAACCTTTCAAGTCAACGGGCTGTCCCTAGCCGCAAAAGAGTGGGGCACCCCGGGCGCGGCCCCGGTAATTGCCCTGCATGGCTGGCTCGATAATGCCGCCAGTTTTGACGTTGTGCTGCCCGCTATGCACAACCTGCATGTGATTGCTCTGGACTGTGCCGGGCACGGCAAGAGCAGCTTCCGTTCCGCCGACGCAGGCTACAATATCTGGCAGGATATTGCCGAAGTCATGGGCGTTGCCGACCAGTTGGGCTGGCAGCGTTTTGCGCTGCTCGGCCACAGCCGCGGAGCGATAATTTCCACCCTGGTTGCCGGTACCTATCCCGAGCGTATTTCCCATGTCGCTCTGATTGATGGGCATCTGCCGACCCTAGCCGATGCCCAGGGATCGGCCGTGCAACTGGCCAAGTCACTCTATGAGCAGCGTCGTTATGCAGATTCAGCCCCAAGTTTTTTTCACAGCTTTGAGCGCGCAGTTCTGGCGCGGGCAAATGGTTTTTTGCCCCTTCAGGAATCTGCGGCAATACTGCTTGCCAAGCGTGGCGTTCGCGAAGAGTCTCGCGGTTTTTACTGGCACAATGATCAGCGTCTCAAGGCCGCCTCTGAACTCAAATTGACACGCGATCACCTGAGAGATTTTCATACCGCGATAAGCGCTCAGGTACTGCTGATCGAGGCCGAGGGCAGCCCCTTCTTTGGCCGTATGCGCAATGATTCCAATGGCAGTTCAGAAAATGATGAAGCCTTTTCGTGGATATCCAGTTTGCAACATACAACTATGCCCGGATCTCACCATCTGCATATGGAAGACCAGGCCGAGCAGGTCGCTGAAAAAATCCAGAATTTTTTGCAGCCAAATGGCGGTTAAATATGACAGAACTTACAACACAACGCTGTGAAGCCTGCCGAGTCGGGGCGCCCCATGTAACTGCTGAGGCGCAAACTGAAATGCTCGCTCAGCTGCCCGGCTGGCGCGTTGAAGTCCGCGATGGTGTTTCTCAGTTGGAAAAAACCTTTCGCTTTGACAACTATCAGCAATCTATGGATTTTACCAATCGAGTGGCCGCGCTGGCCGAGGCTGAAGATCACCATCCAGCACTGCTCACTGAATGGGGTAAAGTCCGGGTGACCTGGTGGACCCATGCCATAGATGGGCTGCACCATAATGATTTTATCTGTGCTGCAAAGACTGATCAGTTAAATTAGTGAAAACAAAAAAAGCCCACTTGAAGTGGGCTTTTTTTATGCTCGTCTCTGGTGCTTAAATACTTAATGGTCGTTGAGCAGTGTCAGAAACTCAGTTCGAGTGGCCTGATCAGTGCGAAAGGTACCGAGCATAGCAGAGGTTTTCATCGATGAATTCTGTTTTTCGACACCGCGCATCATCATGCACATATGTTTGGCTTCAACAATAACGCCGACGCCACGCGCCTCAGTGACCTCCTGAATGGTCGAAGCAATCTGCTGGGCAAGTGCCTCCTGAATCTGCAGACGGCGAGCAAACATATCCACCACGCGGGCAACCTTGGACAGGCCGAGCACTTTGCCATTGGGAATATAGGCAACATGGCACTTGCCAATAAACGGCAGCAGATGGTGTTCGCAGAGAGAGAAAAGCTCTATATCCTTAACGATAACCATCTCCTCAGAGTCGGAGGGGAACAGGGCGTCATTGATTACTTCCTTGATGTCCATGTCGTAGCCACTGGTCAAATAGGAAAATGCCTTTGCCGCTCTATCCGGAGTATCTAACAGTCCTGGACGGTGAATATCTTCCCCAGTGCTTTCTATAATTTTTTCGTAGTGGTGTCTCATTAATTGGTTTCCGGTTTTAATTATTGTGTAATTTTTAAAACGCATTCATTCTGTAACAAAGTGCACATCATTGCCAGTTTCAGGGTTAAAATAGTTACCCAGTGGAGATTTAACAGCAATGCCAGAAAATCACAGTGAGAATAACATCAGCACTACAGACAATAGTGTCCGAACGGTCGGTCAAATGCTCGAGCGCGGGCGATCCCTTTTTGACAATAGCGGCCTCTACTTTGGTCATGGCACCGACAATAGCTGGGACGAAGCTGTCTATTTGCTCACCTATGCACTCGATCTGAGTCCGGATGCTGATCGCGGCGTATTGGAAAAGACCCTGACCGAGCAGCAGCAACAACAAATCGAAGAGCTTTTTGCGCGGCGCATCAGCGAGCGTATCCCCGCCGCCTATTTAACCGGCCGCGCCTGGTTCTGTGGGCTACCATTTAATGTCGACCAACGGGTGATAATTCCACGCTCTCCGATTGCCGAACTAATTATGACCGGCTTTCAGCCCTGGTGTGCCAGTGAGCCGACCAGAGTGCTGGATCTGTGCACTGGCAGCGGCTGTATCGGCATAGCTTGCGCCTACGGCTTTGAGAATGCGCAGGTGGTTCTCAGTGATATATCCCCAGAGGCCTTAGAGGTTGCCGAAGGCAATATTCAGCTGCACAAGCTTGGCTATAGAGTCAGTGCCGTCGAATCTGATCTGTTTGCCAACCTTCGGGATCAACAGTTTGACCTTATTGTCAGCAACCCACCCTATGTCGATGCCGAAGACTATGCGAACATGCCTCAAGAGTACTTTCACGAGCCGGAACTGGCCCTAGCCTCCGGTGATGATGGCCTCGACTTCACTCGCAGACTTTTAAGAGAAGCTGTAGATCATCTAACGGAGGAGGGTGTGTTGGTAGTCGAAGTCGGTAACTCCTGGGTTGCCCTTGAGCGCGCATTTCCCAGCGTGCCATTTTTATGGCTGGAGTTTCAAGAGGGTGATGGCGGCGTATTTTTACTCACTCGCGATCAACTTGTAGAACACCGCGAATCTTTCCAATAACTTACGTATAATTGCTCAATTAACTGCTAAACATTTAACCAAGAGAACAATAAGGCGCAGCATGTCCGGAAACACCATAGGAAAACTCTTCACCGTCACCAGTTTTGGCGAAAGCCACGGCCTGGCTATAGGCTGTATTGTCGACGGTTGTCCTCCCGGCCTGGAGATCAACGCATCCGATCTGCAGCCCGACCTGGATCGCCGCAAGCCCGGACAGTCGCGCTACACCACACAGCGCAAGGAAGATGACGAAGTTAAGATACTCTCCGGTGTCTTCGAAGGTCGAACTACCGGTGCCGCCATCGGCATGATGATTGAAAACAAAGATCAAAAATCCAAAGACTACAGCAAGATCAAGGACCTGTTTAGACCGGCTCACGCCGATTATACCTACCACCAGAAGTACGGTGAGCGCGATTACCGCGGTGGTGGCCGCAGCTCAGCCCGTGAAACCGCCATGCGCGTCGCCGCTGGTGGTATTGCCAAAAAGTACTTAAAAGAGCGCCTCGGTGTCGAGATCTTTGGTTATGTCTCCCAGCTGGGTCCAATAGTTGCTGAACGTTTTGAGCAGGACCAGATTGAACAGAATCCATTCTTCTTCCCCGATCCCGATAAGATACCCGAGCTGGAAACCTACATGCAGGCTCTGGGCAAGGAGGGTAACTCGATTGGCGCACAGGTAACTGTTGTGGCGAAGAATATGCCCGTAGGACTCGGCGAGCCCATCTTTGATCGTCTGGATGCCGATATTGCCCATGGCTTGATGGGGATTAATGCGGTTAAAGGTGTAGAGATCGGCGCAGGGTTTGATTCAGTGGCACAGAAGGGCACCGAGCACCGTGATGAGCTCACCCCGGAAGGTTTTACTTCGAATAATGCTGGTGGTGTTTTGGGCGGTATTTCATCCGGTCAGGATATAGTTGCCAACCTGGCGCTTAAGCCTACCTCAAGTCTGCGTATTCCCGGGCAGTCAATCAATACTGCCGGAGAACCGGCGGAAGTGATTACCACGGGTCGCCATGATCCCTGTGTGGGCATTCGTGCAGTGCCGATTGCTGAGGCAATGTTGGCAATTACGCTGATGGATCACTATTTGCGTCATCGTGGGCAGAATGCGGATGTGGATACGGGGTTAGAGCCGATTTAAGTCAGCGATTAACCCTCATCCATCAACCCCAAAAACGCCATCGCCGCATTGGAAAGACTTCTCTTTTTATGGTGTATATAGCCCAGTTCCCGTTCGATATTGACTTGGTCAAACGGCATTACATGCAACCCTCTAACCAACGTTTCCGGCAATACACTCCACCCCAGCCCAATCTCCACCATGGTACTAATCGTCTCCAAATAGTTAGTCGACATCGGTGCTTTTAAGGGTATTCCTTCCTTCTGAAACAAATTCTGAATAATCCGCCCGGTATAGGTATTTAATCCCGGCAAAATAATCGGGTACTCCGCAAGGTCTCTCAGCGCCGGCTTTTTTAACGACGCCAATGGATGATCCTCAGCGCAGATAAACCGCAGGGGGTCATCCCAAATCTTCTTACTATTAATATTGTGATGACTCTCCAGTGCCAGTGTAATTACCGCCACCTCGGATTCACCATGCAAAACCCGCTCATAGGCTTTCTCGGAATCCATAAATTCAATATCCAGGGTGACATTGGGGTATTGCTGGGCAAACTGTTTGAGGACCGGGGGCAGACGATGAAGCCCCAGGTGGTGACTAATGGCTAATCTAAGGGTGCCGCTGGCTTCGCCGGAGAGATCATTAATCGCCTGCAGGGCATTTTCATATTCCTGCAGAATGCGCCGCGCTCTGGGTAGCAGTTCATTACCGGCTTCGGTTAGGGATACCTGTCTGGCGATACGATCAAACAGGCGTTTACCAATCTGCTGCTCAAGCAGGGCAATACGCTTGCTAATCGCAGACTGGGTGAGATAGAGCTGCTCGGCAGCGTCGGAAAACGAGCCCACTTCTGCCACGGTGATAAAGGCTTTTAGATTCTGGTTATCCACTGAGTTTTACTCTTGGTTGTTAATTCCTTTGGGGAATGATAAATATGCTAAATATGAATTTATTTCATCATAGAGCAGGATTACAATGCAGGCAATAGCAACCCTATGTCTGGGAGACGGCAATGGCAGGTAAAACACTATATGACAAGCTCTGGGATAGCCACCTTGTTAAACAGAATAGCGATGGTTCTTCGCTGATTTATATTGATCGGCATGTTTTGCATGAGGTGACTTCACCTCAGGCTTTTGAGGGTCTGCGTCTGGCAGATCGCAGGCCATGGCGTCTGGATACCAATATTGCTACTCCTGATCACAATATCTCGACGGATAAAACCGAGCGCCAAGCCGGTGTTGCCGGCATGGCCGACGAGGTTTCGCGTATCCAGGTGCAGACTTTGGATGATAACTGCGATCTCTACGGAATTAAGGAATATAAGATCAATGAGATGGGGCAGGGTATTGTTCACGTGATGGGCCCTGAGCTGGGTGCCACTATGCCGGGTATGACCGTGGTCTGTGGTGATTCCCATACTGCGACTCACGGTGCACTGGCCTGTCTGGCACATGGTATAGGTACTTCTGAAGTTGAGCATGTGCTGGCAACCCAGTGTTTGGTGGCCAAGAAGATGAAGAATATGCGCGTGACTGTCGATGGCACAGTCGGCGCTGGTGTTACCCCTAAAGATGTTGTGTTGGCGATTATTGGCAAGATTGGTACAGCTGGTGGCAATGAACATGCTATTGAGTTTGCCGGTTCGGTTTTTCGCGATATGTCGATTGAAGGGCGTATGACGGTCTGCAATATGGCCATTGAGGCCGGTGCCCGTGTGGGTATGGTGGCGGTGGATCAGAAGACCATTGACTACTGTGAAGGCCGCCAGTTTGTGCCTAAGGCCGAGCTGTGGAATCAGGCCGTTGAGTACTGGAATACGCTGGTTAGCGACGAGGATGCAGTTTTTGATACCGAGGTTGTTCTGCATGCCGATGATATTGCGCCGCAGGTCACCTGGGGAACCTCGCCCGAGATGGTGGCGCCGGTTACTGCTTCGGTTCCAACCCTGGATGAGCAGACCAGCGAAGAGCAGCGTAAAGGTCTTGAGCGCGCTCTGGAATATATGGGTCTTGAGGGCGGTCAGGCGATTGAGTCTATAGCTGTTGATCGTGTGTTTATTGGATCCTGCACTAATTCGCGCATTGAAGATATGCGTGCGGCGGCGGCTGTGGCTAAGGGTCGTAAAGTCGCCAGCTCCGTTAAACAGGTGTTAATTGTCCCCGGTTCGCAAATGGTTAAGGCCCAGGCGGAAGCGGAGGGGCTGGATAAGGTCTTTATTGCGGCGGGAATGGACTGGCGCGAGCCTGGCTGTTCCATGTGTCTGGCAATGAATGCGGATAAGTTGGGGGCCGGTGAGCACTGTGCTTCCACTTCAAACCGCAACTTCGAAGGTCGTCAGGGCAATGGCGGTCGTACCCATTTGATGAGTCCGGCGATGGCAGCGGCTGCTGCGGTAGCCGGTCATATTATCGATGTACGCGGCTTTTTGTCACAAGATGTTGGAGGAACAGTTTAATGAAAGCATTTACCACCCACCGTGGTTTGGTCGGTCCTATGGATCGCGCCAATGTTGACACTGATATGATTATCCCCAAGCAGTTCCTGAAATCCATCAAGCGCAGTGGCTTTGGCCCCAATCTATTCGATGAGCTGCGCTACCTGGATGAGGGCCAGCCCGGTGCCGACTGTTCAAATCGACCGCTTAACCCGGACTTTCCGTTGAACTTTCCGCGTTATAAAGGTGCATCTGTTCTGCTGGCGCGCAGCAATTTCGGTTGTGGTTCCAGTCGGGAACACGCCCCCTGGGCGCTGGATGATTACGGCTTCAGGGCAGTTATCGCTCCCAGCTATGCGGATATCTTCTACAACAACTGTTTTAAGAATGGCCTGCTGCCGGTGATATTGACCGAAGAGCAGGTAGATGTTTTATTCAAAGAAATGGATGCCCAGGAGGGTTACCAGTTATCCATTGATCTGCCAGCGCAGACCGTGACCACAGATTCCGGGCTTGTATTTCCCTTTGAACTGGATGAATTTCGCAAAGAATGCCTGCTCAATGGTTTGGATGAAATTGGTTTGACGCTGCAGAATGCAGACGCCATTAAAGACTATGAAACCCGGCGTGCGGCACAGCACCCTTGGGTATTTGGAGCGATTAAATAATGACAGATAGTACAAAGAAAGTCCTGGTATTACCCGGGGACAATATTGGCCCGGAGATTGTCACTGAAGCGGTCAAGGTGCTCGAGAGCGTCAATCAGAAATTCGCCTTGGGTATTGAGCTTGATTACGCCCATTTAGGTGGTGCAGCTCTGAATGCAGTTGGAGAGCCCTGTCCTCAGGAGACCCTGGATAAGGCGCGTAATTCCGATGCTATCTTGCTCGGTGCTGTTGGCGGTCCCCAGTGGGATGATGTTGAGCGCCACTTGCGTCCGGAGAAGGGGTTGTTAACCATTCGCTCCGAGCTGGATTTGTTTGGCAATCTGCGCCCGGCGATTATGTATCCGCAGCTGGCCCATGCCTCCTCTTTAAAACCCGAGTTTGTCTCCGGTTTGGATATTCTAATTGTGCGCGAGCTGGTGGGTGGTATTTACTTCGGTGAGCCACGCGGTATTCGCACTCTGGATAATGGCGAGCGCGAGGGCTACAACACCTACAAGTACAGTGAGTCTGAAATTCGCCGTATTGGCCGGATGGCTTTTGAAGCGGCTATGGTTCGCGGCAAGCGTCTCTGTTCTGTGGACAAGTCCAATGTTCTGGAGGCCACCGTACTCTGGAAGGAAATTATCACTGAGCTGGCCGCCGACTACCCGGAAGTCGAACTCAGCCATATGTATGTCGACAATGCCGCCATGCAGCTGGTTATGGCGCCTAAGCAGTTCGACGTTATTGTGACCGGCAATATGTTTGGCGATATTCTCTCTGATACGGCGGCCATGTTAACCGGGTCCATTGGTATGTTGCCCTCCGCCTCGTTGGATAAAGATGGTGGTGGTATGTACGAGCCCTGTCACGGCTCGGCCCCGGATATCGCCGGACAAGGAGTAGCTAATCCATTGGCGACTATATTGTCGGTAGCGATGATGTTGCGCTATTCGCTGGATGCGGTTGAGGCGGCAGATGCGATTGAGAAGGCGGTGAGTGATGTGCTGGATCAGGGGTTGCGAACTGGTGATATTTATACAGATGGTATGACTAAAGTTGGTACGGTCGCGATGGGCGATGCGGTGGTGGCGGCGCTTTAGGTTTTTGTGTGGGTGCAGCCATGATGATTCTTTACGATCGCTCCCATGAGTTAAGAATTTGCAGCGTTCACACAACTCGCTTCGCTCAAACATGGTGTTCACTCAATCTGAAAATGCTCAACCCATAAGCGGGCCCTGACTGATCTTAAAGGATCATCATGGCTGCGCTGAGATACCGAGTGGCAGAAGGCTTGTCATCTCGACAGAGTGTAGCGACGAGGGACCTCCGTCATTTGGCAGGCAACCAGATTAAGGTCAAAACTAAGAATTAATTAAATTTAAGAGAGTTTAGAAAAATGAAAAAAACAGGATTTGTAGGTTGGCGTGGCATGGTCGGTTCTGTGTTGATGGACAGAATGCGTGAAGAGAACGATTTTGCCGATATTGAACCAATATTCTTCACCACCTCGCAGGCCGGTCAAGCGGCGCCTGATGTAGGTGTTGAGACGCCGCTGTTGCAGAGTGCCTTCGATATCGATGCACTGGCGCAGATGGACATTATTGTGACCTGTCAGGGCGGCGACTACACCAAGAAGGTCTACCCCCAGCTGCGCAGTGCAGGATGGGATGGCTACTGGATCGATGCGGCCTCGGCTCTGCGTATGGACGATAGCTCTATTATTGTTCTCGATCCGGTGAATATGAATGTGGTTAAAGATGGTCTGGCCAATGGCGTAAAAGACTATATTGGTGGCAACTGTACTGTCAGTCTGATGCTGATGTCTCTCGGCGGGCTGTTTAATGCCAATCTGGTCGAGTGGGCTTCATCCATGACTTACCAGGCAGCCTCTGGGGCCGGTGCGCAGAATATGCGTGAACTTATCAGCCAGATGGGAGTGATCAAAGGTTCGGTTGCCGACGCGCTGGCTAACCCCGGTTCGGCGATTTTGGATATTGATCGTCAGGTAACAGATACATTGCGCAGTGACAGCTTCCCGGTGGATAACTGGAGCTATCCGCTTGCCGGCAGCCTGCTGCCCTATATTGATTCCCAGCTTGAAAATGGCCAGAGCCGTGAAGAGTGGAAGAATCAGGCCGAGACTAACAAGATTCTCAATCGTCAGGGCAATCCAATTCCTCTCGACGGTCTCTGTGTGCGCATTGGTTCCATGCGTTGCCACAGTCAAGCGCTGACTATTAAGTTAAGCAGAGACGTGCCCATGGATGAGATTGAATCCATGCTTGCCGAGTCCAACCCCTGGGCCAAGGTAATTCCCAATGATAAAGAGTCTTCGATCAAGCACCTGACCCCAGCAGCAGTTACCGGTGGTCTGGATGTGCCGGTGGGTCGTCTGCGCAAGATGAATATGGGCGAGCAGTACCTCTCGGCGTTTACTGTCGGTGACCAGTTGCTATGGGGTGCCGCGGAACCATTGCGTCGTATGTTGCGCATTATTGTTGAGGGTTAATATTCTAGGGCCATCAATAAGCTGCTATTAATTAGGGGTCACTAATAAGTGGCTTTGAGTAAATGGTTTAGCTCGAGAGACCTTGGATAAAAAGCGGGGCGCTAAATATTGCAGCTTAGCGCGTAAACATTTATGGTAACTCGCAATTTTACGCGTCTTTAGATAGGGAATTTATCATGACAATTTGGAATTGGTCGATGGGATTTGCAGGAAAACGGATGATGGTTTGCAAGTTGGCGCTTAGCGCCATCCTGCTACTGACAGCCTCATCGGCGCTAGCGTTGGGTCTCGGTGAAATCACCCTTAATTCAGCGCTCAACGAACCGCTCGATGCGGAAATTGTTGTTCTCAACGCCGAGAATCTGGAAGATGGCCAGATGCTGGTTTCCCTGGCTTCGCCCGAGGCCTTCGAGCGTGCTGGCATCAGCCGTGACTTTTTCTACAGCCAGATGCAGTTCTCAATCTCTCGCAACAGCGCTGATGTGTATATTATCAAGCTCGCGACGGAACAGCCGGTCGTCGAACCCTATCTGAATTTCCTGATTCAATTGCAATGGCCTGCGGGACGCGTCATGCGCGAGTATACCTTGCTTCTGGATCTGCCAATTTACACCGATCAGCAGCAACCGCTGCCCGTTGCCCCGGCTATTAGCGCCGCCGAAACGCGCTCGCTGCCAACGACAGGTACGCTGCCTTATCGCCAACCACTCTCTGGCGACGAACATCAGGTTGTTGTCGGCGACACGCTATGGAATGTCGCTGTACGACTGCGTCCGGGAAATACCACGATTCTGCAAACCATGGATTCTCTCTATCGTCACAATGCCGATGCCTTTGTCGAGGGAGACGCCAATCGCATTAAAGCTGGATCTATCTTGCGATTGCCAACATTTGACGAGATCAGCGTTGAAGCAGGCAACACAGTTGCTGCCCAGATAGGCCTAAAAAATCCCCCCATAGCCCCCAGCCTACTTGATCACCCCGTCGAGCAGGCCAGTAGTATTGCCAGCGATGACAAAGCTCAATTGCAGCAGGAGCCGCAGCTGCTTGACGATGGTCGCCTCGAGTTGGCATCAGCATATGCTGACCATGCGGCCGAGGCTGAACTAGAGGAAACGTTTGCAACTGAGCCAGCCGCGATACACAGCGCTAATCAATCTGCCATTTCTGAAGCCGATCAGGTCAGCCAGCTCAGTGAGCAGCTGGCCGTTGCCAATGATGAAGTCAATAAAGCCCAGCAGGAAAATATTGAGCTTCGCGAACGGCTAGCGCTGCTGGAAGCACAGGTTGCTACCATGGTGGCGCTACTCGAGCAGGCGGAGAAAACAGCGCTGGTAAGTGCTGCTCCAGGGCCGGCAACAGCATCTCCTGACAGTCTCGAAAACCCCAGTCTCGGTCAGCAGCTAGCCGCAGTGCCCCTGTACTTCTGGCTTATGATTATCGCGATAATTTTATGCCTGTTGGTGCTTCTGGCGCGCAAATCCTCGCAGCAGCAAAGTACCGCGCGCAGCGATGATCTAGGCATGCAGGGCGGCTATGAAGAGTATGGCGATTCCGCCACGACGAGTATCTCCAATCAAAGTGAATTAGATGCTCTTGATGACCTTGAGCTCGACCCAGCGGACAATTTATTTAGTGAGTCGGGTGATGATATTTTCGACGTGGATGAAGACTCAGAGTCCGGCGAAGTTTTCGATATGGGTGCCGAGGCTGTCGCAGAAGCTGATGTTTATTTGTCACTGGGTAAAACTGCTGAGGCCATTGATGTTCTCGAAGAGGCCCGAGGCAAAGATTCCGCCGATTTTTCATCGCGCTTAAAATTAATGGAGGTGCTGTTCCGCGAAAATCGCAAAGATGAACTGAGAGTGCTCTTTGAGGAGATTGAAGCGAGCGGTGATAAAACTGCCACCGAGATGGCGGCAATCATTATTGGGCCCGAGAAGCAGACGCAAGACGTGACTCCGATTGCCGAGGAGACGATTGCCGCAGAGCTGGAAGGGCTGGATTTCCAGAGCACAGAATTTGAAGATCTGGGGTTAGGTAATATCGATTTAGCCGATCTTCAGCTGGATGATGTGGATGCGGGTGATATTGCTTATGAAGGCAGTGAGCTAGAAGACCTGGATCTGGATAATTTGACCGCGGATGATTTTGATATTGAGCCTGCAGATGAACAGTCTGAGCTGGATCAACAGCCTGAGCCGGATCAACAGCCTGAGCCGGATCAACAGCCTGAGCCCGTTGCAGAACCGGACGCTAAACCCCCAGTGCACTCTATAGAGTCAGGCTCTGATTTTAATTCTGACACTGCCACTAAGTCACCTGATGCTGCCGAGCTGGGCAGTGACGATGAAATAGCCACGGATAGCCTAATGGATGAGTTTGCCGACTTTGAAGAGGTCAGTGAGCAGAGTGTCGTCAATGTAAAGCTTGATCTGGCCACTACCTATATTGAGATGGGTGACCCGGAGGGGGCCAGGGAGATTCTTGAAGAATTGCTTGAAGAGTCCGATGAAGATGGCCAAAACAGAGCTCAAGCTCTGTTGAAAACTCTATAAGTAGCGTGAGTACATTTGCTGGCGAGTATTTTTAAAACTGGTTTATAAAGCTGTTGCGCCTATGACTGTGTATAATTTCACCTATGACCGAACAGGATTGGGTGTACAGCCCTAATTGCAAGATTCCGCAAGGCCGAAACCTTCCCCCCGGAGTCAAACGCTATGCTGCCGTCGTTTCCTACGACGGCAGTGCTTTTTGTGGCTTTCAAAAACAAAAGCACAGCCCCTCGGTACAGCAAGAGTTGGAGAGTGCGCTGGGTTTGGTCGCCGACCAGGAACTACAGGTCAGCTGCGCAGGGCGCACAGACACTGCCGTTCATGCCAGCCACCAGGTGATACATTTTGATAGCACTGCCGAGCGCTCGGGTCGCAACTGGTTAAAAGGGGCCAATAGCAAGCTTCCAGACAGTATTGCAGTAATCTGGGCAGGGCAGGTAGACAAAAGCTTTCATGCTCGCTTTAGTGCGACCTCGCGTACTTACAGGTATGTCATGCACGCTTCGAGTGCGCGTCCGGCTGTGCTGTCTCAGGGTGTAACCTGGGTTCGCTATCCACTCAATGTTGCGCTGATGCAGGAGGCCTGCCAGTATTTGCTCGGTGAGCAAGATTTTTCTGCTTTTCGTGGGGCTGGCTGTCAGTCTAACTCTCCGTATCGCAATATCACCAGCGCCAAGGTAGTGTCTGCAGGTCAGCTGCTGGTGTTTGAAGTTTCGGCGAACGCCTTTGTACTGCATATGGTTCGTAATATAGTCGGCTCTCTAATGGATGTAGGCTTTGCCCGTCGCGACCCGCACTGGATTGCCGAGTTAATTGCTGGCAGAGATCGCTGTAAAAGTGCTGCTACTGCATCACCCAATGGTCTCTACCTAGTTGATGTCGATTACCCTGATCGGTTTGGTATTCCCTCGTTACCCCGTGGGCCATTATTCCTGCCTGGTGATCTATAATAAATCCAAAAGTTGTATTCGCTTTAATAGTGTTGTTAAACAATCAGTTATAATCTTAATTCAAAGTAAACAGTTAAGTCGTAAAAGGTAAGGCAATGTCTGTACAGGTCAAGATTTGCGGGATAACCAGAGTCGAGGACGCCCTGATGGCACAACGTGCCGGGGCCGATGCCCTGGGCCTGGTGATGTACTCAAAGAGCTCGCGCTATGTTGATATGCAGCAGGCCATGGCCATTCGAGAGGCTATTGCCAGTGACACGCTGTGTGTAGTATTGCTGGTCAATGCCGACAGGGAGTTTGTCAAGCAGGTCATAGCCGAGGTCAAGCCCGATTTAATCCAGTTTCATGGCGATGAAACTGCTGAATTTTGTCAGCAGTTTGATTTTCCCTTCATACGCGCACTGCGCATGCGTGACGATCTGGATATCACCACAGAGGCCAAAGCTTACTACAATGCCTATGGTTTGCTGTTTGATGCCTGGAACCCCAATCAATACGGCGGTACAGGCGAGCGGTTTGACTGGCAGCGGTTGCCCCGGGAGCGTGATTTTCATCTTATTCTCGCCGGTGGTCTAAATCCGCAGAATGTCGCCGAGGCAGTTGCGACAGCGCGTCCGGATATGGTTGATGTCAGTGGTGGTGTCGAGATTTCGCCGGGTATCAAAGATGCACAAAAAGTATCTGCCTTTATCAGCCGCGCAAAGGTTATTTCAGGGCAATAAAAATAGTTTACAGCGTTGTAATACTGGGCCTCTGTCGTGTTAAACTGCGCGCCCTGGATGGCTGCCAGGCAACTGGCAAAAGTAGATTAAGATTTCATTGATATGGCTAAAGGGTACTAGATGAATTGGTTGAAACGCATTCGCCCCGCAGGACCAGCGGCAGATAACTCACAACGCTCCAACGCTGTACCAGAGGGGCTTTGGAAAAAATGCCCAAAATGTGCCTCTCCCCTCTACCGTCCAGAGCTTGAACGTAATCTCGATGTCTGCCCAAAATGTGAACACCATATGCGTATTGGTGCTCGCCGCCGTTTGGACATCTTCCTCGACAGTGCTGGTCGCAGTGAGATCGCCGAAGATGTTGAAGCCATTGATAGACTCAAATTTCGCGATGTAAAAAAATACAAAGACCGCTTGAGTGACGCGCAAAAGAAAACTGGTGAGAAAGATGCTCTGGTTGCCATGAGTGGAAGTGTCAAAGGAATTCCGGTTGTCGCCGTGGCCTTTGAGTTTGCCTTCCACGGCGGTTCAATGGGTTACGCAGTAGGTGAAAAATTTACCCGTGCAGCAAAACTGGCGCTGGCTGAAAATAAACCTCTGATCTGTTTTTCCGCCACCGGTGGTGCGCGCATGCAAGAGGCTTTGATCTCCTTGATGCAGATGGCTAAAACCAGCGCTATCCTCGAGCGTCTAAAGAAATCCGGTGTGCCCTA
Organism: Porticoccaceae bacterium; assembly: GCA_038150705.1. Classification (GTDB taxonomy): domain Bacteria; phylum Pseudomonadota; class Gammaproteobacteria; order Pseudomonadales; family Porticoccaceae; genus HTCC2207. The sequence goes on along the minus strand of JAYOUA010000004.1, from coordinate 82,675 downwards.
TGTATCGGTAATGACCGATCCAGTTTACGGTGGTGTATCGGCCAGTCTGGCCATGCTCGGCGATTTGAATGTCGCTGAACCCGGTGCTCGTGCCGGATTTGCCGGCCCAAATATTATTGAGCAGACGATTCGCCAAAAACTGCCAAAGGGTTTCCAGCGCAGTGAGTTTTTGTTGGAAAAAGGTCAGATCGATATGATTGTTGCACGTCACGAGATGCGCGATCGCCTTGCCAGTATTCTCTCCAAATTCATTCACCTGCCTGAACCTGCCGATGCCTGATCGCTGCCTGGCAGAGTGGTTGACTCTGCTGGAAGCCCGGCACCCCAGTGAAATTGACTTAGGACTAGACCGTGTCTCTGCGGTCTGGTCAGAGCTTATCGCCCGGCGAGCCCAACAACAGACACCGATTCAATTACCCACTGCTATAAGCGTTGCCGGCACCAATGGAAAAGGCTCCTCTATTGCCAGTATGCAGGCCATTATGTTGCACCATGGTTATCGGGTTGGCGCTACTACTTCACCGCATTTTATCGATTACAACGAGCGCATCTGCGTTCAGGGTGAGCCAGTAGGCGATGCACTTATTGTCAATGCCTTTGCCGAGATCGAAGCGGCGCGAGGTGAAATTTCACTGACCTATTTTGAATTTGGAACGCTTGCTGCACTATTGGTTTTTGCCGATGCCGATCTGGATATTATGCTCCTCGAGGTTGGATTGGGCGGACGTCTTGATGCCATCAATATTATTGATGCTGACGTTGCTTTACTCACCAGTATCGCTCTGGATCATCAGGCCTGGCTCGGTGATACTCGGGAGTTGATCGCTGTCGAGAAGCTCGGTATCGCGCGCCCGCAAAAGCCCTTGCTGATCGGTGAAGCCGACAGCCCGCAGGGGTTTAGTCAGATGATTGCTGCAACTGGCGCCACAGCCCTGCATATAGGTGCAGATTTTTCACTGCAGATCCAGGCTGAGCATTTTAATGCCCAGTTATTGAGCGTCGATGGCCGCGAACGATTTTTTTCCGGTCTGCCCCTGAGGGGACTGTTGCCGATCAATAAAACACTGGCTATACAGGCGCTGCTCAGTGCCGGGTTTGAGTTAGAGGTTGACACTGTTAAGCGCGCACTCGAGAGTCTCAGCCTTGCTGGACGTCAGCAGCAGGTCGAATTTGATGGCGTTAAGGTAATTCTCGATGTCGCCCACAATCCGGCAGCGGCAGTTGCTCTTGCAGAAAATTTACCGCAGATTACTGGGCGCTACAGCGCTGTTGCTTCGGTGTTGTCGGATAAGGATTGGGCAGGTATTGTAGAACCACTGGACGCGGTTTTTGAGGACTGGCATGTCGCAGAAATAAGCGCCAGTGAAAGGTCTACTAAGGGCCAAACTTTGATCGAAGTGTTATACAATGCCGGTCTCTCTGCTACCTTGCACAACACCCTGCAGGAGGCTTTTTTAAAAGCCCTGCAACAGGCAGGCAAAAATGATGCTGTGGTGGTCTTTGGATCTTTTTATACTGTTTCGGCAGTGCTCGGATTGATGCGAGAATTACACAATAATACTGATGGGTTTGTCTAATGAGTAATGGTTTACAGCAGCGAATCGTCGGTGCGCTGGTCCTCGGTGCCCTCGGCTTGATTATCCTGCCGATTATTTTCGACTTTGCAGACCCGCTCAAAATAGACCGCACCAGCAAGTTGCCTCAAGCCCCTGAAATCAAAGCCATTGATGTCGTCAAAGCGCAGCGCCCAGATAGCTCGGCAAAACTGCGCGAGACAGACAGTCTCTTCGATACTGCCAAATCTCAGCCAGATGTCGATTCAAGCGAGGGGTTTTACGGCCTCGATGAAAATGATCTGCCCCGTGCCTGGGTGCTTCAAGCTGGCAGTTTTGAACAGCAGGACAAAGCAGAAAATCTTATGCAGCAGCTGCGCGATAGCGGCTCGAAAGCCTTTGTAAAGAGGGCGACGATTGATAATAAGACCTTTTATCGGGTTTATGTTGGTCCCAAGGTGGATAAGCGCAGAGCAATGGCTGAGAAAGCGAAGATTGACGGGCAGTTTTCTACGGATGTGATCGTTCTGCAATATATACCCTAGATCAGCAGAATTGCTGGTCTTTTCGAAGAGAGTGGTTGAATGACAGAGATAGCGACAGCAGACTGGGTGATTGTTGGCATATTGGCCATTTCAGCACTGATCAGTCTGGTGCGCGGTTTTGTCAAAGAGGCGATGTCACTGGTTATCTGGTTGACTGCCTTTGCGGTGGCGATGAACTTTAAAGCGCCGGTAGCAGATCTGTTGGTCAACTTTATAAGCCTTGCATCGCTGAGACAATTGGCAGCCTGGGGGCTTTTGTTTGTCGGCACCTTATTGCTCGGTGGTATAGTTAATTTTTTATTGGGAAAACTGGTCAGCTCAACAGGATTGAGCGGAACAGACAGGATGTTAGGACTGATTTTTGGGGTTTTTCGGGGACTGTTGATCGTGTTGGCACTGGTGATTATTTTGCCTAAAGGGCTGCCGGTCGAGGAGGATCCCTGGTGGCAGGCATCGGCGCTAATTCCTGTATTTCAGAGTTTTGCAGACTGGGGAATAGAGACAGCCGCGGCGGTTAAAGATTTTATAATGGGTTGGGTTTAAAAGATGTGCGGTGTAGTAGGAATTTCTGGAACTTCGAGTGTTAATTTACGGCTTTATGACGCCTTGACCATGCTGCAGCATCGCGGTCAGGATGCCGCCGGTATTGTTACCGAGGCCGATGGTGAGCTTCACCAGTGCAAGGGCGAGGGCCTGGCCCGCGATGTCTTCCGCCGCAGCCATATGATTCGCCTGGTGGGCAATGTGGGTATTGGGCATGTGCGCTACCCGACAGCTGGCAGCTCCGGTCCGGCGCTGGCACAGCCGCTGTATGTCAACTCACCCTACGGTATTTTTATTGCCCACAATGGCAACCTTACCAATGCTGATGAATTGCGTGAACATATCTTCCGTACCGATCTTCGACATCTCAATACAGATTCCGATTCCGAGGTGCTACTCAATGTTTTTGCTCACGAACTTGGGGCGCGTCGCAAGCTCGAACCCACCAGTGACGATATCTTTGCTGCCGTGGAGCAGGTTCACAAACGCTGTCGCGGCGCCTATGCAGTAGTTGGCCTAATTGCCAACTATGGAATGTTTGCCTTTCGCGACCCTCATGGCATTCGCCCGCTGTGCTTCGGCAAGCGTGAGACCGAAGGCGGTGTTGAATATGCAGTAGTCTCCGAGTCAGTGGTCCTCGACAGTCTCGGTTTTGAGCTTATCCGTGATCTCGATCCCGGTGAAGCTCTGTTTGTTGATAAGAGCGGCCAGATTCACTTGCAGCAGTGTGCCGCTGAGCAGGAACTGGTGCCCTGTATTTTTGAACATGTCTACTTTGCCCGTCCAGACTCGCTGATGGATAATATTTCAGTTTATAAATGTCGCCTGCGCATGGGCGAAAAGCTTGCCGAAAAAGTCCTCCGTCACAAGCCTGATCACGATATTGATGTGGTTATTCCAATTCCCGATACCAGTCGTGTCTCGGCCCAGGCGATGGCTGAAAAGCTTGGGGTTAAACTTCGTGAAGGCTTTATGAAAAACCGCTATATCGGCCGCACATTTATTATGCCGGGGCAGACTGAGCGAAAGAAATCCGTGCGTCAAAAGCTCAATGCCGTAAAGCTTGAGTTTGCCGGCAAAAATGTTCTGCTGGTTGACGACTCAATTGTGCGCGGCACAACCTCGGAAGAAATTATTCAGATGGCCCGTGATGCCGGCGCTAAAAAAGTCTATATGGCTTCGGCGGCTCCAGGTGTGCGCTATCCAAATGTCTATGGTATTGATATGCCATCCGCCTCTGAGCTGATTGCCCATGGGCGCACCGATGATGAGGTTGGCGCGTTGATTGGTGCCGACTGGATTGTCTATCAGGATCTCCAGGACCTGATAGATGCCGGCACTGAGGGCAACGCCGATATTAAGCGCTTTGAGTGCTCGGTGTTTAATGGTGAGTATATTACCGGTGATGTTGATAAAGCCTATCTCGATCGTATTGAGGCACTGCGCAATGACTCTGCAAAGCAAAAAGCAGATGCTAGTATTGAGCCACGAAAAGGGCAGGTAATTGGTATTCACAACAATAATAGCGCGACTAACTAGAGATAAATTTCGAGATTACAGATGTCAGCTCAGGACGATAAACTCCAACAGGATACCCTCGCGATTCGCGGTGGTTATCAGCGCAGCCATGAAAACGAACATTCAGAAGCACTGTTTCTGACTTCCAGTTATGTTTTTGATAATGCTGAAATGGCAGCTGCGCACTTCAGCAATGAAGTAGAGGGCAATGTCTATTCCCGCTATACCAATCCAACTGTGCGCGCCTTTGAAGAGCGACTGGCAGCACTGGAGGAGGGCGAGCAGGCAGTGGCGACAGCCTCTGGGATGGCAGCAACGCTCAGCGTGGTGATGGCACTCTTGGCGTCTGGCGACCATATTGTCTGCTCTCAGGATGTCTTTGGCAGCACCAGGGTTATGCTCAATAACTACATTACCAAGTTTGGTGTAGAGGTCAGCTATGTGCCGCTCACCGATCTTGATAGCTGGCAAAGTGCCGTGCAACCCAATACTAAAATGTTGTTTTGCGAGACGCCATCCAACCCGATGTCCGAGGTTGCGGATCTCGAGGCGCTCTCGGCAATTGCCAAGAACGCCGGGGCACTGTTTGTCGTGGATAACTGTTTCTGTTCGCCGGCGCTGCAAAAGCCGTTGCGCTGGGGCGCGGATATCGTTGTGCACTCGGCGACCAAATATCTCGACGGTCAGGGCCGCTGCCTAGGTGGTGCTGTGGTTGGCTCTCATGAATTGATGGATAAAGTGGTCGGCTTCCTGCGCGCTGCCGGCCCCTCAATGAGCCCATTTAATGCCTGGGTCTTTCTCAAGGGACTGGAAACCCTGCGCCTGCGTATGCAAGCGCACTCTGCCAATGCTGCTGAGCTCGCCAGCTGGCTCAGCGCCCATCCGAAAGTGAACAAAGTCTTCTATGCGGGGCTTGAGGAGCATCCCGGTCATCAGCTGGCGAAAAAACAGCAGAGCGATTTTGGCGGTGTGCTCTCTTTCTCCGTGCAAGGTGGGCGTGAGCAGGCCTGGAGGGTGATTGACAGTGCAAAACTTATTTCTCTTACCGCGAACCTCGGCGATACGAAAACCACCATCGTTCACCCGGCGACAACTACCCATGGACGACTGAGCGCTGAAGATCGTCAACAAGCTGGCATTACTGATAATCTCATTCGTATTGCCGTGGGTCTCGAAGATATTAGCGATATTAAAAATGATCTAAAACGCGGATTAGAGCTTATATAAAGTTGAGGATGACAAATTAGCGAGGTCAGTGACATGTCGGTTCTGATTCTTCCCAATGCTGAGCAGGCGCTGCCCGGACGCAGCAGTCAAATGCCGGTTAAAAATCTGCATTATGTCAATGGTCAGCCGATAAAGCCGCCCTTCGCCGAAGGTCTGCGCTGGACTATCTTTGGAATGGGGTGCTTTTGGGGTGCCGAGCGGCGCTTCTGGAGCCAGCCCGGTGTTGTTACTACCGCCGCGGGTTATGCCGGTGGTCATACGCCTAACCCAACCTATGAAGAGGCCTGTTCCGGGCTTACCGGTCATGCTGAAGTGGTTCTGGTGGTTTTTGACCCTCTTCAGACCAATATCAGTGCACTTCTCGAGGTGTTTTGGGAATCTCATGACCCAACCCAGGGTATGCGCCAGGGCAATGATATCGGCAGCCAGTACCGCTCGGTAATCTACTGTCAGGATTCTGAACAGTTATCCACGGCCCTCAATTCAGTAATAGATGTCGAGAGCAAGTTGGCTTCTATGGGTTACCCAACGGTAACGACTGAGATCCGCCAGGCACCAGAATTTTACTATGCCGAGCAGTATCACCAACAATATCTGGCAAAGAACCCCCTGGGTTACTGTGGCTTGCGTGGCACCGGTATCAGTTTTGCGGATTAGCCGTTTCTGAAAACTAGTCTTTGAAAATTTTATTTATGGCAGCTCGTGCCTCAGTTGTTGTCAGCATCTGTGAGAATATTCCAGCCTCAACTTGTATTCGCTGCGCCAGCGGCTCTGCGTCACGACGCATTAGTGCCTTGCTCTGCAACAGAGCTGCGCGGGGTTTTGCGCAGAGTTTTTTGGCGGTGGCGTTGGCGGTGGCGAGCAGGTTTTCTGTGTTACAGATCCGATTAATAAGCCCGAATTGCAGGGCTGTTTCAGCATCAAATTTTTCGCCCAACAATAACATCTCAGCGGCTTTTACATGACCGACGCGCAGAGGCAAAAGCAATGAGGCGGCAAATTCCGGCACCAATGCCAGATTGATAAACGGCATCATAAAAAGACTACTATCAGTAGCATAGACAAAGTCGCAATGCAGCAACAGGGTTGTGCCAATTCCCACGGCAACGCCATCAACTGCGGCAATAACCGGTACCGGGCAGTGGCACAGGGCACGCATAAATTCATAGACCGCTGCATCACTATTTGTTGGCGGGTTATCGAGAAAATCAGCAAGATCATTACCGCTGGTAAAGTCAGCGCCGCCGGTGAGGATAACGGCATTGACATCGGCAACCTGCGTATTGAAGATATCGGCTAAGGTTGCGTACATATCAGTGGTCAAGGCATTCTTTTTATCCGCACGGTTTAGGCTGACGGTGAGGATGCTATCTTCTTTATGCTGCACGATAAGATTGGACATTACCTGTCTCTTTTTTAGAATCTTCGGGGATTCTAGCAGTGGTTTATTGGTTCAGTCGATTTTCTGTGCCGCTAATCCGAGTTAAAGCCTGGGCCCCTCCTTTAAAATTGGCATTATCGGGGTTGTTGGTTAAGTTTCTCCCGTTATTGCAACTGACAACTCGAAAAGCCGGCATAACAGGCTGTTTAACTATATATTGCCTATCCGCAACCGTTCTTGGTTTGGATCAGCCAGCGGTATTGCTCTCAACAGCTGGCGGGTATATTCCTGCTGCGGATTTGCCCAGACTGACTCTGTCTCTCCGCACTCAACTATCTGCCCGCGGTTCATCACCATAACCCGATCGGAAATATAGCGAACCACCGATAAGTCGTGAGAGATGAACAGCATCGTCAGATTGTGACGCTCTACCAGAGTCAAAATCAGCTCAAGAATTTGAGCCTGAATAGTAACGTCCAGTGCAGACACCGGCTCGTCGGCAATAATTAATTCTGGTTTAGTGGCAATAGCGCGACCAATAGCGATGCGCTGACGCTGACCACCGGAGAATTCATGGGGGTATTTGCGCATCTGGCTGTGGGCCAGACCGACATCATCCATCAGTTGCCGCACTTGCTGATCGATTGTTTTGCTATTAGCCAGGTGGTGATAGAGCAGGGGCTCAGCCAGAGTTTCGTAGACGGTCATACGTGGATTTAGAGATGCATAGGGATCCTGGAAAATCATCTGCATCCTGCGCCGCCAGGGCACTAGCTGCTCTGGTTTGAGATCGCCAAGTACAGTGTCATCAAAGGTCACTGTGCCCGCAGTAGTCGGTACCAGCTGCAATATAGAGCGCCCCAGAGTTGATTTTCCGGAGCCAGATTCACCGACGAGGCCAAGGATTTCCCCGCGCTGTATATCCAGAGAAACCCCATCAACGGCCTTGATATATTGAGTACTGCTGTGCGCTTTACTGGCATCTCTAAAGTAGGTATTTAAGTCTCTCACCCTTACAAGTGGCGTATTGTGCACAGCGCGACTGGGTAGCACCTTGGCACCTTCGGGAATAGCCGCGAGAAGTTTTCGGGTGTAGTCATTTTCACTGTTGTAGAAGATACGCGCCGTATCGCCGGACTCACGGATAGTGCCATCGCACATCACCATGACTTTATCGGCAATACCGGCGACCACACCGAGATCATGGCTGATAAAAATTACCGCCACATCCCTGGTCTTTTGCAGTTTTTTTATCAGTGCCAGAATTTGTGCCTGGATGGTGACATCCAGGGCAGTTGTGGGTTCATCACAGATCAACAGGCGCGGCTTGTTGATTAATGCCATGGCGATCATTACCCGCTGGCGCATACCACCTGAGAATTCATGAGGAAAGCTGTCAAAGCGCACCTCAGGGTTGATAATGCCGACCTCATCGAGCAGTTCGACAGCCAGCCGGTGCGCAGTTTTGCGATCTTTTCTGCGTGCTTTATCGCGGTGGTAAATCAGCGGTTCAATCAGCTGTTCACCGATGCTGATAAAGGGGTTTAGAGAGGTCATCGGATCCTGGAAGATCACCGCGATATCATTGCCGCGAATCTCTCGCATACGCTCGCGGTTGCAGGTTAATAGATCCTCGCCAGAAAATAATGCCGTGCCCGCTTCAATTACCGCCGGGGGTTGTGGCAGTAGATCCAGCAGGCTGTAACAGGTAACTGATTTTCCCGAGCCGGACTCGCCAACAATTGCCAGTGTCTCGCCGGCATCGACGCTAAAACTGACATCGTCCACCGCCTTTACCAGACCATTTCGGGTGTGAAAATAAATCTTTAAACCATTGACCTCAAGTAGAGCCATCGCTATCAATCCTTGGAGGTTCTGGGGTCGAGGGCATCGCGCAGGCCATCGCCGACGAAATTAAGAGCAAACAGGGTCAGGGACAATGCTATGCCGGGGAAGATTAGTAGCCATGGGTATTCCTCCATGGTCTCGACACCGTAGTTGATCAACAGGCCCCAGGAGCTCTGGGGAGGCTGGATACCCAGCCCGAGAAAGCTTAAAAACGCCTCGAGCAACATAACGTTGGGAATTGTCAATGTGGTGTAGACAATCACCGGACCCAGTGTATTGGGAATAATATGGCGGCGAATAATCGTCCACTGTGAAAGCCCCAGCGAGTGGGCGGCTTCGACAAACTCCTGCTTGCGCAGCGCCATCACCTGGCTGCGCACAATACGTGCCATGGTCAGCCATTCGACGGCGCCGATTGCCAGGAACAGCAATAAAATATTGCGCCCCAAAACCACCATAAGCAGAACAATAAAAATCATAAACGGCAAGGCGTACATAATATCGACAATACGCATCATCAATGCATCTGTGCGGCCGCCAACATAGCCTGCTACAGCACCCCAGAGCACCCCTATCAAAAGCGCCACAGCAGTTGCGATAAAGCCTACAGTAAGTGAAACTCGCCCGCCGTACATAATTCGTGTCAACATATCACGGCCGAAGATATCGGTACCCAGCCAGTGCTGAAGGGAGGGGCCTGACGCGCCGATCAGCAGGTTTTGCTCTTCGTATCCATAGGGTGCAATCCACGGCGTTAGCAGTGAAACCAGACAGAGCAGCGAGAGCACGGCGAGGCCGAACAGGGCGAGATAATTTTTGCATAACTTGACCCAGGCATCCCGCCATAGCGAGGTACCCTGGGTATCTTTATGGTGCCGGTTGTCCTGAGGCATCAGTCTCTCCCCCCCGCTTGGTGGCGCAACTTTGGGTTTAACCAGATGGCGAGCATATCGGAGAGTAAATTAAACAGGATAATCAGTGTCGCGAAGAAAATCGTCATCCCCAGAATCATTGTGTAATCGCGATTAAACGCCGCCTGGACATAAAAGCGCCCCAGACCAGGGATTTGGAAGATGGTTTCCACAACAAAGGATCCACCCAGGAGACCGGCAAAAGCCGGGCCCAAAAACGCTACAACCGGTATCAGGCCACCGCGCAGGGCGTGTTTAATAATAATTAATGGCTCTGAGAGGCCCTTGGCACGAGCAGTGCGAATATAGTCCTGGGATAACACCTCAAGCATGCCACCCCGCGATAACCGGGCAATATAGGCGGCGTAACCTGTGCCAAGGGTGATCGAGGGGAGTATTTTATCGCCCGGCATGTCACCCCAGCCAGATACTGGTAGCCATTCCAGATGGATGCCAAATACCAGCACCATCAATGGACCAAAGAGAAATGACGGCATGCAGATGCCAATCATGGCCGCCGACATGGGTAAATAGTCCTGCAGGGTGTTAGGGCGCATGGCCGCAGCAACACCAGCGCTGATGCCAATTATCAGTGCCACTAGCATGGCATAGAGTGCCAGTTCTGCAGTGGCAGGCAATCCGGCGGCAATCAATTCATTGACGCTGCGTCCGGAGTATTTAAACGAGGGGCCAAAATCGCCGCGCACAACATCACTTAGATAGGACACATACTGTTGCCAGAGTGGTTGATCAAGATTGTATTGCGCTTCAAGTGCTTTAATGACCTCTGGCGGCACTGCTTTGTCGGCCGAGAAGGGCCCACCGGGCGCCGAGTGGACCAGTAGAAAGGTTGCGCTGATAACAATCAACAGAACTGGTATTGCCTGCAGGAGACGATTGAGAGCAAATCTCAACATCAGTGATCTTCCTCCTCTTCCGCCTCGAGATAAATTTCCTTGAATGACGGCTGATTGAGAATATTGTCACTAAAGTTTTTTACTGAGGGATTAACCAGTTTGTTTGAGGTGTATATATAGATGGGAATTACCGGCATATCCTCAAGCAGCATTTTCTCGGCCCGGGTAAAGATAGCCAGTCGTTCGGCGTGACTCTTGGCGCTGGGCGCAGCGTCGAGAATAAGCTGGTCATAGTCGGCATTACACCAGCCTGTGCGGTTGTTGCCGCCATTGCAGAGAAACATATCGAGAAAATTGTTTGGGTCGACATAGTCACCAATCCAGCCCGCTCGGGCAATTTCATAGTCGCTGACATTGACACTATTGAGGTAAACCTTCCACTCCTGATTGAGTAGTTTGACATCAATGTTGAGATGTTTTTTCCACATCTGCTGAATGGCAACGGCAATCTTGCGATGTCCCTCGCTGGTGTTGTAGAGAATTTCAGTGACCGGGAAGCCCTCGCCGTTGGGATAGCCAGCCTCGGCCAGAAGTTCTCTTGCGGCCTGCGGGTTAAATTGCAGGTCGCTCTCGGGAAAATAGCCCATGGTATTTGGTGGGGTCATGGCATAGGCGGGTATCTGCCCGGCTTTAAGTATGCGTTGAGTGATCTGATCGCGGTCAATGGTCATGCCCAGCGCTCTGCGCACACGCTTGTCTTGGAGTTGGGGCACACGCGTATTGATGCGGTAGAAATATATGCCCAGATAGGGATCAATATGCAGAGCCGGGTCCTTGCGGCTCTGGTAGGCGGCAATTTTATCGGCGGGGACTGTTCCGCTGTAATGTAATTGCCCGGCGCGAAACATTCGCTCTTCAGTTATCGCGTTTTCAGTTGGATAGAAAACGATTTTATTTAATCTGACATTTTCACTATCCCAGTAGTAGGGATTGCGCTCGACCACGACTCGGCGATTAATCTTCCACTCCAGTAGCTGGAATGCGCCGTTACCGACCAGATTGCCCTCGTAGGTCCAGCGTGTGCCACGTTCATCTGCCGCACCAAATTTTTCAACCGTAGGGCGATGCACAGGGTAGAGGCTGTAGTGATCAAGGAGCTGCAGGAAGTAGGGCGTTGGGTTTTTTAATCTTACCTGCAGGGTGAAATCATCCAGAGCTTTGACGCCGACCCTGTCAAAGTCTTTGATGCTACCCTCGTAATATTCCTTGGCATTGTCGATGGAGAAGTACATATAGGCGTAGAGATTGCCCAGCGCCGGTTGTAGGGCGCGCCACCACGACCACACATAGTCATGGGCATTGTGGGGATCACCGTTGGACCAGCGGGCATTTTTGCGCAAATAAAAGGTGTAGACACGGCCATCATCACTGATATCCCAGGATGTCGCGACACCTGGTCGCGGCTCGAGGGTTTTACTATCTTTGAGAACCAGCCCCTCCATCAGGGCGGTAATAATTTTGTGTTCCGGTACGCCTGTGGCTATATGCGGGTCCAGACTCTGCGGCTCTGTACCGTTGCCCCAGTGCAACGTCCCGCTGCGGTTACCCGCTGAAACATTGTTTTCCGATGCGCCACAACCGCTAAGGGTGAGCACTGAGAGCAGGGTAAATGCGTATACTGAACAGAGCGTAAAAATTGAACCTGATTCCTGCCGCTTCATCGAATAAAAATCCTTAATTCTTGTTGTATAGACCTATCGCTCAAAATATGGCTCGGCGCGAGTCAGTGTAAACAAGCTTACTGAGTAAGTGAAGGCTGAGTTTTGGTTGTTTTAAGGGTTAGTTGCGCTGCCTTTTGGCTTTTTTTATCAGAGTTGCTTTTTATAGTACTTATAGCGGTTGCACTTGGGGTGTAAACCCCTGATAATCCCGCGCTGCGATTAATGGTGTCCCTCATCGGTCCCCTCGCAACAGCCAGCCGCGAACCCCGCCAGGCCCGGAAGGGAGCAACGGTAGTGGTGACGCTGTGTGCCGGGGTGTGGCTGGTGAGGGTCACCGCCATTAATTATCCTCTCCAATGTCATTCCGACAGAGCATAGTGATGAGGAATCGCCTCCCTTAACCACCTCACTTCATTCTAAGCGGATATGATAAATCACACTTTGTAGTGGGGACGCTCAGGAGTGGCGCCACTTCCGGGTTTTCTGGTGGGTTTGGTTATGGTTATCTATGAAACCCTTTTATTAGAGAGCTCATACTAAAAGCCTCTTTCCGCGCTGGGTTTATCTGCCTATAATGTTTTTTTCTTTTCAAGACCTGTTGAAATGAGTTATCAAGTACTTGCCCGCAAGTGGCGACCGAGTATTTTTGCCGAGATGGCAGGCCAACAGCATGTGTTGCAGGCATTGATTAATGCGCTGGATAACAACCGTCTTCACCACGCTTATCTATTTACCGGTACCCGCGGTGTGGGTAAAACTACCATCGCCAGAATTCTCTCTAAATGTCTAAACTGTGAGGGCGGTGTCAGCTCGGTTCCCTGTGGTGAGTGTTCGGCCTGCAATGAAATTAACCAAGGTCGTTTTGTCGACCTGATTGAAGTGGATGCAGCATCGCGTACCGGTGTTGACGATATGCGCGATCTGCTTGATAACGTTCAGTACACCCCGGCCCGCGGCCGCTATAAAATCTACTTGATCGATGAGGTGCACATGCTGTCGAAGAACAGCTTTGCTGCACTGTTAAAAACCCTCGAAGAGCCGCCGCCCCATGTAAAGTTTTTATTTGCGACAACTGACCCGCAAAAGCTTCCGATAACCGTGCTCTCGCGGTGTTTGCAGTTTAATTTGAAAAATCTCAGCCCCGAGCGCATTGCTGAGCATTTGCAATTTGTCCTGGGTGAAGAGAAGGTGCCCTTTGAAGAGGCGGGTATCTGGTCTCTGGCTCGTGCCGCTGACGGAAGTATGCGCGACGCCCTGAGTCTGACCGACCAGGCCATAGGTCACGGTGGTGGCAAGATCAATGACGCTGACGTCAGCGCCATGCTGGGTACAATCGAGCGCGGTTATGTGATCGATATCTGTCGGGCACTGTCTGCAGGCAGCGGTTCAGAATTATTAGCCGCTATCGCCAGAATGGCTGAGCAGACCCCTGACTACGATGCAGCCCTGGCTGATGTGCTGTCGATCTGGCACCAGGTTGCTATCGTGCAAACTGTCCCCGAGGCCATGGATAAGGGTCAGGCCAACTACAGCGAAGTGCTTAGGCTGTCTGCCGACGTCAGTCGTGAAGATGTCCAGCTATTCTACCAGATCTGCCTGATGGGGCGTAAAGATCTGGAATTGTCGGTAGATGCAAAATCAGGTTTTGAGATGGTTATGCTTCGTGCACTGGCCTTTCGTCCGCAGAATTCGCCGCGTGGTGCTGCCTTGTCATCATCCGACCAAAAAGCTGCTGCGACAGCGGCAAGCTCAGTCTCGGCGGCGCCGGATCCAGCAACAAATAATGCATCATTGGTTCCACCGGAGGTGGAGCCCAGCGTAAAAAAGTCTAAAAACCAAGTCGAGGAAGATAGGCCACCCTGGGAAGCGCAGGTTACGGCACAACAGTCTACAGTCTCTGTAGAGCCGATAGCGCCCTTTAAAAAAGAGCCCATAGCGTCTCCTAACAAAGAGCCCTCAGCGTCCTTTAATAAAGAACCCTCAGCGTCC
>JAYOUA010000004.1:39377-68482 GCA_038150705.1 Porticoccaceae bacterium | reverse complement strand
GCCGGTGGTATGAATTTGCCACCAGGTTTTAAAATGCCATTCTGATTGTCTGATTTCACTTTAACCCATTGCCAAAGGCTCAATTTTGTACGGTAATTTAATCGATCAACTTATTGACTCCCTGCGCGTGCTGCCCGGTGTCGGCGCTAAGTCTGCTCAACGTATGGCCCTGCACCTGCTGGAGCGCGACCGCAGCGGTGCTTCCCGACTCGCGGATATGATTGTAGAGTCGGTCGACAGAGTAGGGCGCTGCGGCGAGTGCCGAACCTTAACCGAGCATGAGCTCTGCGCTATCTGTAGCAACAGTAGCCGGCTTACCGAGCAGATTTGCGTGGTTGAGAGCCCAGCCGATCTTTACGCCATCGAGCAGGCAGGCAGCTTTCGCGGTAAGTATTTTGTGCTCCTCGGGCATCTTTCGCCGATTGATGGTGTGGGCCCAGAGCAGCTGGGTATCGATCAGTTGCTAGAGCGTCTTAAGAGCGCTGCTGTCAATGAATTAATTCTGGCCACCAACCTGACAGTTGAAGGCGAGGCAACGGCGCATTTTATCGCCGAAAAGGCCAAGGCTCTGGATGTTTCCGTATCGCGCATTGCCTATGGAGTCCCCATGGGTGGCGAGCTTGAATACGTTGATGGCGGCACCTTGAATATGGCCCTACAGAGCAGGAAATCACTCTAGATGACTGCGCCCCACAACGCTTCATCCAGCCCAGCTGGCCACCATTGGGTCGCCAGCAACCGGTCGCTGAAAGCACTCTGCGAACAGTTGCAATCCTCAACCTCACTGGCGATTGATACAGAGTTTATGCGCACCAATACCTATTTCCCAAAGCTGGCCCTGATACAGCTCTCGGACGGAGATCAGTGTTGGTTGATCGACGTGCTGGCAATTGACCAGTTTAGTCCGCTCAAGCAGCTACTTGAATCGCCGCAGCGCGTGCTTATCTTTCACGCCCCGGGTGAAGATTTTGAAGTTCTCGACCACGCGCTGTCGATTGTGCCAACTAATATTTTTGATACCCAGGTGGCCGCTGGACTGGTCAATATAGGCTACTCGATGGGCTATGCGCGACTGGTGGCTCATATGTTTGATATTGAACTGGGTAAAGAAGATACCAGGTCCGACTGGATGGCCCGCCCACTCAGTGACCGCCAGAAGCGCTATGCCGCCGACGATGTTCTCTATCTCCATCGCCTCTATCAGATTCTTCAAGATCAGCTTGTCAAGCAACAGCGTCAGAGCTGGTTTGATGAGGAGATGGACGGTCTGTTGACTATCGCGGATCAGCGCAAAAGGGCTGATGATTACTATCTGCGCATCAAGGGTGCCTGGCGCTTGCAGGGCAGTTCGCTGGCGGTTTTGAAAGATCTCTGTGACTGGCGTGAGAGCACTGCCCGTAGTCTTGATAAGCCGCGTTCGCATATCGTCAAAGACAACGTTCTTCTTGAGCTGGCCAACAGTATGCCAACGACCATGGGGCAGTTACATCGCATCGATGATTGGTACTCACGCTCGGTAAAGCGTTTCGGTAACGATGTTTTGCAACTGATATCCGAAGTCGATCAGGATGATATTCCCGAGGGTCTGCCACAGCCGCTTTCACGAGCAGTGGCCGATGTTATGAAAAAGATGCGCAGCAAGCTCAGCGAGGTCGCAGAGGACCATGGCATCCCCAAAGAGTTTATGTGCAATAAAAAAGAGCTGGAGTCGATTCTGCGCAGTGCTGTTGATGGCGACTGCCAGTGGCCAAGTAGGCTTACCGATGGCTGGCGAGTTGCTATGGTCACCCCGGCTCTGCAGTCGGTTATTGATAGTAGTGACAGCCTGTGAAAATACTCTGCGATATCTACAAGACAGCCAGCAGAGATGAAATGTATCTCTATCTCAACCGCAGCAAAGGCTTTGAATCTGTTCCCAAAGCGCTGCTTGAGAGCTTTGGCGAACCGCAATTGGTCACTACGCTGGTACTAACCGCGAGTAAAAAATTAGCTCGCGCCGATATTGAAAAAGTCTTGTCTGATCTTGATGGCCAGGGATTTTATCTGCAGATGCCGCCATCAGAATTTAGCAAAGCCAGTGATAGCCAATGAAATTGCAGTCCTGGTGGGAGTCGGTTCCCCTTGCAGAGATGTCCGACAGCCAGTGGGAATCACTCTGTGATGGCTGTGCAAAGTGCTGTCTGGTCAAGCTCGAAGACTATGACAGTGCCGAGATCTACTATACAAATGTAAGCTGCCAGCTTTTGGATACAGAGTCGTGCCGCTGTTCAGATTACCCCGGGCGCCACAACATTGTTGATGACTGTATTAAACTTGATCGCCATAAAATAAACACATTGGCATGGTTGCCGAAAAGCTGTTCTTATAGGCTGGTTGCTGCTGGACAGCCACTGCCAGAATGGCACCACCTGCGCAGCGGCGACAGCGAGATGATTCATAATTACGGCGCATCCCTGCGCGGCAAGGTCGTCTCAGAGTTAGAGATAAAAGATGACGATATTGAAGACCATATTATTAAATGGATTGATTGATTATGTTTTCTGCTGAAGATTATTTACAGGGTTGGATTGCCTACAGTATCGGTGCCAGCTGCCTGCTGCTGTTTTTATGGCTGTTATTGCGCAATACTGCCTGGATGACGCTGCGCCATGTTGTGTTTCTCGTTGCTGCGTCGATACTTCTGACCCCGGTTACCGCCTACCGCGATGACAGTCATCTAGCACCGGCATTCTTTGTCAGCCTCTATGAAGGAGTGCTGGTTTCCGGGTCTGATGTGGGTTTTCAGCGCGGTCTTGCGCCAATTATTGCCGTGGCCATCTTTGCGATAATTTTCTATCTGCTACTGCGGCTGCTGTGGAGACTGATATGGAAAAAAGGTTCTTCTAAAAAGCTTCGCGGTGCCAGTCCACATCAAAAACCGGATTCTACTGAGTAATCGTTTTGCATTCAGACTGTTGTTCAGCGCCCCTGAAAACCGCTGCCTGGGTTATTCTCTAGACCTTCACTGCGGCAATTATCTATTTTCCAGCATTGGAAAACCCTGCAGTCATATTGGTTTGCTCAAGAGTTGTGTTTTTAGCTTATTATGAGTGCAAATCTGTGTTTAACCCCAATAACTTGGACTTGGATTCTATGAAATTTGAAGGTACAGAAAACTATGTGGCCACTGCAGAACTGCAGATGGCTGTCAATGCAGCCGTGGCGCTGCAGCGTCCATTGCTGATCAAAGGCGAGCCGGGAACAGGCAAAACTCTATTGGCAGAAGAGGTCGCAAAATCCCTGGGCAAGCCATTGCTGGCCTGGCATATCAAGTCGACAACCAAGGCGCAGCAGGGCCTTTATGAATACGATGCGGTATCGCGCCTGCGTGACTCTCAGCTGGGCAACGAAAAAGTAAATGATATAGCCAACTATATTGACAAGGGCAAACTCTGGCAGGCGTTTACCGCAGATGAGCAGGTTGTGCTGTTAATCGATGAGATCGATAAGGCGGATATTGAATTTCCCAATGATTTATTGCTCGAGTTGGATCGCATGGAATTTCATGTCTACGAGACCGGTGAGACGGTTAAGGCAGTCCAGCGCCCAATTGTGATTATTACCAGTAACAACGAAAAAGAGCTGCCCGATGCCTTTTTGCGTCGCTGCTTCTTCCATTTTATCAACTTCCCGGATCGCGCGACTATGCAGCGTATTGTCGATGTGCACTTTCCAGCGATTAAAAAGACTCTGGTCGACCAGGCGCTGGATATTTTCTTTGATGTACGCAAAATCCCCGGTTTAAAGAAAAAACCCTCAACCTCTGAGCTTGTCGACTGGTTAAAGTTAATTATGTCCGATGATATTCCCGAAGATATATTGACCAATCGCGATCCCACTAAGGCTATTCCGCCGCTCTATGGCGCCCTGTTAAAGAATGAACAGGATGTCCATCTTCTTGAGCGTCTGGCGTTTATGACCCGTCGTGAAGCCCGCTAGGCAACGCGGTACGGTTTTATGCTGATTAATTTTTTCTACAGCCTCAAGCGTGCCAATGTTCCGGTTTCGATTAAAGAGTTACTGGATCTGCTCAGTGCCATGGAAAAAAATATCGCATTTGGCTGCGTGGATGATTTTTATCTGTTGGCGCGCACCTGTCTGGTTAAAGACGAAAAATTCTACGACCGTTTTGATCGCGCTTTCGGGGCCTATTTTAAAAACCTTGACAATATCGATGGCATTATCGAGGCACTGATTCCCGAGGACTGGCTGCGCAAGGAATTTGAGAAGCACTTTAGCGAAGAAGAGAAAGCCAAGATTGAAAGCCTCGGTGGTCTGGAAAAATTAATCGAGGAGTTTAAAAAGCGCCTCGAAGAGCAGAAGGAACGCCATCAGGGCGGCAATAAATGGATTGGGACCGGCGGCACTTCGCCCTTTGGTCACGGTGGTTTTAACCCCGAGGGTATCCGCGTTGGGGGTGAGGGTGGACAGGGTAGTGCGGTCAAGGTCTGGGATGAGCGCCAGTTTGCCGATCTCGATGATTCGGTTCAGATTGGCACTCGCAATATTAAAGTTGCCCTGCGCCGGCTGCGTAAATTTGCCCGCGAGGGCTCAGCGGATCAGCTGGATCTCGACGATACAATTCGCAGTACCGCACGCAATGCCGGACTGCTGGATCTTAAAATGGTCCCGGAGCGGCACAATGCGGTGAAGGTGTTGATCTTTTTCGATATCGGTGGCTCTATGGATCCCTACGTGCGCCTCTGTGAAGAGCTCTTCTCTGCAGCCAAGAGCGAATTTAAACACCTAGAATATTTCTATTTTCACAACTGCCTCTACGACTATGTGTGGAAAGACAATCACCGCCGTCGCGACGAGCAAATATCCACCTACGACTTGCTCAACAAATACACTTCGGACTACAAGGTGATTTTTGTGGGTGATGCCTCCATGGCCCCCTATGAGATCAACAGCCCCGGAGGCAGTGTCGAGTACCACAACGAGGAGCCTGGCAGTGCCTGGATGGCGCGCATGAGTCGGACCTTTGAGAAATTGATCTGGTTAAACCCGGTCCAGGAACAGTACTGGGACTATACGCCATCAATTTTAATGCTCCGCGAGCTGGTTGAGGGTAAGATGTATCCACTGACCTTGGCAGGGCTGGAAAAGGGGATGAGACTTCTCGCAAAATAGGCTGTCAAAGTCCGCGAGCTATGGACTCAAAATAATAAAAAATTAGCTAAAAATTTAAAAATCACAATAAAAATTAACGCTGAAAAAAAAGCATAAAAATAATAAAAAATGGATGGGTATAGCTATGCGCGTACAAGATGCCGCAGATCACGCACTACAAAAAATCGGGCTTTTGAATCAACAACCGGAACTTCCAGCGCAATCCCTGTTGCATCTCTGGCAGCAGGCTCTGGCGGGCTCCAGTGACTCTCCGGCATTTACCTGCCTTGGTCAGACATTGAGTTACACCGAGATTGATCAGCTCGCTGACCGCGCAGCTGCCTTTTTTCATCACCAGTTTAATCTGCAACCTGGCGATAGAATTGCGGTTCAGCTTCCCAATTTACTGCAGTACCCAATTATTGTCATTGCTGCATGGAAACTCGGGCTGGTTATAGTCAACACCAATCCGATGTACACCCATCGCGAACTGGTACACCAGTTTAATGATTCCGGGGCCAGGGCGGTGGTGGTTCTCGATCAGTTTTATGACACTCTAACTGCTGCGCTTCCGGAGACAGGTATTGAGCATGTGGTGGTTACCAGGGCCATCGATCTGTTACCGCAGCCAAAGAAGAGTCTGCTGGTTGCCATGACAAAGCTACTCGGTAAGCGCCCAGCGCTGCCGGGAAGCGGCTTTACACCGTTTACACAGCTTATAGCGCCCTCTGCACATAGTGATTATCCGCTGCATAAGCCATCATTGGATGAAATTTGCGCACTGCAGTACACCGGGGGAACCACTGGTGTCTCCAAAGGTGTAATGCTTACCCAGAGCTCAATAATGCACAATATTGCCCAAGCTCTAGCGATGGTTAACAGCGGTGAGGAGTCTATCGATAACCACACGGTTGTATCACCATTGCCGCTCTACCATATCTATGCCTTTATGCTCAGTTTGGGTCTGGTTCCGGCAGTTGGTGGCCACAGCTTACTTATTCCTGATCCTCGCAATATTTCCGCCTTTGTCGGCGCCATCAAGAATGTAAAGTTTGAAATTTTCTGTGGTTTAAATTCCCTATTTGTCGCCCTTATGCAGGATAAATCCTTTCAAAAACTGGATTTTTCAGCGCTGAAAAGAACTCTGTCCGGCGGTATGGCTCTGATGGATTCTGTGGCCAGTGATTGGGAAAAGCTCACCGGTTGTGTGGTAAGTGAGGGTTATGGCATGACCGAGTCCTCGCCGGTTATTTCGATGAACCCATCGGGTATGGAAAAAATAGGCAGTGCCGGCATTCCCATTCCTGGTACCGAGATCAAGATCATTGATGAAAACGGCATTGAACAGGAAGTCGGCGGTGTTGGTGAGCTCTGTGTTCGTGGTGCACAGGTCATGCGTGGCTATTGGCAGCGCGAAGCACAGACCGCCGAAGTCATTGTCGATGGCTGGCTACATACCGGCGATATTGTCACTATGGATAGCGATGGCTATATCAAAATTGTTGATCGCCTCAAGGATATGATTATTGTCTCTGGCTTTAATGTCTATCCCAATGAATTGGAGCAGGCATTAACCCAGCATCCACAGGTTCTTGAATGTGCGGCTATCGGCGTAGCCGATGACAAGGCCGGTGAGGTAGTCAAGATGTTTGTGGTGGCGAGTGATTCGAGCCTCACAGAGGAACAAGTTATCGAGTACTGCCGCTCAACCATGGCCGGTTACAAAGTGCCAAGAGTTGTTGAATTTCGCGACGACCTACCCAAAACCAATGTGGGAAAAGTGCTGCGTAAGGAGCTCAAGGCCGAAGAGCAGGCGAAGCAGTAGACTTTTATCGGCAAAAAAAGGCCGGACTTTTTGAGTCCGGCCTTTTTTATTGCCCTTGGGGCTCGTGCTATTGTTCAATCATTTAGATTGAGTAAACCACACCCGCAAGACCAACCACAGTCAGGACAACAGTGTAGGGAAGCGCCATATACACCATGCGCATGTAGGAAAGCCTAATCAGTGGCGCCAGAGCCGAGGTCAGCAAAAACAAAAACGCTGCCTGGCCGTTTGGCGTTGCCACACTCGGCAGGTTGGTGCCGGTGTTGATCGCGATAACCAACTTGTCAAACTGTGCGCGGGTCAGGTCACCCGCTTTTAATGCTTCTGAGACTTCATTGATGTACACCGTGGCGACAAACACATTGTCACTGATCGCCGACAGCAGACCGTTTGCCAGGAAGAACATGCCAGGTTGAACAGCTTCGTCGAGAGTCAGTACCCAGCCAATTACCGGTGAGAACAGATGCTGGTCATGAATAACCGCAACAATCGCGAAGAACACTACCAACAGGGCAGTGAAGGGCAGGGCCTCTTCGAAGGCGTGGCCAATGCGATGCTCTTCTGTAATACCATTAAATGCGGTCAATAGAACGATAATCATCAAGCCAATCAGACCGACTGGTGCCCAGTGAAAGGCCAGGCCGAAAACCAGTACAACGGCAACCAGCGACTGGATAATCAGTGTCGCATTGTCGTACTGGGTACGGCGCGAATCATCATGATCACTGGACTGCTGGAGAATATGGCGAACATTGTCTGGAAGTTCTGTACCGTAACCAAAAGCTTTGAATCTCTCCAGTAGCAGACAGGTGATCAGACCACAGAAGAATACAGGGATGGTGACCGGCGCCATGCGCAGGAAGAACTCAATAAAGTTCCAACCGGCTTTCTCAGCAATCAAGAGGTTCTGTGGTTCGCCAACCAATGTGGTGACACCGCCCAGCGCTGTACCCACAGCACCGTGCATAATCAGGCTGCGCAAAAAGCTGCGGAACTGTTCGAGGTCTGCGCGATTTGTTGCCTGAAGATTGTCGTCATCACTGTGGTCGTGATCCTCATCGACAATTTTCTTGCCCGAAGCGACTTTGTGATAAACAGAGTAGAAGCCCACCGAAATAGTAATCAGTACTGCGGTGACTGTCAGCGCGTCGAGGAATGCAGAGAGTACAGCGCCGGCAGCACAGAACAAGAAGGAGAGCGTCGATTTTGATTTTACCCCGAGAAGGATTTTGGTAAAGGTAAACAGCAGCATATCGCGCATAAAGTAGATGCCGGCAACCATAAACATCAGCAGCAGGATCACCTGGAAGTTACTCACCGTCTCCTGATAGACCGCTTCAGGTGAGGTCAGGCCGAGCACAACCGCTTCAATGGCGAGAAGGCCGCCAGGCTGTAATGGGTAGCACTTTAAAGCCATGGCCAGAGTAAAAATAAATTCAGCGATCAGGAGCCAGCCGGTAATAAAGGGGCCAAAAATCCACAGCACCAGAGGGTTTAAAATTAGAAAGGCGATAATAGATTTTTCATACCAATCTGGGGAATTGCCTAAAAAATTCTTTTTTAATGCCTGGGCCAGTGTCGGTTGCATAACAGGTTCCTAAGTTTTTTTGGTTGTCATTTGCAAGTTATTATACAGATCTTCGAAAGCTAAAATTTCTTTCGTGCTAGACTTGCACATATTTTTTAAAGGCCAAACATTATCTTTAGACCCGCCATTATGCAAGCCTTTAAATACCCTTATTAAATGTGTATAAAACCCAATGCTTCCAAAAAATCTTCAACTTTTTTTTCCTAATAACAAGCCTACCTGTACTGATGGAAGCTTGTTGATTATTCCTGTCGTCGGGCGGGATATTCTTGTCGCCCAGGCTGGCGATGGGCTGGTAGTGGAAAAAAGTGCTGCGGACATTTTGAAGTTCTATTGTCAGCGCCGCGTATTGATCGGTCAGTGGCATGGTGTTGACTGCGAGGTCTGGGACCTGTCGCCAGAGTCTTATGCGCTGCCGGGTTTCAATTCTGTGGATCTGCGTTCGATGCTGAGATCCGTCTCCGATGAGGAGTACTCTCTGGCAAGTCGTGCGGTGCAAATGCTCGAATGGCAGAAAAATCATCAATTTTGTGGCTCCTGCGGTCAACCGACAACAGTATCTGCAGATGACCATGCGCTGCAGTGTACACCCTGTAATCTCAACCTCTACCCGCGTATCTCACCCTGTGTCATTGTTGTTGTCACCGATGGCGAGCGCTGTCTATTGGGTCGTCAGGCGAGCTGGCCCGAGGGGAGATATAGCG
Organism: Porticoccaceae bacterium; assembly: GCA_038150705.1. Lineage (GTDB taxonomy): Bacteria > Pseudomonadota > Gammaproteobacteria > Pseudomonadales > Porticoccaceae > HTCC2207. The sequence goes on along the minus strand of JAYOUA010000004.1, from coordinate 59,214 downwards.
CTCTGGCAGGGTTTCTTGAAGCTGGTGAAAGTGCCGAGCAAGCCCTGCACAGAGAGGTCTTTGAAGAGGTTGGTGTACACATTGAAAATATTCGCTATGTCGGCAGCCAGACCTGGCCATTTCCCGGGCAGTTAATGCTCGGCTTTTTGGCCGATGCTAAAACCACGGCTATCAGGGTGGATGAGGTTGAAATTGCCGAGGCCGATTGGTTTCACTACAGTCAGTTGCCGGATAAATTACCCTCTACTCAAAGTATGTCCGGGCGCCTGATAGAACATTTCGTGCGTCAGGTCTCTGCTCTCTAGGGCTGTTACTGAGAACCATTACTGTGGATTGCTTTTATTCAGTCTATAATTAGCCACCACTTGATTGCCAACACTACCAAACTGGAGTTTTACCTTGGATTTTCTTTTCGAATACGGTCTGTTTTTCGCCAAAATTATTACCTTTGTTATTGCTGTGATTATTCTGCTCAGCGTGATAGTCGGCCTGAGCCAGAAAAACAAACAGTCTGGTCACAAGGGGCATTTGGAAATAACTCCCCTGAATGGGCTCTACGAGGAGATGAGTGACGCGATTAAACTGGCGGTTATGGATGAGTCATTGCACAAGGGAGAGGCTAAAAAACAGCAGAAAGAAAAGCAGAAGAAAGCCAAGGAACAGCAAAAAGCTCTGAAACAAGCGGCTAAAAGTGGTTCTGAGAATAGCGTAATAGATCAGAAGCCCCGAGTTTTTGTAGTTAACTTTCATGGCAATATAAGCGCTTCAGCGGTTACCAATCTGCGCGAGGAAGTAACTGCTATTCTCTCTCAGGCCACCGAGAACGATGAAGTCGTTGTTCGTCTCGAGAGTGGCGGGGGCATGGTTCACAGCTATGGTTTAGCCTCCAGCCAACTGGATCGCATCCGCAAGCGCAATATTCCGTTGACCGTCTGTGTCGACAAGGTGGCGGCCAGTGGCGGCTACATGATGGCCTGTGTTGCCGATAAAATTCTCGCGGCACCTTTTGCCATTCTCGGCTCTATTGGGGTTGTTGCTCAACTGCCCAACTTCAACAAAGTACTCAAAAAACACGATGTGGAATTTGAGTTGCTTACCGCTGGCGAACATAAGCGAACCCTAACCATGTTTGGTGAAAATACCGCCAGTGGTCGCGAAAAGTTCCTTGAGGATCTTCAGGATACTCACGACCTGTTTAAGGAGTTTGTCACCGAACACCGCCCTGCGGTAGATATTGCCAAGGTTGCCACTGGTGAAGTCTGGTTTGGTCGTCGCGCCAAGGATGTTGCGCTAGTCGATGACCTACAGACCAGTGACGAGTATCTGGTCGACCGCTCTAAGCAGGCTGAACTCTTTGAAGTTGCCTATGTGCTGAAGAAAAAGCTCCATCAACGTCTTGGCTTTGCCGCCGAGGAGAGTGCTGATCGCCTGCTGCTGCGCTGGTGGGAACGCCTGACTGTTAACCGCAATCGCATGATGTAGCCTGCTCTGCGCTGTCTCTAGGGCCCTTAAAAAAGCGCCTCAGGATCGAGGTTGTAGGCATCTGGTGGCAGGTTGCGCGCTATATCGATGGTGCCTTCCTTGCCACTCAGGGCGAGCACCTTCTTTTGACTGAGTCGTCGCTTATTAACATCGAGAATAATCGTTAGCTTGGGCTTTCTTCCCATTCCCGCCTTGTAGTCACTGACCACTGCGACCTCTCCATTGGTGAGCTCTACTAGCGATCCGGGTGGGTAGAGACCGATAGCCTGAATAAAGGTGTCCACCAGTTCTTTTTGAAACAGTCTTGAACGCCAGCCCGCCAGTTTCAGGACGGCCTCGGAGTGGGGGATGGGTGTTGCATAATAGCGCGGACTGGTCATCGCATCGTAGCAGTCAACAATACCAGCTATACGGGCATATAGCGGGATATCAGTACCCGCTAACTGGTTGGGATAGCCACAGCCGTTGAAGCGTTCGTGGTGGTGGCGCACAGCAGAGAGCACCTCTACAGGTAGTGGCTGGTCTTCAAGCAGCGCAAGACCCTGCTCTATATGGCTGCGGGTCTCGGCACGCTCTGCTCTGGTCAGGTCGGTGGTTTTGCGTAACAGTGCCTCGGAGAGGTTTAGCTTGCCAATATCCATTAATAATCCAGATAGAGCCAGTTGAAAAAGCTCATCTCTATTTAAACCGAGCTGGCGACCCATAACGCAGGACAGTATCGCGCAGGAGATACAGTGACGATGTGCATAGCTACTTTTGCTCTTAAGCCTGGCCAACCACACTGCGGCGGCGGGATTTCGGATAATACTGTCGACCAGTCCCTCGATATAGTTATCAAGACGCTTGATATCGAGTTTATTACAACTTTTAACCGCTTTGCATATACGGTTAAATTCTTGCTGGATACTTAGGTAGGCGAGGGTTGCAACACGCAATTCCGAGGCAATATCAGTACTTACCTGATAGTCTGAATCATTTCTCTGGGCGAGTTCTAGGTGGAGTGGCAGGCTGCTGATATTTTGTTTGTCTGCCAATTGTGGCTGTTGAATTTGCTCGTTCATTGTTTGCACTTCTCTATACGTCCGGTTGTATCCTTAGGCGCTGTTGTAAAGCTTGTTGTCACCGCCTGTTCTCTTGGCTGGCTTTTTGCTGCCCCCTGAATTGCTGCCATCTATTGCTAATCTGTGACTTAGAAAAGAATAGCAGATATTCCCCAGATCACTCTGTGCCTGGCCTATTTGCCAAACGGATCACAGGGTACAAACCGCCCGAACCGTGAATGATTGCCTGCCTGACAGTTTTAAACATTGGCATCACTGGAGTATCCCTGCAGCCAATGCTGAAATTGATCCGCAGGCAGCGCCTTGCTTATATGGTAGCCTTGGGCAAAAGTGCAGCCGAGTTTGGCGAGTGTTTCCAGGCTTAGTTGATCCTCCACACCCTCGGCGACAATCTGCATTTTAAAGCGCTGCCCCCAGTCGAGTATTAATTTAACTATTTCCAAATCGACCTGGTTAGTGAGCATATTGCAGATAAATGACTTATCTATCTTTAATTCATCGGCGGGGATAAATTTAAAGTATTCCAGGGAAGAGTAACCTGTCCCAAAATCATCAATAGAGATTTTTACACCCAGTTGCTTGATTCTGCTTAGTGTTTTAAACCCCTGATTGAGATCCTGCTGAATGGTCGATTCGGTCACTTCAATACACAGCTGGGCGGGGTCTCCACCCCAGAGATTGAGGCTTGATTCAATGCATTCAAAGAGTCCCGGCCAGCGCAGACATGAGGCTGAGAGGTTGACTGCGGTGGTAATTGGTTGACCGCCAGTGCGCCAATGGCATGACTCTCTCAACGCTGTATTAATTGTCCATAAAAATAGCGCCTGCATATGACCGGACTGCTCAATAATGCCGATAAGCTGTTGCGGTTTAATTTTGTACTGGTTGTTGTCGATCCAGCGGATCAGGCTCTCTGCCCCGCGGGGTTGATTGTCGGCAAGCGATATCTGTGGCTGGTAGAAGAGCTGGAAACGGTTTTCATTAAGGCCTCTAATCACCTGATGCCTCAGTGCGACCTGATGTTGGGCATATTCAGCCGCGGAGGCCTGGCTGATATGGTATTGCTTTTGCAACGAGCGAGCTTGCTTGGCAGCAGCCTCTGCTTCGAGAAGTAAATCTTCCGCTTTAACCACATAGCTGGATGCGCAGAAACCAATGCAGCCCTCAAGCGTAATCGATTGATCGCCAAGTATAAAACCCCGGCTTAGCTGATCGATTATCTTTTTTGCAACCAGGGGAATTAACTGGATATTGATAAGCGGTGAAAAGATCAGGGCAAATTTATCGCCGTCGATTCTAGAGCAACAGGTCGCAGTCTTGGGAATTGCGGCGAGACGCTGTTGCAGTTCGCTGAGAATTTGGTCGCCATTTCTGTAACCATAGCGTTGATTGATCTGGGAAAAATGAACCAGGTCAATAACCGCTAAAACCGTTAATGCCTGTCTGTCCGCGTGGTTGTCGAGACAAGTTTCCAGCGCGGCAATTAGACCACTGCGATCTATATCTATAGCTGTTTGCATTAGATATACAGCGCCTCAGGATCCAGGCCATAGGCGCCCGGTTCCAGTGTTTTCACTATCTCCACCGCTTTGTGCTCTGGGTCAATATCGCTGGCAAGATCAATTTCATTGAAATCCGCCAGAAGTTGTTTATCCCTGTCGAGTATAACCAGTACTTGCGGACGCAGGCGTTTGCCGGGGTTTTCTTTGACGACAATACCAACTTCCCCTGAGGAGAGCTCAACCATCGTGCCAGTGGGGTAGATACCCACCGCTTGAATAAAGGCTTCAATTAATTCCGGCTGGAAATCATAGCCGCGCCATTCGTAGATCTTTTTTATCGCCAGGGCATGGGGGATAGGCTTGGCGTAAACTCGCTGACTGGTAATGGCATCGTAGCAGTCGGCTATTGCAGCAATTCTCGCATACAGGGGTATTTCTGTGCCCTGCAGGGAGTGAGGGTAACCACTGCCATTAAAACGTTCGTGATGACAGGCAATCATATCCATGACCGCTTGGGGAATTTTCCGCGAGGCATCAGTAGCCATTTTCAGGCTCAGATCAACGTGCTTTTTAACCAGAGAAAATTCTCGCTCACTGAGCTGTTTTTTCTTGTTTAACACGGCACCGGGTATTTTTAGTTTTCCAATATCCAAGAGCATGCCGCCCATGGATAACAGCGCCAGCTCTTTTTTTGGCAGACCAATTTGGCGACCAATAACCGAACACCAGATTGCCACCGCTATGCAGTGTCTGTATGTGTAAGAGTCCTGTGATTTTAGACGCGCCAACCAAATACTGGCACCGGGGTTGCGGATAACACTGTCGACCAGGGGTGTCACTACGTCGTTGAGATTGGAAATATTCAGAGCCTTGCCGCTGCCAATACGGCTGGCCATATTGTCAAATTCGGTTTTAATCTGCTGGTAGGCGCTATTGGCCTCACGGATTTCACTGGTAACAGCAACTCTGTCGTTATATTCAATTATTCGCCGGGTCGCCAGTTCCTGTGTAAAAGGCGTTGTTGCAACCCCGAGTTTACGGTTATGGGAGAGCTTATGGGAAACCTGAAGATCAAGATTAGCAACACTGCGCCTGTAGTCGACATAGACATAGTCGCAGTACAGCGAGAGTTTCTGCACATCACTACTATTTTGAATCATAAACCCCTGGAGGTAGAAGGGGGTTTCGAGCCAGGGGCGATCCAGGCCTGAGACATACATCCCGGGCTCGAGTTGGTGAACATATATTTTTTTGGTCTGCAGCTGCCCCAAAACGTCACTCCTTAACGCTGGTTACGACTCCCCTGTAGTGGTTGCAATAATGGCCTCTGTTACATTTCTTCAGGCCGGGCAGAATTTTTATTATGGTTGTTATCGATTAAGCCTAATCTCTGCGCAGTTTATCGTTGACTGCAATCGGATTTGAAAAATTGAAGACTACTATATAGCTGGAGATCAGAAAAGTGATAATGGCGGCGGCCTGAATTAAATGTGAAGCGTTATTGCCAATCAATGTGCCGTTAAATGCTACATAGGCAATAAGTAGTGAGAACTCGCTGTTTTGACCGAGCCTGAAGCCAATATCCCAGGCCAGTGCCCGGCTCTCGCTCTGTTTGCGCAGCAGGCTGTGGTAGACCAGTGGCTTTAGACACAGCATTAGCGTGCCGAGAACAATTGCCGGAACCGCTATATGGGGGATCAATCCGAGATCAAAGCCGCCGCCGAGTGAGAAGAAAAACAGAATTAAAAAGAAGTCTCGTAGCGGTTTTAGATTCAACGCAATATAGGCGGCGATAGGGCTGGTGGCGATAGAGATACCGGCAATAAAGGCACCGATTTCCCGCGACAGACCGGCATATTCAAACAGCTCGGCGATTCCCAGGCACCAGCCGATAGCCAGCAGGAAAACATATTCACCAATGCGATCGAAGCGTGCAAACAGCGGCTGTAAGATGTAGCGCACTATCAATACCGACCCGCCAATCAGCAGCGGCAGTGAAACCAGGCTAAGGCCAAATCTGCTGATACTGATATCCCCGGAGGTTGCCGAGATCAACATCAGCAATACAAAGATTGCGAGAAAATCCTGCATAAGCAGCATGCCGACCATTAGTTCACCAGAGTGTTTGTGGTGCAACACGGTGGTGGGTAGCAGCTTGATACCAATAATGGTGCTGGAAAACATCATCGAGGCGCCAATAATCAGGTTTTCCGTAGGGCTAAAGCCAAACAGGTGGCCTATGCCATAACCGACCATGGCAAACAGCAGGGAGCTGATAAGCGTGATATGGGTAACCTGACGCAGTACCCGTGACAGCGCCTGTGGCTGCATATCCAGGCCGAGCAGAAAGAGCAAAAATATAATGCCAATGCTGGCGATCTCAGCGATAAGGTCGACATCGGTAACCCAGCCGAGGCCATAGGGGCCCATCAGGGCGCCGAGCAGGATATAGGCAACCAGAAGCGGTTGACGACCGAACAGGGCTATCGAAGCGACTACTGCAGCGCCGCTAAAGATTAAGAAAAACAGCTGTATTAGATGATGATCCATTTTGCCATTTCAATACAGACCGCCCGCAGGTGCAATGGGCTGGGCTGTTTTTATTGAAAAAAAATCCCTGTAATTATTGCCTGGCGCTTAACGGTGCCGTCTAAAAAGCGGTTCTGGCTGATCAACAGCGACCTGATAGCTGTCGCTAAAGTCTGCAAGTGATTGGCTGGCGGCGGCCAGATCAATCTCCGAATCAAACTGAAATGCATTGAAGCCGCAGCGCTGCATCATAAACAGTTGATCGCGAATAAAATGTCCAACAGCGCGAATTTCGCCAATATAGCCAAAGCGTTCGCGAAGCAGCCGGGCGATTGAGAAGCCGCGGCCATCGACAAATTTCGGAAAGTTAATCGCAATCACTGGTGCTGCTGCGATAGCGCTGGAAAAGGCTTCGATCTCTTCGTGGCTATCTATCCAGACGCCCACCTCACCAAGGTGATCTGCCAGCTGTTGCTGATTGGCCTGCCAGTAGGCTGCGGGAACCAGAATATTACCGGCGGGCAGTGTCTCAGTGGCAGCTGCGACCAGCTGCCAGTTATTCTCTACTACCTGACCATCTTTAATATACTGATTAGGATGCGGGTGCATAGACTCTCTCCTTGAACTTTTCAATGCCGATTCGCTGGTAGGTGGTTAAAAAACTCTCCTGATCGAGACGATTTTCAACATACACATCGAGCAGTTTTTCAATCCCGTCAACAACGGCATCTCTTGACAGTGAGCGCCCGAGGACCTTGCCCAGGGCAGCATTTTTATTGGCGCTGCCGCCAAGTTGAATCTGGTACCACTCCTCACCTTTTTTATCGACGCCGAGAATTCCGATATGGCCAATATGGTGATGACCGCAGGCATTCATACAGCCGGAGATGTTTAACTCCAGATCACCGAGATCATAGACATAATCGAGATCGTCAAACTTGCGCTGGATCGCCTCAGCAACTGGTATTGATTTGGCGTTGGCCAGCGAGCAGTAGTCACCACCGGGGCAACAGATCATATCGTTGATAGTACCAACGTTGGGTGTTGCCAGCCCGGCGCTTTTCGCCTGCTGCCAGAGTTCGAAGAGTTCTGACTTGAGGACATCGGCGAGAACAATATTTTGGTTGTGGGTTGTGCGAATCTCACCAAAAGAGAAGCGATCCGCGAGATCGGCAATAATATCCAACTGGCGGTCAGTGACATCCCCGGGGGCTACTCCCGCAGGTTTCAGGGACAGTGTTACCGAGGCGTAACCGGTTTGCTTTTGCGCCCTGACATTGCGGTCTAGCCAGCGGGAGAAGGCTTTGTGTTCTGAAACCTGTGACTGCAGCGCGGCTTCGATCGCAGCGCCGTCAACAACTTGGTAGTCGGGCGCGGTAAAAAAACTTTTGACACGCTCCATTTCGCGGCTGGTCAATGTTGCTGGTCCGTTTTTTAGATGTTCCCACTCAGCTTCGACACGCTGGGCAAATACCTCTGGTGTCCAGGCTCTGACCAGGATCTTAATGCGCGCCTTGTACTTGTTATCGCGATTTCCGTAGCGATTATAAACCCGAAGAATGGCGTCCAGATAGGTCAGCAAATGCTCTTTGGGGAGGAACTCGCGAATTGACGATGCAATAACCGGGGTTCTACCCAGACCGCCACCGACGTAGACATGGAAACCGGTCTCGCCATTGGCATTTTTTACCAGCTGCAAGCCGATATCGTGGAGCAAAAATGCCGCACGATCCTCTTCGGAGCCGCACACAGCGATCTTAAATTTACGTGGCAGGAAGGCAAATTCTGGATGCAGGGTCGACCACTGGCGAATAATCTCACACCAGGGGCGTGGATCTTCAATCTCATCGCTGGCAACACCGGCAAATTGGTCGGTAGTGGTATTGCGAATGCAGTTGCCGCTGGTTTGTATAGCGTGCATCTCAACAGAGGCCAGCTCTGCGAGAATATCCGGCACTTCTTCCAGCACTGGCCAGTTAAGCTGGATATTCTGCCGAGTAGTAAAGTGAACATAGCCCTTGTCATAGGTTCTGCTGATATCGGCAATCTTGCGAACTTGGCGGCTGGACATCAGTCCGTAGGGGACAGCGATGCGCAACATGGGAGCCAGACGCTGAACATAGAGGCCATTTTGCAGTCGCAGGGGAAGGAATTCTTCGTCGCTGATCTGTCCATCGAGGTAGCGTTGGGTTTGCTCTCTGTACTGTTTAACTCGCTCATCAACAAGCTTCTGATCGTATTGATCGTAGATATACATGGATATTTTTTTACCTTTTCCTAACCTGACTAGCTGGCCTTAAGCATAAAACGCCAGCCTTAAATTCTAGCCTTAACCAAGCTGTTCGCGCAGTTTGAAAATTCGGCTCTTTTAAAAGGGCGCCATGATAGCGCTAGAGCGTGGGGTTTTGAATGACTATTTGAATATATATGCGTGGTTTTGTGGAATATGGGCGTTTTTTCCTTTAGGGCGCGGGGATTTGTCGCTTTTTTTATTAAGCCGCTGGGTTTACCTGTAGAAACAGGCGACAGCCGAGAATGCAGTTGTTAGAATGCGCGCAAATTTTGATCGACCCCAAGCAAACTCAATTCACTCTACAGTTATTAGGTAATCTCTATGTCCAGCGACAACAATCAAACATCTCAGGATTTCAGCGCTGCAGATAGCAAAGCCGATGCAATTGCCGCGGTTGCTACTCTGTCTATAATAATCGTTGCAGTTGTATATTGGCTCTCGACCCTGGGTTAATTGCCTGCCGGCTTTTTTTCGGGAACAACGAAATTATGACTGATAGATTGCAGCTCGCTGAAAACGTCAATCAACGCGCCATGGTTGAGGATTACCTCAACCGCGTGCAAGTTGAGCCGCAGCTCAGTGGCGAGCAGATTGTCCTGCTTCAAGAACAGATAAAACAGCAGCTTATCGAAAAGAATGCTGTACTTATCGCTCATTACTACACTGACCCGCTGATTCAGGCTCTGGCCGAAGAGACTGGTGGTATGGTCTCGGACTCTCTTGAAATGGCCCGTTTTGGCAGTACTCACAGTGCCCAGACACTGGTTATTGCCGGGGTCAAATTTATGGGTGAGACGGCAAAAATCCTGACCCCGGAAAAACGCGTCTTAATGCCTACTCTGGAGGCAACCTGTTCTCTCGATGTCGGCTGTCCAGCCGATAAGTTCGCCGAGTTCTGCGACCAGCACCCGGAGCGCACAGTGGTTGTCTACGCGAATACATCTGCAGCAGTAAAGGCCCGTGCTGACTGGGTGGTAACCTCGAGTATTGCCCTGGATGTAGTCGACTACCTGGATAGCCAGGGTGAAAAAATTCTCTGGGCACCGGACAAATATCTCGGCAGCTATGTGCAGGGTAAGACCGGCGCTGATATTTTGCTCTGGGATGGTAGTTGTATTGTTCACGAAGAGTTTAAAGCCAAGCGTCTTTTAGAGCTCAAGGGCGTACACCCGGATGCCGCAGTGCTGGTGCACCCGGAGTCGCCGCAGTCGGTGATCGATATTGCCGATGCTGTGGGTTCTACCTCTCAGCTGATCGCCGCGGCGGTGGATTTGCCACAGCGTAAAATGATTGTAGCAACCGATCAGGGAATCTTCTTCAAGATGCAGCAGGCGGTACCGGATAAGCAACTGATTGTCGCGCCCACTGGTGGCAGCAGCGCAACCTGCCGCAGCTGTGCCAGCTGTCCATGGATGGGTATGAATAGTCTCGAGAATCTTCTCGCCTGCCTGCAAGAGGGCAGTAACGAAGTGTTTGTGGATGAGCAAACTGGCAAACAGGCGATGACATCATTGGGGCGCATGCTCGATTTTCGCGAGCGGTTAAACGCTTGAGAAAAACGCGCCTGTAAAAAGAAGCACCAGTAAGCGCGACGCCTAATCAGCGATTGATTAGAGTTTTTCTGCCCGTTCCTCCATTGTTGCCAGATCCCTGAGTCGCTGTTTGATAATAGCCGACTGTTTATAGTCACCATGAAGCAATTTAGCCGCCAGGCTTAACTGATCCCGCGCCATGTCAAACACGCCGATAAGAATAAAGTACTCGGCACGGGCTTGGTGCAGACCGGAAATGTTTCCCGCCAATCCGCGAACTTCAGCCAGTCGATACCAGATCATTGGATCCTGATCGCGCATTCTCGAAAGGGCGGTGAGTACCGTGTCTGCAGAGTCGTATTGATGGTTCTGCCAGAGTGCCTCGGACTTAAGCACCATCAGCGGATAGTTGTTGGGATTTAACATTAGCAGCTCACTGACCTTGGAGATAGCCTCTGCGTACTTCTCTTGGGCAAGATCAACTTCTATATCGGTGTAGTGGAAGACCAGATTGCCGGGATTTTTTTTCAGCAATGCACTGATAGCCTGTTTGGCTTTGTCGAGTTGGTCGTCTTTTAAATAAGCAAGTGTCAGCCCATAGTTGGCGGCATCCGCTCTCAGGGTGTTAGCGTTAAGTTGCGCATTAAACCGGTTGATGCTGTTTTTATTATTGTCCTCCATGGCTACCAATGCACGGGCGCGCATAAGATAAAATAGTGGGTTTTGCGGGTATTGACGCAGCGCGTTGCCCATCGTGCGATTGCGGGCATCGCCGATACGTTTTTCGGTTACTGGGTGAGTCAATAAAAACTCCGGTGGGCGACTTCCGGTGTAGCGAGTTGCCTTGAGAAGCGTAGCAAACATATCAGCAACAGCGCCGGGATCGCGATTGGCCCGTTCCATCGTGGCCAATCCTATACGATCAGCTTCCTGTTCGTTGCTGCGGCTATAGCGCAACTGACTATCCATGGCCAGGGCCTGGGAGGTAATCATTGCTGCGCTGGCTGCATCGCCGCCGGCTGTTGCCGCCAGAACAACACTGGCCAAAAGGCCAGCCATGGTCAGTGCCGTCGTCTTTTTCTGTGCTTCTGCACCGCGTGAAAAATGTCTTTGACTAAGATGTGCCAGCTCGTGAGCCAGTATCGAGGCCATTTGATCCTCGTTTTCTGCATAGGCAAACACTCCGGTGTGAAAGCCTACAATGCCGCCGGGCACCGCAAAGGCATTCATCGAGGGATTTTTAACCAGCACTAATTCCAGGCGTGGGTCTTCGAGATCGCTGTAGGTAGCCAGATTGTAGAGCAGCTGCTCAAGATAGATTTGCATCAGTGGGTCGTCGTAGGCTTCGACGCGACTGCGAAAAATCTTTAACCAGATACGTCCCATCTCATATTCCTGTTGCTTGGAGACGATTCCCGAAGCGGCGTCACCAAGCACCGGAAGCCTGATTTCTGCGGCGCCCAGCGTATGACTGACAGGCCAGGTCATACTCAACATTAGGAGCAGGCGTGTTAAAAAGCGCGTGGGAAGAAGTGTGTTCAAAGCAGGTCTTGTCCGTTTATGTATTGCCAGCGTCAAGTTAACATCGCCGCAGTCCGATCACTTTAGCTGAAAAATAGACACAGTTCGACAGTTGAATTCTTGACAAGTTTCAGGTCATATAGATACCAATACTCTGGCGAATTTAATCTGTACAAAGAACAACCACAAACAACAGCTGACTCTGTAATAAAGCAATTGCTTAATAAGGACTGATGGATGAAGAAAATTTTACACAAGTGGATTGAGCGCTATTTTGGTACAGAAGAAGCTTTATTGCTGACGATTATTCTGGTTGTTTCGCTGATTATTTTTGCTACGCTCGGCGCCGTTCTCGGGCCTGTATTTGCCGCGATTATTATCTCCTTTTTACTCCAGGGTGTGGTCAATACTCTGCGCCGCTATGGCGTTCCCAATTGTGTTGCAATCAGTACTACTTATCTTTTGTTTATGGTTGCCTTTCTTTCAGTGCTGGTTGGTCTGGTTCCAATGATTGGTCGCCAGACATCACTGCTTGTCGGTGAATTGCCAAGTATGATTGTCCGCCTGCGTGAGCTGGCGATAGCACTACCGGAGCGTTATGCAGAATATGTCAGCCCGGAACAGTTTCAGACGATTATGGGGCGTCTAACTGAGGAGTTTGGTCGTCTTGCCGAGCAGGCACTATCATTTTCAATCAGCAGTTTCCCAAGTATTGTCGGGTTGATGATCTATGTGGTTCTGGTACCACTGCTGGTGCTGTTTATGCTCAAGGATAAAGATCAGTTGCTGCTTTTTCTCGGTAGCCTTTTGCCCGAGGAGCGCTCTGTGATGCGCACTATCTGGAATGAGATGGATATGCAATTTACCAACTACGTGCGCGGTAAGGCAATAGAGATTCTTATTGTCGGCACGGTTACCTATATTGCATTTCTGCTGCTCGGGGTAAATTACGCGGCGCTTCTGGCCCTTTTGGTGGGACTCTCGGTTTTGATTCCCTATATTGGTGCCACCGTTGTCACCATTCCCGTGCTGCTGGTGGGTTATATGCAGTGGGGTTTTAGCAATGAGTTCTTTTGGTTGTTTGGCATCTACGGCGTGATTCAATTTCTCGACGGCAATGTTTTAATTCCGGTGTTGTTCTCCGAGGTCGTCAACCTGCATCCAGTATTTATTATTATCTCTGTCCTGTTATTTGGTGGAATCTGGGGCTTTTGGGGTGTGTTTTTTGCCATACCTCTAGCAACTCTGGTCAAGGCGGTATTTAACGCCTGGCCCCGCAAGGCGCAGCGGGAAATGGCGTTTCAAGCGCCACTGGATCTAGCCTCCGATGAGAGCGCCAGTCAGCAGGATCGAGACTAGATCAAGATAATCTTTTATTCTATACCACTTCAAGGCAGGGGAAGTTTTATGCATTTTTTTATGCATCGTTTGATCAATCGCTGTGGGTTTGTGGCTGTTGCAGTATTCGCTCTCGCACTTCAGGGTTGCTCTGATCTTCTGGAAGGGGGCAAGACTGCGGAAATTATTACCAGCCCCAATGATCAACGAGAGTATCGCCATGTCCGCCTCGACAACAAGCTCGACGTTCTGCTGATTTCCGATCCTACCACAGACAAGGCGGCAGCTTCCCTGGATGTCTATATTGGCAGTTATCAAAATCCCGCTGATAGGGCGGGACTGGCGCATTTTCTTGAGCATATGCTATTTCTTGGCACCGAAAGATATCCCGATCCCGGTGAGTATCAGCGTTTTATCAGTGAGCATGGTGGCAGCCACAATGCGGGTACCGGGCTTGAAAACACCAATTACTTTTTTGATATTGATGCCGCCTATCTTGAGCCGGCTCTGGATCGTTTCGCGCAGTTTTTCTCTGCGCCCAAATTTGATGCCAAGTATGTTGATCGCGAGCGCAACGCGGTGGAATCCGAGTATCGTCTAAAAATCAAAGACGATGGCAGGCGACTGCAGGATGTGCTTCAGGAGCAGGTTAATCCACAACACCCTCTGTCTAAATTTACTGTTGGAAACCTTCAGACACTGGCCGACTTTGAGGGCCGGCCAGTGCGCGATGAATTGCTGGCGATCTATAAAAAGTATTACTCCGCTAACATTATGAAACTGGTAGTGCTTGGCAGTGAGAGTCTCGACCAGTTGCAGGCAATGGTCGAGCCGCGATTTGCCCCGGTTAACAATACTGATGTGGTGGTAGAGATTCACAGCGCCCCCCTTTTTGAGCCCGAACGTCTGCCCATTAAAGTCTCGGCACTACCATTGCAAAACTCCCGTGAACTCAGCCTGGCCTTCCCGCTACCAAAGATGTCGCCGCACTGGAAGATAAAGCCGGCCAGTTACCTGGCTGCACTTATAGGCCATGAGGGTGATGGCAGTCTATTGGAAGTTCTCAAACAGCGCGGTTGGGCAGAGGCGCTTGGCGCCGGACTGGCGCTGGAGGATAGAGGCTCTGCTTTGTTCTCTGTGAATATAGCCCTCACTCCCTTGGGGCTGGAGCATCAGCAGCAGATCGTCGAGATGTTCTTTGCCTGGGTTGCCTTGATACGCGAGCAGGGCATAGAGTCGTGGCGCTACATTGAGCGCTCACAGTTGAGTCAGATCGCGTTTAGATTCAAGGAAAAGCAAAATCCGATGGGCTATGTGTCATCACTGGCATCGATGATGCAGCGCTATCCGCCAGTCGATGTTTTACAGGCCAATTATGTGATGCAGGACTTTGACAAAGACTTGGTAGCCGAGGTCATTGATATGCTGACAGCGGATAATTTAATGCTTCAGTTAACCGCACCCGAAGTGCAGACTGATCGTGTTAGTTTAATGTATCAGACGCCTTACAGGGTCTCGAAAATTAACCCCGAGGCATTGCAGCAATGGCGCGCACCAAGACCTTTTAAGGCGTTGAGTCTGCCGCCAAAAAATCCCTATATACCGACTAATCTGGAGCTTTTGGCTGAGAGTAGTGAGATGCCCCAACTGTTAGCACAAGCTGCGGGGCTCACTGCCTGGCATTTTGCGGATACCCGTTTTGGTGTCCCCAAGGCGCATATTATTGCTGCCTTTGAAACCACCGATATGGATACGCCAGAGATGGCCGCCGCTGTTCAACTCTACCTTGCCTATGTTGAGGATCAGCTTGGCGCAAGTATCTATCCGGCGCGCGAGGCTGGCCTGAATTTTTCCCTGCAGCCCACAAATACCGGGTTTAGTCTCGTTGTTGGCGGTTATTCTGACCGTCAGTCGGCACTGCTGGAGGATATCCTTGCGGCATTAAAACAACCACTCTGGGAGCAGGCACGCTTTGAGCGCATTCAACAAACCATGTTTCGCGAGTTGAATAATTTTCGTCGTGAGTACCCATTTCGCCAGATTGTCGCGAGTCTTTACTCTATGCTCAAGGGGCAGTGGACACCTCTGCAAAAAGCGCAGGCAGTCAATCAATTGTCGATGAGTGATCTCGCCGAGCAGGTAAATAGCTTGACAGCTAACCTGCAATTAAAGGTCCTGATCAGCGGTAATCACGATAGGCAGTCAGCAGAGGAAATTGTCGGCAGACTGTCGACTTGGACTCAGCTTAAAGCGCTGCAATCAGTTCAGTCGGTTGTCAAATTAGAGCCCAGAGAAAGGCATAGCTACCGTGCCAAGGTTCCGGTGGACCACACTGATGCGGCACTGATGCTGTATTTGCAGGGACGTAATGACAGTCTTGCTGAACGCGCACATATGCTACTGATTGCCGAGATGCTCTCAGCGCCTTTCTACACCAATCTGCGCACCGAGAAGCAGCTCGGCTATGTTGTCGCCGCTTTTGCCAACAATCATTTACGTGTGCCGGGATTGGCGCTGTTGGTGCAGTCGTCTTCAGTTGATGAACAGGCACTGCGTGTTGAGTTTGATCAATTTTTGGACACTTACCTTGATCAGGTTGAGGTGCTCACAGAAGAGGATCTCAATCGTTACAAAAGTTCGCTGCTGAGCAATCTACAGGAAACGCCAAAGAACCTCGCGGAACTCAACACCCGTTTTATGGAGTCGGTAAATCTCGGCTATCAAACATTTGATTTTCGTCAGCAGCTTGCTGAGGAAATTTCTCGGGTAAGTCTGGGTAGCTTTAATCAGGCCTACAGGGTTTTAATTGCTGATCAGGTGCGCGCATTGGCGGTTGAGACTGCCAATCCTGAGCATAAAAATACAGCGATTGATTTGCGCGAGCAGGGCAGTGTCTATGAATATAAATTTTAAAAAAACTACTGAATAATCGCAGCTAAAATTCTGTTCATCTGTGTTTTTATCAAAAACACCATAATTTTATCCCCGATGAAAGTTTATTTTTTTAGTCACTTAAAAGTCCGTAAAGGCTTTTAAATCGGGGCTTTGCGTTGATTTTGTGGCTTGGCTACTTTATTATTGGCGCCTGATTTTTCGAGACATGTTATACATTAACACTTGTATACAAGCCTCTACGAAAAAATGACTAATTGATAACTGGCTGGTGACAAATGACTCAGGACTTAGATCCGTTTGAAACTCAAGAATGGCTTGAAGCCTTCGATTCTGTTTGTAAAACTCATGGTGATGATAGAGCTACCTTTCTGCTTAATCAGCTACAGGATCACGCTAGCAAGCAAGGCTTAAGACTGCCTCCCTCCGTTACCACTCCATACCACAACACTATCCCGGCCAACCGAGAAAAGCGCATGCCTGGCGATCTGTTTATGGAGCGTCGTATCCGCTCGATCATTCGCTGGAATGCACTGGCTATGGTGATGCGTGCAAATAAGAAGAGTGAGGGCATTGGTGGTCATATCGCCAGCTTCGCCTCAGCCGCCACGCTTTATGATGTCGGCTTCAACTATTTCTTCCGTGGTCCGGAGGGCGATCATCTCGGTGACTTGATTTTCTTTCAGGGTCACAGCGCCCCGGGTATGTATGCCCGTTCCTATCTCGAGGGACGTCTCAATGAAGACCAGCTGGATAATTTCCGTCGCGAAGTTGATGGCAACGGTCTGTCCTCTTACCCGCATCCCTGGTTGATGCCCGACTACTGGCAATTCCCAACCGTATCCATGGGTCTCGGTCCCATTCAAGCGATCTATCAGGCTCACGTTATGCGTTACCTGTCAGCCCGTGGCCTGGTGCCTCGCGGCGATCGCAAGGTCTGGGCTTTCCTTGGTGATGGTGAGTGTGATGAACCGGAAAGCCTCGGCGCTATCTCTCTGGCGGGTCGCGAGCAGCTTGAGAACCTGATCTTCGTGGTTAACTGTAACCTGCAGCGTCTCGATGGGCCTGTGCGCGGAAATGGCAAGATCATGCAAGAACTGGAGGGTGTGTTCCGCGGTGCCGGCTGGAATGTGATTAAAGTTGTCTGGGGTCGTCACTGGGATCGCTTGATCGAGAAAGATACTTCTGGTCTGCTGGTTAAGCGCATGAACGAAGTCTGTGACGGTGAGCTGCAGAACTACAAGTTTAACGGAGGTGCTTATACCCGTGAGCACTTCTTTGGCAAGTACCCGGAGCTGCTTGAGTTGGTAAAGGATATGACCGACGAGCAGATCATGTACTTGAACCGTGGTGGCCATGACCCCTACAAGGTTTATGCAGCCTATGCCGAGGCTTCGGCTCATAAGGGCCAGCCAACAGTTATTCTCGCGCAGACGGTTAAGGGTTATGGACTGGGTGGTTCAGGGGAAGCAGCCAATGATACTCACTCGGTGAAAAAACTTGATATGGACAGCCTGCGCGGCTTCCGCGATCGTTTTGGCATTCCGGTTTCTGATGACAATCTCGAGTCAGTGCCTTACTACCGTCCTGCGGAAGACAGTCCCGAATTGGAGTATTTACGCAGACGTCGTGAATCTCTGGGTGGCTCACTTCCAGCTCGTCAGGCTGACTTTAAAGCGATGCAAGCTCCCGGCCTGGATTCCTTTAAAAAGCAACTTGAGAGCAGCGGTGAAAGAGAGATTTCCACGACTATGGCATTTGTTCGCGTGCTCTCAACATTGGTTAAGGATAAGACTATTGGCAGCTCGGTAGTGCCAATTGTTCCCGATGAAGCCCGTACCTTTGGTATGGAGGGCATGTTCCGCCAGCTGGGTATCTATACCTCAGAGGGTCAGAAATATGTGCCTCACGATCACCAGCAAGTGATGTACTACAAGGAAGACAAGAAGGGCGTTATTCTCGAAGAGGGTATTAACGAAGCTGGAGCCATGTCTGCCTGGTTGGCTCTGGCAACTGCCTACAGCACCAGTGACTGCCCAATGATTCCGTTTTACATCTTCTACTCAATGTTTGGTTTCCAGCGGATTGGCGATCTCGCCTGGGCTGCAGGTGACAGCCAGGCGCGCGGCTTCCTTATCGGGGCAACTGCCGGTAGAACTACCCTTAACGGTGAAGGTCTACAGCATCAGGATGGCCACAGCCATATTCTCGCCAACACGATCCCAAACTGTAAGAGTTACGATGCCACATACAGCTATGAACTGGCGATTATTGTTCAGGATGGTGTGAAGCGTATGTTTGAAGATAAAGAAAACTGCTTCTACTACCTGACCACCATGAACGAGAACTATGTTCAGCCAGCCATGCCAGAGGGTGCCGAAGAGGGCATAATCAAAGGTATGTACAGGTTTGAACAGGGTGCCGAGGGTGATCTGAAAGTTCAGCTAATGGGCGCCGGTACAATCCTGAATGAGGTTCGTGAAGCAGCGAAAATCCTCAAGAAAGATTTCTCGGTGGACGCTGATATCTGGAGTTTGACCAGTGTCAATGAATTGACTCGTGAAGGCCAGGCGGTAGACCGCTGGAACCTGCTTCACCCGGATAAGCAGGCTAAAAAGTCCTATGTTTCTCAGCAGCTGGAAGGTTCTTCTGAGCCAGTGGTTATCGCCACCGACTACATGAAAAACTACTCCGAGCAACTGCGCAAATATATAGACAACCCTCTGTACGTACTTGGCACTGACGGCTTTGGCCGCAGTGACAGCCGTGCGGCGCTACGCCACTTCTTTGAAGTAGACAGACACTTTATTGCTGTCACAGCTCTCAAGGCGCTGGCCGATGAGGGCAAGATAAAGGCGTCGGTCGTGGTTAAGGCTATCAAGAAATTTGGAATTGATCCTGAGAAGGCCAATCCATTAGAAGTTTAATCACGTTTATAGTTAGAAATAGACTGGGGCCGTGGCTGGTTTGCTTAAGCCAGCCAGCCAAAAAATGCTAAAAAGGAATCAATGTGACAATACATACAGTAGTAGTACCAGATCTTGGCGGTGCCGAGACAGTTGAAGTTATCGAGCTGTGCTTGGCCGCTGGTGACAATGTTGAGGTAGAAGATTCCCTGTTGGTTCTGGAATCCGATAAGGCGACTATGGACATTCCGAGTCCAGCAACTGGTGTATTCACCAAGTACCTGGTTGAAGAGGGTGCTACAGTCAGTGTCGGTGATCCAATTGCCGAGATCGAGGTAGCTGGTGAAGATGCTGTTGCTGAAGCGGTTGTGGAAGAGTCACAACCTGAAGTCACCGCCGCGGCACCTTTAGCTGCAGCTCCTGCCGCGGAATCTACATCTGCTGCTGAAGAAACTGCAGCGGCAACGTCCTCAGAAATAATGGTTCAGGTGCCAGATATTGGTAGCGACGACAAAGTTGAAGTGATTGAGGTCAGTGTTTCTGAAGGAGATGAGGTCAGCGAGGGCGATACACTGGTTATTCTCGAGTCTGACAAGGCGACCATGGATATCCCCTCTACTCACTCCGGAAAAGTTTTAAAGATTGTTGTCGCTGAAGGCGACAAACTTGGTACCGGTGACGATGTTGCGCTGTTTGAAGTTACAGCGGCAGCTGATCAGCCAGGTTCTGCGCCCGCAGCAGCGCCTGAGCCTCAGGCGGCTGCTCCAGCTCCAGCTCCAGC
>JAYOUA010000004.1:0-39277 GCA_038150705.1 Porticoccaceae bacterium | reverse complement strand
GCTCCAGCTCCAGCTCCAGCGTCAGTCGCCGAGGCTGCGCCTGCAGCGGCTCAGGAAGTTCCGGCCGCTGCAGAGCCTGCGGTCTCCAGTGCCGATGTCTATGCTGGTCCCGCGGTGCGCCTGTTGGCCCGCGAATTGGGCGTCGATCTCACTCAAGTTCAGGGTACTGGCCCCAAGGGACGCATCCAGAAAGATGATGTCAGCAACTTCGTTAAGCAGGTAATGAAGAACAAGGATAGCGCTCCTGCTGGCGCTGCGGTACCCGTCTCTGGTAGTGCTGGTATTCCGCCAATCCCAGCGGTTGATTTCAGCCAGTTCGGTGAGATTGAGGAGATCAAATTAAGCAAAATCCAGAAGCTGACTGCAGCTAATATGCAGCGCAATTGGTTAAATATTCCCCATGTCACCCAGTTTGATGATGCCGATATCACCGAGCTTGAAGATTTCCGCAAAGGTCTAAAAGCTGAGGGTGAAAAGCGTGGTGTTAAAGTTACGCCAGTGGCCTTTCTTATCAAGGCGTTGGGCGCATCTCTGCAGGCTAACCCCATCTTTAACCGCTCCATGGGCGCCGATGGAGAGCACGTGGTGCAGAAGCACTACATCAATATTGGTATGGCTGTAGATACCCCTCGCGGTTTGGTTGTACCGGTAATTAAAAATGTCGATGAAAAGGGTATCTGGGATATCTCTGCAGATATTATGGATCTGGCTGTTAAAGCTCGCGACGGTAAGCTTACTCCCGCTGAGATGCAGGGTGGTTGTTTCACCCTCTCCAGCCTGGGTGCCATTGGTGGCAATGGCTTTACGCCAATTGTCAACGCTCCGGAAGTAGGTATCCTCGGTGTTTCCAAGTCACAGATCAAACCAGTTTGGAATGGTTCCGAGTTTGCGCCACGACTGATGTTACCTATGGCTCTATCCTACGATCACCGTGTTATCAACGGCGGTGATGCAGGTCGCTTTATGACGCATCTGGTCAAGCTACTTAGCGATATTCGTCATTTAGCACTTTAAGTTATGCTGCAGGATTAACTAGCTGCAGAGTTGAGTAATTTAGCTGTATCCTAAGGGATCTTTGAGAAATCAAAGATCCCTTTTTTGTTGCTCTTATGGAGGCGTTATGAGGTATTTACACAGCATGGTTCGGGTAAGCGATTTGCAGAAGTCACTGGATTTTTACTGCAAGGGGCTTGGGTTGGTCGAGCTGTACCGCAATGAATACCCTGATGGGCGTTTTACATTGGTATTTCTTGGCGCTCCCAATGATATAGAAAGGGCGCGTGACAGCAAGTCGCCATTACTCGAGCTTACCTACAATTGGCCGCCAGAGGGCGGAAGTGAGCCTGAACAATACACCCAGGGTCGCAATTTTGGACACTTGGCCTACAGAGTTGAGAATATTTACCTGACCTGTCAGCGGCTCGCTGATGCTGGCGTGGTGATTAATCGGCCGCCGCGGGACGGGCATATGGCATTTGTTCGCTCGCCAGACAATATTTCCATCGAAATCCTTCAGGAAGGCGCTTTTCTTGAACCAGCAGAGCCCTGGATGTCTATGCCCAATGTCGGGGAGTGGTAGGGGTTTATTCTTTGCGGAACGGCAGCATCGCCTGCGCCTGGAGAATATGCTCGTCAATAACAGCTTTTTCCCTGTGTAAAAAGCGCTCTATGGCTTCGCGAAATTGCGGGTTTTTTATCCAATGTAATGAATATGTTTCAACTGGTTCAAATCCTCGCACAATCTTGTGCTCACCTTGGGCGCCGGCGTCGTAGCGCTGTATTCCACGGCTGATGGCAAACTCAATACCACTGTAGTAGCAGAGTTCAAAGTGCAGGTAGGGGTACTCATCGACACTCCCCCAGTAGCGTCCGTAGAGGGTTTGTTCATCAAAAAAATACAGTGCACAGGCGATGGGTACAGTTTCACGCCATGCTACAGCCATGGCTATTTGTTCGGGCATAGTCCTGGCAATCTGCTGGAAAAAAGCCTCGGTAAGATAACCTCTTGTACCGTTGCGCTTGATGTAGGTGCGCTCGTAGAGCTGGTAAAACAGTTGCCAGATCGCCGCACTAATCGCGCTGCCCACTTCAATGCTAACACTGATTCCCTGCTCGGCAATAGCAGCGCGTTCACGGCGAATCATCTTGCGCTTGCGCGATACCATTTTCGCGGTAAAGTCATCGAAGGTTTTATAGCTGCGGTTGTGCCACTGGTACTGCACGCCGCTGCGCTGTAGCAATCTCGGGTCTGTAAACAACTGCAAGTAGTTAGCGTCAGGAAATAAAAAATGCCAGCTGGAAGCACCGGTCTCTTCGGCAACCAGCAGAACTTCGTCAAGCAGTTGTCTGCTCTCTTCGCGCGTCAGGGCTTGACTGCTGCGAACCCTTGGACCCACCGATGGGGTAAAGGGAATCGAAGTAACCAATTTCGGATAGTAGTCGAGACCGTTGTCATGGTAGGCATTGGCCCAGGCCCAGTCAAAGACATACTCACCCATAGAGTGGTCTTTAAGGTAGAGGGGCATAAAGGCGTTTTCCTCGCTCGCCAAATCACTGTGTAACTGCAGTTGTAAATGAATGGGATTCCAGCCGCTGTTGTGTGAGGCGCTGTGGCTATCTTCGAGTGCCTGCAAAAATTCCCTGCGTAAAAAGGGGTATTTCAGAGATGAAAAAGAGGAGTCAGAATTCAATGCCTTAACCCGAATGGCGATATCAATATCTATTGTACGCTTTGACAGTGCAAGATGATCATGAACTCGAATTTATTTGCTTATATAAGCAGTTTTTAGCGGTTAATTTTTGGGTAACCATTATCATTAGGGTATCATGCGCAGCCTCAACTCTAATCGCTTATGTACGGAGACTGTTCAATGATAATTAAGCCCCGCGTTCGCGGCTTTATGTGTATTACAACGCATCCAGTGGGTTGCGAAACCAATGTTAAAAATCAGATTGATTTTATTAAGGCTCAACCGCCTATTGCATCGCCTAAGCGCGTTCTGGTGATTGGCTCGTCAACCGGCTACGGGTTGGCTGCACGCATTGGTGCCGCCTTTGGCGGCGGCGCATCAACACTTGGTATTTTCTTTGAAAAGCCCGGTACTGACAGAAAGCCTGGCACCGCCGGCTGGTATAACTCAGCAGCTTTTCACAAGTACGCCGAGCAGGATGGACTATATGCAAAAAGCATTAACGGCGATGCTTTTTCCGATGAAATCAAAGCGCAGACCATTGAAACAATTAAACAGGACCTGGGCCAGGTTGATCTGGTTGTCTACAGTCTTGCGGCCCCGCGTCGCCAACACCCCAAGACTGGTGAGATATTTAACTCAACCCTTAAGCCGGTGGGCAAAGATGTCACTATGCGCGGTATTAACACCGATAAGGAGACAATTCAGGAATTTAGCCTTGAGGCTGCCAACCAGCAGGAGATTTCCGATACGGTTGCCGTGATGGGTGGTGAAGACTGGCAGATGTGGATTGATGCTCTGGATGATGCTGGTGTTCTGGCTGAGGGTGCCAAAACCACAGCCTTTACCTATATTGGTGAAAAAATGACCTGGGATCTGTACTGGGACGGCACTATTGGCCAGGCGAAAAAAGATCTCGATAAGCGAGTGATTTCTATTCGTCAAAAACTCGCTGCCAAGGGTGGAGATGCTCGGGTTTCGGTTCTCAAAGCGGTTGTTACTCAGGCTAGTTCGGCAATTCCAATTATGCCGCTGTATCTGGCGATGCTATTTAAGGAAATGAAACGCAGAGGCACCCATGAGGGCTGTATCGAGCAGCTCTATCGCCTCTACACGGAATGTCTCTACAATGACACTCCGCGCCTTGATGACGAGGGTCGCCTTCGTGTTGATGAGCTCGAATTGCTTCCCGAGGTGCAGGATGTCGTCGCTGAGGCCTGGGCCAAGATCAGTACTGAGAATCTCGCTGAACTAACAGATTTTGTCGGCTACAAGCAGGAGTTTCTCAATCTGTTTGGCTTCGAAATCGCAGGTGTCGACTACGATGCCGATGTCGATCCCGATGTGCAGATCAGCAATCTTGTATAACGCTTTAACATGAGCTCAAAAGCCACGCAATTTAAAACTGCGCTGTTGCATCCGCGCTATTGGTTAACCTGGTTTGGATTTGCCCTGTGGCGTCTGGTAACGCTTCTGCCATTCCCTGTCCTAATTGTGTTGGGCAGGGGCATTGGAGTGCTTTTTTACAGGCTGCCAAGTCGTCGAAAAACCATCGCTCGGCGCAATATTGAGATCTGTTTTCCCAAGCTGAGTTCTGCTGAACAGACTGCGATGTTACGGGCGAACTTTATCAGTACCGGTATT
Organism: Porticoccaceae bacterium; assembly: GCA_038150705.1. Lineage (GTDB taxonomy): Bacteria > Pseudomonadota > Gammaproteobacteria > Pseudomonadales > Porticoccaceae > HTCC2207. Next base: position 34,943 of record JAYOUA010000004.1, on the reverse strand, counting down.
GCTGTTATGGAAGTTGGCATCTCCTGGTGGTGGTCAAAAAAGCGTTTTAGCAAGTTGATTCATATCGACGGCCAGGACAATCTCGATGCAGTCAAGGGGCGCGGTGTTATGCTACTGGGTATACATTTCACCACGTTGGAGATTGGTGCTGCGGCGATGTCGACAGTCATCGAGATGGATGGCATGTACCGTGCTCACGGCAATCCGGTCTATGATTTCTTGCAAGCTCGAGGGCGTCTGAGCAAGGGAATTGGTAACGGTGTTGTCTACGAGCGCCGTGATGTGCGCGGTACAATGAAAGCCTTAAAGAACGGTCGAGCCCTGTGGTATGGTCCCGACCAGGACTACGGCTTACAGCAGGGGCTTTTCGTACCCTTCTTCAATGTTCCTGCGGCGACAGTCTATGCTACAGCACGTTTTGCCGAAAAAACCGGTGCTGCAGTTGTTCCCTTTAGCCATGTGCGATTGCCTGGTGCTCAGGGCTATAAAATTACCATTCATCCGGCGTTGGAAAACTTCCCGGTAGGTGATGATCTGGTCGATACGACGCGCATAAACAGGATAGTTGAGGATTTTATAATGCTTCAGCCAGACCAGTATCTGTGGGTCCACAGACGGTTTAAAAACCGTCCCGAGGGTGAGTCGGATCTATATGGGTTACCGCAAAAAAAGAAAAAGCGCCGTCGCATAGCATAAGGGTAGGTTTAGCTTGTCTAGCCTCTGTGCCGACAGTACCATTACGGCTCGATCGCCGAGCAGTATTTGCTCAAGAGATTCATAAGAGTTTTTTTAAAACAGTTTTAAAAGGAAGTAGGCCATGATTCGCGGAAGTATTGTCGCGTTGTTAACACCAATGCACCCTGACTCTCTTGAGGTGGATTGGGGCGCGCTCAGAAAGCTTGTCGACTGGCATATAGAGCAGGGTACTGACAGCATTGTTGCGGTCGGTACTACTGGTGAATCTGCCACTCTAAGCGTTGCAGAGCATGCCCAGGTTATCAGCGTTGTTGTCGAGCAGGCTGGCGGACGTCTTCCGATTATTGCTGGTACTGGCGCCAACTCAACCCGCGAGGCGATTGAGCTCACAGAGGCTGCTGCCGACGCCGGTGCCGATGCCTGCCTTTTGGTGACTCCCTACTACAACAAACCTACCCAGCAGGGGATGTATCTTCACTACAAAACCATTAGCGAAGCTGTAGATATAGATCAGATTCTCTACAATGTGCCGGGCCGTACCGCTTGCGATTTACTTCCTGAGACTGTTTTGCGCCTCAGTGCCATGGACAATATCGTCGGTATCAAGGAGGCAACCGGAGATCTTGAGCGTGCCAGGCAAATACTCATGCAGTGTCCGCAGGACTTCGCAGTTTATTCTGGCGATGATGCAACTGCCAGAGAGTTGATGTTGCTCGGCGGACATGGGGATATATCTGTGACTGCCAATGTGGCACCAAAAATGATGTCAGAGATGTGCGCTGCTGCGCTCTCTGGTGATGCCGAGAGAGCAGGGGCCTTAGATTTGAAGTTGGCGGGACTGCACAATAGTCTGTTTGTCGAGGCTAATCCGATACCGGTTAAATGGGCAGCATCTGAGCTGGGTTTGCTTGCCAATACGTTGCGTCTGCCTATGACGCCCCTCTCAGAGCAATATCATGAGGAAGTTCGAGCTGCTATGCGCAGGGCTGAGCTGATTTAACGCTCTATTAAAGATGACCAACAAAGAATATTATTGAAGAATATATATACGGGGCTTCCGATAAAATGAAAACACTGGTAAGTACACTGAATATCATTGTTGTATTGAGTTTAAGTGGTTGTGGTTGGCTGGGATTGCGCGATCGCAGCAATGACTATCTTCTCGCTGAGGAGACTGAGGTAACCACTATTCCCGCTGGACTTGATCGCGGGGTTATCGGACAGATCTACCCAATCCCACAAATACCCTCTGATACAGTAGACCTGGTTGAGTTTGAAGCACCTCGACCCCAGCCGGCATCGGTAAACACCTTTGAGCAGCAGGTCAAAATCCAGACTCTTGAGGGGCGTCGCTGGATTCTTATCAATATTCCGCCAAGTGAGGTCTGGCCGCGTGTGCGCGGTGTGTTGAATCGCAGTGGCGTACCCGCAGTTGTGGCTGAAGGTTCCTCGGGGATTATCGAAACAGTGTGGGTAAAATTTAATTCCGATGAAGATAACTCGCACCGTTTTCGCTTTCAGATCTCTCCGGGCGTCCAGCTAAATAGCACTGAAATATCCCTATTGCACAACCAGGCTGCGCGCTCTGAAGAAGACCAAGCCGGATGGCCACAGGCTTCAGATAGTGACGATCGAGAAAAAAATATGCTGACCCTGATTGCCAATGAACTGGCCGGCGCAATCGACTATTCATCCGTTTCCCTCTTGGCCCAGAATATTGGTGGTGAACCAAAGGTTAACATCGTTACCCCTGAAGTAGCTGACCCGTTTATTCAGGTAAAGCTAGACTTCGATCGAGCTTGGGCATCGATTATATATTCTGCTAATCGCGGTGGTTTCCAATTGATTGACCAGAATCGTTCTGAGGGTACTTTATTTGTGAATTACACAGATCAATCCGCGAATGAGCCCGGTTTCTTTGCGCGCTGGTTTGGCGAGGGTACTGATGAGATCCTTGAGATCAATTACCGTGTACTCGTACAACTCGTGGGCGCCGATATAGAAGTAAGAATCGTTGGCCGCGATGCAGAGGGGCTAACCAGAGTAGAAGCTCTCAAACTTCTCAAGATACTCCGCAATAATATGTCCTAAGGGCTGCTGGCACTGTGCGTTTTGCATCTCTTGGAAGCGGTAGCAAGGGTAATGCCACTCTTGTTGAATGGCGTGATACATGCATTATGATCGATTGCGGGTTTTCCATTAAGGACACCGCCCGGCGCCTGGAAAAGCTCGGCAAGAGCCCAGGTGATATAGATGCCATTCTGGTAACTCATGAGCACAGCGATCACTGGAAAGGCGTTGTGCCACTCTCTGCCAAGTTTGATATCGATGTCTATGTCACTGCCGGCTGTCTGTATAGTCGCAGCGCCGAGCAAAAAAACTTTCCGTTTAAGATTATCGACAGTCACCGGGCGTTTCAGGTTGGCGATATCGCGGTGACCCCTGTACCAGTGCCCCACGACGCCCGTGAGCCGGTCCAGTTTCTATTTAATAGCGATAATCACCAGCTTGGCATATTGACCGATGTTGGCTCCCTAACACCTCATATAGAGACTGCCTACGCTAATTGCGATGGCCTGTTGATCGAGGCTAATCACGATGTCGAAATGCTTCACAGCGGCCCCTATCCAGAATTTCTCAAAGACCGTGTCTCTGGTCCCTGGGGGCACCTCAACAATCATCAGACAGCAAAACTTCTGACAGCTATCAATCAGCAACGCATCCAACAACTAGTAATCGGCCATATAAGTGATAAAAATAACTCGCTCGAAAAAGTAAGGTCAGCCGTTGAGCCAGTTTTTTCCGGTCAAGGTAATCTGTATTTCGCCTGTCAGCAGCAGGGATTTGATTGGCTCGAGCTCAGTTAAGTTTTGCGGTCGACAATACTAAGCTAAATTTTTAAGCATTTTTTTTTGTCACCTGCAAATACTTTTTTACTTTTCATGTAACTTTTTCAATTTTTTTTGAGTTTTTTCCACAGATAGCTCGAATATCTAGAAATAACTTAAGCAAAAAAATGTAACCTATTGATTTTATTTTGCTAAAACTGCAACTCCTTGATTTATATGACTTTAATGATATGGTTAAAATTTGATCAATTTAACAAATATGCCGATATTTTAGGGGTTTAACCCACTCAAACCCCGTTTAATCCACAAAGTTATCCACAGCTTCTGTGGGTATCTTTTTGCCCAGGAATGGTGCGGGAATATTTACCTGTCGATGAACCTGCTGTAATTTCAACAGGACAACAGTAAACGAACGTTACCTGTGTCTGAAATGCTGTTGAGCAGATATTAATCTGCACAGAATCTCAGTTCGGTGGTTAAATAGGGCTATGGCAAATATTCAAATATCATGCAGCTCTGACACCTTTCATGAAAGTGCACAACAGTTGTCTGCTAAATTGCAGTTACCCCAACACACCGATCAATCCCAGGCCTATGACTACCTGCTGTCTATCTCCTCTTCTGGCTTAACACTTATCCCCTCATCAGATAAGGGCTATGGACCAATACAGTGTGATTTTACCGGTGGTGCTCACCGTCATCGACGTCGTTTTGGCGGTGGTAATGGCCAGGCAATTGCCAAAGCCATAGGTGTTTCTGGGAAGTTTTGCCCACAGGTGCTAGACCTCACCGCCGGGCTTGGTGGCGATGCCTTTGTGCTGAGCTCTCTGGGATGCCATGTCACCATGCTGGAACGCAATCCTATCATTCACAGTCTTCTGGCCGATGGTCTCTTGCGAGCCAGACAGCACGCCGACGAAGGGGACAGTGAATTGGCCGCCATTATGGCGAGAATCAGTTTGATTGAGGGAAATTCTACAGATTATTTACAGCACAACGCCAATGTAGTTTCTGCGGACGTAGTCTATCTGGACCCAATGTTTCCAGGTCGCAAAAAATCCGCCAAGGTTAAAAAGCAGATGCAGGCTTTTCAGGACATCGTTGGTGCTGATAAGGATAGCGATAAATTACTGGCTTTGGCGCTGGAGACCGCTGTTTACAGAGTAGTTGTCAAACGGCCCAGCGGTGTTAGCTACCTGGCTGATTGCAAACCCAGTTATTCACTTGAAGGAAAGTCTACACGCTTTGATATCTATACCCTAAAGAAATTGCCGGCCAAGTAAAAACAAAATTAGATTTAGAAAATTCTATTAAGCTAGGAGCTTTGTCAGAAGTCTCTGGTAAATATCCGTTAGGGTATTTAAATCATCGACGCTTATATTCTCATCGATTTTATGAATAGTTGCATTGACCGGGCCCAGCTCAACAACCTGAACCCCGTGGGGTGCGATAAACCGCCCATCTGAGGTGCCGCCCGCGGTGGATAATTCAGGCTGCCGGCCTGTTATTTCGGAAATGCTGGCAACGGTTGCACTGACCAGATCACCCTCAGCAGTTAAAAAGGGCAGGCCACTGAGATTCCAGTTGGCCGTGTATTCAAGGCCATGTTTGTCTAATATCTCTTCTGTGCGTTGAATAAGCTGCTGTTCAGTTAACTCGGTGGAAAAACGGAAGTTAAAGATAATCTCCACTTCGCCGGGAATAACATTGGTGGCACCCGTGCCTCCATTGATATTAGATATCTGGAAGCTAGTGGCGGGAAAGAACTGATTGCCCTGATCCCACTCCTCAGCAGCCAATTCCGCCAATGCCGGTGCAGCGCGGTGAATAGGGTTGTCAGCCAGGTGAGGGTAGGCCACATGTCCCTGAAGACCTTTTACATTAAGGGTGCAGCCAAGTGAGCCGCGGCGTCCGTTCTTGATAACATCACCGCACTTCTCGGTACTGGAGGGTTCTCCAACTAAACACCATTCGGGCAGAGCATCCCGGTTCCTTAACCAATCGACGACTTTTACCGTGCCATTGGTTGCCACACCCTCCTCATCACTGGTAATCAGAAACGCAATTTGTCCTCTATGGTCAGGGTGCTCTGAAACAAAGCGTTCCGCGGCAACTACCATCGCTGCCAGCGAGCCTTTCATATCTGCCGCACCGCGACCATATAGGTAACCATCTTTAATCTCGGCTTCAAAGGGGGGCAATTGCCAATTTTCTTCTGGACCTGTGGGTACTACATCGGTATGACCTGCAAAGCACAGGGCCGGGCCCTGGGTGCCGCGTACAGCCCAAAAATTATCAACATCAGCAAAACGCAGCTTCTCTACCTGAAAGCCAATAGCAGCCAAACGATCGATCATTACCTGCTGGCAACCACAGTCTTCAGGTGTAACGGAACGGCGGCGAATAAGATCTCTGGTAAGTTCTATTGTTGGTGATTGCTGTGACATTGATTTGGCCCATTTATGAATAGACGTATTGTAGAGGTCAATTACCCATCAGGCTATATGCCTGAGCATGTTTCGCACTGGATATTGCAAAGTTTCACGAGGTTCTATGAATCTATTTTCAGGCTGTTTATGGCGCGCATAAAAAAGGCTCCCTAGGAAGCCTTTTTATTGTGAGTGGACTTATTAGAAGTCAGTATCAATAGTTAAAACGCCTTCTTGTTGCTATACCAAATAATCCAAGTGCCATTGAGCCAAACAGGAAGAGAGCGCTGGGGATTGGTGTTGCAATCGGCGGTTGTACAGCGGCAAATAGTTCCCTGGTGGCGAGACGGTCATTGGAGGTGTAAACCAGCATAGTACTTGACCAGTCAAAATCTCTCTGCTCGCTTGCCTGTTCTTTAAGTTCTCTGGCTATCCGACGATCAGCAGGATTTTGCAGACTCGCAACTGACCCCATAATATCCCAAATCACATAGTTAACCAGAGCATTGTATTTGGCAGCTGTGGCACTGAGAGTTTGAGAAAAATCCAGCAGGGTAAACAGGTAGCCAGCCTGACTGTATTTTGTCTTGTCGTTGCGACGCATATTGAATTTACCTGCACCGTTTTGAACGTCGCTGTAGCTGTTAACAGTAGCATTCCAGGTGTTGAGATAATGTCTGGAATTGTCGTTGGTGATAGCCAGGGTGGTATCGCCGTCAATTGTTAATTCGTAGGCGCCGATTCTAATATCCGGGCCATTTTTAACATCCAGTGTTGTGGTTGTTCCATAGTTTTCATAGGTAATTTCAACTGTTTCAGCGACTGCCAAGTTGTTGAAAAGCAGAGCTGTAAATGCGCTGATAAATAATGTTGCGAAACTGATATCTCTGTTGCCCATCCTGTTCTGTCTCCTTGTCAGCAGCCTGCCAACACAAATAGATTACCAATGTGGCGATTTTATGAATTGACAGAGGCTGTGCAACCAGTGCAAGTTAAGAATGCGAACCAGTTATCAGTTTATATTGAACTGTTTCCTGAGCAGACTGTTGAGAGTCAAGGCAGAGGGGAAAAAATCAGCACAGTTTGTCTTTGGCCGCATTGATTTTGGCGGCAAGATAATCGCTGCCGCCACGGTCTGGATGCAGGCGCTGCATCAGCCGTTTGTGGGCTTTAACTATATCTTCCTTTGACGCATCAGCTTCCAGGCCAAGTATTTCATAGGCTTCCTTTTCCGAAAGCTCGGAGAGATTACCGGGCTGATAACTCTGTTGTGAGCCGCCGCGTTTGTTGCGCAGGAGATAGGTCTGGAGTAATAGGTAGGACTCGCGATCGCTCTCTTTGAAGGATTCGGCAAGGCTTTGCAGCTGTTCCGTGGAAAGATCTGAAAGTCGCTTGCCGGCATACTCACCCTGCAGGATTTCACCATCCATCTCTCTGGTCGAGAAGTTCACCTGAACGAGTAGTGATTTGGTGCGAAATTGTGAAGGGCTGGTTTTAAAACGGCTGAGTATTTGCAGAAATGGCAGGGCCCGCAAGCTCAGGGCGAGAGCACCTTTTGCCAGTGGCACCAGCACAGCAAGACCAGCACCCAACCAGTGCATTCTACCGCTGGCAACCAACAGCACAGAAAACCCTAAAACTGACCAAAATGCGGTTTTCCAGAGAAACGGACGACGCTTTTCGATAGGTAGACGTTTAAACCATTTCCACCAGTACCAAAGAGAAAAGATGATTGCGATAAGTAATAGTATTCTGGGCATAGATAAGTTTTTCGCTCTTCGTTTGTTTCAATGTTTAGCGTTAATCATAAGGACTCTTAAGGTTAACAGTTTTACATTGTTGCGGCCTATAAAAAAGCCCCGGCACGTAAATGCGCAGGGGCTTTAAAATATGGCTAGTTGTGCGGGCGATTAGCGTGTTTTAAGAATATCACGCAGTTTGTCGGCCATCGATATCAGTGAATTTTCGGTGGTTTCCCAGTCGATACAGGCATCTGTTACCGATACGCCGTACTCCATCTCATCTGGATTGCTTGATAGTTTCTGGTTGCCTCCATGGAGATGACTTTCAATCATCACACCAATAATTGATTTGTTGCCCTCGAGAATCTGGTTAGTGACATTGTCCAAAACCAGCGGTTGCAGATTATGGTCTTTGTTTGAGTTGGCGTGACTACAGTCGACCATAATATTCTTAGGGACGCCGGCGGCTTCCAATTCCTGCTCGCAGATGGAGACACTAACCGAATCATAGTTGGGTTTACCATTGCCGCCGCGCAATACGACGTGAGCATAGGGGTTACCCTTGGTAGTGATAATCGAGACATTACCCTCGGAGTTTATGCCCAAAAAGCGATGTGGGCTTGCCACTGATTTCAGTGCATTAATCGCCACCGTCAGGCTGCCGTCTGTGCCGTTCTTAAAGCCTACAGATGATGACAGGCCCGAGGCCATCTCGCGGTGTGTCTGGGACTCTGTAGTGCGCGCACCGATAGCAGACCAGGCGATCAGATCCTGCATATACTGGGGCGAGATTGGGTCCAGAGCTTCGGTAGCGGTGGGCAGGCCGATCTCGAGAATATCGTGAAGCAACTGGCGACCTATATGCAGACCATCGGTAATTTTAAACGAGTCATTCATGAACGGGTCGTTAATCAGACCCTTCCAGCCGGTGGTAGTACGTGGCTTTTCAAAATAGACACGCATCACTATCAGAAGGGTGTCGCTGACTTTTTCAGCGAGGACTTTCAATCTCTTGGCATATTCCTGAGCGGCTTTAAGATCGTGGATAGAGCAGGGACCAACGACAACAATAACGCGGTGATCTTTGCGCTCGAGGATATTTTCAATATCCGAGCGGCCCTGTGAAATAACTTGGCGAGCTGTATCTGAAAGTGGGATTTCGCGCTTCAGTTGAGCTGGTGTAATAAGGATCTCTGGAGATTCAATATTAATGTTTTCTACTGCGTGGGGATCCATATTGGCGTTCCTAGAAATTAACTTTTATCAAAGGGTTATTGTACTTAATTATTAAAATTATTGAAGATTATTCAACGTCTACCTCAATAAACAACGGGATTTGAGGAAAATATAGTGCACAGCGCAGCGGAATGTCCTGCAGGCCTCTATACAAATTAGCATAGTGCCTGAGCTGCCCAATGTAGGTGCTGGTTTGTTTGCCGATAAATTGCGCTTGGCTCTCGCCAGCAACGGGTTTGGAGAACTTGTAGTCAATAATCCACCGCACACCCTTATCGACAAAGGTTCTATCAATAACCGAGATGCCGGCGCCACCCTGCTCGGGCTGGTAATAGCCAAGCGCTTGTTCGCACTGTGCCTGTTCATGGTTGTGCAGTATCCATTGCCCCCTGGGGTCGGCGAGCATAAGCTCAAGAGTATCGCTGAGACTGCGTAGCTCATCACTGCTGGCCAGAATTCCCTGTTCCTTAAGCTGTGCTGTCCAGGCTTGGGGAAGCTGTAAAACACGCTGTGCTGGCCAGTTGAGCGGGCCCTCGTTGGCGATCTGTTTTAGGGTTCTGTGAAAAACAGTTCCCAGCAAGCGGGCGCGGGTAGATAGGTTTTGTAAGTCTTTTGTCTCTGTGCCAGAGTTTGATACCGTTGCCTTCTCCTCATGGCCAGTCATCATTGAACCCATTGAGGGTGACGGAGATACAAATTGCGCCGGCAAGCGACGAATATGCTGAAGTTTGGTAATGACTGGTTGTGATTTATCTTTTTCCTCGCCTTTATAAACAGGGTAAATCTCGCCGATTATTCCTAACTCAATAGTCCGCCATATGGGGGCCAGCAATGTTCCTTTGCCCGGCGCCTGCCAACCCTGTTTTTCTCCAGGCCGCAGCGAGGCAGTTAAATATAGGTTACGAATTGCACGGGTTGCAGCCACATAGAGAACGCGCGTATTTTCCAGGCGCGTCTTAAAGCCATCCTCATGTTTTAGATAGCTGTAAACGCTGTCATCCTCTTCATCATGAGCCCCCAGAGGTGCCATCACCAGGGACATCTGGTTGAGTTCATCAATATGCTGGCTCCAGCGCAGCAGCGGCTTTTTATCGGACGCCGCTCTGCGCGCCAGTCCCGGCAGTATTACATGATCAAACTCCAGTCCCTTGGATTTGTGGATGGTCATCAGCTGGATAACCGTTTGCTTACTGTTTTCTTGCCTGTCACCAGAGCAGTCGTCTCCAGAGGGTGCGGCATAGAGTTTCTCTACGGCCTGCTGGAAGCCATTCCAGTCGGCAAGGCTACCTGCACACTGCCAGTTTTCCAGCAGATCTAAATAGCTGCGCACATCGCTGAGGTCAGCGTTGTTCTCTAGCGTTGCCGGCCCACCCAGCTCAAGCCAGAGTTGTTCTATGGTTTCACGCAGTCCATTGCGGGCGCGATTTTTCCAGGCATCTACCAAAAGAGGGGTAATTACCTCAAGCCTGTGTTGAGCATATGCGGATAATGCTCCGTAGGAGTCTGAGTCGGCGAGGAATTCGAGTTGGGCGAGAATCGCATCCCCTTGCTTTGATCCTGCACCGCTATTTGTCGTGCTATTGGCAATGGTTAATAGATCCGCTGTACCCAGCCCGCAAAATGGCGCCCGTAATACAGCCAGCCAGGCAATTTTATCTGCCGGTGACAGCAGGGCACGGGTTACAGACAACAGATCAATAACTGGCATTCGGCTTGCCAGTGGTGTGATATCAATGGCCTGCCAGTTAAGTTTGGCAGCGCGTAGCGCCGGAACAATAGTTTTAAGATGAGCGCGGCCGCGAACCAGGATTGCTATAGACTCACCCGGATGCTTATCGCACAGCCCTTGGCAGGTTTTGGCAATGTACTCGGCCTCTAACTGTTCATGGTCATCACCGCTAAAGCCCTGAAAACTCACCGCAGGGGCACTACCCGAGGCCTTAAAGGCTTCAGATGAGGAATAGGGAACAGCGCCGCGACTGATATCGGCAACGGCGGGAAATGCCTGGCTAAAAGTATCGTTTACCCAGTCAATAACGCCTTTTTGCGAGCGAAAGTTGCAGCTTAGGGTCAATGCTGTGCACTGCACTGGGCCAATGGGATGACGCTGTGCATTGATAAATAGCCCGACATTGGCATTGCGAAATCCATACAGGGACTGCATGGCATCGCCAACCAGAAAAAGCGTTCTGCCATCGTCCGGCTGCCAGCCGGCAATCAGGTGCTCAAGTAATTTAATCTGAGCACCGGAGGTGTCTTGAAACTCATCCACCAGAATATGGCGAAGCTGGTAATCCAGGCGCAGGGTGATATCGGATATGGATTCATCTTCCGGTGAAGGCTCTACAGCTTCCAGAGCCGCCAGAGTAATAGCTGGATAGTCGCACTGATCATGTTGTTTAAATAGCGTTTCAAGTTCAGCGGCAAGACGTGGAAGAAGATAACCCAAGGCATCGAGTATCGACTGTTGTGACGGGTTTATTTCGGATTCAGGCAAATAGATTGCATTGACAATTAGTTCATGGATATCCGCTTGATCTCGGCACCATGCCAAGAGCACTGCCATCCGTTTCTTGGCGTCTTTTTTATCTGCAGGAAAACCGTCATTTTTGTTCACCTGTTTGCGTAGCTCACGGCTTTTAGTGATCAATAGGCTGAGTAATAATTTCCACTGCTGTATACCCGCAAGGCTGATCTCCGGTAATTCAGTTATGCCGGCCAGCTCAATTAGCGGCGAGTCTTTGTCTGCGGGAATATGCTTGGCGGCAAAATCTGCCAGGCTAAGTAATTCACCGGCAATCGGCATCAGGGCATCCTGTAACTGTAAGAGTGTTTCACCGATAATCTGGTCGATAACCTGTTGGAAATACTGCTGATTTCCACTGGCATCGAAAATAAGCGGCAGCCACTGCTCGCGTTTGCCAAGCATATCGGCAAGCAGGCGTTCGCAGCGGGCTAGATCGTTGCCAGTATGGGCGAGTAAGACGGCTAATTGCTCGCCAAGCTCACTGTCTTCCTCAATTTTCTGCAAAAAATTGCGTGCCGCCAGCTCATAGTGAAGCGCAGGTTGTTCACTGGGCTCGGGAAGGGCGCCAAGCTTTGTCTCAAGGGCAAACTGACTGGCAATATAGCGACAGAAACCGTCTATGGTCTGAATACGCAAACGACCGGGCATCTCGAGCAGATTCCACCCCAGTTGCCTATTGCGCTCTACGGCCTTGGCGGCAATATCCCAGGTTTGGGCCTCATAGGCGTCACTTGGTCTGGGTTCATAGGCTGAAGCCTGCAGCGCTCTGTGTATACGACTACTCATTTCGCCCGCTGCTTTGCGGGTAAAGGTGATGCACAGAATCTCTTCGGGATTTTCCACACTGCACAACAGACGCAATACCCGCTGAGTAATCAGCCCGGTTTTACCAGAGCCGGCAGGCGCGGAGACAATAAAGCTCTGGGTTGGATCCAGTGCCATGTGCCGCTGAGTGCTATCCGCAACTACTTTTAGCGCTGACTGACTCATGACTTATCCTCTTCAGTCAGGTTGTTGTGTTTGTCTAAAGCAGCGTTTATTTGGGACTCTTCAGGCCAGCGATTTAAGGGCAATAAATGCTCTTGGAAGGCAAAGCTGCCGCTGTCGTGAACCTCAACACTGGCATAACCATGACAAAATTCACTGGCTAAGTTGGAGAGTGCCGCCTGCCATTCAGCAATTTGAGCTGACCAGTTATCAATTGGTTTATCAGAGCTGATCAGTTGGCTGTCACTGCTGCCAATAAATTTAATATCACCGGCACGCAGCTGTGCAAAGGCGCAGCCATTGGCCTGGGGTTTAGTGGCCAGAAGATACAGCGGCAGCTGGGGTTCTATTGGTCGTGGCCCTGCCCATTTACTGGGTTGTACCTGACCGGTTTTGTAATCAATAACCAGCAATTTGTCGCCTATTTGATCGACTCTATCCAGACGCAGAGAAATTTTCAGATCGCCAAAGCTTAGGCTGGCACTGCTTTCGAGATCGACTACCTCAAAGGGTCCTCGGCGCTTTTCCACTTCAAGCCATTGGTGGAGTAATTTTTCCAGGCGCTGCTGTTCAAGACTCCGAAAGCGATTTCCGCGCAATACAGCATGGCGCGGAGCCCATTCAACCAGTGTAGCGGCAATAGTCGCCGACAACTGTTCAGAGAGTTGATCTTCCGATAACGCGTTTAGAACAGTCGAGGTCTGCCACTCAGTCCAGAGGCGATAGAGTATTTCATGGATCAGAGAGCCACGATCCATTGCCGATAAACCCTGAATAGGTTGCTCTAGCGGCTCGGCTTTGAGGCGATGGGTGGCAAAGGCGTTAAACGGGCAGATCGCCTGATTTTCCAGTAACTTGCTGCCGCCGCGAATAGTCTCTGTGGCCGGGTTAAAGGTGGGTGAACGATCTTCAACCAGCTCGCACTTTTGTGGCTGCGATAGCCATGGAGGATGAGCATCTGGCTCAACCAGAAACTCTGCGCTGCTGGATGGAGGTATATGGCGAATTAATGGGCTCGGCTCAAGCTGTTCCTCACCACGCAACAATGGATAGCTGAGAATTAAACGCTGGCTATTGGTTTGATAGCCGGATAGCAGTTCCTGGGCGATCTGTAGCTCACGCTCAGGCAGACTGTGAGGCATCGCATGCTGGCGTTGGAAATCCGCTGGCAGCAGTGCATTAATCGCGACACAGGCGGGAAAGTTCTGGCTGTGCATACCGACTATCCACAGTTGCTCGAAGCGCAATCCAGCACCTTCCAATAGGCCCAGGATCTGCAGCGGTGCATCGGCGGTTTTTGGGTGAAATACCGAGTCCTGAGCAAACAACTGAAGGTGCTTCAGGGCTGTTGCCAGACCCACCTCAACCCCAAGATTATCGAGGGTACAGAATTGTTCAATGGTGCTCTCCCAGTGCTGACGCTGCTGATACTCGAGGCTGTTTAAGCTGCGTGGGCCGGGCCAGCCCATATCCGCAAGAAATTGATTGAAGAACTCGGCCCAGCCAGAGAAGCTTTTCTGAGAAGCGGTTTTCACGCGGGAAAATCGCTTGAGGTCAATGAGAGGCTGCAGAATATCCACCACAGATTGGCGCTGCTGGTTAGCGACTTCCTCAGCTTCTTGCGCGGGCAAAATCGCCGATATAAATTGCTCGAGAGTAAATTCAAAGCGTCTGGTTTTGCGCAGAGCCAGCTCAGCGTCAACCAGAAATTGTACGGGTAGTTGGGCAAAGGCTGAAAAGGGTGAATAGAGGATTTGAAGCCAGTTATCCAGTGGCCGTTTGAATTGCAAAACCGCTATTAGCTCCAGCGCGGCACTGACAATAGGTGTATCTGCCAGTGGTGTGCCAGCAGAAATATTCACCAGCATCTCTGTCTCTTCAGACTTCAGTGCCTCGCTGACAACACGCGTCACCTGCTGCAGGCTGTTATTGAGATCGGGAACAATAATGCCCAGCCGCTGCCCGGGATTAGCTTTTAATTGCTGTGCTGCCCAGTTGGCGGCCAGGCGTAATTCAGCCTGGGGATCCTGGCATTCAAGGCGATAAACATGACTGTTGATGGGTAAATTTACAGATGTGCAGTCAGCTGTATCTAGTCTAGTAATTGAACTGCATGCGCTGTCTAGCAATCGCACCTGAAGAGGCGGAATCGACTGAAAGCCGTAGAGCATTATCTCTGTCTCAGTGGGCAGGGCTGCACATTCAAAACCACGCTGAACAAGTTGCCAGCTCGACTGTTGGCTAATTAATTTATTTTTCTGCAACAGCTCCTCAAAGCTATTGCTCCAGCGTTTAAAGTGCTCTACAGCCGGCGTATCGTCCGGCACCTGGTCTGCACTGAGATTCCAGTTCTGCAGAGTCTTTAACGTGTCCGCTGCAATTTTTGCATAACTACTACTATAGACAGAATCATCCTTGGCGATTGCCCGCTCCCAGTAGTAGCGACTCTGTTGTGTGCCGACCACGGCAAGACCGGAAACCAGCGGATGGTTTTGATCCTGCAGTTCATCCCAGCAGTATTTCAGCCAGTGGTCGATGGCATAGACCCGCGGCGCGCGCCAGACGGCTTTACCCACTGCATGGCACCAGGCATCATTAATCTTCGCCGCCAGGCGCTGGTTGGGCGTCAGAATTAAACAATCACGCTCAATGGCATCGCGAAATAGCCTTATATCTATAAGTGGTGGCAGCATCCCTGAGTCGACAACTTTTATTATCATTTAAATAGGCCTGTATAATCGCAAAACAGCAGTGCAATTGACAGTAGGCTGATACAATAAAAGCTATGCCAATATTTAATGACCTCAATTTTATTTTCTGGGCGCTGGGCGGTCTTTTAATCGGCCTTGGCCTAGGTGTCGCCATCAGTCATTTGTTGGCACGTGGCCAGCGCAGTAAGAGCGAGGCCGACATCGCTGAGCTCAATAGCATTCGCCTTGAGCTCACCACCGCAAATGGTGTTCTTGAGCAGCGCCTTATCGGTCAGCAAAATCAATACGAGGCACAGTTAAAGCTGCTGCAGGATGCCAAGAAAACCCTTAGCCAGGAATTTGAGAATCTCGCCAATCGTATCTTTGAAGATAAGCAGGCCAAGTTCTCTGTGCAGAACAAAGAGGCCCTAGAGGTAACTCTGAGTCCGCTGCGTCGTGATATTGGTGATTTCCGCAAGCAGGTAGAGTCTGCCTACGACAAGGAAAGTGCCGATCGCAATAAGCTGGTGGGTCAGCTCAGTGAGTTGCAAAAGCAGACCATGCAGGTTTCGGCAGATGCTGTCTCGCTGGCTAATGCTCTGCGCGGTGACAACAAGGCACAGGGAAACTGGGGTGAGTTTATTCTTGAAAAATTACTGGAAGATTCCGGTCTTAGCAAAGGCCGCGAGTACAACACCCAGGTGGCCCTAAAAGATGAAGAGGGCAAACGTCGCAATCCGGACGTGATTATTCATCTGCCCGAAGGGCGCGATATTGTTATTGATGCAAAGGTCAGCCTGGTCGATTACGAACGCTATTTCCACGCCGACGACGATGAGACCAAGCAGCAGTGTCTGCGTCAGCATCTCAGTTCGTTGCGCGCCCATATAAAGGGGCTTAGTCATAAGGATTATGAAAATCTTGACGGCGTTAATAGCCTAGATTTTGTGTTGATCTTTGTTCCTGTAGAGGCTGCCTTTATGCTCGCTCTGGATCAGGATCCCGAGATGATGCGCGATGCCTACGATCGCGGCATTATTCTGGTCAGTCCAAGCACCTTGATGGTAACGCTGAGAACGATCAAAAATCTCTGGCGCTATGCCGACCAGAGCCGCAATGCGCAGATAATCGCCGACAAGGCCGGTGGTCTATATGACCAGTTTGTGCGTTATATAGAGTCTCTGGATGAAGTTGGTAAACATATCAGCAGAAGTCAGGAGGCCTGGGAGAGCGCTCACAAGCGTCTTTCAAGCGGTAGAGGCAACCTAGTCAGGCGCACTGAGGAGTTGAAAAAACTGGGTGCCAAAGCGAAGAAAAGTCTGCCAGAAAGTGCCGGTTTGCAAGCCTTTGACAGCGATGCTGCGCCGCAGTTGGCAGATGATTCGGATCAATCGGAATCAAAAGATTAAATAGACGGGAAGGGTAACAATGGGTTTAGCTAGTTCAATGCTGGTTGCAGGCACACTTTTGCTGGTGAGCCTTGGCACTTACGCTGGCTATTTAGGCTATAAACTTCGTCAGCAGCGCCTGGTGGCGAAACAGGCGGAGAAACAGTTGGCAGAGGAACTGGCCGCTAAAGAGTCTGATGCACGGCAGTCGGTTCAGATTATCGCCCGGGCTCTGGTGCAAAAGGATTTAAGCGAAACTGAAGCGGCAATGCGCATTGCTTGGCTGAGCCAGCAGATTAGACTCAGCGAAGATGAGGCCCAGCAGGTCAGTGTCTTTCAGCAGCTTGCGGTGGCTACTTCGCATATTCCAATACTTGATGACTGGAAGGCTCTGAGCAAAAGTGAGAAGCGCCGTTTAGATGCTGAACGGGAGTCAATCGAATTAAATTTCCGCGAGTTTATTCAGGCCAGTGCTGTTGAATTAACTGCCCTTGAGCAGCGCTAGGCCAATTCCCTACGGCGTTTGAGCAGGACGCCACTCTCCAGATGATCTGTCCAGGGAAACTGGTCGAATATTGCGGTTCTAACTATCTCGTGAGTCTCTACAAGGCTGTCCAGATTGTCGCGCAATGTCCGCGGGTTACAGGATATATACAAGATATTATCGAAACGCTGTGCCAATTTCAGAGTGCCTTCGTCAAGGCCAGCGCGGGGTGGATCGACAAAAATAGTCGAGAAGCTGTAACTATCCAGATCAATATCCGCAAGGCGACGAAAGGGTCGATCACCATTGAGCGCCTCGGTAAATTCCTCGCTGGACATTCGCACCACAGTCACATTATCGACTGAATTTTTGGCGAAATTAGTCTCTGCAGAGCGCACTGAAATCTTGGATATTTCCGTAGCCAGTACAGACCGAAAGTGCTGTGCCAGCACCGCGGTAAAGTTGCCATTACCGCAGTAGAGTTCGAGCAAGTCAGCTTGCGGATTATCCAGGTTATCGCGACAGCAGCCGCTGGCCCAGCTGAGCATCTTCTGGTTGACCTCGGCATTGGGCTGAGTAAAGCCCGACTCTACCTGCTGATAGAAATATTCACGACCATCGACAGTAAGTTTTTCCACTACGTAATCGCGCTCTAACACTACTTTCTGCTTGCGACTGCGGCCGATAAGCAAGATACCCAAATCGGCCTGTAATTGGCGCCCAGCCTGCAGCCATTCATCATCTAGCGGGCGGTGATAGATCAGTGTCACCAGCACTTCGCCGCTGAGTGTGGTGAGGAATTCTGCACTGAATAATCGTTTGCTTAGGACTGGCTCGGCATTAATCACAGTGATTAAGGGTGTCATCAGCTTGTTTATCAGTGGGCCACCAATTGCAAAGCTGTCGATAATATAGGGGCGTTTTTCCCCGGGACAATTCATCGCATAATAAGCGCGCCCATCTTCGTGCCAGATACGAAATTCTGCGCGCATTCGGAACTGGCTCGGGGCCGAATCAAATACTTCAATTTCCGGAAAGCTAAGGCCGTCGAGAATTTCTTTGAAGCGAACATGCTTGGCTTCCAGTTGAGCAGGGTAGAGCTGTGGGTCAATGGCTTTCAAGATAAATTTAACCGCCTGTTAAATACAGTTTTTTGGTTTGGGTAAACCGGCAAATTTGGCGACCAGTTTGGCCGGGCTCCCGGGAAATAGCTGTAGCAGGTATATACTGCGGCCTTTGTCCACAGACAGTTCCGTGGCGACGGTTTTACACAGTGGACGCATTGAGGGCGAAAAGCCAAAGTGATCGTAGAAGTGTCTGGCGACTGCGAGGATTTCCAGATGTTCTGCCGAGAGCTGCAGCTTATTTTCAGCTGCCAGCTGACTCGCGGTATCCGCGTTCCAGGCAGGCAGTTTGGCTAGGTAGTTTTTTTCGCTCATAGCAGTTTTTGGCAGCAATAAAAAAGGGCCCCGGTGTGGAGCCCTTTATGATAACTGAAAACCTTAGTCGTCGCTGTTCATGCCAAAGAAGCTAAGCAGGGTCAGGAAGAGGTTGTAGATCATCACGAATAGCGTCACTGTTGCGGAGATATAGTTGCGCTCGCCGCCGTGAATAATAGCGCTTGTCTGCCACATAATAATCGCGGTTGAGAGCAGGGCAAATACTGCGCTGATGGTCAGTGCAAGTGCCGGTATCTGTAAGAACACATTGGCGATTGCGGCTGCAAAGGCGACCAGCATACCGGTCATTAGAAAGCCGGTCATAAAGTTAAGGTTTTTACGTGTGGTCAATACATAACCAGAGGCTGCAAAGAATACCAGTGCGGTTGATCCCAGTGCCATCATAATTGGCTCAGATCCCTGTACGGCGAGATACATGCTGAGTATTGGCCCCAGAGTGAAGCCCAACCAGCCAGTCAGGGCGAATACCCAGAGCAGGCCACTTGAGTTGTTTTTGTTTTTCTCGGTCATCCACAGGCAGATAAAGTAGGGCAGTAATGTCCAGAGTCCAAAGTAGGGAACGTTGAGGGCCATTGCTACACCGGCCATAGCTGCACTGAATGCCAGTGTTGCGCCAAGCAGCATATAGGTGTTGCGCAGTACTTTAACTACCGCGGGATCTAGTGCTGTGCTTTGAATGCCAGAGGGCATTTGTTTTGCGGTGTATTTTTCAGTTTCCATGCTGTTTTCCTCAATAAAGTTACTAATGGCTTAATGATACCTTGTCAGGGGAGTATTTCCACATGACTTAATCAATTTTATCGGGAATCTATAAAAATAATTTAACTTACAGTATTTAAATGTCTTGGCTGAAGCATACGCAAATACGCGCTTACTCCTTCCAGTTGATTTTGACTTCTCTGATTCTTGTCAGCTATATGATTATTACTTCTCCCAGCTAAATTTTTAAGTCTATCTTGAATGAAAAGTTGTAAAAGACTCATATTGAAAAGAGTTGGTTTTACTGGCTCTATCTTGGTATTAACGCGAAAAAGGAGTTTTAAATATGCCTAACTTCAAGCACGTTATTGTTATCTCAGTGCTATTATTTTCAATTTCGCTTGCAGCTGATATAACTGGCGATTTTAGTAGAGCGAATTGTGTGACCAATAATGAATCGATAACGTTCAGGCCATTCGACCTATTTTTACGTGGTGTTGTTAGTTGGCATACTCTTGATGGTGTTATCCATTACTCTGGACATTAAGATCCTATTATATGTTCAACAACACCATGCCCGACAAGTCCGTCCATTCTTGAGGATGCTAGATGCGAAGTTAGTGATAATTGTATGTGGCCTCTCAGCTACCATGCAATAACTGGCAGGTGGGCAGCTATACATTCAATTTATGGGTTGGATTCTGAATCGACTACCGACTGGGTTGTCGAGGGAAGGCATTTTGTAATTTTCTATTATTTTCGTGGATTACCCGTTTATGCCATTAATCGCTCTTTGCCAACAACAGATTGTAATCTTTGAAAACTAATTCTCTCTATTTAAGCATATTACAAAAGGATATTGATGATGAAAAATAGATAGTAAGTATTTATTGGCATATTTTTTATGTGCTCTGACATTTTACGGCTATTCGAATGATATCAGTCAAGATGAAATGTTTAATTCACGACTTGAATTGTTGGAGAGCGGTGAGGAAATTAGGGTTCCTGAAAGTGTAATAAACATACCCGGGCAACCAATAGTTGTTCCTCCTGAATATTTCGCCCGGATTGAAGCCGAAAAGCTTGAGTTAATTGAGAATGGCTATATAGATAAGCCTAATATTCCATCAATTGCGACTAAAGCGTTCCGTGATATGAGAAGTGAATTCCTTATGAAGGCCAGATTTAAGCAGGATAAGCGATCTAATGTAGAGGATGTTTCTGCTTATGATTTCTCAAAAGTTAAAAGCGGAAAAATTAACCCTCAGGCGCTAACGTCGAAATCTAAGGGGTTTATTATTGCTAACCAACAAGCAATTACAAGAGTTTACTCCGATACAAAATTTGGAGATATCTATATCAATGAAATGATTGGAGGGACTATGGGAGTAATAAGAGGCCCAGCTTCTCCTAATTTATTCGTTGGTGGTTATGAAGGTTATAAAACATAAGTTAGGTATGAGTTCGGGAAAATAGCTACGCTTGTTCTAATAAATACGGAGAATGGAGTCAGTTTTATAGAAATTGGTGATTCATTTTCTGGTAAAAATAATGAATCAGACCTCCATGAATTTCTGTTGATGCTGGTCACAGATCAAGAGGCAAGCTAATTATAATAATTTTTTTTCAAAGATGATTCTTTCATGTGATTAACCAAAATTTAATATTACTAGTAGTTTTTTTATGTATTACTTATACGTTTTTTTAATTTGGTTTATTGCAACATTTACCTGGGGCTTACTCGGAGTCTTTTTTGGCCCTGGAATTATTATGCTTTTTTTGGGGCTGTTTATTGGGCTTAGTGGGTGTACTTTCAGCTTTTGTGAGAGGGCATTTGGTTTTGATTTGCCGTGGTTTTGGTCAGCTATTATTGTATCCATATCAAGTTTTGGTTCAGCTGTGTCAGTATTAACAAATGGTTTTCTGCCTGTTGCTGGCTATCTGTTTGTTATGCTTTTTGTATTTGTACCAAGCTTTTTGACTGTTATTTGTATTAAAAAATATAAGAATTGGTAATTTAAGGAATAACAGCAGCATTTCATAGAAAAGAAACCCGGTATATCAGCTGAAGGTCAGGGTTGGGGATAGCTTTCCCAGACTGTGTGAGGCAGAGATGCCGCGCTCGGAGGCCCATGGACGATATACAGGGATGTATGAGTGTCGCGTTAGGCAGGATGCCGGTAGCGACCGTGTTTACGGCGAGTCGGAGAAAGCTATCCCCAATTCTGGCCGCCCCGATGCAGAATAGTACAC
The DNA here is from genome assembly GCA_038150705.1 of Porticoccaceae bacterium. Lineage (GTDB taxonomy): Bacteria > Pseudomonadota > Gammaproteobacteria > Pseudomonadales > Porticoccaceae > HTCC2207. The sequence goes on along the minus strand of JAYOUA010000004.1, from coordinate 13,503 downwards.
CTACCTAATTCAACTCGGAGTTGGCTATTTCTGAGAGCTAATAACAAAGCTTTCAAGGTTATAGCCACTGTCATCAAGGCAGAGAACCCAACCCAGGTCATGCCAGTCGCCAAGAACAATTCGTTCGCCTTTATTAACCAAAAGATGGCGATTGGGACGGTGAGTATGGCCGTGTATAAGCACTTCAATGCCGTATTTATCCATCACTTCAGTCACTGCCTCTGCATTGACATCCATAATGGCCGACGCTTTATTACTGTTGGCCGCCATACTTTTGGCCCGCCAATCAGTGGCAAGTTTTTGACGGCGCTTTAGGGGCAGGTGAGAGAGGCACCATTTGTAGATTGGATTGCGCGCCTTGCGTCGGAAACGTTGATAGTCGATATCATCGGTGCAGAGCGAATCACCGTGCATCACCAGCGCTCTGTGACCAGCATAACCAACTATATGTTCGTCCCCGAGCATTACCGCACCGCAACGCTTACTAAACCGATTGCCAAGCAGGAAATCGCGGTTGCCATGCTGGATATACAAATTGACGCCAGAATCGCTCAGCTTGCACAGGGCATCCTGTATCTCAGCCGCCAGCGCCGAGGGGTCGTCATCGCCAATCCACGCCTCGAATAGATCACCCAAGATATACAGAGACTCAGCAGTTGAGGCGCGATCGGATAGGAAAGACAAAAACGCCCGGGTAACTGCCGGGCGTTCAGGTGCGAGATGTAAATCTGATATAAAAAGTACAGACATAGCCAGTCTTGTCGCTTATTTATTTGTCGGAGTAGGCATCGCTGACAATAGTGTCGGTAATCTCAATAGTCTCAACCGGAACATCCTGATGGAAACCAGCGCTGCCTGTAGGGATTTTAGTGATTGCGTCAACGACATCCATACCCTCAACCACTTTACCAAATACTGCATAGCCCCAACCCTGGCTGTTTTTGCCGCTGTGGTTCAGGAAACTGTTGTTTGCAACGTTGATAAAAAACTGCGATGAGGCAGAGTGGGGGTCGCTGGTGCGTGCCATAGACAGCGTACCAATATCGTTAGACAGACCATTATCCGCTTCGTTTTCGATGGATTCGCGGGATTCTTTTTCCTGCATTTCGGCATCCATTCCACCACCCTGAATCATAAAGCCGGGGATAACACGGTGAAAAATAGTGCCGTTATAAAACCCGTCGCGAGCATACTGCAGATAGTTGGCTGCAGTGATCGGGGCATTGGCGAAATCCAGTTCGATGGCGATATCGCCCTGATTGGTGCGCAGTGTAATCATATAAAGAGTCTCTGTATCTATTTAAGAAAATTTAAGGACGCACATTTTAGTTTGTAAGCCGCAGGAATTAAACTGATGTTTAGCCTTATTCGGTATATTTAAACAATGCTTTCCTCTGCAGGGAATTATTATGCTGTGAAAAGTGCCTTTTTGTTTATTGGATGGTTTGCTGCAGCTATAATCTCGCCACCTTACTCCCACCAAATTGACAGACATGACTGATATTGAAAAACCGAGCAATTTTATCCAGCAGATAATTACTGACGACCTCGACGCTGGTCGTGTTGAAACTGTTATCACCCGATTTCCTCCAGAGCCAAATGGCTACCTGCATATAGGTCATGCGAAATCGATCTGCCTGAATTTTGGACTTGCTCAACAGTTTAATGGTGTCTGCAATCTGCGCTTTGACGACACCAACCCGGAAAAGGAAGATGATGAATATGTTCGAGCAATCATCGAAGATGTGCACTGGCTTGGCTTCGACTGGGCCGGTGAGCCTAAATTTGCCTCCGACTATTTCGATCAGCTCTATCGCTGGGCGCAATTCCTTATTACTGAAGGCAAAGCCTATATCTGTGAATTAAATGCCGAGGAGATGCGCGAGTACCGGGGTACTTTGACCGAGGCGGGTAAAAACAGTCCCTATCGCGAGCGTCCTGCAGAGGAGAGCCTGGCGCTGCTAGAGCAGATGAAGCAGGGTGCGATTGACGAGGGAGCCATGACGCTGCGCGCTAAGATTGATATGGCATCGCCAAATATCAATATGCGCGACCCGGTGATGTACAGAATTAAAAAGATGGCTCACCACCGCACGGGAGATACCTGGAATATATATCCCTCCTACGATTTTGCCCATGGTCAGGAAGATGCTATCGAGGCTGTAACTCACTCAGTGTGTACTCTTGAGTTTGCCGCCAATCGACCGCTCTACGAATGGTTTACCAGCAATTTGCCACTGCCCTCTATTCCACACCAGTATGAGTTTGGTCGTCTCAACCTCAATTACACCGTAACCAGTAAGCGCAAATTAAAGCAGCTGGTCGATGAGAAACATGTGGATGGCTGGGATGATCCGAGGATGCCGACAATCTCTGGCCTGCGCCGCAGAGGTGTCACCGCAGCGGCGGTTCGCGAGTTTTGCGATAGCCTGGCGGTAGCCAAAACTGATGGCGTTGTTGATCTCGCCCAGTTTGAACATTTTATTCGCAATGACCTCAACGACAATGCCAGTCGCGCCATGTGCGTTTTACATCCCTTAAAAATTACCCTGAGTAATTATCCACAGCGGAAAGAGGAGATCTTGAGCGCAGCAGGGCACCCCAATCGCGATGATCTTGGCGTCCGCCAGTTACCCTTTGGCCGCGAAATCTATATCGATCGCTATGACTTTAGCGAGGACACTACATTGTCACGCAAGAAGTTTAAACGTCTGGTCATTGGTGACTACGTCCGTTTGCGCAGTGCCTATGTTATTCGCGCAGATGAGGTTATTCGCGACGACAGCGGTGAGATTATTGAGATTATTGGTTCCTATGTGCCCGATACTGTCGGTGAAAATCCCCCCGAAGGCATACGTCCCCGCGGTGTTATTCACTGGGTGTCGGCAAGCAACTGTATCGACTGCGATCTGTACCTCTACGAGAATTTATTCACGGTGCCCGCCCCGGATGCTGGAGAGGGCTCTTTTCTCGATCATCTGAATCCTGATTCGCTACAAATTGTTAAAAATTGCAAAGCAGAGATCGGGCTTGGCGATGCTCTGGCAGGACAGCAGTACCAGTTTGAGCGTGAGGGGTATTACTGCCTGGATGCGAAATACAGTGATGATAATAGACTGGCGTTTAATAGGACTATTGCCCTGCGCTAATGGCTTTTGCCAAAACAGCTTTAAGAGAATTTAGAAATACAAAGAGAAAATAATGGGTTTAACGCTATACAACACATTGACACGCAGTAAGCAGCCTTTCACGCCTATCGACAACCAGCGCGTGACCATGTACGTCTGCGGACCCACGGTCTACAACCGTGTTCATATCGGCAATGCGCGACCTGCAGTGGTGTTTGATACGCTATACAGAGTACTTAAAACCCTCTACCCTACAGTCGAATACGCTCGCAATATCACCGATATTGACGATAAAATCATCAACACCGCCGCAGAGCTCGGTGAGGATATTAGCGTGCTGTCAACGCGCTACGCCGAGGCCTATTTCGATGATATGGCAGCGCTGAACAATCTCTCCCCAACCATCGTTCCCTATGCCACCCAGCATATTCCTGAAATGATCGATATGGTCTCGCGACTGATTGAAAAGGGTCATGCCTACAGTGTTGATAATGGTATTGAGGGCGAGCAGGGCCATGTGCTGTTTGCTGTACAGTCTATGCCGGATTACGGTGCGCTCTCCGGTCGCTCTCTGGAGGATATGCTGGCAGGCGCGCGGGTTGAGGTTGCCGGTTATAAAAAATATGCCGGTGACTTTGTGCTCTGGAAACCCTCTGCTGATAATGAGCCCGGCTGGGACAGTCCCTGGGGTCGCGGACGTCCCGGTTGGCATCTCGAGTGCTCGGCGATGATTGAAAAGCATCTCGGAATGTCCATTGATATTCACGGCGGCGGCCAAGATCTAATCTTCCCGCATCACGAAAACGAAATTGCCCAGAGCTGCTGTGCACACGATGGCAAACCCTTTGCCAACGTCTGGATGCACAATGGTTTTATCAATATTGAAGGCGAGAAAATGTCCAAGTCGCTGGGTAATTTCCGTATGGTTAATGACCTGCTTGAACAGTATCCGGGCGAAGTACTGCGCTATGTAATCCTCTCTGCCCACTATCGATCTGAGCAGAATTTCGGCAAGGATCTGCTGGATAGCGCCTGGCGCTCTCTGGACACCCTGTACGGCTTCCTTCGCGCCCAGACTGATACTCAGGCGGCGGATGTGGATATTTCCGATAGCGATGCCTACGGTGCTCTGCTCGATGATTTGAATACACCTATGGCGATAAGTGAGCTACATAAACTGGCCCGTGAGATGAATGCTGCTGAGACAGTTGATATGCCTGTTGCCAAGGCTCGTCTGTTGGCGATTGCCGGTCTGATGGGACTGTTGCAGCAGGATCCGGAGCAGTGGTTTACCCTGTCACGCGGTAACAATGATATTTCTGCCGATCAAATTGAGGCATTGATAGCCAAGCGCAACCAGGCTAAGGCAGATAAGGATTATGCCGGTGCCGATGCGGTTCGCGAAGAACTTAAGTCTCTGGGTGTAATTCTTGAGGATAGTCGTGAAGGAACCAAGTGGCGGCGTGGTTAAACTTGAGTTGATTGTCTAATGTATCTTACTCAGGGAGACTGAGTTGAAGCCCTCACCGGTATTCTAGTGAACAGGCTGATTTTCCTATTGCAGTGTTAAACCTTTCCCTTAGATGTTTTTGCAATCTTACATTGCTTTTCCAGCACCAAAGATCAAATATAAACAAAAATTTTATTCTCCAATTGGACTTAATAGGTCATTGATTATTCAGGGGTGCTAATCGCTTAAGTATTTTTTATTGTTCTCATCTGGTTGACAGTGTCACTTTTCTGGGGTTTTTCAATGCTATATGGCACCAGAGGTGCTAATGCTATTTTTGCTGGTGTTATTGGATTCCGCGGTTCAATCTATAGCATGTTCGAAAAAAATCGGCTATCAGCTGACAATATTTTGGTCGGGACTATCAATAGCAGCTGCGAGCAGCCTAGTTAATCTTCCTGTTCTTAAAATTTTAAATATGCCGATTTCGGGATATAGTTGATTTACAATAGTCGCTGATTACTTGATTCTTATTATTATTCGCAAGTTTAATATTTAATTGACGATTTAAAGAAAATTAAATTTCTAACTTCGATGTATCTTTAAACTTGCAACGCTTCTCCAGCCCCATAGATTTAATAATTCTTTTAATTGCTGTCTCCGCTGTCGCTCTGTAGCCAGTTAGCTTTCCTCCATAGATTGCCAGATAGTTTTCACTCTCTGCATACTGAACTTCGCGGCTGCGGCTAAAGGGCGTTTTATCGCCGCTGGGCAATACTCGCAAACCAGCCCAGGCTTTTATCGGCTCATAGTTAAAGTGGGGGAAGTGGTGGCGAATAACCGCTAGTAAATAGTCTATTTCTTCTGTGCCTGGCGCAACGCGATCGGGATTTCCACTGAACAATTTCTCGGTTGTTCCCAAAAGAGTTCCGCCCATGTAGGGCAACACAAAAACAGCTCTGTGATCCTGCGGGGCCTCCAGGTAGAAACATCTGTCACTGAGTTGTTGAGAGAATTCCACATGGGTTCCCTCAATCAAATCCACATCGATCATTGGCGGTTTGGGCGTGATGGTTTTAGCGACAGTATTAATCCATGGACCGGCAGCATTGACCAGGAAGCGGCAGTAAATAGTTTTAATTTCACCATTTAAATTAAGTTTTATTGAGTATCCCTTGTGGGTTTTTTCTGCACTAACTACGGTCGCCGGACAGAGCAGGGAGGCGCCATGATTCCTAGCGGAATGTGCCACCCGACGAGTGAGCTGTTGATCATCGGTCTGGGCGTCCTGGTAGGCAAAAACAGCTAGTAGATCGGCTGTATTTAGACCCTGCAGTTGTTTCCACTGGCTGCGAGGCACTGTTTTAAAGCTGGCGAGGTTGTTTTTGCCGGCGAGAATTCGATAGAGAATAAGGCCGACACGCAATTGCCATGGCCTGTGAAGATTGTTTTTATACACCGGCAGATAAAACCAGTTTGGGGTGACAATGTCTCCGGCAATTTTGAGCAGTGTGCGCCGCTCTCTAAGGCTTTCACGCACCAGGCTAAATTGAAAAGATTCAAGGTAGCGCAGTCCACCGTGAATTAACTTGCTGGACTTGGATGAGGTGCCTGCACCCCAGTCGCTTTTTTCCACAAGCGCGACAGATAGACCGGACAGGGCTGCAGCCTGTGCAATACCGGCGCCCTGAATGCCGCCGCCAATCACACAGATATCGAAGTTTTTTTCCATGTTCAGATCCAGTTAATTTTTTTGCTTCGTTAATTCAAGTGCTTAACTCAAGAACTTAATTAGAGTGGTTGTAAGTTTAGTCAGTGTTATCAAGCAACCCCTTGATATTAAAAGTCTCAAGCATATCCACCTTGCGTGCGCTTAATTTTTTTGCCAGCTCAACACTGCCAACCTCATAGGCAACCAGCCTGGTATTAAAGCTGTCCAGATCTTTATCCTCTGGAATAATGGCGTAATCAACAAAAGTATATTCACCCGCTATAGCTTGTACCTGAGGACTTTGAATATCCAGCCAGTTGCGCAGGACCACACCAACCTGCGGCCACCGCTGATTTCTGGCACTTTGTATAATGTTGTAATCAAAACTAATCAGCACTGCGCGCTGTGAAATTGGCTGTAAAACCTCACAGACTTTTGCCAGCACAGCGCTAGCACCAAACTGTTCGATAGATTCTTCCTTTAATTCAACAAACAGGGTTACCGCGGGGTATTGGCAAATAATTTCAACCACTTTCTCAAGTGATGATACAGGCTCATGCATAAACTGTTTGCCAAGTCTTTTTGGTTCATAAGCTGGGAGATCTTCAAGTTCACAAAGCGTTAAATCAGTAACCAAACCCGCGCGTCCACTGACTCTTTTCAAGCTAATATCGTGATAGACCAACGGCTGTTGATCGGCACTGAGCTGAACATCAATCTCCACAAACAGGGCTCCAGCATTAATGGCTTGGGTAACTGATAGCGCGGTGTTCTCCGGATACTGCTGTTGATAGCCGCGATGGGCGACAAGTTGCGAGGCGCTTATGGTTGAGCTTTTGGTCATAACAAATTTCTGGCGATCGAATATTGTTAAGACTATACGATAAGCCGTATCACCTTTGAAGCATTGTGCTGCTATCCTTGGGTTTTATTGACTACCGAGAGACTCACTGTACACAAGGTGCTTTTTGAGGTTCGCTATAATGTTGCACTGATACGCTTAAACAACCCGGAAAAACGCAATATGCTCAGCTTGTCGGCCTGTGATCAGATGGTCGACTATGTTCGCCAGGCTGAGACTGATCCACAAGTTAAGGCCCTGATTGGAACTGGGAGAGGCACGGTTTTCTGTGCTGGCGGCACCAATAGTCACTGGGAGATTCTCGATGTGGAAACCGCCGACCAACTGTGGTCTATAGATCAGCCCTATGCGCGCCAATCCATTTCCGCACTGCGAAAAAAGATCAGTGGCAAGCGCTATTGTAATTACAGCAGGCTTTTTTCAGCGGCGGCTACGGATTGCAGTATCAGAGTGTTGATTGTCATGGGTCCAACACCGCCGGGAACCGGGGTGTAGGCGGCAACACGATCAACCAGTGGCGACAGTTCTATATCGCCGACACCGCCGGGGTGATAGCCAGCATCGACCACTACACAGCCATCTTTAATCCATTCGGCTTTGATAAATTCTGGTCGACCAACTGCGCCCACTAGAATATCCGCCTGTTTGATCAGCTCGGGAAGGTTTTCGGTTTTGGAGTGACAGGTAGTTACTGTGGCATTGGCATTTAACAGCATCAATGACATTGGCTTGCCGAGAATAGGGCTGCGACCAACCACTACTGCATGCTTGCCGGACATATCGATATTGTAGCCCTCGAGAATACGCATAATGCCCTGAGGGGTTGCCGAGCCATAGGCTTCTTCGTTCATGGCCATACGCCCAAAGCCGAGACAGGTAACACCGTCTACATCTTTCTCCAGAGCAATGGCATCAAAGCAGGCGCGCTCGTCTATCTGCGCGGGAACCGGATGCTGAAGAAGAATACCGTGGCAGTTGGGATTACTGTTTAACTCGCTAATTTTTTCCAGCAGCTGATCTGTGGTTGTATTTTCCGGCATCTCGACGGCGATTGAGTCCATACCTATACGTTTACAGGCATTCTGCTTCATCTTTACATAGGTAGCCGATGCGGGATCGCCGCCAACCAAAATGGTCGCAAGAATAGGCGCCTGTCCGCCACTCTGCTCTTTCAATCTGGCAACCCGACTGGATAGCTCGGCTTCGGTTACTGCAGCCAGTGTTTTACCATCAAGAATAAGAGTAGACATAGAGATACCTGTAGAGAGTTATAATTAATTTAAGGACGATAAAATAGGCTTGAGCTGCACACAACGCAACCCTTTTTCAATCTTTATCGGAAAATTTAAAACTGCAGGAGAAGAAACAGGGAAATGGGGTGGACGACGGGGATTGAACCCGCGACCACCGGAATCACAATCCGGGGCTCTACCAACTGAGCTACGTCCACCATCACAATGTATAAGACCGGTTATACGCCAACCCAAACTGCAAGATTACTAACGAGTTAAATGGCGCGCCCGGCAGGATTCGAACCTGCGACCCACGGCTTAGAAGGCCGTTGCTCTATCCAGCTGAGCTACGGGCGCATATTACAAGCCGGAAAGTGGTCGGGGATGAGGGATTTGAACCCCCGACATCCTGCTCCCAAAGCAGGCGCGCTACCAGACTGCGCTAATCCCCGAATGTCTTACCATGCGGTCTCTTTCGAGAGCGCGCATAATACTGACCAACCAGGTTTGCGTCAATCCGAAATTAACATCTTGATAAGTTTTTTCTCGATAAAGTATGCCGTGATTCCACGACCACTTAAGTGTTAACCCGTATGTGATACTTTTTGGGGTCTGTCTTCCGGGTTGATCTGCTGACATACTTAACCAATCAACTCGCATAAAGGTATCTATGTCCCATCCCGACAGTAACTGTCCACTCTGCAATTCACAGCAGACGCATTATTTCTGCAGTGACAAACTTCGCGATTACCTGAGCTGCGAGTGCTGTGAAATGGTTTTTGTGCCGAGGCGATTTCATCTCGGTCCCGACGAGGAGAAGGCGCAATACGACCTGCATGAAAATATCGCGGATGATAGCGGTTATCGCCGGTTTCTTAGTCGACTGGCCGATCCACTGCTCGACCGTCTGCATCCCGGGAGCCAGGGGCTGGATTTTGGCTGTGGTCCGGGACCCTGCCTGTCAGTGATGCTCGAGGAGCAGGGTCACAGGGTGGCACTCTATGATCTCTTTTATGCAAATAATCTGAGGCTACTTGCGGGCGAATATGATTTTATTACCGCTACGGAGGTGATTGAGCATCTGTCCCGACCCTTAATGGAGTTACAGCGACTGTGGGAATTGCTCAAGCCTGGCGGCCATCTCGGACTTATGACCAAACTGGTAGCCAATGCTGAAAAATTTGCAAATTGGCACTACAAAAACGACCCCACTCATATTCGGTTTTTTTCACGGCAGAGTTTTGTCTACCTCGGCGAGCAGTGGGGTTGCTCCCCAGAGTTTATCGGTGCCGATGTGATTATTTTTCGCAAGCCTCAATAATTGCCTCGCGGGCACAAATAAACGCCTCCACCGAGCGCTGTATATCCTCTCTTGAGGTTACCCAAGAGCAGATGCTGATACGAATAACTTTTCTGCCATTCCATTCCGAGCCGCCGACCCAGCATTCCCCAGCGTTTTGGATAGCCTCGATTATCAATTGGGTTGTAGAGTCATCTGCACAGGGTGAGACAATGATCTGATTAAAGACCACATCGTTGAGAATCTCGAAATTGGCCTCTCTGAGTTGATCGGCAAACTCAACGGCGCGCTGATGCAAGCTAACCACCAGCTCATCGACACCGCTGCGCCCCAGGTATTTTAGGGCAGCCCAGAGTTCTATGGCACGGGCGCGACGCGACATCTCGGGCGTGTAGAGCATCCCGTCACGCTTCTCGCTATAGCTGGAGGTAAGGTAGGCGCCAGTGGCCTGCAGTGCTGTTACCAGAGCCTGCTTATCACGACATAGCAATATGCCACTATCATAGGGGGTATTTAGTGTTTTGTGGCCATCCACAGACCATGAATGGGCTTTTTCCAAGCCCTTGGTCAGATGTCTTAAGCGTTGTGTACCCGCCGCCCAAAGTCCAAAGGCTCCATCTATATGAACCCAGGCATTCATTGCGTTGGCGTAGTCGCAGATCTTGTCAAAGGGGTCAAAGGCTCCGGAGTTAACATTGCCGGCCTGGAGCAACACAATACAGCTGCTATCTATCGCAGGCATTTTCTCGGGGATAATGCGTCCCTGACTATCAGCTTCAACCCATTCAATATTATCTATACCAAAGCCAAGTAGAGCGATTGCCTTTATGACTGCACCATGGGTTTGGCGGCCGGCAATAATACGTATTGGTGGCGCGCCATTGTGGCCCTGTCGGTTAAAGTCCCAGTGGTGATTTTTATAGATCCGATAGCGGGCTGCGGCCAGGCCACAAAAAATTGCGGATGAGGTACCGCTGACAAAACCCGCTACGGTATTCTCGGGTAGGCCTAGCAACTGTTGCAACCACTGCTCGCAGACCTCTTCGAGCTTCGCCGTTACAGGTGACATAACCTGCAATGCAGTATTTTGATCCCAGAAATCCGTCAGCCATTTGGTGGCCAGAGTTACCGGTAAAATGCCGCCATTGACAAAGCCAAAGTAGCGACCGCCAGTTTGTGCCACCGAGGCAGGGGAGCCGTATCTGTGCAGCTGCTCGAGAATTACGTTGGCTTCACCAGAGTTTTCAGGAAGTTCCTCGACAAAGTTATCAAGTTCGTCAATAGCAGCTACCTTGGGGTATACATTGCGCTGCAGAGCGTTGTCGGCATAGTCATAAGCGTAACTCTGTGCCTGCTTGAAAATCTCTTTAAGTTGTTGCTCTTGCAACATTTTTTCTCGCAATGTCATGGTCATTTATCCTTTGGTAAAAGTAGAAACGCCCAGTCGCAGTTAAACATAGACTATGCTTTTTACCAAGATAGAATATCTGCCTAATACTCATAACCCCAAGGAAATAGACCGCTATGTATCAGGGAAAAACCCTCAGTCTCACGCAGATAGAAAATGGTTTTGTAGAACTTAATTTTGATAACCAGGGTGGCTCGGTAAATAAATTTAACCAGCAGACGCTCGCTGAGTTGCGCGAGGCCATCGATATCCTCAAGGCCAGCACCGAGACTGAAGGGCTGCTGCTAACCAGCAGTAAATCGGTATTTGTGGTCGGTGCAGATATCACTGAATTTAAACAGATGTTTGCCTCAAGCAAAGAGGATTTTATTCAGGCATCGCAGAGCGTAAACGGTTTGTTTTCCGAGATTGAAGATCTGCCTTTTCCCTCACTAGCGGCGATTAATGGTTTTGCGCTGGGTGGTGGTTTTGAAATCTGCTTGGCCTGTGACTATCGGGTTATCTCTTCAAAAGCAGCAGTTGGCCTGCCGGAAACCAATCTGGGTATTCTTCCCGGTTGGGGTGGTTCAGTTCGCCTACCAAGAGTGGCTGGAATGTTTGCCGGTATCCACTGGATTGCCTCTGGCGAGCAGCAAAAGCCCGAGATGGCACTGAGCGCCGGCGCTGTTGATGCGGTAGTGGAACCTGAACAGTTGCGCACTGAATCATTAAAAATGCTTGCCGAGTTAGCAAATGGCAGTCGTGATTATAGGTTGCGCCGTGTGCAGAAAACTTCAGCCATTGAACTCTCCGTAGAAGAACTCAAGGCTACTGCAGAAAATTTTCAGGCAGCGATTATCGGCAAGGTAGGTAACTATTTCCCGGCCCCCCTAAGGGCGGTTGAGCTGATTACCAGTTCGGCGCTACTGGGTCGTGACGACGCTATTCGGATGGAGAATGAAGCTTTTTATGATATGTCCAGAACACCCCAGGCACGTGCCTTGGTGGGACTGTTCTTGAGTGACCAGTATATTGTCAAGTTGGCCAAGAACCGCAGTCGTGAACTCGCCGAGAAATTTACTCCGGTCAAGGCGCCCGCTGTTATCGGCGCCGGTATCATGGGTGGCGGTATTGCCTATCAGAATGCGATCAAAGGCTTGCCAGTGGTGATGAAAGATATCACCCAGGATGCCCTGGACCTAGGTGTAAAGGAGGCCGGCAAGCTACTCGGCAAGCGCGTTTCTCGCGGTAAATTAAGTGAAGAAAAAGCGGCACAGATACTCTCATCAATTACCCCGACCCTCGATGATGAGCCCGTTAGTTCGTCGGATATGGTGGTTGAGGCGGTTGTTGAGTTGGAATCGGTCAAGAAACAGGTTTTGCCAGCTCTTGAATCTCTGGTTGCCGAGAGCGCCTTTATCACCTCAAACACCTCGACTATTTCAATTAATCGATTGGCTGAATCACTGCAGCGCCCGCAGAATTTCTGTGGCATGCACTTTTTTAACCCGGTACATGCCATGCCTCTTGTCGAGATTATTCGCGGGGAGAAGACCTCTGATGAAACCATAGCGGCTGTCAGCGCCTACGCTTTGGCGCTGGGCAAGAAGCCTATTGTGGTTAATGACTGTCCGGGTTTTCTGGTTAACCGGGTACTTTTTGCGCTGTTATTCGGTCTGGAAATAATGCTCGCCGAGGGTGCCGACTTTCAGCAGATCGATAAGGTTATGGAAGCCTGGGGGTTGCCTATGGGCCCGGCCTACCTTATGGACGTTGTCGGCATAGATACCATCAATCATTGCTACCCGGTTCTGACTGGCGGCTTACCAGAGCGTTTTGTAAAAGGTGAAAACTGGCCAACGGATCTGATCTTTAATGCCAACCGCCTCGGCCAGAAGAATGGTCTTGGTTATTACAAGTATGAGCTCAACGACAAGGGTAAGCCGGCCAAATTGGTTGATCCGGACGTGGTTGCTATGTTCGAGGCTCAATTTGGGCCAGCGAAAATGCTCGATAAGCAGGAAATTACTGATCGCCTGATGTTGGCTATGGCCATGGAGATGGTTCATTGCCTAGAGGAGGGCGTTGTCGCCTCGCCGGCAGAGGCGGATATGTCGCTGATCTATGGTGTAGGCTTCCCGGTTTTCCATGGCGGTATTTGCCGCTGGATGGATGAGACAGGTTTACCGGAAATTTGTGATCGAGCGGATCAATACACCTATCTGAGCGATCTCTATCGCCCAACAGAGAAACTGCGTGAAATGGCTGCTAATGGAGAGTCTTTTTACGGCTGATAGTAACAATGGGGAGAGAGTACCTGTTAAATCGACATAGCGCAGCGGCAAGAGATCTGTTCAGTTATTTCACTGATGTTGATTGTGTGTCTTTAAGTGTTGGAGCGGATAGTCCCTGGCGCTTGCCTTGAGATCGGTC
>JAYOUA010000003.1:190270-214783 GCA_038150705.1 Porticoccaceae bacterium | reverse complement strand
CCATTACCTGTCGTAAAGTCTGTAATGACGTCGATTTGATCGTCTAAGAAGTCTTGATATGTGAAGACGAAGCGGTCGGTGCCGGCGCCACCGGTTATTGTGTCGGCGCCTAGCCCTGCTTCTATTGTGTCGTCACCGTCGCCTGCATTAATGGTGTCATCGCCATTGCCGCCGTCGATTGTATCATTGCCGCCGCCTGCATTAATGGTGTCTGCATCAATGCCGCCGTCAATGGTGTCGGCGCCTAATCCGCCTGTGATTGTGTCGGCACCTTTGCCACCTTCTATTATGTCGTCGCCGTCGCCACCATCGAGTATATCGTCTTGATCATCGCCATATAGTTCATCATTGCCGATACCACCTGTTAAGGTGTCGGCACCAATGCCGCCGTACAGAGTGTCATTATCAATGCCGCCATCGAGTGTGTCGTCACCTGCGCCACCGCTTAATGTATCTGACCCATCTCCGCCGTAAATGGTGTCATCACCATCATCGCCGTAAGCGGTATCGTCGCCGCCCTCAGCATAGATCGTGTCGTCACCGCCTTCGCCGCGAATATTGTCACTACCGGCGCCTGCATTAATGGTGTCGGCTGCATCAACGCCTGGGTCTAGCGATCCATCACCACCACGAATATTGTCATTACCGGAGCCTGCTGTAATGGTATCGGCGCCTAACCCACCATAGATTGTATTGTTGCCTTCGCCAGCAGCTATTGTGTCGGCACCGCCGCCGCCATCTATAAAGTCGTTACCTTCACCGCCATCAATGGTGTCATCGCCGCCTTGTGCGCGATTGCCGTCTGACGAAAGTTGGGTGCCTGAATAGTTCGGATTACTATAGAAATACTCTGCACTTCGTGTGAAACCCCAATCGAGTGATGACCATCCATCACCATAAAGCTTGTCATCACCTGCGCCCCCGGTAACTGTGTCACTATCAAGCCCACCAATTAGGAGATCTTTAAAAGCACTTCCGGTAATGGTGTCGTCGCCGCTACCACCATAGAGTATATTTGAATCGTTGTATTGACTCAGGATGCCGGTGGCGCGCGAGTAATTAGTGGAGTAACGCCTTTGTACAATTGTGAAATCTGGGCCAGCACGCTCGACTGTACTCGCAATCAGCGTGTCGTTACCGCCACCGCCGTCAGCAAGATTTACGTAAGCAATCCGGTCGTCGCCATCAGCTCCAGTCGAACCGGCATCACCAAAGAAGATGATATTTTTATCTTCTATGGCGGTTTGAACACCGCTTGAGGCTTCAAGGTCATCCGTACCTTGTAGCAACTTATAATGATAGGACTCTGAAGTTATATAATACCGGTAGTTATCGCTAGACGAAGTGGGGATGTCTTGTTTGAAGCTCTGTGTATGCCACTGATTATTGGCACTCAGGTCCAGGTCATAAATGATCTTATTATTGCCGTCACTTGGCAGCTTGCTCTGATCAATGGAGCGCTGAAAATCATTGTCTGTGATGGAGAGATCAATTAGTTCGCTCTCATTATCAGGGCCCGCATCGTCGGATGAAAAAGCCACTGAAATACTAGCAAGCTGATCATAGGAAATGGTCAAATCGTCAGTTAGGCTGACGCGAATAGATTTCGTATGGGTAGACCCAAGCTCGTCAGGCGTAAAAGTTAGTGAACCAGTTGACTGACCATCAAAAAGTACACCTTCGCCCGAAGTAAACGAAACAGTAACATCACTGCTAAATCCCAACCCAAAATAGACGCTAATATCAATGAAGCCGTCTTCATCAATCGTCGGGTCGTAGGTAATATAGTAATACTGGCGTTCTATCGTTATCATGAGGTCAATAAGACTTTTTAAGAAACTGTACGAAAAAAGACTAGGCAAATCAACGATTGATTTGCGACATTGAAAATAGCGTGCAAGTCACTTACACAATTATATCAATAACTTACACTAGAAAAACTATTCCCACTCGATCGTCGCCGGCGGTTTACTTGAAACGTCGTAGGTTACACGGGAAACATGCTCGATTTCATTGATGATTCGGTTACTAACTTTCTCTAGCAACTCATAGGGCAGGTGCGCCCAGCGGGCGGTCATAAAGTCGATTGTCTCAACGGCACGCAGTGCAATGACCCATTCATAGCGACGGGCATCACCCACTACACCTACAGACTTAACCGGCAGGAAAACAGCGAAGGCCTGACTGGTTTTGTGGTACCAGCCAGAGTTGTGCAGCTCTTCAATAAAGATCGCATCCGCTTCACGCAGGATATCGGCGAACTCTTTTTTGACTTCACCGAGAATACGCACCCCTAAGCCTGGGCCGGGAAATGGGTGACGGTAGACCATATCGTAGGGTAAGCCCAGTTCAACACCGATCTTGCGCACCTCGTCTTTAAATAGCTCACGGAGTGGCTCAACAAGCTCCAGCGCCATATCGTCGGGCAGGCCGCCAACATTATGGTGAGATTTAATTACATGCGCCTTGCCGGTTTTAGACGCAGCAGACTCAATAACATCGGGATAGATAGTGCCCTGGGCAAGGAATTTTACGTTTTTAATTTTTTGCGATTCTTCATCAAACACGTCGATAAAGGTGTTGCCGATCACTTTGCGCTTCGCCTCAGGGTCACTAATGCCAACCAGCCCGCCGAGGAATTTATCCTGGGCATTGGCGCGGATAACTTTGACGCCCATATTTTTGGCGAACATTTCCATCACTATATCGCCTTCGTTCTTGCGCAACAGACCGTTGTCAACAAACACACAGGTCAACTGATCACCTATGGCTTTGTGCAGCAGTGCAGCAACTACAGAGGAATCGACACCACCTGAAAGGCCTAACAGGACATGACTGTCGCCAACTTGCTCACGGACACGGGCGATCTGATCTTCAATAATCGCTGCGGCAGTCCACAGTGCTTCACAACCACAGATCTTCAGCGCGAAATGTTGGAAAATACGCTCGCCCTGAAGAGTGTGAGTGACTTCCGGGTGAAACTGAATGCCGTAGAATTTTTTCTCTTCGTTGACCATACCGGCAATTGGGCAGGATGGCGTTGACGCCATCAGCTCAAATCCCTGAGGCATAGCGGTAACTTTGTCACCGTGACTCATCCATACATCGAGCAGGGATTCACCCTCTGAACCTACATGATCCTTGATATCCTCGAGCAGTGTATTTTCTGACTCGACTTTGATTTGCGCATACCCAAATTCACGCACATCAGAGTTCTCAACACGACCACCCAGTTGACCAGCCATAGTCTGCATTCCGTAGCAAATACCCAAAATTGGCAGGCCCATTGTAAATACGCAGTCTGGTGCACTCGGCGCCTGGGCACCATCGGTCACTGATTCCGGCCCCCCGGAGAGAATAATGCCCCGGGGATTAAACTCGCGAATTTCCTCTTCGCTGATATCCCAAGCGCGAATTTCCGAGAAAACACCGATCTCGCGAATACGGCGTGCGATCAGCTGAGTGTACTGGGAGCCAAAATCGAGAATAAGAATTTTTTGCGAGTGAATATCAGACATTAAACAATCCTATAAAAACAAAAAGAGGGCTGCACCTGTCGTAAGCACATCCCCCAGAATATTTGTAAAAAGCGCCTGCGGCGTCTTTTAAAAAAAGACCCTAGCGGCCACCAGCCGGATAGTTGGGCGCTTCTTTGGTGATCTGCACATCATGCACATGGCTCTCGCCCATGCCCGCAGAGGTGACGCGAACAAATTTTGGCTCGCTGCGCATCTGCTCGATGGTTGTACAGCCGGTGTAGCCCATCGCTGAACGTAAACCACCCAACATCTGGTGAATAATCGCTGCAACCGGACCCTTGTAGGGAACACGACCTTCAATACCCTCGGGAACCAGCTTCTCCGCACCTGCATTGGCATCCTGGAAGTAGCGATCACTGGAACCCTGATTGCGCGCCATGGCGCCTAACGAACCCATTCCGCGATAGGATTTGTAGGAGCGGCCTTGGTAAATTTCGATCTCGCCCGGTGCCTCTTCTGTACCAGCAAGCATGGAGCCCATCATCACTGCACTGGCACCGGCGACAATCGCCTTGGCCATATCGCCGGAGTAGCGTATACCGCCATCCGCGATCACGGGAACACCAGTTCCCTTAAGCGCCTCTACGGCACCGGCAATAGCCGTTACCTGGGGTACACCAATACCGGTGACAATTCTGGTGGTACAGATAGAGCCGGGGCCAATACCGACCTTGACACCATCGGCACCGGCATCCGCCAGCGCTTTGGCACCCTCTGCAGTGGCCACATTGCCGCCGATAACTTCAACTTCTGGGTAATTTTCTTTAATCCAGCGCACGCGCTCGAGAACATTTTTGGAATGACCGTGGGCAGTATCTACGACCAGCACATCGACCCCAGCTGCAGTCAGCGCACGAATACGCTCGTCCGTACCTTCGCCAACGCCAACGGAGGCGCCGACACGAAGGCGACCCTGATCGTCCTTACAGGCATTGGGATACTGCTCGGCTTTATCGATATCGGTGACGGTAATAAGACCTTTTAGTTCAAAGTCATCATTTACCACCAATACTTTTTCAATACGGTTCTTGTGCAGAAGCGAACGTACTTCATCGGGCTCAGCGCCCTCTTTGACGGTTACCAGACGCTCTTTTGGGGTCATCACCGAGGTCACCGGCGCATTCATATCAGTGGCAAAGCGCACGTCGCGACGGGTTACAATACCAATAAGGTTATCCTTGTCGAGGATCGGGACACCGGAGATATTGTTGGCTTCAGTAAAGGCGTGAAGATCGGCCAATGTGGCTGTTCCCTGCAGGGTAAAGGGGTTTTTAACCACACCGCTTTCGTATTTTTTAACCGCCCAGACCTCTTTGGCCTGCTGTTCGATTGTCATGCTCTTGTGGATAATGCCGATTCCACCTTCTTGGGCAAGGGCAATTGCCAGACGAGACTCAGTCACTGTATCCATGGCCGCTGATACCAGCGGTATATTCATGGTGATACCACGGGTCAACTGTGACGATGTCGCGACATCTTTAGCGGTAACCTCTGAATAGCCGGGTACTAAAAGTACATCATCAAAGGTCAGAGCTTCATGGGAAATGCGTAACATAGGGGACGCTTACCTCAATGAGGGTTTAAAAAGTAAGCGGCGCATTATAAATCAGCCTCCGATGTAAGGAAACAACTATTTATCGGTATCCAGAGCCCATCAATAGCGTCAAAATGGCTTATATCTACCCACGTATGCCTCTACAATGGCAGCATGATTGAAAACACCAGCGACCGACAAATCTTCAGCGTTAGCGAGCTCAATAGAACTGTTCGCCACCTGCTTGAGAGCAAATTACCTATGCTTTGGGTGGAGGGAGAAATTTCCAACTTTGCCCGCCCTGCCTCTGGCCACTGGTACCTGACGTTAAAAGACCGGCAGGCTCAGGTGCGCTGCGCCATGTTCCGCAACAGCAATATGCGCGTCAACTTTACACCGGCCAACGGCACTCAGGTGTTGGTGCGCGCACGCGCGGGGCTCTATGAGGGTCGCGGTGAGTACCAGTTGGTTATCGAGCATATGGAAGAGGCCGGTTTTGGCGCGCTGCAACGGCAGTTTGAGGAACTCAAAAAGAAGCTTGCCAGCGAGGGGCTGTTTGATGCTGCCCACAAACAGCCGATGCCGGATTCAGTCAGCCATATCGCTATTATCACCTCACCTACGGGTGCGGCGGTTAAGGATATTCTCTCGGTGTTAAAGCGCCGCTTCCCAGCCATCGGCGTAAGTATCTTCCCCGCGGCTGTTCAGGGTGAACAGGCGGCCGGGCAAATTGTTGCGGCGATTAAGACAGCCCAGATGAAAGACAACTGCGATGCAATCATTGTCGGTCGTGGTGGCGGTTCCCTGGAGGATCTCTGGCCTTTCAATGAGGAGTCCGTGGCCAGGACTATTTTTGCCAGTGAGATTCCAATCATAAGTGCCGTAGGCCATGAGATTGACTTTACCATTGCCGACTTTGTAGCCGATTTGCGTGCGCCTACACCCTCTGCGGCCGCTGAGCTGATTAGCCCAGATGGTGAGGATATGCTCAATCAGTTTGAGGGCTTTGAACTGCTGCTCGCTGAAGCCATGGCACGCAAGACTTATCTGCTCGGCCAGCAGGTAAGCAACCTGCATAAACGTCTGCAGCACCCGGGACGAAAATTGCAGGAACAGGCACAGCACCTTGACCATCTGGACATTCGCCTGCGCCGCGCTATCAACAACAGGTTGCAGCAGCAGCGTTTCCTTATGGATAGCTTGCAGGGTAAATTGTCGCGGGTACATCCCGCCGATGCCATCAGCAATCTCCAACTACTAATAGCTGAATATCTCAAGCGCATGACTCGGGGTATTGTTCAGCAACTGGAGACCAAGAGGAGACAGACTGCTCAGGCGATGCATCTTTTGGACACGGTGAGTCCGTTAAAGACCCTTGGCCGGGGCTATTCGATTATTCGCAATGATGAAGGGTCTGTGGTTAAGTCTGTCGCTGGGGTGAACACCGGTGATAACCTGAAGAGCCAAGTGACGGATGGTGAGATCTACTTTACCGTGACCAGGACTACCGACAAGAACCTATCTACCTCGGAATAAGGCTCTTTTTTTACTTCTTTTTACCCTTCCCTTTTGTTTCATGGCGCTTACTGTATTTGCTCACAGGCTTGCGCTTAAAGGTCGGCTTGGTCTCCGGCTTGGCCTTGCTGTAGGGATTCTCCGAGGTACGGAATTCAACCTTGACCGGCGTGCCATGCAAACCCAACTCGCGGCGAAATATCTTCTCCAGATAGCGAATATACTGCGCAGGCACTGAATCGGTCTGGTTACCGTGAATAATAATCACTGGCGGATTGCGTCCACCGGCATGGGCGTAGCGCAGCTTGATACGGCGACCGTGAACCATAGGCGGCTGGTGCTCCTCTACTGCGCCCTGCAATACCTTGGTCAATCTTGTGGTGCTCAGGGCATCAGTCGCGGCACGATAGGCATTCTCAATCGAGTCATAGAGATTGCCGACACCGGTACCGTGCAGTGCGGAGATAAAGTGTACATCAGCAAACTCGGCAAAACGCAGACGACGCTTGATATCTTCTTTGATCTTCTCGCGCTTTTCCGGGGCAAGTCCATCCCATTTGTTAATCCCCACCACCAGACCGCGTCCGGCGTCAATAACCGAGCCCATCAGATGCAGATCCTGCTCTACCAGACCCTCGTGGGCATCGACCATCAACACCACGACATTGGCGTCATCAATCGCCTGCAGGGTTTTGACAATCGAAAATTTCTCAATCGCCAGCTTAATATTTTTGCGCTTGCGAATACCGGCTGTATCAATCAGCGTATAGTTTTTACCATGGCGCTCGTAGTCGATATAGACACTGTCTCTGGTGGTTCCCGCCTCGTCGTATACCACTACGCGGTCTTCGCCAAGCAGGCGATTGACCAGTGTTGATTTACCCACATTGGGACGACCGACAATACCGATCTTAATACCATTTAAACCGCTGTTATCGGGCTCAATATATTCTGGGTAAGGCTCCAGCAACTCTTCCATCATCGACTTAACGCCGCGACCATGGGTAGCTGTGGTGGGGAACATGCCGGAAAAGCCCAGCTGATAAAAATCGGCCAGAGCCTCAGCGGGGTCCAAGCCGTCTATCTTGTTTGCCACTAGGTAGACCTTGCGATTTTTCTGGCGCAGCTTTTCAGCGATCATGTAGTCCGCGGCGCTAATTCCCGAGCGACAGTCGACAACAAATAGCACGATATCTGCTTCATCCATGGCCAGCAGGGACTGCTCTGCCATACCGACATCAATACCCTCTTCCTCGCCGCTGATACCGCCGGTATCGACCACCATAAAACGGCGGCCAAGCATCTCACCATCGCCGTACTTGCGATCGCGGGTCAGGCCGGAATAGTTGGCCACCAGTGCGTCGCGACTGCGGGTAAGTCGATTGAAGAGTGTTGATTTACCAACATTGGGGCGGCCCACAAGGGCGATAACAGGAATCATAAAAATAAAAAATGCCGCAGGTTTAAGTGCGGCATTCTACTGTAATTAGGGATATTAATCGCTACTGAATTTTATACGCGCTCAAAGAACCATTATTGGACTGAACGATCAGGCTGTCGCCGACTGTCAGCATCGGCGCACTTACACCGCTGCTATGCACTTTGGTGCGAGCGACAAAATGGCCATCGAGGGGATCGAGCAGATGCAGGTAACCTTCAGCGTCAGCCACTGCGATAGTACCACCGAGTTTCGCCGGGCTGGTTGTGCGGCGTAAAAACAGCTCTTCGTTGCTCCAGATAACCTGGCCGCTGCCGGCACGAAAGGCGCGCACAGTGCTGTCGGACTCACTGACATAGACCTGGTCAAGACTTTGTGCTGGTGTCTGGTAGGAGTTACTGTCCTGGAACCACAGACTGCGACCGGTGCCGCGTGACAGCGCGCCGAGTCGCCCCTGATAGGTCACCGCATAGATAACATCGCCAACCAGTAGCGGCGAACCATCAAGATCAACCATACGCTCAAGATCTGTTCTTCCCTTTGGCAGCGCCATTCGCGACTCCCAGATCAGCGAGCCATTTTCAGGGTTAAAAGCAATCAGCTTTCCAGAATCAAAACCCGCAAGAACCATATTCTCGGTAACAATCGGGGAGCTGGTACCGCGAACACTTAGCAGGGGTGCATCATCTTCGTGCTGCCAAAGTGCCGAACCGTCATCCGCGTTGAAGGCAAAAAGTTTATTATCGATTGTCTGAGCTACAACAACCTGACCATTGCCCTGGGGACTGGAGAGGATCTCGGAACTGACAGTGCTGTTCCAGGCGATAGTGCCATCGTCGGCATTCAGGGCGAATACCTGGCCCTCAATAGTACCAACCATCACCAACCCGGAACCGAAACCAACACCACCAGAAATCGGCTGTTGTAGCTGCGTGCTCCAGCGGCGCTTGCCAGTGGCTACTTCAACAGCACTGACCTTTCCCTCGTGATCTGCAGCAAAAACCAACTCGGAACTTGCGGCAGGCTGTAAACTTTTCCAAAAGTCTTTATTGGCTGCCCCTATGTTGACCGACCACTGTTTTAGGATACTAGCTTCCGCATCGAATTTAACCAGTTTTGCCGGCTGAATTTCGGCTTCTTTGTCACCACCAAACCAGCTACAGCCGGAGACGAGCAATGCGCAAACTAATGAGCATAACAATAAATTTAACTTCTTCATGGTGCGTTTTCCTATTTAAACGACGGCTGGACAGCTGTCAGGTAGTTCCCTTACTGCTCAGTGGCAGGCTCAATAAGCTCTGCCGGCTGAACCAGGCCAATTTTGAGCTCCAGTAGAGCACGCACGGAACTGTCGCCAGTTGCCTCAGATGCTAGCGCTGACTGATAGGCTGTGTAGGCAGCGGCGCTGTTGCCCTGTTCGAGATAAAAATCACCCTTGGCTTCTTCGAAGGCAGAGCTCATTTCGCCAGCATCAACACCCTGTACCAACTCAAGGGCTTTATCCAGATTGCCGCGCGCAGCTTCTACGCGTGCCAAACGCAGTCGAACAACATATGAAGTGACATTATTTGCATTATCCAGCGCCCATTGCAGTTCGCTGACAGCGACATCAAGGTCGTTGCCTTCAACCGCGAACTTGGCTTTGGTTAAAGCGGCATAGACTGCGTACTGAGTGTCGCTGTATTCGGCTTTTAGCTTGTCAGTGAGTTGCGTCAGCGCAGTTTGCTTGTCTTCATCGAGCGTCTCGCCGGGATTTAAACCTGAGAGGGTGTCGAGCACTTCCTGATAGACC
Organism: Porticoccaceae bacterium; assembly: GCA_038150705.1. GTDB lineage: Bacteria > Pseudomonadota > Gammaproteobacteria > Pseudomonadales > Porticoccaceae > HTCC2207. Next base: position 204,965 of record JAYOUA010000003.1, on the reverse strand, counting down.
AGTGAGGCTGCAGAGGCCTGCTCTGCGTTGTGGTCGGTCCAAGCCTGCCAGCCAAAATATCCACCAACCACCATGGCGATAGCCAAAATAGTCTGCTTGCCGTTCTCTTCCCACCAACGCTTAAGAGCTTCGATTTGCTCTTCTTCTGTAATATGATCTGCCACGAATGTTCCTCAATCTGTCGTCATTATTGTCATTAAATAGTCGGCCAGGTCTGCCTGATCAACCGTTTCCTGGGAGCGCTCTTCGCGCAAAAACTTCACACCAATTTTTTTATCTGCCGCTTCATTTTCGCCAAGTATCAGGGCAATGGAGGCTGCACTTTTATCGGCTTTTTTCATCTGCGATTTAAAACTGCCACCGCCGCAATTTGTCTGCAGCCGGATAGTTGGGCAATTAGAGCGCAGATTTTCTCCCAACACCAGCGCCTGGGTTTCCACATCCCCAACGGCAACCAGGTACACATCCACTGTTTGCCCGACACTATCAGGGACAACACCGAGCTCGTCAAGCAACAGCACCAGTCGCTCAACACCCATGGCAAAACCAACGCCAGGACAGGGTTTTCCACCGAGTTGTTCAACCAACCCATCGTAGCGTCCCCCGGCACAGACGGTGCCCTGGGCACCCAATTGAGTGGTGACCCATTCAAAGACTGTCTTGGAGTAATAATCTAGTCCGCGCACCAGTCGCGGGTTGATCTGATAGGCGACCCCGGCAGCGTCGAGAGTGTCGCGAAGCTGTTTGAAATGATCCTGTGATTCCTGGTCAATAAAGTCTGCCAGACTTGGCGCATCGTTTAACAGTGCCTGGGTCTGGGGATTTTTACTGTCGAGAATACGCATGGGATTGTTGTCGAGACGACGTTGACTGTCCTCGTCGAGCTGATCTTTTCTGGCACTTAAATAGTCGACCAGGGCCGCGCGATAGTTGGCGCGATCAGCGGAGGTTCCCAGAGAATTAATCTGCAGGGTTACGGCATGATTAATTCCCAGCTCTTTCCATAGCCTTGCGGTCAACAACAGTAATTCGGCATCTATATCCGGCCCCGACAGACCAAAGGCTTCGACACCCACCTGATGAAACTGGCGCAGGCGACCCTTTTGCGGGCGCTCGTGACGAAACATCGGGCCGCTGTACCAGAGGCGCTGGGTCTGGTTGTGCAACAGGCCATTTTCAGTGCAGGCGCGCACACAGCCAGCGGTCCCCTCGGGACGCAAGCTGAGGTTGTCGCCGTTGCGATCATCAAAGCTATACATCTCTTTTTCAACAATATCCGTCACTTCCCCAACCGCACGCTTAAACAGCTCCGTCTGCTCAAGCACTGGGAAACGTATTTCGCGGTAGCTGTAACGGCTCAGTACCCTGGCAACCGTGTTTTCAAGGTACTGCCAGGTGGCTGACTGTTCGGGCAGCAAATCGTTCATGCCCCTGATGGATTGGAGTTTCATCTGTCTCTCTTTTTCTATTTAAGCCTTAGCGATAAGGTTGGCTGCATCCGCCGCCAGCTGTTTTTCTTTAGCGGCAGCCTTGGCGCGAATTTCGGCTTCCAATTCGTCGACCAGATTTTCGTTGCCCACTTTGTGGTCGGGCTGGCCGTCTAGGTATACCAGATTGGCTGGCGTACCACCGGTTAGACCAAAGTCAGATTCCTTGGCTTCGCCCGGGCCGTTGACAATACAGCCAATAATCGAGACATCCATGGGCACGGTGATATCTTCAAGGCGATTTTCCAGTTCGTTGACGGTCTTGATAACATCGAAGTTTTGTCGCGAGCAACTCGGGCAGGCAATAAAGTTTATACCTTTGCTGCGTAATCTCAGGCTGCGCAACATATCCCAGGCAACCCTGGCCTCTTCGGCCGGATCGGCTGCCAGGGAGATGCGAATGGTGTCGCCGATACCGTCGAGCAATAGCGCGCCGAGACCAATCGCCGATTTAACGGTACCGGAACGCAGGCCACCAGCTTCGGTAATACCCAGGTGCAGGGGCTGTTCGATACGTATCGCCAGATCGCGGTATGCGGCTACTGCCATAAATATATCCGAGGCTTTTACGCTGACTTTAAAGTCCTGAAAGTCGTATTTGTCGAGCAGATCGACATTGCGCATCGCCGATTCAACCATCGCCTCGGCGGTGGGCTCATTGTATTTGCGCAACAGATCCTTACCTAGGGAACCGGCATTGACGCCGATACGGATTGGGATATTCAGATCACGAGCTTTGGCAATCACTTCGCGCAGACGATCTTCGCGGGTGATATTACCGGGATTAATGCGCAGGCAGTCGACGCCGAGGTCGGCCACGCGCAGGGCGATATTGTGGTCAAAGTGAATATCGGCAACCAGAGGAATATCCACCAGCTGGCGAATCTGGCCGAAGGCTTCAGCCTCTTCCAGAGAGGGAACAGAGACACGGACTATATCTGCACCGGCAGCTTGAATGCTCTTTATCTGAGCAACGGTTGCCACGACATCTGCAGTGCTGGTATTGGTCATACTCTGCACAGAAATTGGCGCGCCCCCGCCTACTGGAACGTTGCCGACCATAATCTGTCGCGACTTGCGCCGCACTATTGGTGTTTCACTAAACATTTAAAAAATACTCTATTACCACTCAACAACCCACTACCAACCGCTAGGGCTTTTAATAGTCGCTCAGGCTTTTTACTTGTTTCTGCCAGGCCCTGTAGGCGAGGCTTTCCTGCGAGTATGGAAACAGATTTTTTAGTTTAAGTCCCTCACTCGCCGCTTTATCCCTGTTGCCAAAGCGCTCTTCCACTCGAACCGCAAGCCACAGACTCTGGGCGGTCGGTGGGCTCAACTGTCTAAAACGATCCAATGCCAACTTGCAGAGAGGATAGTTTTTCTGCTGAAAATAGAGCTCAGCAGCCTCAATATAGGGCGCCGCAAATCCCGACGAGAGCTGCGTCGCTTTCTCAAAGGATTGCAGTGCCTGCTGGCTATCACCCATTCTTTTCTGTGTCAGGCCAAGTATATAAAATGCCTGAGCTCGGCGTTCATAGCCAAGGTCTTCAGTGACCTGTTTAATCTGTTTCCTGGCCTCTGCCAGTCGCCCCTGCTGGTATAAGAAGGTGGCGAAATTATAGCGTGACAGCGTGTAACTTTTATCTCTCGCCAGGGCCTTTATAAAGTACTCTTCGGCCAACTTAACTTCCTGCTCACTCTGGTATAGCAGCGCGTAAGCATTATAAAGCTGTGCCGATCGCGATCTGTGTTTCGCGGCTTTCTCAAGGTGGACCCGGGCTAAATCACGGTTGTCCGAGCCGATATATTTAAGTGCCAGTTTAATATGCTGCTGGCTTGCAGCATCCGGGTTTTCGGCATTACTACTCTTGCGGCCATCCGAGACACAGCTAGTGACGTTACTTAGAACAGCCACCACAAAACCCAGCTTTACCAGTTTGACAACATACCCTGTTGCGCTCTTCATAATCCCTCTCCCTTTAGCCACTCGGTGTAAGCTGGCATTCCCTCATCAATCTCAACTAACCCACGCTTGCAGGTTGTTTACTTCTCAACAAATTTAACCACCTGTTCCTCATTGAGGCGTTTTTTATAGCGCTCCTGACGTTTGGTGCGGTCGTTTACTTCACCTGCCAGCTGACCACAGGCAGCGGCAATATCATCACCGCGGGTAGTTCGTACTGTAACAGTGTACCCGTCATTATGCAGAATGTCCCTAAACCGCCCCAGAGCCACTTTGGTGACCTTTTTATAGCCGGAACCCGGGAAAGGATTAAACGGAATAAGGTTTATCTTGCAGGGTAAATCGCGCAGTAGCACCGACAATTCTTTGGCGTGTTCATCACGGTCATTGACCCTGTCTATCAGGGTGTATTCAACGGTGATTTTACGGCGATTATCAGGCATTTTATCCAAGTAGCGCCTGGCGCTGTCGACAAACGTCTGCAGAGGATATTTGCGGTTGATAGGCACAAGCTCGTTGCGCAGTTCGTCGTTTGGCGCATGCAGGGAAATTGCTAGAGATACATCGGTGACGTCACCAAGCTTATCGACTTCGGGAACCATACCCGCAGTGCTCAGGGTCACGCGGCGCTTGGAGAGTCCGTAGGCGTTGTCATCAAGCATCAGGTTCATGGCATCGACGACATTGTCGAAATTCATTAACGGTTCGCCCATACCCATCATCACCACATTGGTAACCCGGCGCGGTGCTTTAGGATCAAACTGGTCAAAGGATTGCGCAGCGATCCACAGCTGACCAATAATTTCTGCCGCTGTCAGGTCGCGATTAAAGCCTTGCTTGCCGGTCGCACAAAAGCTGCAGTCGAGGGCGCAGCCAATCTGCGAGGAGACACAGAGTGTTCCGCGATCGCGCTCGGGGATATAGACCATTTCGATACAGCTGCCGCCGGCCATGCGAATCAACCACTTGCGCGTGCCATCCGTGGAATCCTGCACACTGACCACTTCAGGCAGGGCGATTTCGGCCACTTCGCTGAGGCTGGCACGCAGGCCTTTGGAGATATTGGTCATCTCATTGATGTCGGTCACACCCTGCTGGTGTATCCACTTGAGAATCTGAGTACCACGGAAGCGCTTCTCGCCAAGTGACTCTAAAAAGTCACCTATACGGGAAGCAGAAAGCCCCAAAAGGTTGGTTTTCTCCTTTCGGGGCTGTTCGTCGACTGCTGTTACTTCTACTTCTTGGGACATAGATGTCCTGCTCTCTATTTATAAGTCTCTCTAAGCTTTTCTTCGTGAAAAGCTTTTATCGAGGACAAATTTCGTTATCAGCAAAGAAGTATGCAACTTCACGAGCTGCAGATTCAGTTGAATCAGAACCGTGTACTGCATTGGCATCGATAGATTCTGCAAAGTCCGCACGAATAGTGCCAGCTTCAGCATCCTGGGGATTAGTCGCACCCATCAGGTCACGGTTTGCCAATACAGCGCCTTCACCCTCAAGCACCTGAACAGTGACAGGACCCGATGTCATAAAGGCAACCAGATCTTTAAAGAATGGGCGCTCGCTGTGTTCAGCATAGAAACCTTCGGCTTGTTCCTGGCTAAGCTGCAGCATTTTCAGGGCAACAACTTTAAGGCCAGCGGCTTCGAAGCGGCTAAGGATTTGACCAACTACATTCTTTGCTACTGCGTCGGGCTTGATAATTGATAGTGTGCGTTCAGTCGCCATGAAGATTTCTCCAAACAAAGGCTAAAAATAAAAGTGAAAAAAATGATAATTAAATAGCCCATTTGGGCAGTGGCGCGGATTTTACCTGCACTGGGTGGCGGTAACAATTGTTTTTTAGGTCGTTTTATTGCGCGCTTTTGACTAGGCGACTAACAGGCGCTGAAAGCGGTCGAGCGAGACCGGCATGCTGAAGTGGGCACCCTGGTATTTTTCACAGCCAAGGCTGCGCAAAATCTCCAGAACCTCACGTTTTTCAACACCCTCAGCGACCACATCCAGACCATAGTGATGGGCGACCATCATAATCGCCTCTACTAGGCCAAGCGTCTCTTTGTCGGAATTGAGATGGGTGATAAATTCGCGATCGATCTTCAATATATCCAGCGGCAGGCGCTTAAGATAAATCATCGATGAATAACCACTGCCAAAGTCGTCAATCGCAAATCGGGTACCCATATCGCGAATCTTTTTCATCTTCTCGGCAACAGTTTCAAAATCATCAATCAACAGGTTTTCCGTGACTTCCAGAGTGAGCATATCTGGGCGAATATCGTAGCTTTTCAGACTGTGCTCCAGAGACTTGATCAGGTGCGGGTCATGAAACTGCTTGGGACTGATGTTGACCGCCATCTGCATAGTCTCATCCCAGAGTCCGCGATCGAGCATATTGCGCAGGTATTCACAGGAAGTGCGAATCACCCAGAGGCCGACATCGACTATCATTCCCGAGGACTCCAGTATCGGAATAAAGTCTGCCGGTGTATGTCTGGCCTGATCGGAGTTCATCCAGCGCAGCAGAACTTCGCCACCGACTACATCTCCACTGTGTGTCGAAACCTGTGGCTGTACATATAAGTCAAATTCCTGGTTGGCGACTGCCTTGCGCAGGCTGGATTGCATATTGATACGCTGACGGGCCTGACGGGTAATCTGTGAATCAAACAGCACCACTGTGTCACGCCCGCGGCGTTTGGCCTCAAACATGGCGCTCTCTGCCTGCTGCACTGCTTCTTCAGCATTGGATAAAGAATCCTCCGGGGAATAGTAGATTCCCGAGTAGAGCACACTGATACCAACACTGGCAGTAACACTGACCTCACCGTTTTCAGTAAAGAATGGACGGGTGATCACACAGCGAATTTCATTGGCCAGCGTCAGGCTGACTTCACGGGCCTGCTCGGCGGTTTCAGCAATATCTCTGACAAACAGTAAAAAGGAATCACCGGCTACCTGATCAACTTCCATCAACTCTGTACACATACCCTCGATGGTTTCAGCGGCCCGCTCGAGAATCTGGTTGCCTATATGTTTGCCGAGGGATTCATTGATGGAATTAAAGTTGTCGAAGTCTATTAACAGTAGTGTGCCGCAGGGGCTGTCCTCCTCGGAGGATTTTAGATAGTTGCTGATACTTTCGATAAGACGCGGGCTGACCGGCAGGCCGGCAAGGGTCTCATACTGGTCGGCTTTAATGCTTTCGGCGAGCTTGCTGTGGCTTTCAAGCATTGCCGGTTCGAGCTGATCATGCGCGGCATCGACAGGAGATAGTTTCGGATCGCTTGAGGGCTGGTCATCAACAGATGGTGCGTCTTCGATCTCCAGAGGTGCTTCGGCTGAGGTCTTCACTGCCGTCAGGTCTGCAGTTGAGAATTCCCTAACCACCATTTTTGCCAGTGATGGCAGTGGGTAGAGCATCAGACACAGTACTTCATCCGCATCCTCGAGTGCGCTGACGGAGACGACAATTTCGTTCTCATCGAGAATGTTTTCCGAGCGCCACAGAATACCTTGCAACTGATTTTCCTGAAGCTTTTTTATAACCTGCTTAAATTGTTGAATGGCCTGGGGCTGGTGATCCTGATCTTCGCCGATGGCAGTGCCAATAATTTGCGAGCGATCACATTTGAGAATGGAAAGGGCCTGGGCGTTGATATCAATACACACACCGTAAGCGAAGAACACTGTGCCAAACGGCGCTGTATCGAGAACTTTTTTATACAGGTGATTTTTGTCTGGCATCCTTTGCGCAAATCCCGCTGCTAGCGCAGCATACTGTTATTGATCTTGCTTTTATTAATCCAGTTCCTCAATCCATGCCATCTGGATAGCTTCAAGAATTTTTTCTCCGCAACGCTCGGGATCATCGGAAAACTCATCGAGCTCGAGAACCCATTTGCGCAGGTCGACAAAATTTACATACTGTGGATCCACATCCGGATGGTTATCCGTTAGCTCTATAGCGATATCATGTATATCAGTCCACTTTAGCATAGCCTATTACTCCATTTTATGCCGCTTATGTTGCGGTCTTGGCAGCCGCACTCTGTAGCTTATCTAAACCCGAATCAGTGTTTTTCCGAGACCATATTAATCGTGTACTTGGGGATTTCTACCACCAGATCCTGATCACCGGGAATAACCTGGCAACTCAGTCTTGAATCCGGGTCAACACCCCAGGCCATATCCAGATAGTCTTCTTCCAGCTCATCCGCCTCGGGCAACTCTGCAAAGCCCTCGCGGACATGGACATGACAGGTGGTGCAGGCACAGGACATCTCGCAGGCATGCTCGATATCGATACCACTGCGCAGGGCCGCTTCGCAGACGCTCTCGCCGGGATTGGATTCAACAACGGCGCCTTCCGGGCAGATTTCTTCATGGGGTAAAAATACTATGCGTGCCATTATAGGTTTGTCTCCACATCATCAATACTTTGTCCGGCCAGCGCACTTTTAATGCTGGCATCCATCCGGCGGGCGGCAAACTCTTCACTGACTTTGCCCACCGATTCAATTTGGCGTGCCAGTGCGCGGTGTTCTGTACTGTTGGCGCGCACCTCCTGTAACTCTCTAATTGCCACTTCCAGACATTGGAATTCATCGGCATCGAGCAGGCTACTGCCATCCTTCTCCAGCGCCGCCTGCAGATCTTCGATCATTCGATCTGCTTCGACCTGCTGCTCGCGCAGGGCTCGTGCCTGCATATCCTCGCGAGCATGGCTAAAGGAGTCCTGCAACATCTCGGTAATTTCATTTTCCTGCAAACCGTAGGAGGGCTTAACCTCAATACGCGATTCAACACCACTAACAGTTTCCTTGGCAGTGACGCTTAACAGACCATCGGCATCCACCTGATAGGTCACTCGAATCTTTGCCGCGCCGGCAACCATTGGCGGTATCCCGCGCAACTCAAAGCGCGCCAGTGAGCGGCAGTCTGTAGCTAGCTCGCGCTCGCCCTGTAACACATGCACTGCCATCGCCGTCTGGCCATCCTTAAAGGTGGTGAATTCCTGGGCTCTGGATACGGGAATAGTGGTATTGCGATGAATAATTTTTTCGATCAGGCCGCCCATTGTCTCGATACCCAGGGACAGGGGAATAACATCCAAAAGTAACATCTCATCGCCGGACTTATTGCCCACCAGTACCTCCGCCTGCATGGCGGCACCCATGGCGACAACGCGATCGGGATCAATTTTGGAATGCGGCTGACGGTTAAACAACTGCTCAACTTTTTCACGCACACGTATGGCGCGGGTAGAGCCACCCACCAGAATGACCTCATCAACCTGTTCCGAGCTCAATCCGGCATCACGCAGAGATTTCTTAGAGGCGCGCAGAGTTTTATCGATCAGGCCATCAATAAGCTGGTTGAGCTGTTGACGATCTAGTTTCCCCTGCCAATCCAGCACTTCAATTTCCACTGATTCCTGTTCCGTTAACTCTTCTTTGGCAGACTTTGCGGTCTCCAAAAGAATGCGCTGCTCAACAGGCTCAAGATTCTCATCCATGCCCACCTGCTGACGAATCCACTCGGCGATAGCGCGATCGAAATCATCGCCACCCAGTGCCGAGTCACCTCCGGTTGCGAGCACTTCAAAAACCCCGCGCGAGAGGCGCAAAATTGAAATATCAAAGGTGCCGCCACCCAGATCGTAGACCGCAATAACACACTCTTCGGCTTGATCGAGGCCATAGGCGATTGCCGCAGCTGTGGGCTCGTTCAGCAGTCGTAAAACTTTAATACCAGCGAGAGTAGCTGCATCTTTGGTGGCCTGGCGCTGGGCATCATCAAAGTAGGCAGGCACAGTTATTACCGCACCATCTAGCATGCCGCCAAGGGCAATTTCAGCGCGCCCGGCAAGCTTGCGAAGAATTTCTGCAGAGACCTGGATTGGACTGACCGCACCGCTGGCAGTGATAATTTTTGGCATGCCGCCATCGTCTTCGGCAAAGTTGTAAGGCAACTGGCCGCCAAATGTTTTTACATCGTCAATACCGCGACCCATAAGGCGCTTGATCGATGAGAGTGTATTCAGAGGGTCGCTGACGTTGTGCTCGGCAGCTTCGTCACCGATACAGCTGACACCTTCTTTTATATAGTGCACAACCGAGGGCATCAGATGTCTGCCCTGCTCATCGGCAAGGGTTTCCGGCATGCCGCTGCGCACAGCTGCTACTAATGAGTTGGTAGTACCCAGATCTATACCCACAGCGTGTTTGCGCTGATGAGGTTGGGGGGATTGCCCGGGTTCTGAAATTTGCAGTAGTGCCACGGTTTAAAAATCCTCTAGCTCTTCTTCACGCTGCTCGATCTCGTCGAGCAGCTTGGCGAAGAATTGCATTTTCGCCACTGTATCGAGGGCGTTATTATAATTAGCCGCGCTGTGCTGTACCTGAAAATCCTCTTGTAGCTGCAGATACTTAGTCTGGACATCGCCGCGCATGCTATTCAGTCCAGCCAGCGGGTCGCTGCTGGCGCAAATCTCTTCTAGGTTCTCACGTAACTCTATCTGTGACATCAGGAAGTTCATATCAGTGGTGATATGACTCTCCTGATCGGCATCCACACTCTCCAGTTCGAGCATATATTGGGCGCGCTTAAGGGGAGATTTTAATGTTTCATAGGCCTGATTGATCAATGACGTGGTCTGCACCGCAAGACGCTTTTCAACCTCTCCACTGGTCGCGAAACGATCCGGGTGAAACTCACGCTGTAGCTGGCGGTAGCGGCTGTCGAGGACAGTACGGTCTATTTGCCAACCCGCGGGGAGGGAAAATATCTCGTAGTAGTTGCTTGTCTCTAACAGCTTTGTGGATAGATCCAATGTCTAATTACCATCTATAGTTTTATGAATGGTTAGCCTTTAAACGTGGAAGCTTTCGCCACAACCACATTCGTCTTTTACATTTGGATTCTTAAATTCAAAGCCCTCGTTAAGTCCCTCTTTGACATAGTCGAGCTGAGTGCCATCGAGGTAGACAAGGCTTTTAGGGTCGATAATTAATTTTATTTCACCACACTGGAAAACCTCGTCTTCAGCTTCGGCACTATCGACAAACTCCAGGACATAGGAGAGTCCCGAACAGCCGGTGGTGCGAACGCCGAGACGAATGCCAACACCCTTCGCCCGATGCTCAAGGTGTTTGATTACATGCTGCTCCGCAGCGGGTGTCATTGTGATAGCCATCTGGTTAATCAGCTCTCCTGCTTTTCGCGGATATCGCGAACCGCGGCTTTAATGGCATCCTCAGCCAGAACCGAGCAGTGGATCTTGACTGGCGGCAGCGCCAATTCTTCAGCTATCTCTGTGTTCTTAATTTCCGCGGCATCATCAATATGCTTGCCCTTAACCCATTCAGTGAGCAGTGAGCTGGACGCAATTGCCGAGCCACAGCCGTAGGTTTTAAATTTGGCATCTTCGATAACACCCTGGTCATCAACCTGAATCTGCAGACGCATAACATCGCCACAGGCCGGCGCTCCAACCATACCGGTGCCAACATTCTTCGAGTTGTCGTCGAGCTTGCCAACATTGCGTGGGTTTTCGTAATGATCAATCACTTTTTCGCTGTAAGCCATTTTGATGACTCCTATTTAGTAACTTTAAACTTCTTTTAACTTTCTTTAACTTAAGCGGGTGCACAGGTTAGTGCGCCGCCCACTCAACCTGACTCAAATCGACACCATCTTTGAACATATCCCAGAGGGGCGACAGTTCGCGCAGCTTGGTCACTGCATGGCGTACTTTTGCGATGGCATCGTCGATATCCTGTTCCGTGGTATAGCGACCGATACTAAAACGAATCGAGCTGTGGGCCATCTCGTCATTCAAACCCAGGGCGCGCAACACATAGGAAGGCTCGAGGCTAGCCGAGGTACAGGCCGATCCGGAAGAGACGGCCAGGTCGCGCAAAGCCATAATCAGCGACTCGCCTTCAACAAAGGCGAAACTGATATTAACAATGCCCGGCACATGCTGGTCGGGAGAGCCATTTAAGTGGACCTCTTCCATATCTGAAACGCCTTCCCAGAGTCTGCTTCTCAACTTTTCAATACGTGCTGACTCTTCGGCTAACACTTCACCACCAATTCTGAACGCTTCACCCATGGCGACAATCTGGTGTGTCGGCAAGGTACCTGAACGCATACCGCGCTCATGACCACCACCGTGCATCTGCGCTTCGATACGAACGCGCGGCTTGCGGCGTACATAGAGAGCACCAATACCTTTCGGGCCGTAAATTTTGTGTGCGGAGAAGGACATCATATCGACCTTCATTGCCTCGACATCGATAGGCGTCTTGCCGGCACTCTGGGCGGCATCGACATGAAAGAAAACCTTATGTTCACGACAGATTGCGCCGATCGCAGCGATATCATTGCGCGTTCCGATCTCGTTGTTAACATGCATAATCGACACAACAGTGGTGTCTTCACGAAGCGCATCGGCAACGGCCTGGGGCTGAATCAGGCCATTTTTATCTGGATCCAGATAGGTAACTTCAAAGCCTTCACGCTCAAGCTGGCGACAGGTATCCAGAGTCGCCTTGTGCTCGATGCGCGATGTAACCACATGCTTGCCTTTGCGCTGGTTAAAGTGCGCACAGCCTTTAATCGCCAGATTGCTGGCTTCAGTGGCGCCGGAGGTCCAGACGATTTCGCGGGGATCCGCATTAATCATTGTGGCGACCTGTTCACGGGCGTCTTCGACCGCCGCTTCAGCTTCCCAACCAAAGGTGTGTGAGCGCGACGCCGGGTTGCCGTAGTGACCGGTGGGCGTTAGGTATTGCATCATTTTCTCTGCCACTGCGGGATCAACCGGGGTTGTTGCAGCGTAGTCGAGATAAATTGGAAGACTCATTTACTTCTCCAGTTTTAGCAGGCACCTGCCTGTGGGCTTTCACTTAAAATTAACAGCTGGTCCACCTGGCGCTGGGCAATGTTTTTAACATCGCGCCTGGCCATTAAATGGGCCAGCGAAATACTATTCAAAAAATTGTGTATCTCTGCTGTGAGCTCATCCCAGAGCGCATGGGTAAGGCATATTTCACCCCCCTGACAATCACCTTTTCCCTGGCAACTGGTGGTATCCACAGACTCATTAACTGCTTCAATAATCTGCGCGATATAAATATCTTCACTGGGTCGCCCCAGACGGTAGCCGCCACCGGGACCACGCACGCTCGTCACCAACTCAGACTGACGCAATCTCGAGAACAGCTGCTCGAGGTAGGAGAGAGAGATCGATTGTCGTTCAGATATTTCGGACAGTGATACCGGTTTGTCGTCTGCATGGATGGTTAAATCCAGCATGGCTGTAACCGCATAACGTCCTTTGGTTGTCAGTCGCATACTAGGCTCCGCTTCTGCGCTCCGTGCACATTTAGGGCACAAATTATCCGATACCTGACTATTTTAGTCAATTAAATACCTGATTAATTTCATCAACTATTACGGGACTACTTTTTGATTGTACGCTGCACTGAAGACAATAGACCACGGAGTATTGAAACCTCCATATCGTCCATTCGGACACGGTTAAACAGCCTGCGCATACGGGTTAATAGCTGCTTGGGATTTTCGGGGTCATAAAACTTTAAATCCGCCATAGTGGTGGCCAAATGCTCATGAAAGTACTCCAGATCACCGGCGCTGACAGGTGGCTGATCCCACTCGGTCAACGCAGGCAGATTGCCCTGCTCATCGGCAAGACTGGCCATACGTACCTCATAGGCGAGCACTTGGACGGCAGTCGCCAAATTGAGCGAGCTGTACTCGGGATTGGAGGGAATATGCACATGGTAATGACACTTTTGCAGCTCATCATTGGTCAATCCGCGATCTTCACGTCCAAACAGCAGTGCCGTTTTGTGCTTCTCGGCTTCGAGATAGGTTTTTTCGCCACACTCCCGGGGATTGAGCAGTGGCCAGGGAATTCTGCGCTCGCGGGCACTGGTGCCCACTACCAAACCGCAGTCGGCAATTGCCTCATCGACGCTTTCAACAATAGTCGCATTGGCCAGCACATCTCTTGCACCTGCCGCGCGCCATACAGCTCGCGGGGCCGGGTACTCCTTAGGTTGCACTAGATACAGCTCTGCCAGACCCATATTTTTCATGGCCCGCGCAGCACCGCCAATATTGCCCGGATGGGTGGTATTGACCAGTACGATTCGGATATTTGCCTGTCGCTCGGATATTGACACTTAGCACCTCTTGTAACCTGATATAGCCCAGTAAAACTTTACAGCCCCGAAGACCCATGGACCAAAAAACGGCCGCGAGTGTAGCAGAATCCCTCTTCTCTGGCACTGTAGTTCTGTTACAATGCGCGCGCTCTTTAAGTCACTGTTAAGTCAACTGGAATTCCAATATGCAACCAATGGTTAATATCGCCCTTCGCGCTGCCCGTCAGGCAGGTGAAATGATTGTGAAATCTGCAGACAGCCTCGATTTGGTGAAAGTTGATGAGAAAGGTCGACACGACTTCGTCACCGAGGTCGACAAGCGCTCAGAAGAAACAATTATTTACCATATTCAAAAAGCCTATCCCGATCATCGCTTTCTCTGCGAGGAGAGCGGCATAAGTGGGAATCCTGAGAGTGACGTCGAGTGGATTATCGATCCATTAGATGGCACCACTAACTTTGTTCGCGGCATACCCCATGTCGCCATCTCAATCGCCTGTCGTGTAAAAGGCCGTATTGAGCATGCAGTGGTTCTCGATCCGTTTAAACAGGAAGAATTTACCGCCAGCCGCGGCGATGGTGCCAGATTAAATGGCCGGCGCATCCGTGTCTCGGGCCGCGCTAGTGAAGCCGGCGCGCTCTACGCCACAGGCATTCCCTTTAGCCCACCCTCATTTGAGCATATGGGCGACTACCTTAAATGCATGCATGAATTTGCCGACAACTCGTCGGGCATTAGACGCATGGGGGCCGCATCACTGGACCTGGCTTATATTGCTGCCGGTCGTATGGATGCATTCTGGGAAATGTACCTGAAGCCCTGGGATATTGCTGCTGGGGCTCTACTGGTAAGAGAGGCTGGCGGTATGGTCAGTGATTTTCAGGGCGCTGAGAAATTTCTCGAAAGCGGGCATATAGTCGCCTGCACACCAAAACTTTTTAAACCTACTCTAAAAGTGCTGGCGAAAAATCTCGGCAACCTTAAATAAGTATCCAAGAGAAAACAGCCCTGAGCGTCTCTCTATAAAAAGCCCTGAGCGTCT
>JAYOUA010000003.1:0-190170 GCA_038150705.1 Porticoccaceae bacterium | reverse complement strand
AGTATCCAAGAGAAAACAGCCCTGAGCGTCTCTCTATAAAAAGCCCTGAGCGTCTTATTAAAAAAGGCTACTCCTCTCCAACAGCCAGTAGGCACTGCAAATGCCAATTGCATAGACAGCTACATTGGCAAGTCTGGCCTGCTGCCTGCCGACAACTGGCACCAGCCTAGTAGCAACAAATACTAGCGCCAAAACGGCGGTGATAAAGGCTAACTGCCCCAGCTCAACACCAATATTAAAGAATAGCAGCGCCTGTACCTTCATCGAAGCGGGCAGCCCCAACTCCTGCAACACCACCGCAAAACCAAAACCATGTAACAGACCAAAAACTGCAGAGACACTGACCGGATAGCGCCAGGAAAAACTCTCTGCCGCACCACCCTGCCGATGCTTAACGATCTCCACCGCCAGCAATAGAATACTCAGGGCAATTAACAGCTCGACCAGCTCTGTGGGCAGACGAAATATATCCAGGGTCGCAAGACTCAAAGTAATCGAGTGCGCAAGAGTAAAACCGGTCACTGTCAGCACCAGCCGCTTGAAGGTTCCGGCAATCATCATCAGGCAGAGAACAAATAAAAGGTGATCAGTGCCAATTAAAATATGCTCAATACCAGCCACTGTGTACTGTTTGGCTACTGCTGATGCTGAAGAGGCCAGCGGTAACTCCAACAGATTTTTTTCCGGCCCTGAAAACAGCTGTAACGGATCGCCAGCCAGAGGCTTGTAGACAATTAATGAGGAGAGCGCCGGATTGCTGCGTGGATAGATAAGCTCAACTGAAAATACCGGGTTGGGCTGGCTGCAGCTGTAGTGCTTTCTGCCCACCAACCCCGCCGGACGTCCGCCGATCGAGCCATCAGATAAACCACAGTTATCGTGACGCAACTCCACCGCGGGCTCCTGGCCGGCCGGCATAACAGGTGGAATCTTCCACTTAAGCAGGTACTCAGTTTCGGTCTGCTGTGCAATTTCCACATAGACAGGACGCGCTTCGTCGGCAAGGGCCGCAATCGACGCTGCTAGAAGCACAATCAGAGCAAAAATAAATCGCATTATTGTTGCCGACTCCGATCCGTGATTTTGTATTTGGCAATCATACCGTCAATTGCCCTGCGCTTGATTTCCTGCTGTTTCTGACGCTGGGCATCGGCAAAAACCTTCGAGGCTACTTGAGGAAATTCAGGAATATACGCCGGGGTATTTTTTACCAGAAGTACAAGATGCCATCCGTAATTGGATTGCACTGGCCCCTGCCATTGCTCGGAAACCTGATAATTGAACAACTGCTGCTGAAAGTCATTTCCAAAGTGGCTGCCAATCTCCTCGTCATCGCGATTTACATAGTTGCGATGATACAAAAATCTCTCGCCATAGCGGGGAGCATTTTCAAAAGGCACCTGTTCAGCAAGAAGCTGATTGTGTAATTCAAACGCCAGCCTTTTGGCTTCTTCAACACTACGTTTTTCGCTGGAAATAAAGACGTGCGTAAAAGTGGCTGAGGCGGCCTTTTTATAATCCTGGCGATGCTCTTGATAGTAGGCCTGCAAATCAGCTTCTGTTAACGGCGCCAGCTCGTCGTAAAAACCCTGGGCCAGATAATCCATTTTTTGGATTAAGCGACGGCGGATAACCTGGTCATTTTTGTCCAGATTGAGCGCCATGGCCTCACGAAACAGCGCTTCATTGCGCGCGTAATCACTGACCAGTTGCTGGCGATCTTCCTCACTGAGTTTTTCTAGTGCCGCCATCGCCTCTTCGGGTTTAAATAACTTTGCCCGCAGCTGTATAAACTGCGCCAGCACCTGGTCGTCGACATCTATCTGATATTGCTGCTCAGCATAAGTATCGGCATTGATCAAGCGCTCACCACCCAACAAAAAGAGAGCAATCAGCAAGAATTGAACAAGCGGTTCAGAAAATATTTTTTTCATAACTTGTGTTATCGCCATCAGAGATATTGTGATATTTCTTTTTAGGGGTTAGATATAGCCTATGTTGCATTCCTTTTCCACGGCAAAGAGGACACGAACAATCCATAGATAACTCTGCAATCAGGGTTCAGGCTGATACCAGATAGGCGATGTATAGGCGCGCTCCTGGAGCATTTTTGGTCCCCGGGGTGGTTTGTCCAACTGTAGTGCAATCGCATCGAGAAGACCATTGCGCGGAGTGGGAATTTGTAGAACCCGAACGTAATAGAATGCGCGCTGACGGGGATCAAAATTCGGATCGATCCAAAGTGTCGCCAGCTCAGCCTGGCCAATGGTATTGCGGTAGCGCCCGGTATTTAAATCCACTGTATTACCCACTGTCGGCAGCCGTCCACTGCTGTCGAGCACCCTGTCACCAGACCAGGCTATGTTATAGACAATCTCCTGCTGCTGGCCCTGATCATCAACCCAGCCTTTAACCATCTGCAGCCGATCGAGATTGGCATCCAGTGGATCTTTAACAGCCCGCACGAGAAATTCTGGCGGCTTTGTCGCACCCAGTTGCGCGACGAGATCAGATCCCATTGGCACACCATATTGATAACCTTGCGCGGCGAAGTCCGCGGCAGCTTCAGCCCCGTCAGGAAAATTCCAGCCGGCAAACAGCTGCACACGCATACGCGGCCCGGTAGTGGCATAAACCTCTTTGCGCTTAAAGGCTGCAAAGATAGCCTCGCGACTATTTTCCTCAGCCCAGACAGCGGCCAGACCGGAGGCGGACATATTCCAGCCATTACTGGTCACCGGACTACCTGCATCGCGGGTTTTGGTCTCCGGCGTGGAATCTGTTGCTGTTTTACCCCAAAAATTGTTCTCCTCTGGCGATGCCAAACCAGAGTGGGAATCTGTCGACCCTATCAAGCCGAACTGATAGGGGTTGACACCAACCCGCTGCCCGATGGCCAAGCCTTTCTTTAAAGCCGGTCGGATATAGTCTGCCGGACTGGCCGTAAACCCTTTGTGGCCTTCCTGATTTTTGTCGGCTAGCTGAAGATAGTGATCATAGTTTTCAAAATCGGCAAATTCATCCTGTGGAGAAAAATCACTGCGGGTCTCACTGTCACCCTTAATCTGGGTAACCTCGACAATCGGCTCCCAGCGCATACGCTGACGAGCATAGTCGGCACTAATGGGCTGGCCACGCAGCGTTGTGTCGTCAAACATATAACCTTTAGAAATATTCGAGTTGTGGGGAATAGCTATAAAGCGCGCACCGGTGCGCTGCTCTGTTGAATCCAGCCACTGCCAAAGATCTTCCGGATACTGGCTGATATCAGAGCCATAGGGTGTGAACTGGCTAGCCTTGTCGGCGCTATCCGGGGTAATCACTACCCGGTGCAAGTTAGCCCCGGTGGGAATTGATGACCACTCCCAGCCAATCATGGCGGTAAAAATACCGGGCTGATTATGCCGATCTGCAGTCTCGATAATATCTTGCCAAGCGGCCGTCGATGTCTCACTGGTATCACCAAAAAAATCAACACTGCCAATATTGTTACTGCTGTCGGCAACTGGGTCAGCGTGATCATGACCTGTTGCCGAAATCGGCAAGAAGCGACCAAAAAATTCCAGCCCGGTATTATTATCGATTGCCCGCAGCATCAACTTGATACCAATCCAGCGTTTGAGATTACCGAACCAGCCCATATCCTCAAGGACAATAGACTCGTTGTGCACCGCGCGCATAACACCAAGCATCTCTGCATGGTCGGCAACCACCAGGAAATCCAGCGGCGTGTGAATCTGCACCCGGGTTCTGTTGTAGGGGTGAATAACCGGCTGGCCTTTCGCCCAGCGATAGGCCGTGTCTGGATCGGCGCTGCGGTTATTATTTAAATAAGCGTCAAAGGAGTAGTTGGTGTGGACATGGGTGTCACCAAAATAGACCTGGCGACTTTCCACCAGTGCCTCGGCAAACGAGCTAGCAGCCAGCGGAAATACAGCGCTGAGGACCAATATAGAAAGTATGTTTTTTGCTGACATAAATCTAAACCTCAACTCTGACAGCTTGACCAACAGCGAGCCTGCGCCGGGCAAAATTTAGAAAAACCAAGGCGACAATTTCAATCACCGTCGAGCGGATCGCCGGCTGAGAAATACCATCAATAAGAATATGTACGCTGCGGCCGAACAACACCGTAATCAATAACACCAAGGGCACCACCAGCCATTGACTCTTGCCCGGACGCGAACCGTAGAGAGTAAAACAGGCCACCATCAGAAACATGCCGCCGAGGTCACCGCGAATTGTTCCCATGCCATCAATGCGGCTGGCGACAATCGAAAATTCTGCCTCCATCTGGATTGGCGCAAATATAAAACCGAGACCGCCCAACAGCGCAATAAGCCCTATTAGGACCACTGCCATTCGTATGCCTTTCTCCATAGCCTTGCCCCTCAACTGTTTTTATTATTTTTAGGTGAAACCAGTCTAAACCATTTTGCCCAATCTGGGTATTTACTGCACCGAGCAATGGACTGCTGTACAGTGTTGAAAATAATCCAGCGAAGCGTTTATGCAAACCTTTTCCAAAACCACCGGCATTTCAGTCGTGGTCGCCAATATGATTGGCACCGGCGTATTTACCAGCCTTGGATTCCAACTGCTGGACATTCAATCGCCCTTTGTACTGATCATGCTGTGGTTTGTCGGCGGGCTGACGGCTCTCTGCGGCGCCCTCACCTATGCCGAACTAGGCGCTAACCTTCCCCGCTCCGGCGGTGAATACAATTTCCTCTCGCGACTCTATCACCCCTGCGCAGGCTTTATCTCCGGCTGGGTCTCCGCCACTGTCGGCTTTGCCGCTCCGGTAGCATTGGCTGCCATGACCTTTGGCGCCTATCTTTCCGCGGTCTTTCCCAGCCTGCCGCCAACCGGGTCCGCCGTGGCACTGGTCATTGCCCTAACCATCGTGCACTGCCTTTCACGCCAGACCAGCAGTTCTGTTCAGCAGGCCTTTACCGGCTTGAAGATACTCCTGATTCTGGTTTTTTGTGCGGTTATAGCTACCTGGGGAAGCAGCCCGCAATCGATCAACCTGATGCCTCAGACTGGCGATGAAAAATTGTTTCTAAGCGGCGCCTTTGCGGTATCTCTAATCTATGTAAACTACGCCTACACCGGCTGGAATGCTGCCACCTATGTTACTGGCGAGCTGGATAATCCCCAGCGCAATCTTCCCCTGGTGCTATTTGTTGGTACCGGTCTGGTGATGATGCTCTATCTTCTATTGAATATGACTTTTTTAAGTGCCGCACCGATCTCTATTCTGGAAGGAAAAATTGAAGTGGGTGTGATTGTCGCCGACCACGCTCTTGGCGAAAATGCCGGCCGTGCTATGGGAGCCATGCTTGCTCTGCTGCTTATCTCCACCGTCAGCGCCATGACCATGGCTGGTCCCCGAGTGCTAAAAGTGATCGGCGAGGACTTTAATTTATTTGCTCCTCTGGCACGCAATAACGTCCATGGGGTGCCAATGATTGCAATTATTTTCCAGAGTTTTCTTGCACTAATATTTATTCTCAGCGCGACCTTTGAATCTGTGCTGATTTTCTCCAGCTTTGTACTGGGCGTGAATACATTATTCTCTGTGCTGGGTGTCTTTATCTTGCGCTGGCGCAAGATGAATATTGCCGGCGCCTACACAACCTTTGCCTATCCCTTCGCGCCGCTGGTCTATTTGAGCGTGACGCTTTGGACTCTGGTGTATGTGCTGATCTCAAGACCTATTGAGGGGTGGATTGGTGTTGGGATGATTTTCCTTGGCGCTGCTCTCTATTTTTTGTCCGTCTATCTCTCGGCCAAAAATGCGCAAGATCCGGGTCGATAAATCATCCACAGTCGGCAATACTGTTGCCATGAACTCCGACTACCAACGTATCGCTGAGGCAATAGAATTTATCAACGCCAACGCTGACCAACAGCCCAATCTGGAGGCTGTTGCTACACAGCTTAATCTCAGCCCATTCCACTTTCAGCGCCTATTTTGCCGCTGGGCCGGGGTAACCCCTAAAAAATACCTGCAGACACTCACCGTTGAGCGCGCCAAACAACTTTTGGCTGAGGCACAACCGCTACTGTCAGTTTCCGAAAGAGTTGGCTTAAGCAGCCCCTCGCGACTGCATGACCATTTTGTACAACTGGAAGCGGTTACCCCCGGAGAATTTAAAACTGGCGGCGCTGGCTTATCGATCGACTACGCGGTTAACAGCAGCCCCTTTGGCGATATTTTTGTTGCCGCGACAGAACGGGGAATCTGCAAGCTGGCGTTTATTGACCAGAGTAAAATCGAGCTTCATATTGCCGAACTGCAAAGGCGCTGGCCGAGAGCAACTCTTCACAGCCAGGAATCGGAGCAGTTTAAAATTGTTGCCTCTCTCTTCGACAGTAAAATACCTGACCGTCCACTGTCTCTGCATGTCTCGGGAACCAATTTTCAAATCAATATCTGGCGGGCCCTACTGCAAATACCTGAGGGCACATTGGCCAGTTACAGCCAGGTTGCCGAGGCGGTGAATAGACCCAAAGCTGCGCGGGCAGTTGGCACAGCCATTGGTGCAAATCCAGTGGCGTTCTTTATTCCCTGTCACCGGGTTTTACGACAGAATGGCAATATTGGTGGGTACCACTGGGGAACAACCCGAAAGCACGCGATGCATGCCTGGGAATCGGCGCGTTGTATGAGCGTCAGCGAGTTGTGCGAACGCTGAAACCCATAGGACCGATATCAAGGGTGGCGGCAGAGGCTATTTTGCTTAGATAAATGGGCAGTTAAAAGATGGGGAATCTCTCGTCACTCCGCTCTGTCGAGATGACAGAAAAGATAGAAAGGCGAGATGACAGAAGAAAGATTAAAAAAACAGCTGTGATTATTCAGTGATCAAAGCGCTTAGAGACTCAAACGTCTGCGGCCCTAAAAGACGATGAAGCAATACGCCCTGACTATCTATAATTAGCGTTTCAGGAAGAACCGATACCGGCTCCAGGGACCAAAGCGCTCTCGGGTCAGACTGCAGGGATGAAAACTCAATCCCCAGCTTTCCCACCTGGGCCGCTAACTTATCATCCTGAACATTATCAAAATTGACTGCCAATACCGTCAACTGATCGGCATAGATCTCAGCCAGTTTATTCAGCTCCGGAATCTCCTCACGGCAAGGTGAACACCAGATGGCCCAATAATTTATCAGCGTCAGCTTGCCCCGATCATTTTTAAAACTGTGGCTGCCACCATCAGCCAGAGGATAACCGGTATCTCCACTACAGCCAGCCAACAACAGGCAGACAAGCATTGCTCTTTTCAACATTTATGGGCCTCTATTATGCTACTCACTGGCGACAGCAAACAGCGTCTTTAAATCTATAGACAGATTGCGTTCCACTGAATTGCGATTATCACCTATAAGCATCTCATACTTTTCATACCAGGGATGACCGGCAAGCAGTTTTTCACTTCTCATGTTGGTTGCACTGAGAAAATTTCCTCCCAGCCAGCCAACCACATCATTGAGACTGATACTACCCGGGTCGCGAATCAGCACATACGTTCCTTTTGCGGTCTTCTCGAGTATGTGCCTCTCCAGAAGTATATTGCGCAGCTTCCGCCAGTGATCTGCATCCAGACCTACGACAGTCATTGTACTATCTGACAGAGCTTGGCCCTTTTGCTGACGGCGCCAGCACTGCCAGAGAATTATTACCACCGCGAGTAGATCCGGCATCGCCCTGCCGCGCCCCTGGTAACGAAAAGTCTCAAGACCGCGGACCAGTTCAGCGCCGACCAGAATCAGCACCCAGAGCAGATAAACCCACAGTAAAAACAATGGAATTACTGCGAATGCACCATATACGCTGGTGTAGCTGGAATGGGCCACCAGCAGGCCAAATAATGTCTTGGCTGACTCAAAAAGCACCGTGGTCACCAGCCCACCAAAGAGCGCATAGGTCGTGCGAACCTTGCAGTTGGGAACAGCGATATAAAGAAGGGTAAATGCCAGCCAGGTTAGCAACCAGGGTAGATAGGAAAACAGAACTGCCGATACACCGAGGCTATCCACCTCATCGACAATTAACTGAAAAGAGACCAAATAGGTTTTCATTATCATACCCGCCGCTAGCAATAGCGGCCCAAGACTGAGAATTGCCCAGTAGACCAAAAACCCAGCTAGCCCCTTTCGGCTACCGGTCGTGGCCCAGATATGGTTAAAGGTCTTCTCAATATTGGCGAGCATTAAAAATGATGTAACCATGAGAATAATCACACCGGCGGCACTCAGTTTGCGCGCCTGAGATGAAAACTCAGTCAGGTACTGGCTGATCTCCTGCCCGCTGCTGGGCAAAAACTTGGAAAAGATAAATGCCTCAACCTGCGAGCCAACCTCATTGAACGCCGGCACCAGGGAAAACATGCTGTACATCAACGTCAGCATTGGCACTATGGCAAACAGGCTCATGTAGGTTAGCGCAGCTGCACTCTGGCGACAGCCATCCTGATTAAACCGCTTGAGGAGGTAGCGCAGAAAATGGCCGCTGCGAACCATGCCGACAGATATCTTTTGCAGTCCAGCTTGCACGCCATTGGTCATGCCAATAAACCTCTCTTTAAGTTTAAATCCGTTTGCCCGTACAATAGTCGTATATACCATTAGTAAGCTATAAGGATAGACGATGGCGACCATTTACCATAACCCCCGCTGTTCTAAATCACGCCAGACATTAGAGCTGATAACAAATAAGGGTATTGATCCCGAGATTGTGCTCTATCTGGAAACACCTCTGGATGCGCAGGCTATCGCCGGATTGTTAAAGAAACTAAATATCACTGCGCGACAGCTCTTGCGCAAAGGCGAGCAGGCCTACAAAGAGCAAAACCTCGCCGATAGCAGCCTCAGCGAAAACCAGCTTATCGAGGCTATGGTGAAATTTCCCAAGCTGATTGAACGACCGATTGTCGTGGTCGCTAACAAAGCCATTATTGGCCGACCACCGGAACAGGTTTTGGAGATACTCTAATGACCCCCTATATCTTGGTTCTCTATTACAGCCGCAATGGCCATGTAAAAAAGCTTGCCGAAGAGATCGCCCTGGGTGTTGAAGCCGGGGGTATGGAGGCGAGACTGCGCACGGTTCCTGCGGTCTCAACTGTCTGCGAAGCGACCGAGGAAGATATTCCCGAGAGCGGTGATATCTATTGCAGCGAGGACGATCTGGTCAACTGCAGTGGCCTGCTGCTGGGCAGCCCGACCCGCTTTGGCAATATGGCCGCGCCATTAAAATACTTTATTGACGGCACTGCGGGGCTGTGGATGAATGGCAACCTGATCGATAAACCGGCAGGAGTTTTTACCTCGACCTCAAGCCTGCATGGCGGCCAGGAGAGCACCCTGCTGTCGATGATGATTCCGCTGCTACATCAGGGCATGCTGATCAGTGGCATACCCTATTCCGAGCAGGGCCTGCACAGCACCTCAAGCGGCGGCACCCCCTACGGCGCCAGTCATTTGCAGAGTGATAACCTCAGCACTGATGAAAAAAACCTCTGCCGGGCACAGGGCAAGCGTATTGCTCAGCTGGCTAGCCAACTAATTAAATCCTGAGGCAGACTATCTTGAACACTGAACTTAAACTCTCCATCAGCAGGTTTCTCACCCGCAGCAGCTATGCACTTTTACTGGTTATTATTGCCGTTAACCTGTGGACACAGGATGCCCCCTGGGTCATTTTTCTGCTCTACTTGGTGCCACTGCTGATTTTTCTTCCCGGCATGATTGCAGACACTATTCGCAACCTGATCTGGATGGGCTTTGCCCTGCTGATGTATTTTGCGATTCTGGTCTACAAGTTAAGTGTTCCAGAACCCCGTGCGCTGGATATTAGCGAGCTGGTTTTGACGACTGTGCTGTTCAGCGCCTCAATGATATACGCGCGCATCAGGCAGGCGAATAATCTATAACTACTACTTATACAGGCTCTCTGTATAACAGCGAAGTGAAAAGCGAAAAGGAATCCACATGAGTGAAAAAATAGGCTTTATACGCAGGTTTTTCCGATTCATTGGCAAGATTGTCAGTGTAATACGTCATCTGATCAGCCTGCTGTTTGTGGTGTTCTTTATTATCATTATTGGCGGTATGTTTGCCGAGGATATTCAACCCATACCCGACAAGGGAGCACTGTACCTAGCACCCAGTGGAGTTTTGGTTGACCAGCGCTCCTATATCGATCCCTTTTCCCAGGCATTCTCGCCAACCGACCAGCGCGATGCAGAAACCCTGGTTCGGGATATCGTCGACGCCCTTGATTATGCTCAATACGATGCCCGCATCA
Organism: Porticoccaceae bacterium; assembly: GCA_038150705.1. Classification (GTDB taxonomy): domain Bacteria; phylum Pseudomonadota; class Gammaproteobacteria; order Pseudomonadales; family Porticoccaceae; genus HTCC2207. The sequence goes on along the minus strand of JAYOUA010000003.1, from coordinate 179,850 downwards.
CGCATATTCTTTTGGATACCAATTACCTGACCGGCGGCGGCATCGCCAAACTTGAAGAGATCAGCAGCGCCCTGCAGCGCTTTAAGAAAAGCGGCAAACTAATTATTGCGATTGGCGACAACTTCTCACAACAACAGTACTTCCTGGCAGCTCACGCCGACGAGATTATTATCAACCCGATGGGCAGAATTATGCTTACCGGCTTCGGCTCCTACACCAGCTATTTTAAGGAGGCGCTGGACAAGCTCAAGGTCAATATGCATATCTTCAGGGTCGGCAAATACAAAAGCGCTGTTGAACCCTATATGGCCAATAGTATGTCCGATGAGGCGCGCGCCGATCGCCGTGAACTTATCGACTCACTGTGGAAGTTTTACACCTCTCGGGTAGAGCATTTGCGCGGCCTTCCAACAGGCGCAATCGACGATCTGGTCGACAATATGCACAGGCGGTTAGCCATTGCCAACGGCGATATTGCCTCTCTGGCCCTCGATCAGGGACTGATTGATCGAATTGCCACGAGAAGCGAAACTCACAATTATCTGCTACAGATACTGCCGACCGCGAACGGGGATTTTGCCAGCATTTCAATGTCTGCCTATCTCAACAATATCAAGCTTGGTAACCTTAATAGTGTCGATAAAAACAAACCCCAGATTGCTGTAGTTGTCACCAGTGGTAGCATTCTCGATGGCAACCAACCAGAGGGCACGGTGGGCGGCGATACTATAGCCAATATCTTTAAAGAAATACGCGAGGATGAACAGGTAAAAGCGGTGGTGCTGCGGGTAGACAGCCCCGGCGGCAGTGCCTTTGCCTCCGATGTTATCCGCGATGCTATTGCCGCGACCCGCAAAAATAATATTCCCGTGGTTGTCTCTATGGGCAGTTATGCCGCCTCTGGTGGCTACTGGATTGCCACCGAGTCCGACCGAGTTCTCGCCATGTCGACCAGCATCACCGGATCGATTGGTGTATTTGGCGTTATTCCTACCTTTGAAGACTCACTGCAGGCACTGGGCATTTACTCCGACGGTGTGGGGACATCCTCAATTTCAGGAATGTTACAGCTCAATCAGCCGATGACAACCCAGGCCGAAATGATTATTCAATCCGGCGTTGAGAACGTTTACACGCGCTTCCTGACTCTGGTGGCCAACTCGCGAAATTCAACACCCAGCGATATTCATAAAATCGCCCAGGGCCGAGTTTGGACTGGCGAGAAGGCTCTGCAATTGGGACTTGTCGATGAACTCGGTGACCTTAAGGACGCAATCAAGAGTGCCGCAACTCTGGCGGGCATCAGTGATTACAAAGTCGACTACAGACGCAAAAGGCTGAGTTTTTTGGAGCAGGCGATGATGGAGATTAACGGCAATATCAGCGCAGTGATTACAGCATCCGGACTGAGTAGCTGGTTGCCAGAGAGCCTCAAGAGAGAAGCGCTGAAGGTTCTGAAGCCACTGGAGATTTTGGATACACTCACCGATCCTGGCGGTATCTACCTGTATTGCGAAAGCTGTCCGGGTTAGAAGAGATTCCTTGTCACAACACATGGTCGTAATGACAAGCGCCGCTAACCAGAGCTAGAGTCCCAAAACACCTTTGACAAAAGGCAGCGTCAAGCGGCGCTGCTCGCGTAGGGAAACCCCATCCAGCTTATCCAGTGCTTCCATCAATACATGGCTGTTGCGCGGCAATCTGTGCAGTAGAAACAGCGCGACCTCATCGGACAAATAGAGCCCCAGGCCACTGGCGCGGTGCTGCAACAAACGGCGCAGATCGGCATCTTTGTAATCAATTAGCTGCAGGGAAATACCCGACTTTAAGCGCGACAGAAGGTCCTCCAAAACCACTTCGAGAAAATCCGGCAATGTGTGGGCAGAAATAATCAAACGGGTGCCAGACTCATTGCAGAGATTAAAAAAGTTAAACAGCGGCTCCTGCCACTCCTCACGAGCGGCAACTTCATCGAGATCGTCGAGACAGACAATATCGGCAGACTCCAGACCCTGCAAAACCTGATCTGCAGGATAAGCCCGCAATTCTTTCAGCGGTATGTACAGTGCCGCGCCGCTGCCCGGGCGCACTGAATGACTCTGGCACAGTGCCTGCAACAAATGCGACAGGCCGGTACCGGAGGAACCGCAAAGATAAGCATATTGCTTACCCTCATCCTGCAACAGCATCTTTGCCAAGTGCTGGGGCGTACCGTTGGGAGCATAGAAATTATCGAAGGTAGCCTGATTATCCAGCTTGATAGCCAGGCTCAGTTGTTGAAAATCGTTCACTTGGTGATCCAATCAAATTCCAGATTTCCGCTGAAGCGCGCCGCCTGAGATGTCTGGTTTTTCAGGCGACCACTGCGCACCAGCGCTGATTCGAGCAGGTCGATACTGCCCTCAATATTTAGAGTCAAGAAGAGCCTGTCACCCCTTGCTGCAGATACATTTAATGACTGCACCAGTTCCGGCTTCTGCAGATGCGCAAGCACTGCCTGGTAGTCCTTGTAGGAATCAACCTGGTTGATCTGTACTACCAGCTGGCTGGTATCAGTTTGCGGTATATAGGTGAAATGCGCAGAGAGACTATCGACAAAATCATTAACTGCCAGCGGCACAAATAATTCACTGCTTGCGGCACGCACATCGTTAAAACCGCGGCCACCTGCAGCCTGGTACATCCAGGCACCGCGGGCCTCACCGGTAGCGGTGGTGAAGAAGCGCAACAGCACCCAACCATCAGCGGCATAGCGTTGCGATGCAACCTCAATCGCCTGCTGCTGCAAACCCCAGGCCTGGTTTACCGACAGAGCCAGCTGATCCTCGAGATCAAACTCCGGCAGCCGGTAGGGGATTCCGCGCTGCTGCATCAGGTTATCAAACAGCTGCATAAATTCCGGCAGGTTTTGTGCACTGATAAATTGGCGACCACTCTCGGGGTCGTCGCGCACAATCCAGACCAACAACTCTGGCCGATCAGAGGGCAGGATCGGCAACTTTGCCCAGCGGATTAAATGGTCAATTGCCTGACGGGAAAAGTTTGCCTGCAGCTGGGTTTTTGGCAGCTCGCCCGGTTCTGCCGGCAAGCTTTTATAGCCTACCCCTGCAAGATAATTATTGGTATTGCTCACCGTCTTCTGGATGCCCGGCACTTGCATAATATTGCTGTTACCGGTTAATTTGATCAGCACCTGGGCAAGGGCATCGCGCACACCAGATTTTCGCGATTCCTCTGTTTGATCCGCAACAGAAACCTGTCCGCTATAGAGCCCGGAGACCTCTTCAGCAAACACCTCAGCCGGCACAGAGGTACAAAACAGGGCAAAAACCAAAATTAATGTCCGTTTCAACGGTTTTTCTCCAAAAAATTTGCAACATTATATCAGTGCTTGATGAAAAGTAGGCCCACTGCATCTAAAATAGCCAGTCACCAACGGAAGCCATTAGCCATGACAGAAAACAAATCACTTAGCTATAAAGATGCAGGCGTCGATATCGATGCGGGCAATGCACTTATTGAAAAAATTAAAGGTGCCGCAAAACGCACACGTCGTCCAGAAGTGATGGCCGGTCTGGGCGGATTTGGTGCACTCTTCGAATTACCCACTGGCTACAAACAGCCAGTACTGGTTTCCGGAACAGACGGTGTTGGCACTAAGCTGCGCCTGGCACTGGATCATGGCAAACATGACAGCGTGGGTATCGATCTGGTGGCCATGTGTGTCAACGACCTGATTGTCTGTGGCGCCGAGCCCCTTTTCTTCCTTGACTACTACGCTACCGGGAAGCTCGACATTGATACTGCCGCTGCCGTGGTCAATGGTATTGCCGATGGCTGTGAACTCTCCGGATGTTCCCTGATCGGTGGCGAAACCGCGGAGATGCCCGGCATGTATGAAGGTGAAGACTACGACCTCGCCGGATTCTGCGTTGGTATCGCCGAAAAATCCGAACTGATTGACGGCTCTCAAGTTGCCGTTGGCGACAAATTGATTGGCCTCTCTTCCAGTGGCCCGCACTCCAATGGCTATTCGCTTATTCGCAAAGTACTGGAAGTGACAGATACAGATCCAGCGCTTGAACAGCTCGATGGCACCCCGCTGATCGACCTGTTGATGAAGCCGACAAAAATTTACGTCAAGCCACTGCTCGAGCTAATTAAAAACTCTCAGGTCAATGCTCTGGCACATATTACCGGCGGTGGACTCTTGGAAAACATTCCCCGCGTGCTACCAGATAATGCCAAAGCGGTTATCGATACTCAGGCTTGGGAGCGCCCAGCGGTCTTTGACTGGCTGCAAAAAGGCGGCAATATCGACGAGCATGAAATGCATCGCACCCTGAACTGCGGCGTAGGTATGGTGATCTGCGTGCCGGCCGACAGAGCCGAGGAAGCCCTGGATATGTTGACCGCCAGCGGCGAAACCGCCTTTGAGCTGGGCAGCATCTCCGAACTGACTGCAGGCGAAGAGCAGGTGCAACTGGTTGGACTGTCTTAATGACTGAGTGTGCAACAGGCGACACTACGGTGCGCAAGCGGCGCATAGTTGTACTGATATCTGGCAGCGGATCCAATCTGCAGTCCTTTATTGAAGCCTGTGCCGACGGCTCACTGAATGCCGATATTGTCGCTGTTATCAGCAATAAAGCGGGCGTTAAAGGTCTTGAGCGCGCCGCCGATGTCGGAATTCCCAATATCACCCTCGACCACAACAGCTTTGAATCCCGCGGCGACTTTGATCTGGCATTGGGCGATGTGATTGATAGCTTCTCGCCAGACCTGATTATCCTGGCCGGCTTTATGCGTATTCTCACGCCGCACTTTGTCAATCGCTTTATCGGTCAGCTGATGAATATCCACCCCTCATTGCTGCCAAAGTATCCCGGACTGCACACTCATCAGCGGGCAATCGATGCAGGCGACAGCGAAGCTGGAGCAACAGTACATTTTGTCACTCCGGAACTTGACGGTGGACCAACCATTGTTCAAGCGCGGGTACCTGTACTAAAGAGTGATTCAGCAGAGGTGCTGGCAAGTCGAATACTCACCTATGAACACCAGATCTACCCTCTGGCCGCCGAGTGGTTCTGCCAGGGACGTTTGGAACTCAGAGATGGTCAGGTTATATTTGACCAGGAATTGCTACCCGCAGAGGGCGTTCACCTCGAGATACGCGACAAAACATAATATTGGGCCTTTCCATGAACCATCTGCTATTTTGTAACTCTAACCAGACCAGTTAAATGCCGGGGTTCAAATTGTGAAGTTAACCAACAAGCTCGCAGCAACTGCTCAGATTACAAACCGATTAAAAATGCTCACACTGTTTTTACTCGCCACCGCCAGTTCAGCCTTTAGCCACAACCACACCGATAACCAAATCACCCGCTCAACACCCATTAGTCTCTATCAGGCAAACTATTCTGCCGAGCTCAGCGGCCTGAAAATTAATGCGCTGCAAAAACTCGAAAAGCTCGAATCGGGCATATATCAAGAAAGCCTCAACGCGAAGAATTTTATTGGCAAGGTCGATGAGCAAAGCACTTTTTCACTAGAGAACAATCAGCTCTACCCAAGCAATTACAGCTACATTCGTTCAGTGTTTGGACGCGACCGCTCGGAGGTGCATCACTTCGACTGGCAAAGCAGCAAAGTACGTTACGAAAAAGATGGCAGTGCCAACAGCGAGCTGCCAATCAAAGCTGGTTACCTGGACATGATCACCCACAGATTACAACTGCGACGCGATCTAAATGCCGGCAAAGAGGTTTTTTCCTACCCGGTTATTTCCCGTGGCAATTTGAAACACTACAATTACAAGATCGTTTCCGAACAAATCCTTCAAACTGCACTTGGCCCGTTAAACACTGTGAGAGTTGACAGAGTTATTGAGGACGGAGATAAAACCGTGAGACTGTGGCTGGCAAGCGACTGGGATTATCTGATTGTGAAACTAGAGCAGTCACAAGGCAAAGACGGCTATTACCTCAATCTTCAGGGCGCCGTTGTAAATAACAAACCAATAACACCACTGGTAAAAACTAACGAGAATCAATTATGAATCGCCCACGTAAACCCTCAGGTTCAAACCCCACTCTTATTATTGGTGCATTGGCAGCCGTAGCAATAATTGTTGGTGTTATCTACCAGTCGCAATCAACTCTGGATGAGGAACTCGAGTTGACGACCATTCCAGAGCAAGTCCTGGAACCGGTTGTTCAGGCGCCCGTAGTTCCTGAAGCAGTTATCCCCAGTGCACCACAGGCAGAAGAACCAGAACCACAGCCACAGCCAGAGCCCACCCTAGCATCAAAACCACCTGCGCTTCCCGGCCTGGATAACAGCGATGACTTTATTCGCGAGCGACTGCTGCTGATTAGCAGCAGAGAGGAGTTTTCACACTGGATAAAAACTGACGACCTGATCAGACGCACCGCCAGCTACCTCGACGGCCTCTCCAATGGCGTAATTTTAGCCAAGGTGTTCCCCTTAACCCCGCCGGTGGGTAAATTTGCCACCCATAAAAGTGACGGAACGACCTGGTTGAATGCCGGCAACTACGAGCGCTACGACAGCACAATCAGTGCCATTACTTCCTTGAATATGGCGTCGATGGCAAAAATGTTTCACTTTACCCGCCCCCTTCTGGAGAGCGCATTTTCCGAGATGGGCTACAACCCAAGACAGATGGACGGCATTATTCTTCAGGCTATTGATATTATTCTGGCAACCCCGATTATCGTGGAGCCAATCAAGCTAACCAGAGAGTCTGTGGTATACAAATTTGCCGACCCCGCTCTGGAGGCACTGTTGCCCATGCAAAAGCAGCTGCTGCGCACTGGCCCGGAAAATACCCAACGCTTGCAAAAACAGGCCTTAGCTCTGCGAGAGGCTCTGCTGAATCCCTAAATCGAAATCTTTAAGCAAAAAAAACCTGGATAATTTGTCCAGGTTTTTTTATTTTCAGCTAACGCAAAAAGACTGCTATTTAGGTCTTTGGAAGAGTAACACCCGTCTGGCCCTGATACTTGCCACCGCGATCAGCATAGGATGTGTCACAGATCTCATCGGACTCAAAGAACAGCATTTGAGCAACGCCCTCATTGGCATAGATTTTCGCCGGCAGATTGGTCGTGTTGGAGAATTCAAGTGTTACATGACCCTCCCACTCGGGCTCCAGCGGTGTGACATTGACAATAATGCCGCAGCGCGCGTAAGTAGACTTGCCCAGGCAGACGGTCAATACCGAGCGCGGAATACGGAAGTACTCCACGGTTCTCGCCAGAGCGAAAGAGTTAGGCGGAATGATGCAGTAGTCTCCGACCATATCCACGAATGAATCATTGTCGAACTCTTTGGGATCCACTGTCTTCGAGTGAACATTGGTAAACACCTTAAACTCATTGGCACAGCGAACATCGTAGCCATAGCTGGAGGTCCCGTAAGAAATCACCCGATCATCACCGGAGTAACGCACCTGCCCCGCCTCAAATGGTTCAATCATTTGCTGCTGTTCGGCCATACGGCGAATCCAGTGATCTGACTTAATGCTCATTGATTTCTCTCTTTTTTGATTTTGTCGTGAAGGGCTTGCAGCTCAGCGCTGCCGCTCATAAAAAGTGCAGCCGGTATGATACCGATTTACGCGGGTTGGGCAAGGGGAAGTCTACTGGTGCTGAAAGACAATTGTCTTGTCAATAAGGCTATCGCCACCTTGATCAATATAAACTTATTCGCAACGCCCCAAGATTAGAAAAGTTTTTTAAAAAGTAATATTATCAGCATACCTGTGCACAATAATAATTATAAAATCACTGCCATGAGTTTACCCGCCATAATCATAGCAAGCACCCTGAGCGCTTGGGCCGCATTTACCCTCTGGGCCACAAGTCTGGTCATGGGTAACAACACCGCTGTTTATGCTGAAAATGGACTTTTAGAAAACACCCAGGCATGTATTCTGGCGATTACCTTTGTCATCTTTCTGGTGAACTCCGCTATTGAAAAACAATCGAGCAGGCTAATCCTCCTCTCTTGCTCTTTGCTTTGTTACGCTTTTCTGTTGAGAGAGCTAGATGTCGAGAAGTTTGATATCCCCTATATCCTGCAGATGCTTGGATCGGGGGCCGGACGTAATACCACCATAGCATTGGGCTTTTTTGCACTGACTTTTTATGCGTCGAGATACCTCGCCTTTTACCGGGCAGAGATTGCCAGCTTTCTAAGAACCAGGCCTGGATCCCTGCTGTTGATGGCAGCGGTATTTTTGGTTAGCGGCAGTGTTTTTGAAGATTTGTACGCCATTACCCACAATGTGTTTATTGAAGAGGCGTTGGAACTTTTTGCCTATGTTCTGATTTTGCTGTCGTCGCTGACGGTTAACTCAAGCATTAACGGCATAACGATTAGTCAGGCCGGCATTCACAGAGCACAGCCGTAAACCCTTTACTCAAAAACAATCTCCGGCCCGCTGTCACTGCCTGAAATGGCCAACTGGTCGAGTATTTTAAGTGCAATCTCGCGATAGCGCTGGGCAATTGCACTCTCAGGTTCAGCCGCAACAGAGGGCTGCCCCTGATCAACGCGCTCGCGGATACTTCTATCCAGTGGCAGGCTTCCCAACAATTGCGTGCCATATTCTCTGGCAACTGCCTCAGCACCACCAGCACCAAAAATTGAGTCCTCATGGCCGCATTTGCTGCAGGTATGCACCGCCATATTTTCAACAATTCCAAGCACCGGGATTTTGACTTTGGTGAACATTTCAATACCTTTTCTGGCATCCAGTAGCGCAATATCCTGGGGGGTGGTCACAATGACTGCGCCATTAACCTCGGCTTTTTGGCCCAGGGTTAGCTGAATATCACCAGTGCCCGGGGGCATATCGACCACCAATATATCCAGCTCCCCCCAGCGGGTCTGTTCAAGAATCTGCTGCAGGGCACCAGCCGCCATAGGGCCACGCCAGGCCATGGGTGTATTGGCAGTCACCAGATAACCCATGGACATGGTTTTCAGGCCCTGGGCACTTATTGGCATAAAGGATTTTCCGTCGGGGGATTCCGGACGCGTGCCCTCGGGCACGCCAAGCATCATTGAGATGCTCGGGCCGTAGATATCCGCATCCAGCAGGCCGACACTGCTGCCCTCGGCCTGCAGCGCCAGCGCGAGATTGACGGCGGTGGTGGATTTGCCCACACCGCCCTTGCCAGAGGCGACCGCAATAATAGTTTTAACCTGATCTAACACTGAATAGCTCCAAATAAATATCTAAATAGCTTTGCCCGATGGCTGTGTTACGTCACACTGAACCTCACAGCTCAATTGCCTATGAAAAGCTAGCGCAAAATCGCTATAATCGCGCGCTACCCAAAACCGTCTGGACAAAATTTTACCATGCCGTCAAAACGTCAGATTCTGGTGACTAACGCCCTTCCCTATGCCAATGCAGCACTGCATCTTGGCCATGTTCTGGAATACACCCAAACCGATGTCTGGGTTCGCTTCCAGAGAATGCGCGGGCACGAATGTTACTATCTTTCTGCAGACGATGCTCATGGAACTGCGATTATGCTCAAGGCCGATGAAAAGGGCATTAGCGCTGAGCAACATATCGCCGATATGCGCGCGATTCACGAGGCGGACTTTGGGGATTTCCTAATCAGTGTGGACAACTATCACTCTACCCACTCGGATGAAAATCGCCAGCTCTCGGAACTGATCTACAACCGCCTGAATGAAAACGGTCACATTGCTAAACGTGAAATTACTCAGGCCTTTGATCCTGAAAAGAATCTGTTTTTGGCTGATCGCTACATCAAGGGCACATGCCCAAAATGTAAAACCGAAGACCAGTATGGCGATAACTGTGAGGCCTGCGGGGCAACCTATTCCCCTACCGACCTGATCAATCCGGTTTCGGTCATCTCCGGCGCTACCCCGGTGGAGAAAGAGTCGACCCATTACTTCTTTAAACTTCCCGAGTTCACCCAATTCCTCAAAGACTGGACACGCAGTGGTGCAGTGCAGGATGAAGTAGCCAATAAACTCGGTGAGTGGCTCGACAACGGCCTGCAGGAATGGGATATCAGTCGCGATGCGCCCTACTTCGGTTTTGAAATTCCCAATGCACCAGGCAAGTACTTCTATGTCTGGCTGGATGCGCCTATAGGCTATATGGCCAGCTTTAAAAATCTCTGTGACCGCGAGGGCATGGATTTTGATCACTACTGGAACAAGAACTCACAAACCGAGCTGTACCATTTTATCGGCAAGGACATTGTCAACTTCCATGCGCTGTTTTGGCCTGCCATGCTGAGTAGTGCCGAATTCCGCACGCCAACAAAAATCTGCGTCCATGGCTTTGTTACAGTGAATGGCAAAAAAATGTCCAAGTCCCGTGGCACCTTTATCAATGCGCGCTGCTACCTGGATCATCTCGACCCTGAATACCTGCGTTATTACTACGCCTCTAAACTCTCGGGTTCGGTGGAAGATATCGACCTCAATCTTGAGGACTTCCAGCAGAAGGTCAACAGCGACCTGGTCGGCAAGGTGGTGAATATCGCCAGCCGCTGCGCCAAGTTTATTGCCAATGGCAATGACGGCGTTCTCTCTGAAAATATTGAAAACCCGGCGCTCTGGGCTCAGGTCAGCGGCGCTGCCGAGAGCATTGCCGAGCACTATGAAAACCGCGACTTCAGCAAGGCGATTCGTGAAATTATGGCCCAGGCCGATGCCGCCAATGAATATATCGCCGCCAAAGAGCCCTGGAAACTCAATAAACAGGATGGCAAACAGCAGGAAGTGCAGGATATCTGCTCTCTGGGAATTAATCTGTTCCGTGTGATTCTTACGTACTTGAAACCGGTACTGCCAGCGATGTCAGCTGCGGGTGAGGTGTTTTTAAACGACAGCCTCAGCTGGGCCAGTGTCCAGCAGCCATTGACCGGGCATAAGATCGAAAAGTTTAAACCGCTGATGCAGCGTATCGATAAAGACAAGGTGGACGCCATGCTCGAAGCCAGCAAAAAAGAGGCTGCCCAGGCAGCGTCTAAACCACTCGAAGGCCCGCTCGCCGATGAGCCAATTGCCGAGGAGATCGCCTTCGATGACTTTATAAAAGTCGATCTCCGCGTGGCACTAATCGTCAAAGCCAGCCATGTGGAAGGAGCAGAAAAATTACTGCAACTAACTCTGGATATCGGCGGTGAAACGCGCAACGTATTCTCCGGCATCAAGTCATCCTACAAGCCCGAAGATCTCGAAGGGAGACTAACGGTAATGGTGGCAAACTTGGCACCGCGCAAAATGCGCTTCGGCATGTCCGAGGGCATGGTACTGGCGGCAGGTGATAAAAAAGGAATCTATCTGCTGGAGCCCGACAGTGGTGCACAGCCTGGACAGAGAGTAACCTGAGTTAAGAGTAACCTAAGTAAATTGCCCGCAGGTACTTGCCCAGCATTGTATTAGCTAAGTCTTTCGGGAATGTTGCTTATTACTAAAAGTACTAATAACCCGCTCTATATATGTTGAATAGCACTAGTTGATTCCACGATAATAGAGCCCCTCAACCCTTACACGTGTACAGAACATGCAAGAATTTGCAGTTATTCTGGTCAGTTCCATCCTGATCAACAACTATGTACTGGTACAGTTCCTCGGACTGTGTCCGTTTATGGGTGTATCCAACAAACTCGAATCAGCCATTGGCATGGCCGCAGCTACCACCTTTGTACTGACTCTAACCGCCATGGCCAGCTACGTCGTCAATGCGCTGGTCCTCGAGCCGCTTGGCCTGATCTACCTGCGCACCATCGCATTTATCCTGGTGATCGCTGCTGTTGTGCAGTTCACGAAAATGTTTATTGAAAAGACCAGCCCACTGCTATACCGCGTGCTGGGTGTGTTTTTACCGCTGATTACCACCAACTGTGCGGTACTTGGAGTGGCACTGCAGAACACCTCAAAAGATCTTAACTTTGCCCAGTCATCGCTCTATGGCTTTGGCGCTGGTGCTGGCTTTTCCCTGGTGCTGATATTTTTCTCGGCAATGCGTGAGCGTCTCGCCGCCGCCGATGTCCCGGTTTCCTTTCGCGGTGCCGCCATCGCAATGATAACCGCAGGACTTATGTCACTGGCCTTTATGGGGTTCAGTGGACTCGTTTAAATGATCGAACTTATCAGCCAAAATCCCATACTTGCCGCCCTGGCCGCCCTTGTAGGACTGGCCATCGTGTTTGGTGCCCTGCTTGGATTCGCCGCTGAAAAATTTAAAGTGGAAGGCGATCCGATCGTCGAACAGATCGATGAACTGTTGCCGCAGACTCAGTGCGGCCAATGTGGGTTCCCCGGCTGCCGTCCCTACGCTGAATCGATTGCCAATGGCGATGAGATCAATAAATGTCCTCCCGGCGGTCAGTCGACAATTAATGCCATCGCCAGCCTGCTGGATGTTCCTGCACCAGAACTGGATGCAGAGCACGGCGAAGAGAGCGATGTAAAAACTGTTGCCTACATTCGCGAAGACGAATGTATCGGCTGCACCAAATGTATCCAGGCCTGCCCGGTAGATGCCATTATGGGTGCGGCGAAATTTATGCATACAGTAATCACCGACGAATGCACCGGCTGTGATCTCTGCGTTGAGCCCTGCCCGGTAGACTGTATCGATATGCTGCCAGTGGTAGAAACCATCGCCGACTGGCGTTGGTCAATTCCCCCCAAGCCGGGACTTATCGCCACCGACAAACGTGGTGAATTGGCCAATCAGCCTGTTGAAGAGGATGCCGCATGATCAAAACCTGGGTAACTCCGGGCGGCGTGCACCCACCGGAAAATAAACACCAATCTGTGACTCAGGGCATCGGACATCTGCCTATCCCCGAGAAACTGGTGATTCCACTCAGCCAGCATATCGGCGCGGCGGCTATTCCCTGTGTCGAAGTTGGCCAGACAGTTCTCAAGGGGCAGGTGATCGCCAAACCCGCTGGTGTGGTAAGCATCCCGATGCACGCGCCAACATCAGGCACAATCAGCGCCATCGAGCACCGGCCCATCGCCCATTCCTCGGGCATGCTAGCCCCCTGTATTGAGATCACCAGCGACGGTGCTGATAACTGGATTGAGCATGAGGGTATCAGCGACTACGAACATATCTCGCCCGCCAAACTGCTAGAGATGGTCGGCAATGCCGGTATCACCGGTATGGGCGGCGCAGGCTTTCCCTCAGCGGTAAAACTCAATCCCGGCCGTCAGCGCCCTATTGATACATTGATTATTAATGCCACAGAGTGTGAGCCCTACATCACCGCCGATGACTCGGCAATTCGTGAGCGCGCCGAGGAAATTGTCGAAGGCATAAAAATTCTCAGTGCTATTCTCGATCACCCGCACAATATTATGATTGGTATCGAGGATAACAAGCCGGAAGCCATTGAAGCTCTCGCACCCCATGTGGATGGCACAGGTATCTCCGTGGTGGTATTTCCCACCAAATACCCCTCCGGTGGTGAAAAACAGCTGATCTATATTCTGACCGGCAAGGAGCTGCCCTCCGGCAAGCTGCCTGCGGACATAGGTATGGTGTGTATCAATATAGGTACCACCTATGCGATCAAGCGCGCGATTATCGATGGCGAGCCTCTGGTCTCCCGAGTAACCACCGTCACCGGTGATGCCGTGGGTATCCAGCGCAACTACGACACCTTGATTGGCACCCCGGTCAGCCATTTGCTGACGCACAATGAATACGACGAACAGGCCGGTGGCCGCGTGGTGATGGGCGGTCCAATGATGGGCTTTACCCTGCCCTCTGCAGAGGTGCCAATTGTTAAAACCACCAACTGTATTCTGGCGCCAAGTTACGCAGAAATTCCCGATGACGAGCCGGCCCAGCCCTGCATACGCTGCGGTATGTGTGCCGAGGCCTGCCCCGCCTCACTGCTGCCACAGCAGTTGTTTTGGTATGCCCAGGCTGAAGATCACGAACGCCTGGAAGCACACAATCTATTTGACTGCATTGAATGTGGTGCCTGCTCCTATGTCTGCCCAAGTAATATTCCCCTGGTGCAGTACTACCGTGCGGCCAAAGGCGAAATACGTCATGCCCGCGAGGAAAAAGTCAAAGCTGATCATGCCCGCGAGCGCTTCGAGTTTCATAAACAGCGTATTGAGCAGGCCGAACGGGAGAAAGAAGAGAAACGCGCCGCGCGTCGCGAAGCGGCCCTGAAAGCCAAGGCCAATCCACCAGCGGCCAAATCAGAGACAAAATCAGAGGCAAAACCCAGCAGCTCGGCTGCGGATATTATTGCCGCTGCCCAGGCTCGTGCCGCCGCTAAACAGGCAAGCCCTGAAGATCAGCAGGCCAAGCTTGAACGCACTATCGCCGCGGCTGAGCAACGCCTCAAAGTTGCCGAGGAAAAGCTTGCCGAAGCAATTGAGAGCAACAGTGACAAACAGGCTGTACTCAGTGCTGCCGTCGAAAACACCCGGCAAAAACTTGAGCAATCAAAAACCAAACTCGCGGAGCTGCAAGCCTAATGGCATTTAAACAGGTCACTTCACCCCACGCCCACAGCGCCCAAAGCACTGCCAAGGTTATGCAGCTGGTGCTCTGGGCTACCGTGCCAGGTTTGCTGGTACTGATCTGGCAATTTGGTTGGGGCAGCCTGCTCAATGTTATTCTGGCAACTGTGACCGCAGTTATCTGCGAAGCCGCTATTGTCAAAATGCGTGGCCGCTCAGTCGCCTTTTATCTCGGCGATTACAGTGCCGTAGTGACTGCCGTACTGCTGGGGCTTTCCCTGCCACCATTGGCGCCCTGGTGGATAGTGGTGGTTGGCAGCGTATTCTCAATCGTGGTTGCCAAACAACTCTACGGTGGCCTCGGCTACAACCCCTTCAATCCGGCAATGGTCGGCTATGTCGTCCTGCTGATTTCATTTCCCATCCAGATGACCGCCTGGGTCGCCCCATTGGCGCTTTTACCCGCAGGCGTCAGCCACCCAGGCTTTGCCGAATCACTACAGATTGTTTTTGCTGGTTACACCCCGGTGGATGGTGTAACCGGAGCCACGCCTCTGGATGTGTTTAAACACAGCAGTGGCCTGTTGGTAGACCAGGTCTATGACCGCGAGCCATTATTCAGCCAGGCAATGTTTGCCGGTGCCGGCTGGGAATGGGTCAATATCGCCTTTCTATTTGGCGGCTTAATTCTTTTATCCAATCGTCTTTTCACCTGGCACGGCCCCATCGGCATGCTCGGCGCCCTGGCACTGATGTCAGTGATTTTTTATGACTCCGGCAGCTCCACCAGCCCCGGCAGTCCAATGATGCACCTGTTTAGTGGCGCATCTATGTTTGGTGCCTTCTTTATTCTTACCGATCCGGTATCATCGGCAGTCAGTAATCGCGGACGCCTGATATACGGTGCGCTTATCGGTATCCTGGTCTATATTATCCGCGCCTGGGGCAACTACCCGGATGCGGTTGCTTTCGCCGTATTAATCGCCAACTTTGCCGCGCCCTTTATCGACAACTACACCTTGCCGCGCACCTACGGACACACCGATCGCCGCCGGGCAACCGAAAAAGAGGAAGGCTAATGGTTTTTAAATCAATTGGATTTAACAGCATCGTACTGGCCATCTTTGCACTGGTGACAGCGGTTATTCTCGCCACCACCAACGACCTGACCAAAGAGCGTATCGCCGACTCCGAGCGCCGCGCAGCGCAGCGCGCCCTGCTGGAAATTATTCCTCTGGAGCGCCATAACAACGACCTACTGATGGATGTGCAACCAGTGCCCCAACAGTACTGGGCGATGCTCGGGCTAAAAAAAGGCGGTAATATTCATATCGCCCGTGACAATGGCCAACCGGTTGCGGCAATTATTCCCGCTGTTACCCAGAACGGCTACAGCGGCGATATATCCATGATTGTCGGCATCAACTTCGACGGCACCATTGCCGGTGTACGAGTGGTTGAGCACCGCGAGACACCGGGCCTGGGTGACAAAGTCGAGTTGCAGAAGAGCGACTGGATTCTCGACTTCAATGGCAAGTCACTGGTCAACCCCGGCAGCAATGGCTGGAAAGTTAAAAAAGAGGGCGGCGACTTTGATCAGTTTACCGGCGCCACAATTACCCCGCGCGCGGTGGTTTACCAAATCCTGAAAACTCTGCAATACTTCAATGATGATCGCCAGCGATTATTAGAACAGAGTGCAATAGACACCGAACAGGCAGTCCAATGAGCGAAGTCAGTATTTCTGAAGTCACCAAAAATGGTCTCTGGAACAACAACCCAGCGCTGGTACAGCTGCTCGGCCTCTGCCCACTGCTGGCAGTAACCGGCACCGTCGTCAATGCACTGGGCCTGGGCATTGCTACCATGATGGTATTGATCGGCTCCAACTGTATTGTTTCGTTAATTCGCAACCATGTTAGCGATGCAGTGCGGCTGCCAGCCTTTGTAATCATTATTGCTGCCTTTGTGACCTGCGCCGAACTGCTGATGAAAGCCTACACCTACGAGCTCTACCAAATACTGGGTATCTTTATTCCGCTTATCGTAACCAACTGTGCCATCCTTGGACGTGCAGAGGCCTTCGCCAGCAAGCAGCACATAGGTTATGCCGCACTGGATGGCGTAATGATGGGCCTCGGCTTCCTGTTAGTTCTGGTCATGCTCGGTGCCATACGCGAGCTGTTTGGCCAGGGGACACTTTTCGACAATATGCACCTGCTATTTGGCCCCATGGCCGAGTCCTGGAAGGTACAACCCTTTGGCGACAACTACAGCTTCCTGGTGGTCATACTACCGCCCGGCGCGTTCCTGGTTACCGGACTGTTAATCGCCGGTAAAAACAGCATTGATGCAGTGATAAAACGCCGTGCCGATGCCCAAAAAGATCGTCCGGTAAAAGGCGCCAAAAGAATTAGAACAACAGGGAATATTGCCTAAGGTATGTAAGAGGTAAGCAGGAAAGCGATACCTTATGGAGAATTAAACAGCACAGAGGACAGTGGCTACAATGAATAAATCCGGCGCATGGTTAGTCCGCTACGCCCTCGAACAGCTCGGTATTGCCCATACCTTTGGTATCCCCGGCATTGCCAATGCAGAAATCTACCACGAGCTGGACCAGTCAAGCCAAATCACCCCTCACCTAGTTAACCATGAAATGAGCGCCGCCTTCATGGCCGACGCCCTGAGTAGAACCAGCGTCGACAGTATCAGCGCCCACGGCAGTATTGGCATCATGATAATCGTCTCCGGCGCAGGCCTTACTCACAGCGCCAGCGGCATAGCTGAAGCCCTACTCGCGGGCATTCCCATGCTGATCATTGTTGGCAGCACAGAACGTCAGGACAGCATCGACCAGCAACAACTACTGCGACCACTGACCAAAGCCAGCTTCACCATCAGCGAACAGCAGCACATTGTCGCGACCCTCTTTCACGCCTACGAAATTGCCACCAGCAATAACCCCGGCCCGGTGTGTATTGAAATACCCCTTAGCCTGCAAATCGCCATCGCTGATATTGAGGAACCACTGCCCACGCCTCCAATCGTCAGCAACCAGGAACATCAGCAATACAGCGATGCCGAAATCAGTGCTGCTGCCAAATATCTTCTTGAAGCCGAACACCCAGGCATCCTGGTGGGCTGGGGTGCAGTCGACGCCCAGCAGGAATTGATTGCCCTCGCCGAACAACTGGGGGCACCGGTGTGCACCACCCTCAGCGGCATCAGCAGCTTTCCCGCCGCACACCCGCTGCATGCCGGCATGGTCTTTGGTCCCGCCGCCGTGCCCAGCGCACAACACGCCTTCGAAAACTGCGACTGCCTGCTCGCCGTCGGCACCCGCTTTAACCAAATCGATACCGCCAGCGGCAGCGTCATGCCGCCACAAAAACTGATCCATATCGATAGTGAAAAATGGGTGTTTAATCGCGTCTATCCCGCTGTACAAACAGTCTGTGGCGAGCCCCAGCACATCCTCACCAGCCTGCTCTACAAGCTCCAGGAATACCGCAGAGAACCCTTGCATAATGACAGTCTATGCGCCGCTATCGCCAGCGACAAAGCCGCCTTCAAAAATGACTGGCTGCGCCATAACAGCAAAGAACGGGTCAATCCGGCACTGTTTTTCGACAAGCTGCGAAGCGCTATTAAAGACGATGCGATTATCATCACCGACGATGGCACCCACTGTTTCCTCACTGCAGAACTTATGCCGATCAATAAACCGCGCAGCTTTATCTCGCCCTCAAACTCTAACGCCATGGGCTTCTGTGTGCCCGCGGTCAATGCCGCCAAACTGGCCAATCCCGACAAACAGGTCATCGGCATAGTGGGTGATGGCGCCATGCTAATGAGCGGCATGGAAGCCTTGATCGCTGTGCGTGAAAAGCTTGGCACCCTGTATATTATTTTTAATGACGGGCACCTCTCGCGAATTTCTCACAGTCAAGAAATCGCCTACAACCAAAAAACCTGCACTCAACTCGGCCATATCAACTGGGGCGCCTTCGCTGAAGCCATCGAGTGCGGTTACTTCGCAATTGGCAGCAATACTGAGATCGACACCACCCTGCGCCGCGCTCTGGAAACCACCGCCCACGGCCAGCCGGTATTTATCGATATCAGCATCGACTACTCCAAGCGCAGTCACTACGCAGCGGGCGTTGAAAAAGCCACCCTAGCAGGGTTTTCGGGAAAGGATAAATTAAGGTTGGTCAGCCGCGCACTGGTGCGCAAGATTATGAGTTAAGAGATATCACACTAGTGTTTTCACAAAAAAAGCGAAAGGCATAATTCACTTTCGCTTTTTAATGGAAACTTACACTTTATAGACTTTAACCTCCGCACAAATGAGGCTGAAAAAAAGTACTGTTTGACAAGCCAGAGCATCCATTTGAATTACAGGCTTTAACTTTCACATAAGCATCAATATTGTTATAAGTCGGAGTACTAGAAAACGTTGTACTTCCTGAATAAATATAACCTACTCCTGACGTACTATAGAATATCTGATAAAAACTAGCACCAGATGATGTTCCCCATGAGTTCGAGTAGGTACTATAAGTGTTATAACAGCCTGTAAAGAACCCTGTAACATTGGAGGGTGCAAGAGGTATCCCTGAGCCACCACCCCCAGAAGGAGGGTCTTCATAGCCATTCATCTGCCCCCAAACTGCATCAAGTATGGCCCCAATAATTTGGTCTAAAACTGAAATATCATCAATAGCATCTCTAATATCTTTTTCATCTAATTTGTCATCAATCAAACCACCATTTCTATTGACCATCTCAGCTATCCACACAATCGCCTTAGCTGCTTGATCAATGGTTAGACCAGCTTCGCGTGCACGATAAATAAAATTTCCAAATATTTTTCCGTTTTCTTGAGCCATCCCGGCCGCTGTACTATCAACAAAGTCATCAAATGTTTTACTTCCAGAAATATCTCTAATATCACTGGCATTCTTAAATGCACCCTCACCTATTTTTGTATCACCAGGAGGATCAAATTTTTCAGAGTAAAGTACTGCCATAGCATCTGAAAATCCCTCATTTATGGCTCTGGCCCATGGATCACCATCATCAATAGCAGCTGATAGATCCTCATTAATACCTCTGAGAACCGCATGAGTAGCTTCATGGACAACGATATCATCAATTTTTTGAGTTTGTACTGGATTCCATACTGCTGGGTCGAGACTGCTGGGATGAGGAAACGAAATAGTGCCGGTACCGTGATTGTAGGAGGGACCACTTGATCCTTGTGTGTTGATTTTCACATCAACAGAATCAGAAATCCCGCCAACATCACTGCAACAGATATCACCAGTGCTTTCAGATAGCCAATCTTCCATATTATTTATAACCTCCCATGGATTTTTAGCTTGCGGATCTTGGCATAAACCCGATAGCTTACATATAAACTGACCAGTTGGTGACTCCTCAATAACATCTCTTACCGTTGAAAAAATGTTTACCGGTGGGAAAGGTATTGAAATATTTATATCCTCACACAGGGGTAAAGAAGCACCGGATTCATGCTCACAAACATCAGTTTGAAACTGGGTTGTTATATTATCTTCGGCATCAGAAACTCTTACCTCACCAGTATGTCCATCAACAAATACTCTATAAGAACCCTCCCCAGACTGGACTTCAAAGAAAACCAATACCCAGTATGGTGTCAATGTATAGTTGTTATCTATGACCTTATACTCAAGCTTAATGGGTATCTTATCGAGCATAATAAATTTCAAATCTGGCTTATCCAAATGCTTATGAATCGCCTTTTCAGCCATTTCTAAAACTTCGGACTTCGAAAATTTTGAGGACCTAACATTGGCTATCAGAGGATCTATTACCTGTGTTGATAACTGGGTAACATTACCCTCCGAATCAAATTTAATGCGGGATCCTGATCGAAGTGGAATACCATTGATCACCTGACGAAAACGCACAGAGTAGCCATGTTTTTTGCTTCCCCTAATCTGCGTAATTCGATATTCCAGATCATCTCGGGCAAAAGTAATTGCACCGAGATCAACCAAAAGTCTTAAAATATCTGTTGAATCTTTTTTAAGTGTTTTTGGTACATCAATCTGGCCAATATTGCCTTTGATTAAAGTTGTACTTTTTCCTTCCACTTTTACAGTTTCGCGATATAGGGCTGGCTCAATTGCGTGCAACAATTCAGTTTTAAGCAGCTCTTTCTCAAGCCTATTGGCAGAGGTGTAACTTGGCTTAGATACAGGTGCACTCCTTGATCTACCTGTATATTTATCAATCTCAAGTTTTTTAATTTTATAAATCAATTGCTGTTTATGATTTATCTCTCGTGGTAACACTCGATAGGTAACGCCATCAATCTGAATATTAGCTACTACCTCACCTGCTGCATCATCTATGATAAAACGCGCGTATCCCTTATGGTCGATGATTTTTGCTGTGACATAGCGAACACTTTCCCTGGGATCTACCACCGACTCAACAACCGATAGAGTAAAGCTTCTACCATCTATGGTTAACTGAGGGTCTGGCAAGGTAATAGCACTTTTGGAGGGATCAAGGGACATAACCTTAGAAGGCATAAGTTTTGACAAGTCAAAACTGGCTGTATCCACAATAACTGCACTATTAGTAGGATTCCTTTCTTCATAGTGCAACTCATCCAAGGAAGGCTTGGCAAGTGGATTGGATAAATTTGTTTGAGTTTCTGAAGTGGGATTTAACAGCTTAAGTTGTTTGTTGGGTATAAACTTAAGGTATGGATGGTCATTTTTTTCTGCGAGTACGGCCGTTGAATTTAGCAAAAACAGCAACAAACCTATCCTTTTAAATAAACTTAAAAATACTTCATGCATAGCTATCTAGCTCCTTTAGATAAATTTAACTATTTCTTTTTATTAGCATCATGCAATTCGCTCGCAACGATGCTTTTAATAATTGCTGGCTAATTACCTCCTTAAAAAATGATATTTCGGGATGGGATATTACTCTTCAGGCTATCGGGGTCTATGGAACAAAAGTATTAGATATGTAATTTTTTGCAACAGCTACACAGCTTTGAGGTGACTGATTATCAGTTTGTATGCGAGCAAATAGGCAACACATAGTGGGCTAGTACGGCGCAATTTCTAATAACTCTTCAAATCCTTATCAAACAAAGCCTCTATATTGCGAAACGCCTTAAACTCGAGATGGTTTCCGCTGGGATCACGAATAAATAATGTCGCCTGCTCACCCTTGCGACCCTTAAAGCGAATAGTCGGCTCAATAACAAATTCCACCGCCAGCGCCCGCAACCGCGCCACCAGCAACTCGTACTGATCCCACTGCAATATCAACCCAAAGTGCGACGCTGGAATCGCCTCGCCATCCACAGCATTGGTCGATGCCATAGGGTGATCTTCTGGAGCCACAAGGTGGGTGACTATTTGGTGGCCATAGAAATCAAAGTCAATCCAGCACTCGGATTCACGACCGGTTTTGCAGTCCAGGATATTGCAATAGAAGGCGCGTGCGTCCTCTAGGTCGGTGACTGGAAAGGCGAGATGAAAGCGTGGACGGGTTTGATTTTGCATGGGATTGGTTCGGTTATTGAGCGTATTAATATCTTAGCACTGGTTTTGAGGAATTACCGTTCGTCGGAAAGAATGGCGGATTTCTTGATAGGCCTTATTGGGCGGGCAAAATTTTAGTAATTGAAACCGGGGCTCGATGAAAGTTTATCTACATAAGCTCCAATAGAACGCTCTCCTTAGAAAAACTCATTAATCTGTTCTTAGCGTATACCTGATTGACCTCAACCCGCTCAACTTAACTCAACCAACAATAAACCGATTCAACTGCGCCTTTAGCTGCTGGTTTTCATGACGAATCTCTTCCAGCTCTTCAAGCAGACTAATTGCCAGCGCTATTCCGGACCACTCAATCTCCAAGTCATTGTGTAATCTAATAGCCTTTCTGGTCACGCTGACCATACGAGTATTGAACAACCAGCTTTCAGGATCCGACCCCTCGGGTTCAATAATACCGTGGTCAACAATTTCGATAATGGTTTGGGATGGCAGTGCGGTAATAGTGCACAGCTCCTGAAAATTAAAATATTGGCTTTCCATGGTTATTTTCTCCACTCCTTTCTCGGGTCAAATGCCGCGCTGTCTGCCAGCTGTTGCCACTGCGTTTTGATCTGGTCATCTGCGGTATCGGGCATCACCACTTTTAATACTGCATAGAGGTCGCCATGACCCTGCTTGCGCACCAGTCCCTTGCCTTTGATGCGCAGGCGCTGGCCGGTCTGGCTGTTGGCGGGAATGGTCAATTTAATTTTTCCCGTCAGGGTTGGTACTTCAATGCTGGCGCCCAGTGCGGCTTCCCAGGGGGCCAGTGGTACGGTGATAATCAGGTTGTGGGCTTCAACATCAAATAGGGGGTGTGGCACCAACCGTATGCGCAGGTAGAGGTCGCCATTTGGGGCACTGCCTATGCCCTGACCGCCCTGTCCTTTAAGGCGGATTCGTTCGCCGTTGGCGACACCGGCGGGGATTTTTACATTCAGGGTGCGATTGATTTCGCGAGTATGCCCATCTGCCTCGCGATGGGGCAATTGGTAGGAGAGGGTTTTGGTAGTGTCGGTGAGGGTATCTTCGAGGAAGATTGGCATATCGGTTTCAATATCCTGACCGCGCTGATCAAAGGCTTGCTGGGAGGTGAATCCATAGCTCTGGCCCTGCGGTCTGCCGCTGGGGCCGGCACCCCCAAAAATCGATGAAAAGAAATCGGAGAAGCCGGAGAAGCCGGAAGAGTCGCCTTCAAATTGCCTACTGCGATAGCGGCCATCCTCGCGGCCAGATGAGGGTTCGCCATACTTGCGAAACTCATCGTACTGGGCGCGCTTTTCCGGGTCTTTTAATACTTCGTAGGCTTCGGTGACCTCTTTAAATTTTTCTTCTGCCTCTTGGTGACCACTGACATCCGGGTGATACTTTCTGGCCAGTTTGCGGTAGGCGGTTTTTATCGCTTTGCTATCAGCATCCTCGGCGACTGAGAGTATTTTGTAGTAGTCCTTAAACTCCATAATCATTCCATTTTTTTGCCGGCGTTAATTTTTCTGGTTTGTCTAAAAAGTCTAGCCGATAAATTTCCCGTTGCTGTGTCGTTGACCAATTGCCATTTGATTAGTGTTAAATTTTCTCGGTATTTCAGTGCAAAAAAAAGCCGCTTATAAAAAGCGGCTTTTTTGCTGGCGTAAGTGGTTTTGAACTGACTTATAAAAGATCGCGATCGCGGTTGGCGGCAATCCTTAAACGCAAGGCGTTGAGTTTGATAAAGCCTTCCGCATCGGCCTGATTGTAAGCGCCACCATCATCGTCAAAGGTAGCGATATTGGCATCAAACAGACTGTCAGTAGCCGACTTGCGGCCAACAACACTGACACTGCCCTTGTAGAGCTTCACGCGCACTTCACCGTTAACCACATCTTGACTCTGGTCGATTGCGGCCTGCAGCATTAGACGCTCTGGTGCCCACCAGTAACCGTTGTAGATAAGTTTGGCGTAACGCGGCATCAGCTCATCTTTCATATGGGCAACTTCGCGATCCAGGGTCAGCGATTCAATGGCGCGGTGCGCTTTCATCATCACGGTGCCCGCTGGTGTCTCGTAACAGCCGCGCGACTTCATACCCACGTAGCGGTTTTCAACGATATCCAACCGTCCCACGCCGTTGGCGCCGGCAACTTTATTCAGGTGTTCAATAACAGTGGCTGGGGACATAGCCACACCGTCGATGCTGACAATATCACCCTTCTCGTAGCTGATATCCATATAGGTGGCTTCATCCGGTGCTTCCTCTGGGGAAACCGTCCAGCGCCACATTTCATCTTCAGCTTCTGACCAGGGGTCTTCGAGATTGCCGCCTTCGTAGGAGATATGCAGCAGGTTGGCATCCATAGAGAATGGTGACTTTTTACCGCGCTTCATCTCTACCGGAATACTGTGTTTTTCACAGTATTCCATTAATTTGTCACGGGAATTCAGGTCCCACTCGCGCCATGGGGCGATAACTTTAATGCCCGGCTTAAGCGCATAGGCACCCAGCTCAAAACGCACCTGATCATTACCTTTACCGGTTGCACCGTGGGAGATGGTGTCAGCACCGGTTTCATTGGCAATTTCGATCAGACGCTTGGCAATTAGCGGACGGGCAATTGAGGTGCCGAGCAGATATTCACCTTCGTAGATGGTGTTGGCGCGGAACATCGGGAAGACAAAATCGCGGGCGTATTCTTCACGCAGATCATCAATATAGATCTCTTTTACACCCAGCGCTTCGGCTTTGGCGCGAGCCGGTTCAACTTCTTCGCCCTGACCGATATCGGCGGTAAAAGTTACTACTTCGCAGTTATATTCCTCTTGCAGCCACTTAACAATAACTGAAGTATCCAAACCGCCTGAATAGGCTAACACTACTTTTTTAACGTCTGACACGTTGCTAAATCCTTTACTGGAGAAAACGAGGCGCGAATTTTACCTCAACAGACGAGGTTTTAGTATTGGTTGTGGAGAGTATTGTCGAGAGTATTACCCTGCTGCGCATCAGCGCGGTCAAAAAGGCGCAAACCAGCGGCATAAAAATCTGCCAGATCGACTTCCGTGGGAAAGCTGTAGTAGCCCGCCATTCCCTTCTGGGGTCGAGTCAATAAGGGTTGTCCGGCATCGATCGCGGCCACAGCCTCAACTATCTGTTGGCAACCACCTCTGTAGAGGTTGAGGACATTGCACAGGTAGGACTTATCAGCCAATAGAGGGATTGGCCGGGTCGAGATTATATCGCCGGTATCCACACCACTGTCCTGGATAAGATGCAGTGTCGAGGCAATCTCGCTGTCGCCATGAAGCATGGCCCTAAAGGTTGCCATCACGCCGCGATAATCGGGCAATAGACCAGAGTGCAGGTTAATAACACCATTAGGGGGAAGGGCGATAACCGCATCGCGGATAATCAGACCAAAGCGCAGGGAAATAATCAGCTCTGGTTTAGTGGCCTGAATCCTTGCGACTCCCTCGGGGCTGTTGACCTGATTGCCTATATCGCCAAACCCCTGAATAGTACAGCCGGCAGCTGCCGCCAGCTGCTCAAAACCTGGCCGGCCATCCTTGAGCAGGCTCTTTTCAAAGGCTGCCAGGTCCATCAGTGGCTTGGGAAGCCGCTGCTCGCCGCCGACTTTTTCGGAGAGAAATATGGCCAGCCTGTGATCACTGAGCTCTTTCAGCAACCAAGTCAGGGCATTATGGCTGGCGAGGTCGCGGTTGCTGAGGATGGTGATATTCATTTAAATTTGTCTATAAAGGCTTTTCTTTTGACCACCTTCCCATAAAAACTCGTATGAGACCACCGTTTCCGGTAGCATTCGCTCTGCACTTTGGTACCTAATCTGCGGACAAACAACAATGGATCAAATCACTCTTACACTTCCTGATGACTGGCACCTGCATCTGCGCGACAAGCAGACATTGTCCTCGACTGTGCCTGCGGCAACGCGAGGATTTGGTCGCGGTATCATTATGCCCAATCTTGTTCCGCCAGCGACCACGGTCGAACGGGTTGCCGCCTACCGCAAGCGGATACTCGCAGAGCGTCCCGAGGGTTCTGACTGGGAACCGCTGATGGTTCTCTATTTGACCGATAACACCACACCCGATGAAATTCGCGCAGCGAAGGAGTGCGGCTTTATCCATGGCTGTAAGTACTACCCGGCCGGTGCCACCACTAACTCCGACTCCGGGGTGACCGACCTGAACAAAATCGACGCGGTACTGAAGACCATGGAAGAGATGGGCATGATATTGCAGCTGCACGGCGAGGTGACCACAGCGGATATTGATATCTTTGATCGCGAGGCGGTCTTTATCGAGCGCCACCTGAAAGTTGTTGCGAAGAAATTTCCGCGACTGAAAATTATTTTCGAGCATATCACCACCAAACAGGCAGCGGAGTACGTAGCCAGTGCCGGCGACAATATCGCGGCCACCATTACCCCCCAACACCTGTTATATAACCGCAACCATATGCTAGCGGGCGGTATTCGCCCCCATTTTTACTGCCTGCCAATCCTCAAGCGGGATATTCACCAGCTGGCTCTGATTGAAGCCGCTACCAGCGGCAGCCCCAAATTCTTTTTGGGCACGGATTCTGCGCCCCATGCCAAGAATAAAAAAGAGTCCGCCTGTGGCTGTGCCGGTTGCTTCAGCCACCATGCCGCTATCGAACTCTATGCCCAGGCCTTTGAACAGGCCGGCGCACTGGATAAGTTGGAAGGCTTTGCCAGTTTTCACGGTGCTGATTTTTACGGCCTGCCGCGACACACGGAGACTATTACACTGAGTCGCCAACCCTGGGAGCTGCCAGCCTCAATTCCCTTTGAGGACAACCAACTGGTTCCGCTGGGTGCAGGTACTACCCTTAACTGGAAGCTGGAACTCTGATGGAAATGCCTGAAGAACTTCTAAAATCCTCCAAGATTGCCGAGCGTTTTCGCGGCTTCCTGCCTGTGGTAGTGGATGTTGAAACCGGTGGCTTTGATTACCGCAAAGATGCACTGCTGGAAATCGCCGCGGTGATTCTCGAGATGGATGCTCAGGGCAACCTGCAGATCAAAGAGACCTACAGCAAAAATATCGATCCCTTTCCCGGCGCCAATGTCGACCAGGCGGCGCTGGAGTTTACCGGCATAGATCTCTATGACCCGGAGCGTATGCCCGAGGAAGAGGGTGAGGCATTGCGCGATATCTTTCGTCCTATCCGCCAGGAAGTCAGCGCCACTGGCTGCACCCGTGCAGTGATGGTTGCCCACAATGCCCATTTCGATCTCGGCTTTGTCAATGCGGCGGTCAATCGCAATCAGATAAAGCGCAATCCATTTCATCCGTTCTCCTGCTTTGACACCTCAACCCTCGCCGGACTGGCCTATGGGCAGACGGTTTTAGCTAAAGCCTGCCAGGCGGCGGGAATGGATTTTGATAATCGCGATGCCCACAGTGCGCTTTACGATACAGTGAAGACCGCTGAGCTCTACTGCAAGATTATCAACAGATGGAAAGAGCTCGGCGGCTGGCCAGTCTAAAAACTTATCTGTTAACCCAGAAGTCCGCTTTCTCAATACCCAGTGCCCGGGGATCAAACACCGGGTCGGCACCCGAGTTAATCTGCCTCTCATAATCTTTCAGCGCCAGCAAGGCGGGTCGCTGCAAAATAATAATCGCGACAATATTTAACCAGGCCATAATACCCACGCCTACATCACCAAGCGCCCAGGCGATATCGGCGCTCTTGATACCGCCGTAAATCACCGAGCTCACCACCAGCACTTTTAGCAGGTTGGCCAGCCAGGGGCGATGTACTTTGCGGTTGATATACATAACATTGGTTTCGGCGATGTAGTAGTAGGCAACAATGGTAGTGAAGGCAAAAAACAGCAAGGCAATCGCCAGGATACTGCTGCCAAAGCCAGGCAGAATAGTATCGAAGGCAGCCTGCACATAGCCCGGCCCGGCCTCAACTCCTGCAAGTCCCTGATAGATATAGCCACCCTCACCATTCTCGACATTGTAGAGGCCGGTTAACAGGATCATAAAGGCAGTTGCCGAGCAGATCAGCAAGGTATCCACATACACGGAGAAGGCTTGCACCAGACCCTGTTTGGCCGGATGGGAAACCTCCGCGGCGGCGGCCGGATGTGGGCCACTGCCCTGCCCGGCTTCATTAGAGTAGACACCGCGCTTAACACCCCACTGCACTGCCATACCAATAATCGCACCATAACCGGCATCGAGACCAAAGGCGCTATTGATAATCAGCTTTACAACCGTGGGCACCATCTCCAGATTAGCAAAGACCACAGCGAAGGAAATTGCGATATAACCTGCCGCCATCAGCGGCACTGCCACCTGGGCAAAGTGGGCGATACGCTTCACGCCACCGACAACGATTAACAGCAGACCAAAGGCCAGTGCACCAGCAGTGTATTCAACGGGCACCGTCCAGGCGTTTTCCATAGCGGCCGCAATACTGTTGGCCTGGATACCCGGCAGACAGAAACCCATAGCGACAACCGTAGCTACAGCAAAGGTCCAGGCATACCATTTTTGCCCCATGGACTTTTCAATGTAGTAGGCCGGGCCACCGCGGTAGTTGCCGTTGTCATCTTTCTCTTTGTAAATCTGTGCCAGGGTGGCTTCAATGTAGGCAGTTGAGGCGCCGAGGAAGGCAACTGTCCACATCCAAAAGACCGCGCCTGGGCCGCCGATAGCAATGGCGGTAGCGACACCGGCAATATTACCTGTGCCCACGCGCCCCGAGAGGGACATGGTCAGTGCCTGGAATGAGGAGACGCCGGCCTCTGAACTACGTCCTTCCGACATTATTTTTATCATATGACGAAAATGGCGCACCTGAAGAAATCGCGTGCGCAGAGAGAAATAGAGCCCTGCTCCAAGGCAAAGATAGATCAGTGCTGAACTCCAGATTATGCCGTTTAGGTAATTGATAAATGCTTCCAAAACCTTCCCCTTTTATTATTGTTTTTTTCGGATGTTGTTTTTGAGTTTAACTCGAATAGGACTAATCCGGTTAATTATCATTGGCACCAGGTTATTTTTTCTTCGCTAACTGGTCTGCCTGTGCAAAAAGATCATCGAGGCCGAGGATAAACTCATTTACAGAATCACCCCCGCCAACCTGGAGTGCCGGCAATTCCAGCACAGCAAAATACTTTGGAAAGGCGGAGAACTCGCCCCACTGCTGTAACTGACTAGCGGTACTGACAACCAGGAGTAAGAGCACAAACCCCAGCGAGGTTATCCAGCGCTGACGCGCCAGCATACTGGTTGCCAGAGCGAAGTTTGCCGAAAGCAACAGCGCCACTAACAGCAAAGCAATCAGTGGCGCAACGACAGTGATTAAAAACGCTGCACTGAGGTTATAGGCAATAACGCCAATAAGCCAATCGCTGGCACTGTGAACCAGGCTGGCCAGCAGAATTAAACTGTAGTGCCCGAGGAAATTGGCCTCCTCGCGCAAAAAACGTCCCACAGCTCCCCAAAACAGTGCCAGCACCAGCAGAAAAACCTGGGTTAAGAGAATACTGGAGAGCGCATTTTTCCACTGCCATTCCACAAAGCTGTTGGCGTAGAGTGTGGCAATATTGATTAGCAACACAAGGATTAACAATGGTAGCCAGATCGAGAACCGATTCAACCGGCTGACATCTCTTTCCAGTCGATGCAGCGCTTTGGTTGCCTCTACAGGATGGCTGTCGGCGATGATTCGCAATCGAGTGCGGCCGATTTTTATCTCGGCACCATCGGCCAACAGAGTTGAGGAGGACTCACTGCCGATTGATACGCTATCAACAGAGGGATTTTTTATAATCTCGACACCATTCAGGCTTTCCAGATCAGTCAGCTGCCAGCCGTCCTCCACAGCGTCGAGTTGCAGATGATTGGCGGAGATATGATTGTCGCTGAGCACCACATCGTTTTGATAGCCGCGGCCAATAGTGACTGATGGCCCCTCGACACGATAGTGATGCCTGCTCTTGCCGCCCCAGCCAAGGACTTCAATAATCACTGCCATTTCGCCACCCCCATAAACTTGCGGGCAAAGGTCCGGGCATTTTCACGACTTACTCCGGCCAGGGTAAAGTGACTTAAAAAAGCGGCGCGGGCACTATCCACCGTGCCCTGTAAAAACAGCACATCGTAGAGTTGCGGATACTCTTTGTATGCCCGGGCGCAAAATACCACTTTCGTTTTGCGTTGGTTTTCATTGCTGTTATCACTGCCAATCACAAACTGATCATCGCAGCTAAAATCTCCGACATCCTTTTCCTCGGCGCTGTTACCCGGCACGAAGTCGGCAAACAGGCGCTGATAGTAGGCATAGAACTGTGGGGAATTAAGCTTGTCAGCCTCAAGCCAGAAAAACTGGTACTCGATAATACCGCTGTTGAATTTTCCGCGCAGGTAGATATTGTCTTCACTGCGACAGGTGCGGTCGGCACTCAAAAATTGTGCTTTTTCCGATGAACTGTTGGATCCGCCCCAGCATTTCACAAAGGGCTTGAGCTCATCGACAACCTGCGCCTGACCTAGTGGCATGGTTGTCCAGTCCTGCGCCAGCATACGGCTAAATTTTTCTTCTTGGTCATCGAGCAGCTGCTGGCCAATACGCTGGGTCATACTGCCCGGCGCAGCAGCCCTGCCCTGATACTCGGCAATCAGCTTGTGCAGGGCAGTGACAGGCACCAAAAAGCTGACCTGATTGCCCGCAGTAGAGACATTGACGCCGATGACCTGACCGGCTTCGCCCAGCGTCGGCCCGCCGCTCATGCCGGAATTTAATGAGCCGGTAAAATGTACCCTCGGATGATAGCTGGACTGATTGATACCATTGTAGGTGCCGGGTACAACCGTCAGGCCCAGATCGAGGGGATTACCAAGGGCGAAGACCGGCACACCTATGGGTGGCTCGGCAACTGCGAGGGCGAGTGGCTGTACATTAAGATCGGCGGCGCTGACCAGCGCCAGATCGTTGACAACATCCACATCGAGCAACTGCAGATCACCGGTTTTATCAGCGGCAGTCAGGTATTCAATACGGTACTGCTCGGGTTTACTGGCTGCCAGTTGGATGACATGGTAGTTGGTGGCTATCAATCCCTGATTATCGACGACAAATCCCGAACCAATCACAGATTTGCTGCCGGAGGTGAGATCAATAATTCGGATTTGCAGAATAGCGGTTTTATTTTCAGCAAATAATGTCCGCGCATTTTCGTTCTGGCTAAAGCCAATAATAGGCCAGCAGAGTAGAAGTCCCAGTAAAAACCCTATTGCCCAGTCTGTATTTTTATTCATTGCCAATCTGAAACTCCTGTCAAAAAAGGTCAGCACATTAAATGGAAACCGCTGTTAGCTCTTAAGTTCCAGCGCCATTTTATAGAAGTGCTTTTTATCACCGCCGGTGATTTTTGCCGTCAATGCCGCAGCTCTGGCGGCAGGCAACTCGGCTAATAGAAGGCGCAGAACTTTTTCGCCATCCACGGTGCTGCTGGAGCCTGTTTTACTGCTGCCAGCTAATACCAGAACAATTTCACCGCGCTGTTGGTTGCTGTCAGTCT
The DNA here is from genome assembly GCA_038150705.1 of Porticoccaceae bacterium. GTDB lineage: Bacteria > Pseudomonadota > Gammaproteobacteria > Pseudomonadales > Porticoccaceae > HTCC2207. The sequence continues at coordinate 148,139 of JAYOUA010000003.1, read as the reverse complement.
CTACCTGAGCAACCAGTTCATCTAGGCTACCATGGAGGTAGGTTTCAAAGGCTTTGCTGATCTCTCTGGCGATAAAGCCAATATGGTCGACACCAAATATTTCCCGCGCATCTTTGAGGCATTCAAGTATACGGTGCGGGGCTTCATAAAAAACCATGGTTTCATTGACAGCCTTGAGCTCGCTCAAGGCTTTCTTGCGCTGGCTACTTTTGGCCGGTAAAAAACCGATAAACCTAAACCTGTCGGTAGGTAGTCCAGCGACACTGAGAGCGGAAATCACCGCACTGGCACCGGGAATCGGGACAACTGCATAGCCCTGTTCTCGCGCCGCGAGCACCAGTCGGTAGCCGGGATCTGAAATCAGCGGTGTACCAGCATCGGAAATTAATGCAATATCATCCCCTGAGGCCAGTTGCTTGAGGATTTTGTGGCTGCTCCTTTGGTCGCTGTGATCATGATAGGCCTCAAGGGGCTTATCTATGCGAAAATGATCCAACAATTTTTTGCTGTGACGGGTATCCTCACAGGCTATAACAGCCACGGATTGGAGTGTCTCTATTGCGCGAGGCACCATATCACCCAGGTTACCTATGGGTGTAGCGACTACATATAACGTACCGGATTTATTTGAATTCATGAATACAAAGTTTTTTCTGTCGATATTTTTTGCTGGATGCATCTTAGCCTTTATCGGGGGCTGTGCGCCAATATCTTCACAGGATTCAGTCATCCCACGCATTGCCACCACTCCCCAGGACAGTGATACCAGCCGTTCAATTGTGCGCCAGGCACAACAGACAGTTCTCAGCGCCCAATCTGCCGAAGAACAGCGCAGAGATGCCCTACTTCTCGACGCGGCTATTTTATTTGCCCAGGCCGGTGATATTGTCAACAGCCGCGAAACCCTAGACTTAATCGCCGCCGACAATCTCGGCGATGCACTTTTTATTGAATACAGTCTGTTGGGGCTGGAGCTGGATATTGCCACCAATACCCACAAAGAGGCGCAGCAGTGGTTGAAGCAACCGCGCTTTACAGCGATTAGACCCTCACTGGGGATTAACTTTTCACGGCGCATACTAAGTTTGGAAAGCGACCTCAATTATGCAATGGGCGATCTTGAAACCAGTATCGGCAAACTCATTGAGCTCGGCGCATCATTTAACGAAAGAAAACTTCTCGGCCAGGGATCAATCGGCCTTGTTCACGACAAAATATGGCGCCAGCTCAATGAACTGCCCTTCCAGACCCTGCAAAAACCCCGACCAGGTGATCGCGACACTATGGCTGGCTGGTTTGAACTGGCCGCTGCTGTGCGCTACCAGCAGGGCGATCCGGCTGCCCAGAAGAGCCGTTTTGCAATCTGGCAGCAGCGCTGGAAAAATCACCCCGGGGCTAAAAAACCGCCCTCACCGCTAACCGGTCGCCTACAGGGCCAGGCGCCAAAAAATATTGCCCTGTTACTGCCCCTCCAGAATGAATACGCGATTCCCAGCAACACGCTGCTCAATGGCTTTATGAGTGGCTATTACCAAAAACTGGCCCGGGGTAGTGCTGTGCCCAATATCAGCATTTACGATACCTCGGCTCGGCCGGTGGCAGATGCCTATAACCAAGCAGTAGCTAGCGGTGCACAATTGGTGATTGGTCCCATGCGCCAATCCCAAGTGGAAGAGTTACTCTCACTGCCGGCGCTGGATGTACCAACTCTAACGCTTAATCGTGTCGATAAGCCTATTGAGAACCCACCGAAGAATTTAATTCAATTTGGTCTTTCGGCTCTCGATGAAGTGGAGCAAATTACCGATCGCGCCTGGCTTGAAGGTCGAACCAATGTGTTACTGATTGCTCCCGATAGCGGCTGGGGGCAGCGCGCCACCGAGCGCTTTATTAACGTCTGGACTGGCCTCGGCGGCGTGGTTACCGGTGCAATCAGCTATCCAACGACAGTTAAGGATTTCACCAAACTGCTCAAGGCGCCGCTAGAGATTGACCTCAGCGAGAAGCGCGGCCATGAAATGCGCCGCTTTATCAACAGCAGCCTTAGCTATACTGCACGTCGTCGCAATGATATAGACCTGGTTGTTGTGCTCGGCTACGCTGAAAAGGTGCGCCAGATAAAGCCCTCGCTGGATTTTCTCTACGCTGGAGATATTCCTGTCTACGCCTCTTCACACATCTATAACGGTACACAGCAGATTGAGCTCAACCGCGATCTCAGTGGCGTTGAATTTGCCGCGATGAACTGGACGCTCGACGGACATATGCCGCGGCCACTTCAGCCGGATCTGCGTCTGCCTACTGCGTACCGCCAGCTTTATGCTCTGGGGTACGACGCTTTTATATTGCACGCAATGCTCGATGAGATGGACAAGCCTGACGCTATCCCAGTATTTGGTTCTACCGGAATGTTGTCACTCTCGGGGGCGGTTATAAAACGCCATGAGAAGTGGGCGGTATTTAAAAATGGCCAGGTGGTACCAGCAAAGCCATAGCTCATAACAGATAGCCTGTAATAAGTAGCTAATAGATGAATTGCACTTTTACCAAGGATGAACAATGCACAGGGATAGCAGTCTAAGCGGTGCGGATGCCGAGCAACTGGCACAGGATTTTTTGCAAAAGCAGGGCTTGTCGTTTGTCGCAAAAAACTTTCGCACGCGCAGGGGCGAAATCGATCTAATTATGCGGGATAATTCACAATTGGTTTTTGTTGAGGTACGCTTTCGTCACAGTAATAGCTTTGGTTCTGCGGAGGAGTCAATTACTCAACAAAAATGCCAACGCCTAAGTGCCGCGGCGCTGGCTTATATGCAGAGCCATAAACTGGTTGATCAGTTGAGTGCCAGGTTTGATGCTGTTGCTATCAGTCCTGCACCGAGAAAGCCCCAGGTCGGTTACCGTATCAACTGGATAAAAAATATTCTGCAGTAAGAAAATACAATAAAGTCATTTTAAAAATTGTTACATAAAAACTGAAAACGTTTATTAGATAAGATGCAGGCTGTTGCACGCGATGGAAGAAAAGATTTTTAATCATTTTCAAAAAATGATCGAAGCCACAATGCACAACGGTGAAATCAATTCCGAGGCAATGGCTGGCGCCGCCGAAAAAGTTGCCTCGGCATTATTGGCCGGTAACACTATTTTCACCCTCGGGGAAAATTCCGGCGTACAGCTTGCACAACTTTTTTCCGACTACATGGCGCAGGGCTATGATATTGATCGTCCCGGATTCCCATCGATAAACCTCAATCAAATCACCCAAAATAGCGCTGATGCGGAGCGCTACAATCAGGCGATCAACACCCACGGAAAAAGTGGTGATATTCTGGTTGTGGTGAGTGTCGGTAAAAGTGGATCTCAGCTCGCCGGTGCAATTAACAGCGCCGTAAATCGCGGTATGACCATTTTGCTTTTATCTGCCGCAAACGACGATTTGCTAACCGCTGCCGTCAGCTATAATGATATCCATATCAGCAGTGCAGATCTCTCTGCGCCGCTGGCAACTCAATCACAACTTCAAGTTATTCAGTGCATCTGTGTATTGATTGACAGCCATATATTTGGAGGCGAATAAATGCGTCAAATCACCGTTATTTTTTCACTGCTGTTTCTCCTTTCGGGTTGCACTTCCCTGGTGAATTCAGTAGTTGAAGAACCGATCGCGCCCGACCCAACCTCCTCTCCCATTGGCTCGGATCTCAATGATCTGAAAATGGATACTTTTATCGGTGTAAATATTAAGAAAGCCTCACCGCAACTCAAGCAAGCGCACATAAATGTCCATGTCTATGAGGCAGTGGTTTTACTGACTGGTGAAGTGCCGAGTCAGGAGCTAAAAGTTCTCGCTGGCAATACTGCCCGCGCATTTCACGGTGTTCGTCAGGTCTACAATGAATTGGCTATTCGCGGCAATACATCCATCGTTTCGCGTACCAACGACACGCTTATTACCGCTCAGGTGAAAACCAAGCTGACGTTTGACAATGAAGTTGAGTCATCGGATATTGAGGTCACCACAGAGGACAGCGTTGTCTATCTCATGGGTAAAGTAAGACGCCTGAGCGGCGAAAAGGCCACCGCTATTGCCAGCGCTACTAGTGGCGTTCGCAAGGTTGTTAAAGTTTTTGAGTATGTAGATTAGAGCAACTCAATCGCCATGGCGGTGGCTTCTCCACCGCCAATACACAGACTCGCAATACCCTTTCTTCCGCCATGCTGTTGCAGCGCATGGATTAAGGTCACCAATATCCTCGTGCCACTGGCACCGATCGGATGCCCCAAGGCACAGGCACCACCGTGGACATTGAGCTTATTATGAGGGATACCGATTTCCTGCATGGCGGCCATCGCCACCACGGCAAAGGCCTCATTCACTTCCCAAAGATCCACTTCATCGACAGTCCAGCCGACCCGCTCAAGGGTTTTATGCATCGCCGCAACTGGAGCGGTGGTAAACCACTCCGGCTCCTGGGCAGTCTGATCAAAACCATGTATCAATGCCAGCGGTTGCAAACCTTGGGCTTTGGCCTCTTCCGCGAGCATCAATGTCAGCGCTGCCGCGCCGTCGGAAATTGAACTGGCATTGGCCGCTGTCACTGTTCCGTCTTTTTCAAAGGCAGGTTTCAACTGGGGAATTTTTTCCGGTCGCGCATTGCCCGGCTGCTCATCGGTATCGACAACTGTGTCGCCACGGCGGGCAGTGATTGTCACCGGAGCAATTTCATTTTTAAACCAGCCACTATCTATCGCCTGATTGGCACGGCGCAGTGATTCAACGGCATAGGCGTCCTGATCTTCGCGGCTAAAGTTATATTTCTTTGCGCAGGTCTCTGCAAAGTTGCCCATGGCGATGCCTTCGTAGGCATCCTGCAGACCGTCATAGAGCATATGATCGAGCAGCTCGGCATGACCAAACCTGTAACCCTGCCGCCCCTGAGGCATCAGGTAGGGCGCGCGACTCATACTCTCCATACCACCAGCCACTATAGCTTGGCTCTGACCGGCACGCAGTGCATTGCAGGCCATCATCACGGCTTTCATCGCCGAACCACAGACCTTATTGATGGTTGTGCAGGCCGTTGAGTGATCCAATCCTGCAGTCAGTGCTGCCTGCCGAGCCGGCGCCTGGCCGACGCCGGCAGTAAGTACACAGCCCATCAACACTTCATCAATCTGGCTATTGTCGAGTGCGGATTTGCCAATTGCGTCGCGAATTGCTGTTGCACCGAGCTGTGTAGCGCTGGCACTGGAAATCGAACCCATCATGGCGCCCATTGGCGTGCGTGAGGCTGATAGTATCGCGACTGGTTGAGATGTTAGGTTTGATGATGACATTAGGGCTCCTCATGAGAATAAGTCAGCTAATCATTAGCTCTCTATTTGATGACCCGTAAGGACGGCTTGGGCTTTTTTGCGCCTTTGCTTTTTGAGCCCTTATCAATAGGCCCCTGGTCTTTTGGCTGAGTCGGCGATTGGCTCTTGACCACTTTCGGGCCACTGGGCGGAGTTGGTGTCAGATCTGGATCCTCGGGCTCAAATACGGTGCCCTGTCCATTCTCGTGACTGTAAATTCCTACAATCGCGGAGACTGGCACCCTTATCTCGATAGGCACGCCACCAAAGCGTGTTGAAAAGGCGAGAAGCTCAAGATCAAGTGAAAAGTTGGTTACCGCGCGGGGTGCGATATTAAGAACAATCTGACCATCGGTCACATAGTTCTGGGGAACCTCAACACCTGGATAATGGGCATCGATCACAACATAGGGCGTGCAATCGTTGTCCACTATCCAGTCAAAAAAGGCTCTGAGGATGTAGGGTCGGTTGGACCTCATAATCACCTCAGGGGACGAATCTCTTGCTCGAGATCTGTAAGGCTTTCCTGGAATGAGGGTCGGTCGAAGAGACGCTCCATGTAGTCGAGCAGTGGCTTCACCTGGCGATTGTTGGGCAGTTCAATACCGAGCTGCGGCAGACGCCAGAGAATAGGCCCGAGACAGCAATCAACCAGCGTAAATTCTTCACTCATAAAATAAGGCATATCGGTGAAGATACTGGCAATACTGATTAGCGATTCACGAAATTCCTTGCGCGCCTCTTCAGCTTTTTTGCTCTCTGGACTATTGATAATCTGAGCAATCAAACCACCCCAGTCTTTCTCAATGCGGTGCACCCAGAGACGGCTCTGCGCTCTTGCTACGGGGTAGACTGGCAGCAGCGGTGGATGAGGGAAACGCTCATCCAGGTATTCCATAACCACTTTGGACTCGTAAAGAGCTAGGTCGCGATCAACCAGAGTCGGCAGTGTGCCGTAGGGATTCGCCTCCATAATCTCTTCTGTAATAGCGCTGGGTTCGATATCCTCGATATCGACAGTAACGTCCTTCTCGGCCAAAACAATACGAACTCTGTGGCTGTACTGGCAAGTAGGGTCAGAAAATAATGTCATCGACGATCGTCGCACATCAACCTCTCATCTTTAAGTAATTAAGGGGTAGCTTATGGCTACCCCGAACAGACAATCCATGCCTTTAAATGGTCTGTCCTGAATATAACGTTTTAATCCTAGTGAATGCCTTTCCAATATTCCCGGTTAAGCAGAACCACAAAGACTAACAGTAGTAACAAAAATAACAATACCATTCGTCCGATATGCTTGCGCTCTTCCGCCATTGGCTCGGCAACATAGGTCATAAAGTTTACCAGGTCATACATTGCAGCATCGTACTCTTCCGGAGTCATGCTTCCCGCAACCGGGATTTCAAATCGACCACAGGGATCATCGAGAATATCCTCACCGGTCAGCACATCGCGCTTGATTCCCCCGTTGGCAGCCAGCACTGGTCCTGGTGCACACTCAGGAAGCCCCTGCAGATCGAGCAGGGCATGGGGCATACCAACATCCTTGAACACACGATTGTTGACGCCCAGTGGACGGGATGGGTCCGAGTAGAAATTTCTCAGGTAGGTGTAGAGCCACTCCGGTGAACGCGAACGGGCCACCAGCGTCAGATCTGGAGGCACAGCACCGAACCAGGCTTTAGCACCATCCTCGGGCATGGCGATTTTCATCAGCTCACCAATCTTCTGACCAGTAAAAACCATATTGTCGAGCATCATCTGATCGGGAATACCAATATCATCGGCAACGCGCTCCCAGCGGGAGTACTTGAATGAGTGGCAACCCATGCAGTAGTTGACCGCCAGTTTGGCGCCGGTCTGCAGAGAAGCGTGGTTGCGAAGATCAGCTTCAAATGGATCACAGTCGATCTCACCGCAGGACTTGCCACTTTCGGCGCCCACTGCCTTCAGCGGCAGAACGACCATAATAATAACCAGCAGCAATCCAGCCATCGATTTCCAGAAACCCATACCACCATTCATGGTGATACGATCCGGCTCGGGCTTGGTTTCCTCAATACGGGTCCAGAAGTAGATGCCGATAAAGTATCCGAAGTAGAGAACGGTACAGATCTGCGCCAGCAGCGTACGGGCCGGTGTCGGTGCCTTAACACCAAGATAGCCAAGGATAATAAAGCAGGCAGCAAAAACCAGGATCGCCGCACGGCTGAACTTACCTTTGTAACGCATAGAGCGAACCGGACTGCGATCCAGCCATGGCAGGACAAAGAGAATAGCGATGGCAGCAGCCATAGTGATAAAGCCACCCAGCTTATCGGGAACAGCACGCAGCATCGAATAATAGGGTGTGAAGTACCAGACCGGCGCGATATGCTCCGGAGTCTTCAGCGAGTTGGCAATCTCAAAGTTTGCATGCTCGAGGAAGAAACCACCCATCTCTGGTGCAAAGAACAGAATCGCACAGAAGACGAAAAGGAACACAACAATCGGCACCAGATCGTGGATCACAAAGTATGGGTAGAAAGGAATGCCGTCGACCGGATTTCCCTTTTCATCCTTGTACTTTTTGATACTGACACCATCCGGGTTGTTAGAACCCACATCGTGCAGGGCAATAATGTGCATAACCACCAGGGCAATCAAAATAATTGGCATTGCTACAACATGCAGCGACATAAAGCGGTTGAGGGTGATACCAGAGATCAGGTAGTCACCACGAATCCACTGGACAATATCTTCACCCACCACAGGAACTGCACCAAACAGGGAGATAATAACCTGGGCTCCCCAGTAGGACATTTGACCCCAGGGCAGAACATAGCCGAGGAAAGCCTCAGCCATCAGCGCCACATAGATGGTCATACCAAAAATCCAAACCAGCTCGCGCGGCGCCTTATATGATCCGTAGATCAGGCCGCGGAACATATGCATGTAGACAACAATAAAGAAGGCGGAGGCACCTGTAGAGTGGGCGTAACGGATTATCCAACCCATATCCACATCGCGCATAATATATTCCACAGAGGCAAAGGCGCGCTCGGCAGAACCCTCATAGCTCATCAGCAACCAGATACCAGTGACCAGCTGAATAACCAGCACGACCATTGATAAGACACCAAAGTAGTACCACCAGTTGAAGTTCTTGGGTGCGTAATACTCAGCCATATGCCGGTTCCACTCACGCTTGAGTGTTGGCATACGTGAATCAATCCACTCGGCAAAAGCAGCTACTTTACTCATTACGCAATCTCCGAATCTATACCGATAATTAGAATGTCATCCGACTCGTAAGAGTGAGGCGGGATTTCAAGATTTGACGGCGCTGGAACGCCCGCGTAAACGCGTCCGGACAGGTCGAACTTGGAACCGTGGCAGGGGCAGAAGAATCCACCCAACCAGGCATCTCCACCGAGATCCTGGGCGCCCACGTCAGGGCGATACATCGGCGCACAACCGAGGTGCGTGCACAGACCAACCAAAACCAGATACTCTTCCCTGCCAGCCAGTGTCCGCGCTGATCCAGCGACATAAGCGGGCTGTGAAGCGCTCTGCGAATCTGCGTCACGGAGAATACTCACATCCATAGAGTCAATTGCAGCCAGGGATTCAGCGGTACGGCGTACGATATAAACTGGCTTGCCGCGCCACTCAACAACCAGGCGACCGCCAGACTCCAGTTTGGAGATATTAACTTTAACCGGCGCGCCAGCAGCTTTTGCTTTGGCGCTTGGTTGCCAGGATGAAACGAAAGGTACTGCCGCACCAACTACACCGGCTCCACCTACAACAGCGGTAGCACCAGTCAAAAATCGGCGACGACTATGGTTGACACCGTCACTAGTCATGACGTTCTCCCTAAACAGCAAATTTGGATGTAAAACACGCGGATTCGCGCGCAATTAAAAGGCGCTGCATAGTAACGGAAAGCCGTTTTTTTAGCAACCGAAAGAGTGCCTAATAACAGCTTAACAGGCTGTTTTTAATGGCAAAAAAAAACCCGACTGCAGAGTCGGGTTTTGATCTTTCCAATGCGCTTTTAACGCTTGGAGAATTGTGGACGCTTACGTGCTTTACGCAGACCCACTTTCTTCCGCTCAACCTGGCGGGCATCGCGAGTCAAAAAGCCTGCTTTGCGCAGCGGGCTACGAAGATTCTCATCGTACTCCAGCAGCGCACGAGCGATGCCGTGTCGAATCGCACCTGCCTGACCGAAGTTACCACCGCCAGTTACGGTGATCTTCATATCAAACTTGTCGACCAGATCAACAACCTCGAATGGCTGACGAACAATCATTCGCGCCACTTCTCGACCGAAATAAACATCGATTGAGCGATCATTGATAGTGATATTACCGTTTCCTGAAGTGAGGAAAACACGCGCGGCTGACGTCTTGCGACGACCAGTACCATAGTATTGAGATTCTGCCATGATTATTGCTGTCCGTTACAGTTCTAGAACTTGAGGCTGCTGTGCAGTATGAGGATGCTCAGTACCGGCATAGACCTTGAGTTTTCTAAACATTTCCCGGCCAAGTGGTCCACGGGGCAACATTCCCTTGACCGCTGACTGGATTACACGCTCGGGCGCTTTGTCCAACAACTTGTCAAAAGTAATATCCTTGAGACCACCGGGGTAACCGGTGTGAGAGTAATAGGTTTTCTGTGTGGCTTTGTTGCCAGTCACGCCGATTTTCTCAGCGTTAACCACCACAACGTAATCGCCGGTATCAACGTGCGGGGTATATTCCGGCTTGTGCTTGCCACGCAGTCTTGTAGCAATTTCCACGGCCAGACGTCCAAGGGTTTTGCCCTCAGCGTCTACGATATACCAGTCGCGTTGAACTGATTCTGATTTTGCACTAAATGTTTTCATTCTTATCCCGCCTGGATTTGGGGTATCCCAAAAAAGGGTGCGAATTGTAATGATGGTCTGCCCCTATTACAAGAGGGGATTTGAGCAAATTTAAAGTTTTTTATCGTTATATTTAAGGCCGATGGGGACAAGCCAAATACTCGCGGCTCTGCATCTCCAGTAATCGGCTCTCTGTACGCTGGAATTCAAATCTCAATCGGCCGCCTGTATAGAGCTTATTTATAGGCGCGGCGGCGGATACAGCCAGCTTGACACTGCGATCGTAAAACTCGTCTACCAAATTTATAAAACGCCGGGCGGCATCATCATTTCGCGCAGAGAACAACGGGACATCGCTAATCACTACAGTATGGAACTCTCTCGCCACCTCAATATAGTCATTTTGACTGCGCGGTCCCTCGCAAATTGCCGCGAAATCAAACCACACTAGATCTTCAGCAACCTTGCGGGCGGGAATCGAACGTCCCTCAATATCCAAGTTTACATGTGGCTTTACTTCACCCTCGAGGACTACCAGGCTATCAAAGGTTGCACTGATGGCGCGCTCTGCCGCATCACCCAGAGGCGAGTGGAACAGCTCAGCCTTTTCCAAGACGCGCAACCGGTAATCGCGTCCGCCATCGACATTGACAACCTCACAATGCTTGTTAAGCAAATCGATGGCAGGCAAAAAACGCCGCCGCTGCAGCCCATCTCGGTAGAGAAGATCGGGAATAATATTTGAGGTGGCCACCAGGGTAACACCACGCTCAAAAAGAGCCTCAAGCAACAGCCCAAGAATCATGGCATCGGTGATATCACTGACAAAGAACTCATCAAAACAGATTACCCGCGCCTCGCTGGCAATGGACTCTGCAACTCTGTTTAAAGGATTGGCATGACCTTTGTGGCGCTCGAGGTCGTGGTGCACTCGACGCATAAAGCGATGAAAGTGGACGCGCAGCTTCTTCTCAAAGGGCAGACATTCATAAAAACTGTCCATCAGGAAGGTCTTGCCCCTGCCGACACCTCCCCAAAAATACAGACCCTTTTCAGGGGGCGGCGAAGAGCGCAACAGCTTGGCCAACAGGCCTCCCCTTTTTCCGCAATTACGATCTATCAGACGGTGAAAAAGGTCGTCCAGCTGATCGACCGCATAAGCCTGGGCATCGTCCGCGACAAAGCCCTGGCGGGCCAGATCATTTTGATAACGTTGTTTTGGGGTTAACATTGAATATGTTAGGATCGCCAGTTAAAGGCAGACTGTAACTATCACGGCGCCCTAAAACAACAAAAAAATAAATCTAAAAACATTGATTCAGGAACCACCTTTGGCGACACTAAGACATGCGGTTCAAAGGTTATTAGGAGAATACATTTGACAACATTGACCTCATTACTTATTGCTGCAGCATTTTTCCTTATCGGAGCCGCTGTTGGCCATTTCTTCTCTAAAAAGGTTGAGCAAGGCGACAAATCTGTCCGCGACATGGAAAAGAAGCTAGAGAAGAGCGAGCAGAAGCTTAAACACTACCAGCAAGAAGTGACCGAACATTTTGTTGCCGTTTCTCACTTAACAAGCAATGTTGCTCAAAGCTACAAGCAAATTCACGAACATCTGGCTAGCAGTGCAATTCGCCTGGCCAGCCCCGAAGTTGGTCGTCAACTTCTCAAGTCAGGCGGCAATGATCTGAATATGCTTGATGCCAACGGTAAACCTCTGGTTGATATTGAGGATATCGAAGTACCGAGAGACTATGCCCCCAGCGTTCCCGGCGGTATTCTCAGCGAAGGCTATGGCCTGGACGAAACCGACCAGACTGCTGAACAGCCCGATAGCGCGCAGGCCATTGACCTCGATGAAGAAGAAGCCGACCCGACCCAAAAAGTTGGCTAGCAGGACCTGGCTAGCCAATTGTTGAGGCCCAGGAATGGCCGCTAAATCAGCCGGCGCATTTTCGCAAACAGGGAGGTTTGCCATAACGTTACCCAACTACTCATTACTTTGTCGAGCACTGCCTAACCTGCTACCCGGCCGCTGCTCAACCTGTCACGGCAAACTGCAAACCCCTCACCAGTGTATCTGTAACGCCTGTGTCAGCGAACTACCCTGGCTGAAAAATCATTGCCCGCAGTGCGCAGAGCCCCTAGCTTGTGACATGCTGTGTCCAGACTGCCAGTCAACCCCACCGTCTTTTAATCGCTGCATCACTGCCTTTACCTATCAGGAACCCATAGATCGAATTATTCTGCGTTTAAAAAAAGATCCCTTCACCGCGGAGATTAAACAGCTGACAGCACTGCTGGCAGAGAAAATCTTAAGCAGCTACCAGCGGAATGAGCCATTGGCCCAAAGAGACACAGAGATTAAATACCCGCTGCCAGATTTAATTTTTCCAATGCCATTGCATTGGAAAAAAATACTGCGCCGCGGATTTAACCAGAGCCAGATAATCAGCGACCATTTGGTAAGCTATCTTTTACGTCAGCACAAAATCTCACTGAGGGTTTGTAGCCATATCTGCCAGCGTGTCAGCAACACCCAGCCGCAGCAAACGCTTGACAGGAAGCAGCGCGCCAAGAGCGTCAGAAATGCCTTTTCCATTAGCACTCAGTCGCAGATCAGCCTAAAGGGGAAATCTGTCGCCATTATCGATGATGTTGTAACCACCGGCGCTACGGCAGATGCCCTGGCCAGGAAAGTTGTAAGTGCCGGCGCCAAGAGTGTAGATATTTGGTGCCTGGCGAGAACAGGCTGGAATAATTGCAGCCGTTAACTCAGAATGGCATCTTCAAAACTATTTACAGAGAATCTATTCAACGTGAGCGGATCTACAGCGGACTTGTCTACCCTAGACTTATCTCCACAACTGTCAGAAAAAATTTGGCAGCAGATTTATCAGGAGGCGCAAACTGCCGCGCGCGATGAACCCATTCTGGCGAGCTTTTTTCAATCGACCATACTCGATCACCAGAGTCTCGGCAGCGCCCTCAGCCATCATCTGGCCAATAAACTGGCCAGCAGCGCGGCACCGGCATCGATGCTGCGCAACGTGATGGACAGAGCGTTCGCAACAGAACAAATTATCCAGGCAGTAGCCGCCGATATTCAGGCCACAGTCGCCCGCGACTCCGCCTGCAACCTCTATTTAACCCCATTTCTCTACTTCAAGGGATTTCTCGCACTGCAATCCTATCGGGCCGCGCACCAGTTGTGGCTCGAGGATCGCCGCTCACTGGCGCTACTTTTGCAGTACCGTATCTCGCTGAAATTTGCCGTGGATATTCACCCGGCGGCACAGATTGGCAGCGGACTGCTGATCGATCACGCCACGGGGTTAGTCATTGGTGAAACAGCTGTGGTCGAGGACTCTGTCTCTATAATGCAGTCGGTGACTCTCGGCGGAACGGGCAAAGCCTCAGGAGACCGCCACCCGAAAATTCGCAAAGGGGTGCTGATTGGCCCAGGCGCAAAAATCCTTGGCAATATCGAAGTGGCCGAAGGGGCTATGGTGGCAGCGTCGAGTGTGGTGTTGAAGTCTGTTCCGGCCCATGCGATTGTCGCCGGTGTTCCCGCAGCGGTTATTGGCGATGCACGCAGCCGAGAACCCTCCCAGACAATGGATCATTACTTTAAGTGTGACTAGCAGGTTATGGCTAACAGCGACCCCAACTAAAGGGCATTACCTTATCGAGGCATGCCGCACCCTCAATCTGCATCAGCAATCTATCCACCCCCAGAGCAACGCCAGAGCACTCCGGCAAACCCGATTCCAGCGCTGCCAGCAGATTCTGATCAATCGCCATCAGTGGCTTTCCGGCAATTTTTCGCGCCTGCTGATCCATATAAAAACGGTTTAACTGCTCCTGGCCATCGGTTAGCTCAAAGTAGCCATTGGCCAATTCAACACGGTTAAGAAAAGCCTCGAAGCGGCGACTTACACTGCGCTCCTGAGAGTCGACGTAGCATCTCGACAGCGCCGCCTGGCAGGCCGGATAGTCGTAAACCAGCACCAGCCCATCGGCCAGCCGGGGCTCAATAACAAGACTAAACAACAGATCCAGACAGTTGGCGCGGCTCTCGTTAGACCAGGCATCTGAGCCGTGTTTAACAGCAATTTCCTGAAGGCTGGCTAAGTCAGCCTGATGGGGGTCCAGTTCGAGATGCTCAATAAATAGATCGGCATAGCGATGCTTTTCAATGCTGACAGCAGGTATTAGCTCGCTGATCAGCTCACCCAACTCCGCCATTAGCTGATGCTCATCCCAGCCACAGCGATACCATTCCAGCAGGGTAAATTCAGGATTGTGACGAATGCCGGCTTCGCCATGACGAAAGGCTTTTCCGAGACAGAAAATATCACCACTACCAGCGGCGAGAAGCCGCTTCATAAAATATTCCGGAGAGGTTTGCAGAAAGCCAGCTGATTCGCCGCAGCTGCCTACAAGAGTGGCAATACTATCTATATTGCGATCGGTTACCGATGTTGTTGCCAACACCGGTACATCGACTTCAAGAACATTGCGCTGCTGAAAAAAACTGCGCAGCTCACTGAGGATTCGACCGCGCTGACGCAGGCTGTCGAGAGTAGTACCGGGCTGCCAATCATTCATCGCTAATCAGTGTCAGCTTATTTAGTTGTCGCGCGACCCTGATATTCACCGGTGCGCGTATCTACACGAATCACATCGCCCTCATCGAGAAATAGCGGCACTTTAACCACGGCGCCAGTACTCAGCTTGGCCGGCTTGTTACCACCCTGGGCTGTATCACCACGCAGACCTGGATCAGTTTCAACAATCGCCAGCTCAACATGGTTGGGGGGAGTTACTGATAGAGGCGCGCCGTTGTAGAGAGTTACAACGCACATATCCTGTTCGCTCAGCCACTGCAGGGCATCGCCGACAGCATTTTCAGTTGCCTGGTGCTGCTCAAAGGTATCCGGCTCCATAAAGCACCAGAAGTCACCGTCGTTATAGAGATACTGCATCTCAGTATCCATCACATCAGCCGCTTCAAGCGTTTCACCAGACTTGAAGGTTTTTTCCAAAACCCGGGCGGTTTTCAGGTTGCGCAATTTAACGCGATTGAATGCCTGACCTTTTCCGGGCTTTACATAATCATTTTCCAGAATCGAACAGGGATCGCCGTCAAGCATCACTTTAAGGCCGGGTCGGAATTCATTGGTAGAGAAGTTTGCCATGGGTATCTAATCTCGATTATCTAAAAGCTGGATATGATACCCGAACTGTTCAGGGAATTGAGCAGTTTGTCGACGCGATTGGCAAATTATTGAATTGCACAGATTAACTATAAAAGTTGACTACACTTTAGGGCGTAAGGGGAGAATTTTATAACACAGTCAATCGCCGCAGATGTCACCCTTTAGATGACGCTCTGTGGCGATATAGTTGAAGAGCTTTGCTGATAAAAACTTTATGGTTTCTGTATCACTGAATAATATCTCAGCCCTGCTGGACATCATCAAACCCAGTATTGCAGAGCAGCTTACCAGCAATGCAGGCTTTATACTGCAGGACAAGGCATCCGCCCAACAATGGATTGGTAACCTATCAGCCACCGGCTTTGCCAACAACGCCAAACAACTCTACCGAACCCTTCCGATAGCAGCAAAACTGGATATTGACCCCAAAGCCAAACTGGAAATGCTCGACTGCCTGACGCCCACAGTAATCAGGTCTACCGAGTGCCTTCTGCAGTGCCAGCCCAGTGAAGATACCATTAAGGCAATATCACTCGGCCAAGCGTTGATTCGCTATATTTACGAGGGCTATAAACTGGTTATTTACCAGCTTGGACAGGATGCCAATATAGCCAGTGAAACGACTACTGCCCTGATCGCCAAAAGTATTCTCAACGCGTGCAATGTGCTAGCCAAAATCCAGCTCAACAGTCTTAGTCACTACCTGCAGCAGCCAGGTTATTTTTGGCGTGAACTGCATGCACTACATTTATTGGCTCAACAACTGGATGTCAGTGATCTGGATATCGCCAACCCCATGGGTATCAATACTTCAATCAGCAAGGTTTATCTAAAACTCTTGCTCTTTAACTGCACCAGGCCCAACCATTTCTCAAACTATGAACTGCGCTTTGTCTACACCGAGCTGGATTTCTGGTCCTCATTGGCGGAATTGCACAGAGGCCATAAGGACGGACTGTTTGCCATTGATCCATCGAGTAATTGCGGCGCTGTCTATTCTGATGAAATTGAAAAGCGTTCTGGCTATATCATTCTCAACACCTCTAATCTGGTTAAATTCTTAACCAGGATTCGCGATGAGAATCACAACAGTCTGTTTTGCGACCGTATTTCCCGACGCATAATTAAAGACCTTATTCGCCAGTGGGGAGAAAAAATCAAACGTCAGGAGACGCATATTAGGGATCATGCGCAGGTCACTATCACCCGCGGCTTTACATCGATTATCTGCATGCTGTCGCGCACCGATTCATTTGAAAATTTCCTCTTGCTATGCGGCCAAAAACCCTCAGCCCCCGAGCCGGCCATCAGGGGCGTCGACAGAACCGACGATGCCTGGGGTACCACATTCGAACCCATCGACAGTCACCCGGACGATCCGGTCATGTTCACTTCAGTGCGCAACCGTAAACCCCGTTTGCGACTGATGCGCGGCATGCGCACCGACATCAGCCTCAATGGCGCCTGTATTGAATTGACCGACAACAACCAACTGCAGCCCGGAGAACCCATTGCCCTGCGCACCAAGGGCAGCGCCAAGTGGTTGACGGGAATTGTGCGCTGGAAACATGTCTCACCGTCCCTGAATATCGTCTGTGGCCTGCAGTTTCCAGCACGCAACTGCATTCCAGCGGCGATTCGCTGCAACGCCACTGAGGAACAGACCGAACGGCAATTTATGCCGGCCATAATTCTCTCCAAAAACAAATATCTCAGCGGTGAGGTAAGCCTGCTATGCCCGCCCCACCGCTTCTCCGCGGGCAGCAGAATCTACCTGCTCACCACCCAGCGACAGAGAGCGGCAATCATCGACGAAGAATTAGATACTACCGAACATCTGGCGCACTTCAAAATCAGGCTTAGCTAATCTACTTCATGCACCGATAATCCAGGGACAAACCAAATTGATGCCAAACAATGAACCACTGCATATCCTGATCGTGGATAAATCCAACGACGAAGCAGACCGCTTTATCAGCATACTGCGCAGCGCCGACTATAAAGTTGACGCGAAACTGGCTACCACTGAAGAGGAGCTACAGAAACTTATTTCCATGCGCAACTGGGATCTGCTGATAGCCGCCAGGGACTACAGCAAAATTCCCACCCATAATATTTTCCAGCGTATTCGGCGCGCCGAACGGGATGTGCCAGTGATACTGATCTGCAACGAGTACGACCCTGTGGCGCTGGTTGAGGGTATGCGCTTGGGCGCTGTGGATGTCGTGGTAGAAGACCAAGACCAGCATCTCATCAAAGTAGTAGAGCGATCACTGCAGGCGGTGTCTGAGCGCCGCCAGTCCCGCGAGTGGGAACGCAAACTGTCCGTTGCAGAAAAGCGCTCACAACACCTGATGAATATTTCGCGCTTTCCAATTGCCATCATTCAGGAGGGAACCTATGTCTATGCCAACGACGCCTGCGCCAGTATGTTTGGCTACTCGGAGCCCGAGGAGATGCTCTGCCTGCCGGTGATTGACAATATCGCCAGCAAGGATCGCGATAAACTCAAAGCCTACATGGTGCCACTGGAGAGCAATCACGAAATTATGCCCTTTGAAGCCATGGTTAAAACTCTGGACTCGCAAGACAACGAGAGTGACGCATTTCTCGAGATTCACCAGATTCAATACCAGGGTGAACCAGCCCTGCAATTCACCATCAATAAGGACAAACAGTTTGACGCCTCAATTATCCATAGCGATGTTCAGCAGAGCGCCGAGTACAGTGCTATCCAGCCCCACCTCGTCTACGACCTTATCAGCCGCGGCATCAGCCGCTCCGTGCAAAGCGGCCAGGACTGCATGCTTCTCAATATACAGATGGATTGCTTCGATCAGCTGAAAGAGGATCTGGGCATCGCTAAGGCGGAAAAAATCGCCCACTCCCTGGTAATGTTCATTGTGCAGATCTTCGACCATAACCTCGACTGCGGCAGGATCTCGGAAAACTGTTTTGTGATCGTGCTGCCCGAAACCACCGAGGAAAAAGTCCTTGAGCTGGCCAGCAATCTCACTCACCAGATAAGCAATGAGGTATTTGATTTAGATAACGAAAGCTTCTCGCTTACTACCTCAGTTGGAGTCACATTGCTCAATGAAAATGTGCCCTCCGTGGAGCGCGCACTGGCTCGCAGCCAGGAGGCTATAGACCAACTAAGAGACAAATCCGAAATTGGTAACGGCGTTAAACTCTATGTACCCGACATTCATTCCGATGAAGTCTCAAAAACTGAAGCGGTAACCATTACCGCCAAACGCCTGTTAAGCGAAAATGCTTTTTCCATTCGCTACCAACCCATAGTTGCCCTTTTGGAAGGGGGCAGTGGAAAGGAGTATTACGAAGTAATTCTCGGGGTTAGCAAAGACGTTCCCAGCGAGGAAATTCCCGAGGACTTTATCAACAACCTATTTAAGTCGGATATTGCTGGCGAGGTCGATCGCTGGGTTATTGATCAGGCCCTGAAATCTCTCGCCGAAAAATTAAACAGCAACCCGGAGACTCAACTATTTATCAATATCAGTGCCCAGTCATTTTCTGACCGGGAATTTTTACCCTGGCTTACCAGTGTGCTTGATGCAACACAGCTGCCCGGTAACTCACTGATCTTTCAATTTCGCGAAATTGATGCAGTGCGCTTTCTAAAACATGCAGCCGCCATTTGCGAAGAGATGAAAAAATCACAGGGCCAGGTCAGCATTACCAACTTTGGCCTAGCCATCAATCCGCTAAAAACTCTGGAGAGAGTCAATGCCGATTTTGTAAAAGTGGATCGCTTGATAGTTGAGAAACTTGAAAAAAATGATACCGGCAAAGCGGAGTTCCAAAAATTAATGGGTGGCATGACCGGAACCGGTGTCGATGTGATTGTGCCCTTTGTAGAGAAGGCGACCATTATTCCGACCCTGTGGCAGCAGGGAGTGCAGTATATTCAGGGACACTACATAAAGAAGCCGGGATTTGAGATGGATTTTGATTTTTCTGAAGGGCCCTAATGGAAGTTTACACTCCCGGACCCCACAGAATTATACTGAGTGTTAACCCGACATTATAAATCCACAACTGAAGTTACCTCTGCGTTAGATCAGCAGAGCCCTAATCCAGTATCAACGTATCTTTGTCACTGTACCCCAGCAGATAGAGAATGCCATCCAGGCCCAGATTGGAAATGGACTGCTCAGCAGTGGCCTTAACCAGGGGCTTGGCACGAAAGGCAATACCAAGACCGGCAATTCCCAGCATTGGCAGGTCATTTGCGCCATCACCCACGGCTATGACCTGCTGTAGTTTAAGGCCCTCTTTTGCAGCGATCTCGCGCAGCAGTTCCGCCTTGCGCTGGCCGTCGATAATATCTCCACAGACCTCGCCCGTAACCAGGCCATCTTTAATATCCAGCTGGTTGGCATAAACATAGTCCACCCCCAGGCGCTGCTGCAGGTACTCGCCAAAAAAGGTAAAGCCTCCGGATACAATGGCTGTTTTGTAGCCCAATTTTTTCAGGGTAGAGATCAGGTGTTCCGCACCTTCATTTAGACGCAGACGCGCTGCAACTGATTGCAGTACCGAAATATCCAGCCCCTTAAGCAAGGCCATGCGCTGGGTAAAGCTCTGTTTAAAATCTATTTCTCCCTGCATGGCCGCTTCGGTAATCGCGGCTACCTGATCACCGACACCGGCCTCAATGGCCAGCTCATCGATAACCTCGGCATCAATCAGGGTGGAATCCATATCAAACACCACCAGCTTGCGGTTGCGACGAAAAATACTATCCTCCTGGTAGGCCACATCGATATCGTATTGGCTTGAAAGCTCCAGTAGTGCACTTTTTAGTTTGAGCGCATCTCTCGGCTCACCGCGAACCGAGAACTCTACACAGGCGCGACCCAGTTGATCTGTCTCGTCGAGTTTAATGCGGCCGGAGAGGCGGACGATCTTGTCGATATTGAGACCAAAGCTACTGGTTACAGAGGTGACTGCCGCCAGATGCCCGGCATCAATTTTGCGTGCAAGCAGAGTTACTATGTAGCGGGACTTGCCCTGCTGCTCCACCCAATCTCGATAGCGCTCATCGGAGATGGGCGAGAACTGGGCGCGCATATCCAGCGCCTGCAGACTGGCCTGAATCTCATTAATCATCTCCTCGGAGTTATCAGTCTGCGGCACAGAGGCGAGAAGACCCAGGTTGAGCTGGTCGTGAATCACTGCCTGTCCAATATCGAGGATTGTTCCATCGAAGCGAGACAGCACACTGGTAACAACACTTGTCACTCCGGGTTTATCCTGTCCCGAGACGTTTATCAATAAAATATCTTTCACAACATCCAGCCAAAGTTAATTAAAGGGCGCTATTATATAAAAGCTACGGGAATAGGATAGAATACTTTCCCCAAATTAATTCCACACAGGCACACTTTAAGGACTTCGGGATGCATCGCCAATATTCCATGGCTAACAAATTACCCGCTATTGTTTTGTCTGCCTGCCTGGTCTTCGGATTATTGAGCTGGACCGTTCTCTCTACCCATGCCGTCGGCGCAAGCAAAAAATCTCTGCAGGAAAAAGGCGAGCTGACCATAGCTCAATTAGTTGAACTGGTGCGCGCGCCGCTGTTTAACAGCGATATCATCAGTATTCAGGTAGCACTGCGAAAGGTTACTGAGGATCCCTCGATCATCAGCGCTGCTGTGGAAGATGTCGACGGCCAGCTGGTGGCACAGAGTAAGAAAAACTCTTTAGAAAAAGTCGTAGCGGTGCGCTTTAGTGGCGATATTGTTTTCCAGGATACACTGGCCGGCAAGGTTCGCTTAACGATTAACAGCCAAATTATTGAACAGCGATACAGCCCGGTGGTCACCAACTGGTTGCTATTATGGGCACTGTTTAGCGCCGCCTGTACTTATGCCACCTTCAGATTTGCCGGTCAGCTGTCACGGCGACTTCGCCTGCTGACCAGGCGACTGCCCGGCGGCTCGGACAATATTGCCGATGAAATCGTCGCACTGGAAACCAGGATTCAACCACTGCTTGCCAAAGGTAATTCTGAGGAATTGCCAGAGACCAGTTATTACTGCTCACTGGTAACAGCGACTATCAAAAATCGTCAGCGCCTCGATACTCAGCTCAACCGCCAGAATATGACGCTGCTGCTAGAGAAAATTGATTACTGTACCCTGCGCACCCTGGAACTCTATGGCGGCAAGCGTATTGAGGGCGGCAATGGCTGTATTAATTTCTATATCCGCTCTACCCAGTACTCCAAGCAGCACCTATTGGTTTGCCTAATGGCGGTTTACTCCCTTCAACAATTGCTAAAAAAGCTCTCTGAACAGTCGGGCATTGATCTCGAGATTGCCTGGACGCTGTGCAGTGACAACCTTGTGGCAGCACCATTGTTTCAATACCACGAGGGGCTGGATCGATTGAAAAGCCAGGCAGCCGTATTGGCTGATCAACTGGAGGAGGGTTCTATTGGTATGCAGTGTAGTGAGTATGATATCGAGCAACTTTCCTCTATTGCGCGCTTCTTGCCTTTCTCTGAAGACTGCTACTTGTTGCAGGGTTTCCCAGAGGGTCGCCAATTGCTTCTGGAAAAGCAGATTCAACATTTGGCGAGCATCTGTTTTTAATTCTCTTTTTCTGGATAGTTACTCAAGGGTTAAATGAGAGGTATCCACCTCTAGCGGCTCGACTGCCCTAGTCTCACCCTCTTCAATCATAGTGCTGCCCGCCGGCTCTAGAACCAAGTGATCAATCGAAATAGGCTTCTGGGCCTGCTCGGATGCAACAGCTCCCTGCGTAAAATCGCTGCCCAGAGGCGCCAAAGTCAAGCCCTTTGTGCTGGCTTGATGGTCCGTATCAGATTGCTTTGAGGTGCTCTTCTTTGGATTGCTAGGGACGATTTTAGCCAGAGCTCCCGCCTCAGTGAGACGCCGGTGAATTCGCTCTGCAGAGGCTCTATCAATATTGCGCTTAATACTGATAACCGTTCCTGAAAAGAGCTGGTTGACCGCAGCTTCGTCAAGCTTAAAACTCTCCGCGACTCTGGCCTTTACCTGCTTGAGATCCTCACCCGGAGCAAGCTCACCACGAAATAACAGGTCAAATGTTGAGGCGCTATGTTCATCAACAATACTTTGATCATTTACACTGCTCACCATAATGCAACCTCCTAGTCACACGCCAAGTGCCATCCTTTTCTCATCAGTTGCAGCTGGATATTACGCCGCTAAAACACTTCTGTCGGTTTAGATGTTCTCAAAAACAATAAATCCCCAAACAACAAAAAATAGAATTATTGACAGGGAGACTGCCGCTGAACCCATATCTTTGGCGCGGCCAGATAACTCATGCCTATCCAACCCAACACGATCCACTACAGCCTCGACAGCGGTATTTAGCAGCTCGGTTATCAGAACCAAAAAGATAGCCGTAAACATCAGGATTAATTGCACATAGTTCACAGCAATCATAAATGCTAACGGCACCAGTAACACTGACAGGAAAGCGTAAACCTGAAATGCCTCTTCAGTTAGAATTGCCAGTCGCAGTCCGCGCCCGGAATTTACTGTTGCCCCTACCAGACGTCGGTAGAGCAACCCGGAAAATCTACTTTTAGCCATAATTTTTCTCGCCCTCAGCACTCTCAATTAACCGATTTATCGTTAATATTCTGGTTCATCTCAAGAGCCGGCTGCGCCTCGCGAGGTGTGCCGACAACTTTTGCCGGCACACCGGCAACCGTGACATGTTCCGGCACTGACTCTAACACCAGACTGCCAGCACCTATTTTTACCCCATCGCCAACTGAGATATTGCCAAGTATTTTCGCCCCGGCGGAAATTAGCACGCCATTGCCAATGGTTGGATGACGGCTGCCACTGGCACAGCCACTACCACCCAGAGTCACCGAGTGGAGTATGGAGACATTGTCGCCGACCACAGCGGTTTCACCAATAACCAGCCCGGTAGCATGATCAATCATAATGCCGGAACCCAGTTTAGCGCCCGGGTGAATGTCGACGGCAAAGACTTCGGATATCTGGCTTTGGAAAAACAGTGCGAGGATATTGCGTTTTTGGGTCCACAGCCAATGTGCCACTCTCTGTAATTGCAGTGCCTGAAAGCCCTTGAAATAAAGTATAGGCATAAAATGGGTTTCGCAGGCAGGGTCGCGATCATAGCAGGCGTTGATATCGCGGCGGATATATTCGCCAATCGTTGCATCATGCTGCAGGGCCTCGGCAATGACATCACTGACCACCTCGGCCGCCACAACCACAGAGCCCATCTGCTGCGAAAGATTGAAACAGAGTGCCTGCTCAAGGCTGGTGTGACTGAGGATGGCGGTATCAAAAAAATCCGCCATGACCGGCTCTTTTAACACAGCCTGACGAGCCTGGTTGCAAATTTTATCCCACAGGGGGTCTTTCAGTTCCATCACTAAACTTTTTCCTATTTTTTACTGCCTGTTTCTATTCTTGTCCTGTATAAGTCCTAACTAGGCAAATCCACATAGCGGGCATAAATTTTATCGAGATTTTCCAGCACTGTATCCTTTAGGGCTATCTCGGAGTTGAGCAGACGATCTGCGATCACCTGCTGAGTTAAGCTGGCGGCAAACTGCTCGGCAACTGGTCGATAACTGATATGCCAACGCTCCGGTGCAATACCCCCTGAGTCTGCGACATAGGGGCGAAAGAAACCGCTCTGTTCAATCACTGTATCCAGCCAGTTGTGAAACGGGGCAAAAACACCCTCTGCTTCAACTTCCTCAGGTGTCAACTGCAGCTGATAGTCCATATCGATGGCGGCGGCATCATAGATATCAAAATCAGTTCCCCAGTGATGACGCGATGCACTCGGTAGCGCCGACCAACGCATTATCGCTTGCACCTGCTGCCATTCGTCGAGTTGCTGCATGTCTACTATGGCACCGCTGCTGGCATACACCGGGCGCAAGCCAGCGGCTTTTTCGTTCCAGATAACCAACTGCCGATCAAAACTACGAAAACTGCTGCACAATCGCAGATCAAAACCCTCGCGGCCGGCCAGCCGCCGCAATTCCGTCAGGGGTGCCGCCACTTGCGGATGGATAAAGTAGGGGTTAATGGCGATTGATGAATTGTGGCTTGTACCTATGGATACAGAGCCCGCCGACCATGCCATCAGATGATTTCCTGAGGATCCGGTCAGGCTGTTATTGTCGATTAGATAGTTATCATCAATTCGCATGGGGTTGTTATACCTGCGCTGCGACCTATAAGTAAAGGCTGATTTAATGGCGAACATTGCAAAACCCCTAGCGGGGTTAGCATAAACCTCTGCCCAGCATTGAAATATATACACCAGACCGCATATTTAAACGTAGAATCAACGGTGCAATGCAAAAGCATATTTGTCGTTAACAGCTCTATCTACCAAGAGGAAAATCAGGTGTTGAGGATTGGATTATTTCTTTTAACAAATCTGGCGATTATTTTTGTCGCCAGTGTTTCACTCAGCTTGCTGGGTTTCAGCGGTATTCTCGCGGAAAATGGCGTCGATCTTGACCTACAGTCACTGCTGATGCTGTGCGCGGTGTTTGGGTTTGCCGGCTCCTTTATCTCACTGCTGCTCTCGAAGTTTATGGCCAAGAGAACCAGTGGCACTAAAATTATTGCCCAACCACAGAACGAAAATGAGCGCTGGCTGCTGACAACAGTTGCCGAATTGGCAGAAAAAGCCAATATAGGCATGCCTGAAGTAGGTA
Source organism: Porticoccaceae bacterium (assembly GCA_038150705.1). Classification (GTDB taxonomy): domain Bacteria; phylum Pseudomonadota; class Gammaproteobacteria; order Pseudomonadales; family Porticoccaceae; genus HTCC2207. Next base: position 122,950 of record JAYOUA010000003.1, on the reverse strand, counting down.
TTTTTCCCGCCCAACAATCCAATGCTTTTGCCACTGGCTGGAATAGAAATAACGCCTTGGTTGCGGTTAGCGCTGGCCTTTTGCAACGTTTTGACCGCAATGAAGTTCGCGCAGTTCTGGCACATGAAATTGGCCACGTTGCCAATGGCGATATGATAACCCTGAGTTTAATTCAGGGTGTGGTCAATACCTTTGTGATGTTCTTCGCTCGCCTTATTGGCTTCTTTGTTGATCGCGTGCTTCTGAAGAACCAACGCGGCCTGGGTCCGGGCTACTGGATTAGCACAATAGTCGCTGAAATATGCCTTGGCATTCTCGCCTCGACTATAGTTATGTGGTTCTCACGCAAACGGGAATTTCGCGCCGACGCCGCCGGTGCAAGCCTGGCCGGACGCAGTGCGATGATCAATGCGTTGCGCAAGCTTCAGGCAGAGACCCAGGCGCATATGGAAAATCAGATGCCCGATACACTGACGGCCTTTGGCATCTCCTGTGGCTGGAAACAGCGCACCTCGAAACTGTTTATGACCCATCCGCCACTGCAGGAGCGAATTGAGGCACTGCGTTATGGACAGTAACTCGCCGACAAATACTCTGATTGAGAGTGAAGTTCCGCTCTGCCTGCTCAGCGATCTCGAAGAGATGCAGGCGATTGAGCTAACTGTAGAAGAACGCCAGCTGTTTGCGATCCGCCAGGATAACCAGCTCTATGCCTACTGGAACAGCTGTCCTCACATGGGCATCCCGCTGAATTGGATGCCGGGAAAATTTCTCGACCTGGACTCGGTGTTCGTGCAGTGCGCATCCCATGGCGCGCTGTTTCAAATCAGTGATGGTGAGTGCGTTGGAGGGCCCTGCGTAGGAGATCGCCTGACAGCGGTCAATCTTAGGCGCGACGGTGACCAATACTTTGTCGCTGCCGGTCAGCCGCTGCCGCCACCTTTGTTTAATCTACGAGAGGCTGCGCTGCGAGATCTTTGATTGCAATTAGAGTTCAAGTTGCAGCGGCCGCTGCAAAGCAATTGCCGGATCGCTGAGGTCAGCCTGCCAGGCCAGCACTTCAACTCCGGCTTCGATAGCCGCGGATAATGTCTGGGCATAGAGAGGATCGATATGTCCGGCAATTGAGACAACCTCGACGCCGGTTAACTGAACACAAAAAAACAGCACTGCCCTGTGGCCCTCGGCAACCATGGCCATTAGTTCGCGCAGGTGTTTTGCACCCCTTGAGGTGACCGCATCGGGAAACTGGGCATGGCCATCACCGCAGTCTAGGGTGACATTTTTCACCTCGATGTAGCACTGCTCACCTATCCCCCCTTCAAGCAAGAGATCGATCCGGCTCTTTTCCGCGCCGTAACGAACTTCGCTGCGAATACTCTGGTAACCGCGCAACTCGGGAATAAGCTGATCTGCAATGGCCTGCCTGACCATATGGTTTGGCCTGGCAGTATTAACCCCAGCCAGATTGCCAAATGAAGTGGTAACTATCTCCAGTGTTCCAGGCAGTTTTCGCTTGGGGTTATCTGACAGTGAATACCAGCAGGGACTGTTTTCCACCTGGCAATTTTTCATCGAGCCGGTGTTTGGGCAGTGCACAGTTAAGAGCTCACCGCACTCAGTGCGGATATCTGTGAAAAAACGTTTGTAGCGCTTTAGGAAAGTTGCTGGCAACAATGGCGGATCTTTTTTCATCAATATATTTTTTTAGTGTACAAGTGGCAATCTACGCAGTTTATGTTATGAATTAGTAATGCAAAAAATGGGGCGCTGAAAAAAATTAACCAGTCATTTTGCCGCAAATACCCCTAAATCACTGGCTAAAGCTAGTTGGCAATTATGTTATTTCGAGTAGTTTATAAGCTTTACTGATAAATTTCTCTTGAAAAATCGCGCCAAAATCTCTATAAACGCACGTCCTGTATTTTCTGCTCACAACTTACTGTGGATTTTAGGAATGGCAACAGCAAAAACTAAAGCAAAACCTGCGGCAGCCAATAACGCCGCTGCACAAACCCTTCATGGCCTTAGCCCCTACCAGGCAAAGAAAAATGAAGAGTACATGAATGAAAAACAGCGCGAACACTTTAAGCAGATTCTCCACGCCTGGCGTCGCGAGTTGATGGAAGAAGTGGACCGCACCGTCTCTCACATGAAGGATGAAGCGGCTAACTTCCCTGATCCGGCCGATCGCGCCACTCAGGAAGAAGAGTTCAGCCTCGAGTTGCGTACTCGCGATCGCGAGCGCAAGTTGATCAAGAAAATTGATAAAACCCTGGTACGCGTTGAAGAGGACGACTACGGCTTCTGTGACCAGTGTGGTGTAGAGATCGGTATCCGCCGACTTGAGGCGCGTCCAACCGCTGACCTCTGCGTCGACTGTAAAACCCTCGACGAAATCAAAGAAAAACAGATCACCGGCGGCTAACTAAATAACCTCGCGTACCGCGGGGTTATTTTTTAACAGCGGCAAGCATCTCGCGAAAAAAACCATGACATCAGTAGCCTACACAGGACGGTTTGCACCCTCACCGACCGGGCCACTGCACTTTGGCTCACTGGTTTGCGCCCTCGCCAGCTTTTGTGATGCCCGACATCAAGGCGGTCGCTGGCTGGTTAGAATTGAAGACATAGACCCCCCACGCGAAATTCCCGGCGCCACGACAACCATTCTTCAACAGCTCAGGGACCACGGTCTCGACTGGGATGGGGAGCTACTCTATCAAAGCAGTCGCACAGACGCCTATCGCGATGCGATAAAAGAACTGCAGCGCGGCGGAATGGCTTATAACTGCGACTGCCCGCGGCAGCGAATAACCGCTCTGGGTGGCATTTATGACGGCCATTGTCGCAATCGCACCGTTATTGATAATGCCGCTTTACGCCTGAAAGTGCCGGAAAATCATGAGTCTGTTCTGGGCTTCAGAGACCAGATTATGGGCGACTACAGCCAGAATCTGTCCAGCGAATCTGGTGACTTTGTTATACAGCGTCGCGATGGGCTGTTTTCATACCAGCTGGCAGTCATTGTCGATGACCAGTTTCAAAATATTACCCATATTATTCGTGGCGCAGACCTTATTGATTCCACAGTGCGGCAAATCCACCTGCAGTCCTGCCTGGGCTTTTCGCCGAACAGTTCCCCAGCTATCACTTATGGCCACCTGCCCATGGCAACCAATGCCGAGGGTCAAAAACTCAGCAAGCAGAACCATGCAAAGGCCCTAATCGCCGGTGGAGAGTCGCAAAACCTGTGGCTGGCCCTAGAGTGGCTGCAACAGCAACCACCAGCAGAGTTAGAAGATGAATCGGTTAATAAAATACTCGACTGGGCGATAAAAAACTGGTCACTCAAGAGTATCCCAAAGCAGATAACTGTGCTGGCACCAGAACAGTACTAAAACAATGTCTAAAAATCCCTCCTAAAGAGGACAGTTATAACGCTTTACCAGGGATCGGGTTTGCTTTGCCACGGCAGCTTCAATACCATCACATCTCGTATTAGTCAGGCCAATTTAGCCAAAATTTTAATCGACGAGCTCGCAGATGCTTAACTATCGACTGGTTGCAGTTCTAATTTTTCTTGGCAGTGTCGTGATACCGCTGGCCTCTAAATGGGCTTTAGAACCACAGGGAAACTGGTTTAGGCCCTTTGTGGTATGGGCCATCGTGGTCTTCGCTGCCTATATTTTGCAACGCCACAGGAATACCAATGAGTCTTGAAATTGCCACCGCTGCGGTCGGCTTTATTGTTCTTGGCACAGCCTGTTCATATCTGCTGGCAAGACAGGGCGGCACGATCAGCAATAACCTGATTTTAGTTCTGGCGCTGTTTGCCGGCACTGGCTCGCTGCTGGCCACCGGCACCATAGAGATGGCCGGCCGCTATGGTTACAGCACATTGTTGGCGCTGTTTGCATTCACCATGGTGTTTATCTTTTCGCCATTAATTTTTTATCCTATTCGCCGGCTCAGTGCGATTATCCGCTTTGCCTCTCTGGTGGATTTTTTAACCTTCCGTTTTCGCGGCAAAACGGTGGCGACGATTGCCTGCAGCTGCCTGATAATCGCCACCATTCCGCTGTTTCTAGCGCAATTGCTGGCCCTTGAATCGGTACATAACTTTCTCTTCAATGGCGAAAAACTGCTTTTCTGGCTGTTTCTAGTGCTAGTGGTAACAACCATTAACTGGCGATCCATTGAGATCAGCCCGGCGCAAAATCTGCGCTGGATGATGGCCGCTGCTGGCCTTCTGCTGCTGCTGGCCCTTGGACTTGCGGCACTGGTTTCAGTACAGTCAATTTTTGGCAGCATTGGCGAGATGAACAGCTGGGTGGTAGAGAGCGGCCAGCGGTTTATCGTCCAGCGTATGGACTCCTCCTACAGCCTGTTTATTATTTTTCTGGCGGCGAGTTTCGCCCTGCCAGTTAACTTTACCATTGTTATCTCCGAGCATATCTCCGACCGTCAGGCTGGACTCACCGTGTGGGCGTATCCCCTGCTGATGCTGTTGGCGAGCATACCGATTTTCCCGCTGCTGTGGTCCGGCATTGCGGTTCAGTCCTCATCGCCACTCCAGGATTATTTATTCTCCCTACCGGCCCTGACAAACCACCCGATAGTCGCCGGACTGGGTGCGGCGAGCATTATATTGATCTCCATCGCCCTGCTCTGCAGCATGTCGACCATGCTGGCTAAGATGGTTCTCAACAGCTTTATCCTGCCCAGCAAAGCCCTGCAGAGACAGCCGCAACTGATTCGCTGGATCAATCTTCGCCTGTTGCTGGTGTCCTCAATTATTCTAATGATTTCGGTACTGCTCAGCCTGATCATCAAAGAGCACAGCATCACCGATTTATACCTGGTTGGATTTGCCGGTCTAGCCCAACTCACTCCGGGTATGCTCGCCTCTATATACCTACCCAAAGCCAATCGCAGAGGTTTTATTATCGGCCTAGTGGGTGGCACATTGGTCTGGTTGATCGGGCTGGCAGTGCCGCTTTTAACCGGCGATTGGCAATGGCAGTTACCGGGCACAGACCGGGTTTTAATTTTTGGCATGCAGAGCTGGGATACCTGGGCCTTTGAAGCGCTGATGGTCAATATTGCGCTGTGCACATTGTTCTCAGTATTTTCAACAATGGATAAACAGCAACAGCTGTTTGCCAGACTCTGCATGGTTGACAATATCTATATTCCGGCACGAGTCCAGCTCAGCCAGAGTTCTGTTGAAGAGATGAAACAGAGCCTGCGCAACGCCCTTGGCGATGAGGCAGACCAGCTTGTCGGGCTGGCACTGGACGCGCTGGAACTGGATAAGGGTGAAACCAGGCCCGCGGCACTGAGAAAAATTCGCGACCATATCAACTCCTCCCTGACACTGCGTTTTGGCGTCCTGGCCGCAGACCGAATAATGGAAGAATCGATCCCGCTGGCCGCCGCTGCTGAGCAGGAGTCCGATGATATCGACTTTATTGAATCAGTTCTGGCCATTCACAGTGATCGCCTGACCGGCATTGCCAGCGAACTTAACAAGCTGCGTATTCACCATCGAGAGATCATAGACAACCTTCCTGTTGGACTGGTGGGATTGGGCCAAAATGGCGAGATTCTAAAGTGGAACAGCGCCATGGTGGCCTACACTAAGCTCGATGAATCCAGCGTGAGGGGCTCGCTGATCAGCGATTTACCCGAACCCTGGCGCTCAGGTATCAATCAATTTCTCAGTAGCGATAGCAGCAGAAAAGAGAACCTGCGCCTTGAGCTGGAGGATATTCCCCGCTGGTTCAACCTACAAAAGTCGGCGGACCAAAGCACTGATAATGCTTTCATTTTGCTGATTGAGGAGTGCACCAACTCGGTACTGCTTACTCAAAACATTATTAACAATGAACGCCTTGCCTCTGTAGGGCGGCTCGCTGCCGGAGTGGCACATGAGATTGGCAATCCGCTGACCGGCATCGCCTGTCTCGCGCAAAATTTACAACACGAAACCGAAGCTGCGGAGATCAAATTATCTGCCGAGCAAATTCTCTCGCAGACCGACCGCATCAATCAGATTGTTCAGTCACTGATTAACTTCTCGCGCGGCGACCGAAGCCCGAAAAACGCTCTGCAATCGGTCAATGTGCACGATGCCGCCGACGAGGCTATTCAACTACTCGGCCTAAGCCATAAAAAATCAACACCACAGCAGCGACAACAAACTGAACAACATTTTATCTGCACTCTGGATATAGATAGTTATATTCTCGGCGATCACCACCAACTGGTGCAGGTATTTATCAATTTATTGAGCAATGCCCGCGATGCCTCTTCGGAGAACAGTACAGTCAAAATTGAGAGTGAAATCAAGGGGCAAAAGCTGACGATATTGATCAGTGACAGTGGGACCGGTATCGACGATGACATTAAGGATAGGCTGTTTGAGCCCTTTGTAACCTCGAAGCAGCCTGGAGAGGGTACAGGTCTTGGTCTGTGGATTGTCTTCAGCCTGGTGAAAAACCTTGGGGGCGAGATCAATCTTTCAAGTCCGGCAGTCAATAGTGACTGCGGTACAACAGCGCGGCTGCAGTTCACACTGCACCAGAATAAGTGAACAGCCTATGAGTCATTCCAATCTCAGAAATCATATTCTTATCGTTGAAGATGAGGAGATTATTCGCAGTTCTCTGCGCAAATTACTTGAGCGTCATGATTTTTTGGTCAGCGATGCAGTGAGTATTAAGTCAGCTCGAGAACTGTTTGACCTCTGCGCATTTAATTTAATTATCAGCGACCTGCGATTACCCGGGCAACTGGGCACCGACCTTATCCAATTGGCCAAGCCGGTTCCGGTATTGATTATGACTAGCTATGCAAGCCTGCGTTCGGCGGTCGAAATTATGCGTCAGGGCGCTGCAGACTATATCTCTAAGCCCTTTGATCACGAGGAGATTATGATTTCGGTTCGGCGAATCATCGATGCGCCAAAAAAACCGGCTGAAATCACTACCGATCTGTCACTGGAGGGTTACTTCACGAGATTTGTACTGGAAAACCAGGATCATATGAGTGAGACAGATCTGGCGAAAAAACTTGGTATCAGTCGCAAAAGCCTCTGGCAACGACGCAAAAAACTGCAAATAAATCGAAAAAAAATCACTACAAACCCATAATTACACTTGTAAGCTTGTTTTTTTTGGATACAATCAAACCCCAAGAACTAATTAGTTCTTAGAATAATAATAATAATTAATAAAAATAATAAAATCCGGATGGATACGAAAGGAGCTTTCTACGGCCCTATAGCAAAGTGTTAAATAGCCGCAGAAAAATTAGGGGGGGCTGTCTCAGGACACCCCTTATTTACTTTTCCGAAAAATTTTTCCTTCTCACTCTCCATCAATTCCTGCGATATCTTAAATTCCCGAAAACAGCCTTACTCTGTTAAACTTCCCTCTTTCAACAAACTAATCGGCAGCACTTAATGCTGGAACGCATAAGTAATTTCTTCAAATCTAACAAACATTCAAAAAACGCTAGCGCCTATATCTATGGCTCGGATGAACACTGCCTGACACCTGATATGATAAATCGGGATGCACGCAATGTGGTTGATGTGCTGCAAAAAGCCGGACATGAAGCCTACGTGGTGGGCGGTTGCGTACGTGATCTGTTGCTTGGCTTAAAGCCAAAGGACTTTGATGTCGCCACTAGTGCCAAGCCCTGGGAAGTAAAATCACTGTTTCGTCGCTCGCGAATTATCGGCCGCCGCTTTCAGATTGTACATGTGCAATTTAGCCGCGAGATTATTGAAGTCACCACTTTTCGCTCCAATGAAAACCAGACCAGCAATAAGAAACACCGCCAGCAAAACGATAGCGGAATGCTCACCAGAGATAATGTTTTTGGCAGTGTTGAGGAAGATGCATCACGCCGCGACCTGACAGTTAATGCTCTCTACTACGATCCCAGCGACAACAGTATCCATGATTTTAGCAATGGTCTCGACGATATAGATGACAGGATTATTCGAATTATTGGTGACCCATCAACTCGCTTTCGTGAAGATCCAGTGCGCCTGCTCAGGGTGACGCGTTTTGCAGCTAAACTCGGCTTTGATATAGAGCCCAGCACCGCGAAGCCAATGAAGCATCGCGCCGGCGATCTGCAACAGGTATCACCTCCACGTCTTTTCGATGAGACGCTGAAGCTCTTTATGAGCGGCAACGGCCTTGAGACTTTTAATTTACTCCTCGATCATAAACTTTTCGAACATATTGTTCCGCAGTTAAGCCCAATGCTGAATGATCGTCAGGGCGCGCCTCTAAAACTGGTAGGCCAGGCCCTGATCAATACTGATAAGCGGATTCGCAACAAACAGCGAGTCACCCCAGCATTTATTTACGCAGCCCTTCTCTGGCCAGTGGTACAGCGACTTTCCAGCAACTACGAAAAGAATGGAAATTCTCCACCCTACGCGCTGAGCAAAGCCGCCGGCGATATTATTGCCGCACAGATTCCGGTAACGGCGATTCCCAAGCGCTTTACCATTCCAATGCGTGAAATATGGGATTTGCAATTGCATCTTAAGCGTCGCGGTGGCAATCGCGCAAAGCGTCTAGCCGAGCATCCACGATTTAGGGCAGCCTATGATTTTGTATTGCTCCGCGAGCAGGCTGGCGAAGATTTACATGGTCTCGGTGACTGGTGGACTAGATACCAGGATGCCGATGAGAAAACGCGCCAAGCCATGGCCGAGGAAGTATTAAGCAAGGATAAGAGACCTCGAAGACGTCGTCGCCGCAATAGTCCCAAGCCTAACAATGGCTGAGGTCTTTATTGCTCTGGGCAGTAATATGTCCGACCCCCACTGCCAGCTCGACCGCGCCCTGAAAAGCCTCGCGTCTATTCCTCAAAGCGCCATAGTAGCAGTCTCAGATCGCTACCAAACCCCCGCTATTGGACCCAGACAGCCCGACTATATCAATGCTGCCGCCCAGTTGAGGACTTCACTGTCACCAGAATCTCTGCTCGACGTTCTACAGTCCATAGAGCAGCAGCAAGATCGAGTGCGCACGATTCGCTGGGGGCCCAGAACCTTGGATCTGGATATTCTTCTCTATGACAATCTTGTCCAAGATACCCAGCGCCTGACTATTCCGCACCCGCGCATGGCCGAGCGCGCTTTCGTACTTATGCCACTGGCAGATATTAATCGCCAACTGACACTGCCCTGCGGAAAAACTGTTGCTCAACTGTTGGCAAACTGCTCTGTGCAGGGTATTGTCAAATCAGCTGCAGTTAAACCCGGCGACTGATAAAAACCGCTTTCACTTACAACCGCTGACTTGGGAGGTCAATGTGGAACAAACTGTACTTAGTGAATTCGATATCGACCTGACTACTGTTTCCATCCCCAAATATATTGCTATTGAAGGACCAATCGGCATTGGTAAAACCACATTAGCTAAACGTCTGGCCAGTTCTTTTAATTATGAAACGCTACTCGAAGACGCCGAGGAGAATCCCTTTCTCGAGCGTTTTTACCAAGATCGGCGCAGCAATGCCCTGCCAACCCAACTGTTTTTTTTGTTCCAGCGAATTCGAAAACTGGAAGCCCTGCGCCAGGGTGATATCTTCCAGGAAGTTCGCATTTCCGATTTCCTGATTGATAAGGATCCACTGTTTGCCAGAATCACTCTGGATGATGATGAGTTTCGGCTCTACCAAACTGTCTACGACAACATTATCAGTGACCTGCCAAAACCGGATCTGGTGATCTATCTGCAGGCGCCCACAGAAACGCTCTATGATCGTGTTCAGTTGCGCGGCCACAGCAGCGAAAAGTCCATAGAGCACAGCTATCTGCAACAACTCAACGATGCCTACACGCAGTTTTTCTACTACTACGACGACACTCCCCTTCTGATCGTTAACACTCAGTCGATCAACCTGGCCGAGGGTAGCCAGGATTACAATAACCTGGTGCAATATATGCTGCAGATTAACTCCGGCCGCCACTATTACAATCCTCACCCTCTGCAATAAAACAGCTATACTCGCACCCGCAACCTTTTAAGATCGGATCGATAAGATGAGCACTATTACCACTAGCAGCCTAATGGCAATGAAAGCCAATAACCAAAAGTTTGCCGTTATCACCGCCTATGACTTCACCTTTTCAACGCTGATTGAGGATGCCGCTATTGAGGTGGTGTTGGTCGGCGACTCCCTGGGCAATGTTATTCAGGGCCGCGACAGCACTATTCCAGTGACAGTGGATGAGATGGCCTATCACACAGAGGCGGTCAAACGGGGTAATAAACGCGCCCTGCTGATCACAGATATGCCATTTATGTCCTATGCCAGCGAAGCTCAGGCACTGGATAATGCCGCCGTGCTCATGCAGGCCGGAGCACAGATGGTGAAGTTGGAGGGAGGCGCATGGCTTGCCGATACAGTGCGCCTGCTAAGCGAGCGTGGCATTCCAGTCTGTGGTCATGTCGGCCTTACTCCTCAGTCTGTCCACAAACTGGGAGGCTATAAGGTTCAGGGCAAAGAAGAGCAGACCGCAGCGCAAATGATTGCCGATGCCAAGGCTCTGGAGAGCGCTGGAGCTGAATTGCTTGTTGTCGAATGCGTCCCCTCATCTCTGGGCCGCGAACTCTCCGAAGCGCTGGATATTCCGGTGATCGGTATAGGCGCCGGGCCGGATACAGACGCCCAGGTACTGGTATTGCAGGATATGCTGGGGATATCCCAACGCCTGCCGCGCTTTTCGAAAAACTTTCTCGCGGAGAATTCATCGATCGCCGAGGCTCTTGCTGCCTATGGTGAAGCCGTTCGTAATGGCAGTTTTCCAGGGGCGGAACACAGCTTTTAGCCGCTAAAAAAGGTTTTTTATAATTTCTAAAACAAGCAGGATATAACCATGACCGACTCGATCTACGACTACAGCATACCAACCAGCACTGGCGATGAAATTTCCCTACAGGACTATCAGGGCAAGGTGTTACTGATTGTAAACACTGCCAGTAAATGTGGCTTCACCTCCCAGTACGTTGGTCTGCAGGATCTCTACGATCAGTTTAAAGACCAGGGACTGGTGGTCATTGCCCTGCCCTGCAACCAGTTTGGCGGTCAGGAGCCTGGATCAAACGCTGAAGTTCAGGAGTTCTGCCAGCTAAATTACGGCCTGAGTTTTCCGGTCATGGGCAAAATTGAAGTCAATGGCGATGGCCAGCACCCCCTTTATGGTTTCCTTAAGCGTCAGGCCGGTGGTCTTATCAACGACAAAATCAAGTGGAACTTCACCAAGTTCCTGGTCGACCGTCAGGGCAACGTCGTCAAGCGCTACGGCTCAATCCGTAAACCCGAGGTGATCGCAGCGGATATCGAAAAGCTCCTGTAAATCAAAATATCTTTAAACTAATCCACTAACTGCGGCCAACCATTGGCCTGTAGGTATGCCTGCAGGTTTTTTGGCCGGTATTTATCGTCCGCTTGCCAACGCTGCTTTACCGAGCGATGAATTAAAACCTCGCCACGGCCATGATCAATGGGCCGGTAGTAGGGGCGCCTGGAGCGGTAGATATGTTTCCTCGACTGATAGATCTTCGCTGTAGCACTGGGATTGAGTTTGGCTGCCAGGTGCTGTTCAATTTGCAGCCCCTCGGCCCTGGCCTGTTTTGCCATCCACTGCATGGGAATATCTGAGAGCAGCCCACCATCTGCATCTGATGGGTAACTGCCACCAACATTGCTGTGTACCCCGCTAAACCACACCTGCTTCAAGCTCATCCCCGCCCTAGGTTGCCAAATAGTCGGCTCAAAGTCCGAACGCAACTCGTCAATTGCCAGCGCATGTCGGGCAACCTTTATATTGGCGCCCATTTTAGTGTCATAAAATTCATCCTCGCGATCCATTAATCCGAGAAAGGAAAATGGAACTCCCAGCGCACCGACCGTATCCCAGACCCCGACAAAACTGATGCTGCGACTGCCGTGGCAGTGTTGGTTGCGAAACTCAACCGAGGCATCACCCCCAGGACGGTACGCTGTTCCCGGCTTTTTGTAATGACTAAAAGCGGCTTCAATCAAATGTGCATTGGAGCGCTTGAGGATGCCACAGTTATTGATCAACCCGCAGAGGCTGCGCACTGTGTAGGCGCCGCGGCTAAAACCAAAAAGATAGATTTCATCACTGGGTGAATAGTTCTGCACTATATAGCGGTAGTCATCCATAATATTTTTATTGATACCCTTACCGGTGATACCACCCCCCATTGAGGCGTAATAGGAGCCCACACCCCAATCGTAAAACACCTGCTGTGGAACTCCGCCGCTGGCAATAGGCTTGATACTGCGAGCAAGCTTTAGGACATTGGTCGGCTGGTCTTTTTCAAGGTCTTTTTCCGGGCGATTCCATGTGCCATCTGCACAGATAACAATGCGCTTCATAATAGCTCCTGCTTCCCTGAGGATTGATAAGTCATAACTTAACTAACGGCTCTAAGGGAACGATCCTCAATAAAAGGCTTAATCCATCCCGACTCTATAGATCGAAATGGACAGCGCAATCTGCTAACAGGCAGCCGCACGCACCAGCCAGGGCCAGGAGGCCTTAAGTGCTGCATAGGTGGGAAAGCCATAGGTTGCTGCGGCACCGGCGGCATTGGCTGCATAATGAGCTTTAATCGCACAGGTCAACGCATGAAAGGCGGCGACGCCAATCAGTGCTAGCAGCGCGGCAGCACCGAGCACAATCAGCGCAATAATCAGCGGCGGCAGCGCGGCGAAAAAGATTACCGCGGCAATCACCAACAGTGCGATAGCGACCCGATAGATAAGTTGAAACAGGGGGAGAATTTTTTCAGTAATACTGAATTGCGACACTTCATTTGACACCCTACACCTCCATTTAAAAATAAAATTAAGTCTGAAGACTTTATTTATTTTTTAATTTACCCATGACTGACTATCCTTAAGCCGGGACTGTCAGCCATTGGCGTCCATGATGAGTGCCAGTAATTCTAGTTGGGTAGTTTGACGTTTTCCAAGGAATCCGACGAACGTAGAGCTCGATGAAATCAGGCCAGAGGCTTCACATACAAAACTAGGTTATGACCGACCAGCTGATAGCCATTTTTTGCTGCTATGCGCTCTTGAAGCTCTTCAATTTCAGCATCGTGAAATTCAATCACTTTACCGGTATCTGTGCACACCATATGGTCATGATGCTCGCCGCGATCAATCTCGTAGACCGCTGGGCCATTGTCGAAATTGTGACGTTCAATCAGACCCGCCGTCTCAAATTGGGTAAGCACACGGTAGACCGTGGCAATACCCACATCCTCGCCAGCATCCCGCAGTGCCTGGTAAATATCCTCGGCGGTCAGATGTCGGTTGGGGCAGTTTTCGAGAATCTGTAAAATTTTTATTCTCGGTACAGTAACCTTGAGTCCGACTTTTTTTAATTCTTGATCTTCTAGAGTCATGGTTAGCCCTTCTCTATGTTAGTCGCTTTGGGTATTATCCCCATTCGCGCAACCAACTGGAAGCCCACAAATGCGATTAGTTCTACTTTGTTTGATCAGTTTATCCCTTCTTACCACTGGCTGTAGCTGGGTAAAATTTCCCGGTGTGCATAAAGTTGATATTCAGCAGGGAAATATCGTCGATCAGGAGATGATCGACAAGTTGCGCACTGGGATGACAAAATCTCAGGTTCGCTTTGTTCTGGGTACACCACTGATAGTAGATACTTTTAACCAGTCACGCTGGGATTACTTCTACAGCCGAGTGACATCCCAGGGACGAAAGATCGAGAAGCAGGTGACAGTGTTTTTTGATGACGAAGACAAGCTTGAACGCATAACAGGCGATTACCAACCCAGCACTGCAACGCCAGAAGAACGATAAACGAGCAACCCTCGCGTTTTGTTACTCACTGCCTTGCTAGGCGTCTTGCTGTTTCTTTAGCTTGGCCTCTTCGGCGCGACGACGGCGAACTTCTTTGGGGTCGGCAATCAGGGGACGGTAGATCTCAACGCGATCGCGGTTTTGTAGCTGGTAGGCATCCGGGGTTGGCAAACCCTTGGTACCGAGCACTTGGGAGAATATACCCATTTTGGCGTTTGTCAGGTCAATCTCTGGAAAGCTCTGCACAATACCGGACTGCTCGACAGCTTGATAAGCTGTTGTGCCCTGCGCAACTTCCAATTTTATTAACTTCTGTTTCTCCGGCAATCCATAAACCACCTCTACAGTGATCATTGTCTGGCTACTTGTTTCATTGTCTTTCATTTGGGTTTCCATAAATTTGATCGGCTCGACGACAGAGTGAGTCTACAAGCTCATTGGCCATGCTAGAGAACAGTCTGGATGCAGCCAAGCCGACTGCCATATTGTTAAATTCAAATTCCAAATCCAGGCTCACCTTGCAAGCCTCAGGACTAAGTGCCTTAAACGTCCACACCCCTTTTAAACTTTTAAACGGCCCATCTTCGAGATTCATCTCAATCAACGAGGGCGCCTGCAACCTGTTCCTAGTCATAAAACTGGTCTTTACGCCGCCTTTTTTTAAATCCAGCCGCGCAACCATATGCTGGTCGCTGTGTTCCAGCACCTCTGCCGCCTGACAACCCTGCATAAATAGCGGGTAGCTGGCCACATCATTGACCAGGTCGAACATCGATTGATCTGAGTGCATTACCAGGGCGGAGCGCTGAACCGTATTCACAGAGACCTCAGGAGAAGAACTTGTCGTAGATACCCATCACAAACACAGCGGAGATTGCCAGCGGTGCCATATAGCGAAGGTTGAAGCGCCACAGCTGCATGATAACCGGGGGCGTTCCCTGCATCTCGTCATCGACAAATTTATCCTTCATTATATAGCCAACAAAAATGGCAATCAGCAGCCCGGATAGCGGCAGCATGACATTAGAGGTAAGGAAGTCGAGAAAGTCGAAGAAGGTAAAGCCGGCCACTGTCGCCTCTGACCAGATATTAAATGAGAACACACTACCCAGACCCAACACCCAAGTGCCACCGGCAATTATCAAGTTAGCCTGGATGCGGCTCATATTTTTAGCTTCGATCATCCAGGCAACTGCAGGCTCGAGTAGTGAAATCGCCGAGCTCCATGCGGCAATGGTCACCAATACAAAAAATACCGAGCCAATCAAAAGCCCGCCGGGCATACTGCCAAACGCCACTGGCAGGCTGATAAACATAAGTCCCGGACCAGCGCCAGGCTCGAGCCCAGGGGTGGCAAAAACTATCGGGAAGATTACCAGCCCGGAGATTATCGCAACCATGCTGTCGAAAAACGCCACCGTCAAAATGGTTTTACCTATATTGGCGCTCTGGGGCATATAGGCACCGTAGGCCATGATCGCGCCCATACCTATACTCAGGGTAAAGAACGCCTGACCCATCGCCTCGAGCAGACCGCGTCCGGTCAGGGCGTCGAGATTAAAGCTAAACAGAAAATCCCAGCCGGCCTGAAAATTGCCACGAAAAATACTGAAGCCGAGCAGCACAAATAGCATTATAAATAGTAGCGGCATCAATATTTCAACGGCGATACCCAGGCCTTTTTTGACTCCGCCAACCACCACACCGACACACAGAAGCATAAAGAAAGTCTGCCAGCCAATTAGTCGCACCGGGTCGGCTAGCAGATTGCCAAACACTGCGGAGGCGGCATCGCCGTTGGCGCCGCGCAGCTCTCCAGAGGCCATGGCAAGAATATAGTCCAGTGCCCAACCAGCGATCACGGCGTAGAAAGAAATTATCAACATGCCGGCGAGAACACCCAGCCATCCAAGATTGCGCCAGGCGGGATTGGCGCCACTCTCGGCAACCAGTTCACGTACTGAGTTGATCGGGCTCTGGCGACCACGGCGACCGATAGTCACCTCGGCCATCATCACTGGCACACCGATCATTAAAATACAGGCGAGATAGGCGAGAACAAATGCACCACCGCCGTTGTTGCCGGCCACATAGGGAAACTTCCACATATTGCCGAGCCCAACAGCAGAGCCAGTGGCCGCCATAATAAATGTCCAGCGACTAGCCCAGGTTCCGTGCATCCCCTTTTGTTGCAAGCCCATAAACTCTCTCCAATTTTTAGCTTGAATTGTAACCTTATCCCCAGGGGGTTCCCAATAAAAAAACATTCTGGGTCGGTGCATTTGTTTATCATTAACAGACCAGCCGACGTATAATTGCTACATGAGTAAAAAGAAACCCAAAGCTCCCTCGAACACTATCGCCCTCAACAAGAAGGCGAAGCATAACTATTTCCTGGAACAAAAGTTTGAAGCGGGAATCGCTCTGATGGGCTGGGAAGTGAAAAGCCTGCGTGATGGCAAGGTCAATCTGACTGACACTTACGTATTGATACAGAATAGCGAGGCCTGGCTGATCGGCACCAATATTACCCCCCTGAAAACCGCTTCAACTCACTATGTCACAGAGCCTACTCGCTCACGCAAGCTGTTGCTCAACCGTCGTGAACTCGACAAGCTTGAGGCCGGGGTTAATCAGAAGGGTCATACCTGCGTCTGCACCGCGCTGTACTGGAAAAACCATCTGGTGAAATGCGAGATCGCCCTGGCCAAGGGCAAGGCAGATTTCGACAAGCGCCAGGATGAAAAAGAGCGCGACTGGGATCGCCAGAAACAGCGTATTATGCGCCGCTCCTGATCCCTTGCAGTTTTTGTAAAGTTACTTTTTATCAAAAAGCCCCTTCAGGGCAGTGGCTTTTTCCTTGACCTGATCTTCCAGTGATCGGCCCAGTTCCTTTACCGCACCGGACTGGCCAACGGCACTGCCGGCGGCAGACACAATAGCATTGATAATTTCTCCTGCAGCCTCGGCACCAGAAACGCCGTCCCCGTCAGTTGACTGTCCTATATCGGTAAGATGTAAATCTGGCAGCGCCAGATCAATTCCCTGACCATTGAGAATCGCGTAACGGATCTTGCCATCGGTTATTCTCAGGTCGCGGATAATAAATTTTTTGCCGCTGGTAACATCCTCGTCTGACGTTGCATCCGTCTCCAGATAGTCGGCAATGTTGCTTTGTATATGCCCCAGGTTAGTGCGACCATCGGCATGCTCTATAGTGATTTCTGGCGCTACAATACGCAGAGACTCTATAACAATGGTGTCGGTGGCCAGCGAGTCCGAGTTCATAGCAAAGCGGATCTCTCCGAGCGAGAATACGTCGGCCGCTGAGAAGCCCATGGGGTTGGCCACCCGCAACGCCGAAAAACTGCCCTTGGCAGTGGTTAGAGAGAGATCGACTGACGCCACTGTCACTGGCGTCTGGGCCATCTTCGACCCGATGGTCTCGATTGCAGTCTTGATGCCACGATCGAGATTAGTCACCACGAAAATCATCAGTGCAATAATGAGTAAGATCATTATTGATAAAATTTTGCTAACCTTTTTCATAATCCTTTCCTGAAAGATTGCACTTAGAAAATAACCGTCAGCTAAAGCATAGATGCTATTCTGTTATGTGCAAAAATAAACACAACCACCCCTGAGGACTACATTCACAATGCGCAGCAAACTGTCGCCACATACCACTCCCTCGCTAATTATTGAGGGCTTTAGGCTACTCTGGCATCGGCGTATACGCTGGTTGGTAATTATTCCGCTAATTATCAATTTACTGCTGTTCTCTGCGCTTACCTGGATTGCCGGCACCTGGATTGGCGACTGGATAACCTGGTTAACCGCTTCTGTGCCTGAATGGCTGCAGTGGCTGGCATGGATCATCTGGCTGTTATTTGCACTGCTGGTACTGGTAATTTATGCCTTTACCTTTACCCTGATTGCCAACCTGATTGGTTCGCCGTTTTACGGAATTATCGCTGAACGGGTTTTGGCCATGCAGCGCGGAGACCGAGAGCAAGAACCCCAGACTCCTGCAATGTTACTGGCTATCGCTCGAGATAGTTTCGTTCGCGAGTTACAGATACTCGCCTATATGTTGCCTCGTACTATTGGGGTGCTATTGGCGACATTGGCAATTAGCTTTGTGCCGGTGATTAATATTTTTTCACCCTTGATAGCCAGCAGCTGGGCGGCCTGGACACTGGCTATCCAGTATTTTGACTATCCTGCGGATATTGATCAGCGAAGTTTTCGTGAGGTGCGGCAGATGGCGGGAAAACAGCGCTGGCTGTCACTGGGATTTGGATTTTCTGCTCTGGGTGCCGCGGCGATTCCAGTTCTCAATCTGCTGCTGTTGCCAGCAACCGTGATCGGCGGCACCCTGCTGTGGTGCCGCGAGTATTCGGATTAAAAATGCCTTTGGGTTTGCCGGGGCTTACTCGGCAGCCTCTTTACGGTCGTCGGAGCTGGCCTGAGATGTTTCCTCTGTCGGGACTTCTGCTACTGGAGCCTCTTTCACGGCAGGCTCACTTTCAGTAGCTTCTTCCCTGGGTGCTTCTTCTGTTTTCGGCTTCTCTTTTTTCGGCTCTGCTTCTGCAGTCTCATCATTTGCCAGCTCTTCAACTGCGGGCTGTTCTTCTGCCGGCTTTTCTCCTACCGGTTGAGCTTCAACCACAGGCACTGCTTTTACAGATGGCTTTTGTTTAATCTCTTGGTCATCTGAGGCTTCTTTTTGAGCTGCTTCTTTCTCAACAGATTTTTTCTTGGAAGCACTTTTTTTAGCAGCAGAAGGTTTTCGCGCCGGGGCCGGCACATCTGCCAGTAGAGCTTCATCGGGCATGGTGCAGGGTAGCTTCATATCCAGGAGCTTTTCAATCGGTTCCAGCAGGAATGCGTCATCCTCACAGGCAAAGCTTACCGATATACCTGTCTGCCCCGCCCGGCCTGTGCGACCGATACGATGCACATAGTCTTCCGGCTCCTCCGGCAGAGTGTAGTTAACCACATGGCTGACGCCATTGACGTGAATTCCCCGGCCAGCAACATCGGTGGCGACCATTACTTTAAGGCTGCCATTCTTAAATGATTCAAGGGTTTTCATTCGGCGATTTTGTGGCACATCGCCAGCAATCAAGCCCACCTTAAAGCCCTGCTTTTTTAGACGCTCGTAGAGAGTTCGGCAGACATCCCGGCGGTTGGCAAAAACCATCACACTCTCTACCGCATCATCATTGAGAATATTTTGCAGCAGATTAAATTTTTCATTTGCCGTGGTAATAAATATCTTTTGCTCGACTGTATCAGTCGCAACCCTCTCCGGTTCCATTTCAAGCATTACGGGTTTATCCGTCCACTGCTCCGAGAGACGCAGCACTTCAGGCGTAAAAGTCGCAGAGAACAGGAGTGTCTGGCGATCTTCACGCGGTGGCGTCAGTCGCACCAATCGGCGCACCTGGGGAATAAAGCCCATATCGAGCATGCGATCGGCTTCGTCGATCACCAGCACCTCAACCTGATCCAGGTGAATATCTCTGTTATTGGCAAAATCCAGAAGACGGCCAGGTGTTCCAACCAGAATATCGCAGTGCTTCTTTTGAATTTTCTGGAGCTGCTTGGCGTAATCCATCCCGCCAACCAGACAGTGGACATTGAGGTCTGTATGCTTGACTAGCTGCTCGGCATCATCCGCAATTTGAATTGCCAGCTCACGGGTTGGCGCCAGAATCAGAGCGCGCGCTTCACCCATATAACGCTCATCCTCTATCTGGTGCTTTAATAAATCACTGATAGTACTGACCAAAAATGCCGCTGTTTTACCGGTGCCAGTCTGCGCCTTGCCGACCAT
Organism: Porticoccaceae bacterium; assembly: GCA_038150705.1. Classification (GTDB taxonomy): domain Bacteria; phylum Pseudomonadota; class Gammaproteobacteria; order Pseudomonadales; family Porticoccaceae; genus HTCC2207. The sequence continues at coordinate 103,203 of JAYOUA010000003.1, read as the reverse complement.
ATCGTGACAGCGCAAAGTGTGAGGTAGCGACGCACCCTGAATCGGTGTGCAGTAGGAAAAGCCAGCGCCATGTATACCACGCATCAGCGGCAGTGGTATATCAAAATCATGGAAGCGAACCTTACCTTCCTGCGGCTCGACAACAAATTGATCGATAGACCAATTCTTATTGCCACCGCGACCGCGGCCGCGGCGTCTTCCACTCCGCGATGAGGAGCTCGAGGGCTTGCTATTGGTGATTTTGTCGGATTTGGTTGTGGAATCAGTAGTATCAGTCAAGGTCAGGTACGCATAGTTGGACAGGTTGAATGCGCAAAGAATTTTCCATTAGGGATCATTGAAAAGATCATCTGCGCTCATAATTGCGCGCGAATTGTAGCAGAATTGTTCTTGGCCCGTTTAGTTTAATAACCGGGCCCTAATCTTGATGACCATGTGCAGCGCTTTTAGCTCTTGCAGGCGTATTTGCTCAGCCAGTAATCCACGCTAACCCAACGCCCCGCCCCATTAAATAAAAGCATCAGCAGCATAATAAAATAGGTTGCGGCAAACTCAATACCGTTATTTAAAACAACAAAGTTACCCTTGGCCGTCAGCCAGCTGTAATTTCCATGCTTGCGCAGGATAGATTTTGCCGCCGAAACCCTCTCACCGACGCCAAGACTATTTTCAAGACTTCGCTGTGCCGCGGGAATGCCCACCGCGGCGAGCACTTTGGCAGTGCTGGTATCAGGATCACCGGGCGCTATGGCAAACCAGCCATTTTCCCAATGGGCTGTCGCGGCCGCCACCAGCATGGTTAGCATCAGTGGCATAACAACCAGCCTGGTCGCCGCACCCAATAGCAGCGCCAGGCCTCCAAACAGCTCTGCGCTGGCGGCTAAAAACACCATCAGTGCCGGCAGCGGCAAGCCGAGGCCCCAGTCCGGGTTGCCAAACCAGGCCACCATATCGTCCCAGTTGGCAAACTTATGGGCACCGACACCTATAAAAATTGGCGCTAGGTAAAGTCGTAACGCCAGAGGGCCAAGCCAGTCGAATAGTTTTATCCTGTTGAAAAATCCTGCGTAGAGAGAGGCGAGCTTTTGCATTTTAGTCACTCCGTTGAATCTGTTAATTTTCTATAGAGACACATTAGAACGCCCTTTAGATCAGCTAAGGGTAAATAAATTCCGAATATGCAAAAACTAATCAATCACTCAGCATATATTCTGCGAATAGTTTGTCTTTTTACTCGCATTAACGCGGCTATTAAACGAAGATAAGCCTTAATAAAAATTAGTGCTGACGATGCTTTTCAAAAACACTCACAACTCTGCATTTATCAATAACGCGCTGCTACTCTGGCGTCTCGCCGGGCCGCTTATTCTCGGCCAGATTGCGGTTATTGGAATGAACGTTACTGATATCTACATGGCCGGACAGGTCAGTGCCGACACACTGGCGGCAGTGCAACTGGGCGGCAGTATGTGGGCGATGATCAATCTGGTTGTGATCGGCATCATGATTGGCAACAGCCCAATTATTGGCAACTATTGGGGCGCGGGAAAACCTCATCTGGTGCGCTTTCAATTTCAGCAGGCGCTGTGGCTTGCGCTGCCTATGGGGTTGCTGGTCAACTGCGCGATCCTCGGGGGGATCTTTATTCTCGGCCAGCTAGATATATCCGCAGAAGTGCATGATATCGGCCGCCGCTACCTGATGCCGTTCCTGATCACCGGTTTGATGTTTCCAGCCTTTTTTGCCTTTCGCAGCACCTTTGAAGGTATTGGCGATATTCGTCCGGTATTGGTTTTTAATGCCGCGGCATTTTTTCTCAATATAGTTCTCGATTACGCGCTGGTCTTTGGTCATTTTGGTTTCCCGGCAATGGGTGGCGAAGGGGCAGCCTGGGCAACCGCTACCGTGATGACGTTTCTTTTAATCTGCATGACAGTTTACGGATACCGTTCCAGTACCATGCGCGCGCTCAAGCTCTACCACAATTTTGCCCGCGCCAATATGGCGGCGATTGCCAATATCCTTAAGCTCGGAGTGCCGATAGCACTGAATATCTCGGCGGAAATGTGTTTCTTTGCGATTATTCCCCTATTAATTGCTCATCTGGGTGCCAATGTTGTCGGTGCGCACGCTATTGCGATCAATATAGATTCACTGGCCTTCATGGTGCCTCTGGGCGTAGCCCAGGCACTGACTATCAAAGTTGCCCATGCCGAGGGTGCCAATAATCCGAAACTGGCCAGGCAGATCTGTCTGGTGGGTTTTAAACTGGTATTTTTGCTGGCACTGTTAATGGCTGCCATCAAGATCGCTTTTCGCAGCGACTTTGCCAGCGCCTTTAGCTCTGATCCCAGCGTTCAGGCCATCGCAATCAATCTGTTCTTTTTTGCCGCCGTGCTTGGCTGTATAGACTGCTTGCAGATGTGTGCTAGTGGCGCGCTGCGCGGCTACAAGGATGTGCGCTTGCCACTGTTGATTCAGGTGACTGCATTCTGGGGCATAGCGTTTCCGATCGCCTATTCGCTGGCGCTGACAGACTTCTGGGGCGACCCACTGGGGGTTTACGGATTCTGGGCGGGAATGATTATCGGCGCCCTGTGCGCGGGAATTGGCCTGCTGAGCCGCTGGAATACTGTCTCGCGCAGTAGAATTTACCGGCCAGCTAGCGCCAATTGACCCAGGGTAACACGTTCAAGACCGTTGAGATCGTGCCGAGTCTCCAAGGCAACAAATCCCGCTTGATGAAAACATTCGCGCACTGCAGAGCCCTGCTGATAGCCATGCTCGACCATTAACCACCCCCTATCAGCCAAGTAGTTGACACTCTCGGCAATCAACTGGCGCAAATCATTCAATCCATCTGCCCCTGAAACCAGCGCTGATGCAGGCTCAAAACGCACATCGCCTTGACTTAAATGCTCGTCGCCATCCTCGATATAGGGAGGATTGCTGACAATTAGGTTAAAGTGCTGGGGCGAAATCTGCGTAAACCAGCAACTCTGGAATATCTCTACATTGCTTAGTTGATGGCGCTGACAATTGGCCCTTGCCAGCGCAACCGCCTCTGGTATCAGGTCTACGGCGCTGACCTGCCAATCGCTGCGCTCGCTAGCCAGGGCCAGAGCTATAGCGCCAGTGCCGGTGCCCAGGTCGAGAACCCGGGCATGCAGGGGAAGCGCCAATTCAAGAGCTGCTTCGACCAAGAGCTCAGTCTCTGGGCGGGGAATCAATGTATCTGGGGAGACCCTAAGATCGAGAGTCCAAAATCCCTGAGTACCAATCAGGTAGGCAATCGGCTCTCCCTGCAGGCGTCGCTGCAACAACTGCTGAAATTGCTCCTCGTCTGCGGCACATACTTCACGGTCGGGCCAGGTTTTAAGGTAGCTGCGATCGACACCCAGTACATGGCAGAGCAGCAGCTCGCAATCCACCGCTGCTGTGTCGCTGAGATGGTTGAGCTGCACAGCAGTTTGAAGTAACCGGGAGATATACATTATTCGGCAAGGCTGGCTAACTGCTCCGCCTGAAATTCGCTGACCAGTGGCTGGACAATCTCATTGAGGGAACCTTCCATGACCTCAGCTAATTTGTACAGGGTGAGATTGATACGGTGGTCGGTAACCCTTCCCTGAGGGAAATTGTAGGTGCGAATGCGCTCGGAACGATCGCCACTACCAACCAGACTTTTGCGCTGGTCAGACTGTTCCTGGGCCGCTGCCTCATCCTGCGCAGCAGTCAGTCTGGCCTGAAGTACCGACATGGCTTTGGCGCGGTTTTTATGCTGCGAGCGCTCATCCTGGCACTCCACCACCAGCCCGGTTGGCAGGTGAGTAATACGAATTGCCGAGTCGGTTTTGTTAACGTGCTGACCACCGGACCCCGAGGCGCGGAAGGTATCCACTCGCAGATCGCCTTTGTTGATCTCGATGGCATCTTTCTCATCAGCTTCGGCCATAATCGCCACGGTACAGGCGGAGGTATGAATACGGCCCTGGGATTCAGTATCTGGCACGCGCTGTACCCGGTGTGCCCCAGACTCAAATTTGAGCTTGGAATACACCCCCTGACCGACAATGCGGGCAATAATTTCCTTATAGCCACCATGGTCGCCCGGGCTCTCACTGATCACCTCGACTTTCCAGCGCTGGTTCTCAGCAAAACGGCTGTACATTCGAAATAGATCTCCAGAGAAAATCGCCGCTTCATCACCACCAGTTCCGGCGCGAATTTCCAAAAAGACATTTTTTGAATCATTGGGATCCTTGGGCAGCAAGAGCTTTTGCAAATCCAGCTCCAGATCTTCGCGCTGGGCTTCACCACTGCGCATCTCTTCCTGGCCCATCTCGCGCATGTCCGGATCGGCGTCCTTGAGCAGCAGCTTGGCTTCATCAATATTTTCCAGCACTGTCAAATAGCTCTGGTAGCTTTTAACTACCGGCTCGAGCTCGGCATACTCTTTTGAGAGCTCGCGAAAGCGATTCTGGTCGCTAATAATGTCGCCATCGCTCAGCAGCGCACCCACCTCTTCGTAGCGGTCAGAGAGGTGATCCAGTTTGGATAGAATTGATGCTTTCATTGATTTTCCGTATCTCGTTTATGAGCCAGTTGGCCGCGATAAAATTTAAATGGGATTGTGCAGGGACTGCCAGTTTAAACCAGGCTATTAAATTCAAGCTAACGCTTTTTATCTAAACCAAACAGCTCGTGGGTGGCGTGAATAGTTTCATCACTGCCCTCCTCGCCAGCCTGTTTGAGGCGGGTGGTGGGTTTATGCATTAGTTTATTGGTCAGGTTGCGCGCCAGTGTGGCAATTACCGACTCTGAGTCCTGACCTTTCTGCAATGCCGTTAAAGCCTTATCAACTTCTTCATCGCGGATTTTTTCGACACTGTCGCGGAAGGCGCGAATAGTATCGACAACAGCCAGTGAGCGCTGTTGGCGGGACCAGTCCTCGGCCTCCTGATCAATAATTTCCTGGGCAACATCAGCGGCTGTCTGGCGGGCACGAAGGTTGTCCTGAATCACTTCCTGCAGATCATCCACGGTGTATAAGTAGACGTCGGCCAGCTCCTCGACCTCGGGCTCAATATCCCGCGGCACGGCAATATCCACCATAAAGATTGGTTTGTGCTTGCGCTTTTTGAGTGCCGACTCAACGGCACCCTTGCCCAGAATAGGCAACTGACTGGCGGTTGAGGAGATGACTATATCAGCCTGGGGTAGGGAATCTGGAATATCGGACAGCAGGATGGCATCGGCAGAGAAGTCCGCGGCCAATTCCTGGGCACGGTTGAGAGTGCGATTGGCCACGGTAATGCCGCCGATATTTTTATCTCTCAGGTGCCGGGCAACCAGCTCAATGGTCTCGCCTGCTCCAATTAAAAGCGCATGGGCATCTTTTAAGTCAGCGAAGATCTGCTCTGCCAGGCTCACAGATGCATAGGCGACCGAAACCGGGTTTTGGCCTATTGCTGTCTGCGAGCGCACCCGTTTGGCAGCGGAAAAAGCGTACTGGAAAATCTGGTTCAGAAAAGTCGAGACTGTACCGGCTTCACGACCCACAGCGTAGGCGGATTTAATCTGGCCGAAAATTTGCGGCTCACCCAACACTAGCGAATCCAGGCCGCTGGCGACGCGCATAATATGGCGCACAGCCTGCTGATCTCGATGACAGTAGTAACAGGACTGCAACTGCTCAACATCTATATTTTTGTGCTCTGCCAGCCAAGTTAGCAACTGCTCATCTGTGACTTCTCCGGAGAGATATATCTCGGTGCGGTTACAGGTTGAAAGCAGTGCGATTTCGTCACCATCCAGATGGCTTAGCGCCTGCTGAAGTGATTCGATTACAATCTCCGGGGCAAAGGCAACCCGCCCGCGGAGATCCACGGAAGCAGTTGTATGATTGATGCCAAATGCCAGAATACTCATTGCTTCTCTTTTAATTTCAACCTTCAACTTCTTACTGCAACCATATATAGCAGTCTATACTCAGCACTGTGGTTATACTTTCATAACCGAATACTTTTTACCCAAATATTCTGTAACCAGACAGTTTTAAACCCGAACTAGTATGCTGCAAATTCAAGGCGGGTGATTTTACACGAGTTTTGCCTCACTCTGGTGAGCATCAATAGAAATATGGTAAAAAAAGGGATTTGCGAGTTATCCGACTAGTCTTAATAAGAATAAATGTCACAACGACAATTGCTACAGTTAATGTTGTTAGGGTTAATTTTACCGAAATTTTCAGCTTCGAGCGCCGTTAAGGGTATTACCGAAATCTATACGATGAAAAGACACCAAACTACTATGTCAGTCCAGCGAGTATTTTTTATCTTCGGCCTCTTCGCGCTGCTATCAGCCTGTACACCGGTTTCCGATACTCTTACTCAGGGTAACATCAACACTGACGGTATCAGCGACGGCAATGCTCTTAACAACAAATCAGACAGCAGCAAAAACATTACGCTAAAAGCCGCCGAAGTGGCTTTTCCTGAAGAGGTGCTCTACCAGTTGCTGGTAGCCGATATTGCCCTTATACGCGGCCAGTTCGAGTTTGCTCTGGAAAAGTATCGGCAACAGGCCCGCCAGACCCGTGACACAGGGGTGATTGAGATGGCCAATCGCGTAGCAGGCTATCAGGGCAATAGCGACGCGCTTCTGGAAACCGCCCTGCTGTGGATCGAAGTCGCTCCTGAGCAGAGAATGGCACATCGTGCGGCTCTGCATGCCTATGCCATGCAGAGGGATCCGCTCAGCGCACTGCCCCATGCTTATTGGTTATTCGCACAGCAAGACGATATTGAAGCCTTTTTAGCGGTTACCGCGATTGCCGAGAGTTCTGACCGGGAAGTAATCGCGCCACTAATTACAGCCTACCAAAACCTCGCGCTGGCAGCAGATAAACTGCCGATGGTAAAACTCGCCCAGGCAATCTTATATCGGGAGAATGGTGAGTTTGCGACCGCCATTAAAACCGCAGAGCAGTTTCTGGAACTGGCACCGGACAATCAGCGCGGCCTGTTGTTTTTAGCTCAAACACTGCAACAGCAGGACCGCGTGACTGAGGCTTTGGGCATACTTGAAGAGGCGCTGCAGCGGATGCCAAACAACCAGAGCCTTCGCCTGCAATACGCGCAATTGTTAACGCTGACTGACCGCGCTCAGGCAATTGTTCAGTTTGAAATGCTGAGACTTAATAATGCCGACAACCAGCAGGTAAATTTTCTTCTTGGACTGCTGTATTTAAATCAGGGATCCACTGCTACAGCAAAAGACCTGTTTCAATTGGCAACTAGCGATCCTTCCCTGTACGCCGATGCTCACTACCATCTGGGTACTATTGCCGATCGACAGGATAACGCAACCGACGCACTGCAACATTACCGCCGAGTTGACAGTGGACGCAATTATCTGGCTTCCGTATCCCGGACAGCTCAACTGTTAAGCGCCCTGGATAGTCTGCAGACTGCCCGCAGCTATCTGCAGCAACTGCGAATCGAGCAACCGGGACATTCCCCCGCTCTCTTTCAGATAGAGTCCAATCTGTTACTCGGCAGTGACCAGCCAGACCAGGCGTTTAATGTACTCAGCGCAGGACTTCAGGCTCACCCCAACAATTCACAGCTACTCTACGCGCGCTCAATGGTTGCTGAACTGCAGGATAACTTCACCCTCGTCGAGGAGGATTTACGCAGATTGCTGGCCCAGGATGCAGACAATCCAGCTGCTCTAAATGCCCTTGGTTACACCATGCTTTTGCATACTGAACGCCATACTGAGGCGCATAAATTAATCAAGCGCGCCTACCTGCTCAACCCAGGCGATCCAGCAATTCTCGACAGTCTCGGCTGGGTGCTATTTGTGCTCGGTGAAGCACAGCAAGCGCTAACCTACCTGGAAAAAGCTATGGCCATTCTGGTAGATCCTGAAATAGCTGCGCATCTCGGTGAGGTGCAGTGGTTTCTCGGTGATCGCCAGGCCGCTGTGGCCACCTGGCAACGCGGACTCGAGCAGAATCCAGAGCATAAAATTCTCACAGAGACAATTGAGCGTCACGGAAAACATTCCGGGGAACAACTCGACACAGGAGCTTTTAGTATAGAATCTCGATCAACGATTAAAGAAAAGCCCAGTGGCGAATAAACTTCGTGATCAAACTAATCCTTATTACAGCTGTTATCATCCTCAGCACCGCCTGCAGCTTGCAGCCCCAGACAGTAGCGCCTGCATCCTCAGCAGCGGGCAGTTGGCAGCAGCATCAACAGCGTATGGCTGAGCTCGACGAATGGAAACTCACTGGGAAACTTGGCTTTCGCGCTCCGCAACAGGGAGGCAGTGCCGCTCTCCAGTGGACCCAGAAGGAAAATAATTATCAGATGCTTATATCCGGGCCCTTTGGTGTCGGCAGCGCAAAAATTGCCGGCAACGACACAACCGCGGAGATGCTCTACGGGGATACTCTCTATCACCAGCCTCCCCAGCAATTAGCAATGCGTCTTACCGGAGTGCCATTACCTGTGGATGCCCTTAGCTGGTGGGTACGCGGCCTGCCATCACCAACCCAGCCTGCAGCGACAGACCTGGCAACTGCTGCCGATGGCCTGGCTATTGGCTTTGACCAAGCAGGCTGGGAGCTTTCATTTAGCCGCTACCGGCAAACTGATGCTGGACTTCTGCCGGGTAAAATTACCGGTAGCTTGGTTACTCCCAATACCACTGAGGATAGTAGCTACAGCTTTAAGTTGATAATATCGAGCTGGAATTTACTCGAAGAAGAATATGTTTGGCCATGACCCCATCAATCACCCTGCCAGCACCACCGAAATTAAATCTGTTTCTATATATCACCGGGCGCCGTGATAATGGTTACCACAACCTGCAAACCCTGTTTCAGTTACTGGATGGCGGAGACCAACTGACCTTCACCGCAACCGATGATGGGAACATCAGCCTCGAACCGCAGATTCACGGGGTCGCAGAGGAGGATAATCTTATTGTTCGGGCAGCTTTGGCGCTGCAGCGCCAGGCCCTGTGCTCCAGGGGCTGTAAAATACAACTCGACAAGCGCTTGCCTATGGGCGCCGGGCTTGGCGGTGGCAGCAGTAACGCAGCAACCACGCTTTTAGCCTTGAACACCATCTGGGAGTGCAACTTTTCGATCAGCAAACTCGCCGAAATCGGCGCTCAATTGGGGGCGGATGTTCCGGTTTTTGTCAGAGGATACAGCGCCTTTGCCGAGGGGATTGGCGATCAATTGACGGCGGTGGAGATTCCTGAAAGCTGGTATTTGGTTGTAACACCTAACTGCTCTGTGTCAACTGAGAAAATATTTTCACATCCTCAATTGACAAGGAACTCTTCACCCATCAAAATACGCGCCCTCTCAGAGGAGCAGTACAGGAATGACTGCCAGGCTATTGTTGAAAAGCTTCACCCCGAGGTTGCAGAGGTGGTGAAATGGTTAAGAGCATATTCTGAGCCTCTGATGACAGGAACTGGAGCTAGTGTATTTTGTCGTTGGGCTACTGAGGCTCAGGCCAAAGAGGTTTTATCTAGGGTTCCGCAGCACTGGAAGGCGTTTATAGCGCGGGGTGTCAATCACTCTCAAGTGCATCAGAAGTTGAAAAAGTTTTTTATTGGGGCGTCGCCAAGTGGTTAAGGCACCGGGTTTTGATCCCGGCATCGGAGGTTCGAATCCTCCCGCCCCAGCCAATGACTAAGACTATGATACTAGGAATCAGCCCGTGGCAAGACTAATGGTTTTCTCTGGGAACGCCAATCCAGAACTGACAAATCAAATTGCTCGACAGTTAGGTGTTTCACCCGGCAAGGCTACTGTTGACATCTTCTCTGATGGTGAAATAAATATCGAAATCCACGAAAACGTTCGTGGTAACGATGTATTTGTTGTGCAGCCAACCTGTGCGCCAACCAACCGCAATCTAATGGAATTAGTTCTGATGATCGACGCTCTGCGTCGCGCATCAGCGGCACGTATCACTGCGGTAGTGCCGTACTTTGGTTATGCTCGCCAGGATCGCCGAGTGCGCTCTGTACGGGTTCCCATCAGCGCCAAAGTAGTCGCTGACATGCTTTCAAATGCCGGTGTCGATCGAGTACTGACTGTCGACCTCCACGCAGAACAAATTCAAGGCTTCTTCAACTGCACAGTTGATAATGTCTATGGCGCACCAGTGTTGCTAGGTGATATCGAGCGCCAGAATCATAAAAAGCTTCAGGTTGTCTCTCCAGACATTGGCGGTGTTGTCCGCGCCAGAGCCGTTGCCAAGCATCTTGGTTGTGATCTGGCTATCATCGACAAGCGTCGCCCCTCAGCCAACCAGACCGAAGTAATGAATCTGATTGGTGAGGTCACCGACCGAACCTGTGTATTGGTCGACGATATCGTCGATACTGCTGGCACCCTGTGTAAGGCTGCCGAAGCACTGAAGAAAAACGGTGCCGCCAAAGTCGTCGCGTACGCCACCCACGCAGTTTTGTCGGGTCGTGCGATTGATAATATTAAAAACTCTACGCTGGATGAGCTGGTGGTTACCAACAGTATCCCGCTGAGTGAAGAGGCTCAGAAGTGCGGCAAGATTCGCACACTGCAGCTGGGTAAATTGCTCGGCGAATCAGTCCGCCGCATTAGCAATGAAGAATCTATCAGTGCAATGTTTGAATAAGTTGTTTGTTTAAATAAATTGTTGCGCTAATCCTCTGGATTAGCTGACAAGCACTGCTTTAACCGCCTCAATTCGGGGCATATTAAACTCCATTACAGGTCTGGTCGCGGTCTGTATTGGCATAACTTGGAGACTACTATGTCTACTGAATTTACATTACAAGCGAAAGGCCGTGAGGATACAGGGAAAGGTGCGAGCCGCCGCCTGCGTCGTCTGGCCGGTGAAATACCAGCAATCGTCTACGGCGGAAAGAAAAAGCCAACACAGGTTGCCCTAGTCCACAAAGATATTATGAAAGCACTGGAAAACGAAGCTTTCTACTCACACATTATTGAACTGGATATCGATGGCAAATCTGAAGACGTTATTGTTAAAGATGTGCAGCGTCATCCTGCCAAGGCAATTGTTCTGCATATGGACTTCTTGCGCGTTAGCAAGAACACCAAGCTGCAAACCAAAGTGCCACTTCACTTTATTAATGAAGATACCTGTGTCGGCGTTAAGCTCGGTGGCGGTCTGATCGCCCACAGCATGACCGAACTTGAAATTTCCTGTCTGCCAAAAGATCTGCCCGAATATCTGGAAGTCGATATGGAAGCAGTTGAAATTGGTCAGACCCTGCACATTTCTGATATCAAACTGCCAAAAGGTGTTGAGAGTGTAGCTCTCAGTCACGGCGAAGATCACGATCTGCCAATTGCAGCTGTCAACAAGCCCAAGGCTGCCGCGGTTGAAGATGAAACCGCTGCTGACAGTGGCGCAGATGCTGCTGACGATAGCGATAAGGATGCAAGCGAAGAGTAATCTTCCCACTTGCCCCTCAAGTAGGCCCTGACATTGGACACGCCCGTTGAATTAATTGTAGGGCTGGGAAATCCCGGCTCTAAATATGATCGGACGCGTCATAATGCCGGGGCCGACTTGGTTCTGGAGCTGGCAAAATCACAGCATGTAGAGCTAAAGCAGGAAAGCAAATTTTTTGGTGACGCCGCCAAGATCAGCATAGATGACAGAGATGTCAGGCTGCTGATCCCAAGCACCTTTATGAATCGCAGCGGCAAGGCCATTGCCGCACTGGCCGGTTTTTATCAGATACCCGTAGCGGCAATTCTCATTGTTCACGACGAACTGGATCTGCCTCCCGGCACTGCGCGTTTCAAAAAAGGCGGTGGTCACGGTGGTCATAACGGCCTGCGGGATACCATTCAGAAACTGGGAAACAATAAAGATTTCGCCAGGCTGCGAATTGGCATCGGCCATCCCGGCAATGCTAAACAAGTCGCCGACTATGTGCTTAAGAAACCCTCGCCGAGCGACCAACAACTTATTACTAACAGCATCGATGATGCTTTGCGGGTGCTGCCCCTGGCCATTAGCGGCCAGTGGGAAAAAGCCATGCACGAACTTCACACTGTCTAGCTAGACTACAACGCCAAACAAGTGGCACAAGGAATTTACTATGGGTTTTAACTGCGGAATTGTGGGTCTTCCCAATGTCGGCAAATCAACGCTTTTCAATGCATTGACCAAAGCTGGCATCAGTGCCGAGAACTTTCCCTTCTGCACCATTGAACCCAACACCGGCATTGTGCCAATTCCTGATCCTCGCCAAGATAAAATTGCCGCTATCATCAATCCCGAGCGGCTGATTCCCACCAGTATGGAATTTGTCGATATCGCTGGCCTAGTTGCCGGAGCCTCCAAAGGCGAAGGTCTGGGTAACCAGTTTCTGGCAAATATTCGCGAGACTGATGCCATCGCTCATGTGGTGCGCTGCTTCGATGATGAGAACGTTATCCATGTCGAGGGCACTATCAGCCCTAAAGACGATATTGATGTGATCAATACCGAACTGGCACTGGCCGACCTCGAGAGCGCGGAAAAAGCCCAGCAGCGGCTGACCAAAGCAGCTAAAGGCAGAGACAAGGATGCAATCGCCCTGCTGGAAGTTATTGAAAAGATTCTTCCCCACCTCAATGAAGCGAAACCACTGCGCGCCCTGACTCTGAGCGACGATGAACTCAAACTGCTCAGGCCGCTGAGCATGCTGACCCTAAAGCCAACCATGTATATTGCCAATGTCGACGAAGAGGGTTTCGACAATAACCCCTATCTCGACGCAGTTATTGCCATTGCCGAGCAAGAGGGTTCCACTGTGGTGCCTATCTGCAACAAACTGGAAGCCGAAATTGCCGAGCTCGAGGATGAGGAGAGAGATGAATTCCTCGAGGAGATGGGTATGGATGAACCTGGTCTCAACCGTGTAATTCGCGCCGGCTACGGCCTGCTTGGACTGCAGACTTATTTTACCGCCGGCCCTAAAGAGGTTCGCGCCTGGACCATTCCAGTTGGCGCAACAGCACCTCAGAGCGCAGGCAAGATTCACACAGATTTCGAAAAGGGCTTTATCCGCGCCGAAATTATTGGTTACGATGACTATATCGAGGGCAATGGCGAACAGGGAGCAAAAGATGCAGGCAAATGGCGTCTTGAAGGCAAAGATTACATTGTTAAAGACGGTGACGTTATCCACTTCCGTTTTAATGTTTAACCACAGCTACCCTATTCAATGAGCCGAGTTTCCGGACGCTGGAGACTCGGGTTTTTGCTCGCCCTGACCACCGCCTGTCTGTGGGGCGTCCTGCCCATCGCCCTCAAAGGCGTCATGGCAACCCTGGACCCAATTACCACAAGCTTCTTTCGCTTTGCCCTCGCCGCAGTGTTACTGACGCCCTGTATGGCTTTTCGCCGACGCAGAAGGGCCGCCGATAACCGCGAGCGTCTTCGATCGGGCAAACTTGTACTGCAACTGCTTATTGCCGGGCTACTGCTGACCGGCAATTATGGCCTGTATATTTTCGGTCTTGAGCGCACCACAGCGGAGGCCACGCAGTTGATGATTCAAGTCGCCCCGATGCTACTGTTAATCAGTGGACTCTGGGTGTTTGGCGAGCGCTTTTCGCCGGTTCAGTGGCTTGGATTTGGCACATTCTTCAGCGGCCTTATAATGTTTTTCTACCCGCACTTTTACAGTCTATTTATCGCCGTTAATGCCTACGGTATCGGCGTACTTATGGTGCTGCTGGCCGCGGTATTATGGACCGGCTACGCTATCCTGCAAAAGTTTTTGCTGCGTGATTTCAGCTCACAGGAAACGATGCTGGTGTTTTACTGGATAGGCGCGCTGGCATTTTTGCCTTTCTCAGACTTCAGCCGCTTGTCGCAGTTATCCAATATTCAGTGGGGGCTCTTGCTGTTCTGCGGTCTAAACACATTGATTGCCTATGGCAGTTTTGCCGAGGCCATGGTCCATATTGAAGCGTCCAAGGTGAGTACTATCCTTGCTCTGACACCGCTGATCACCTTTGCGACGGTGCACACAATTTCATTTAGCGGGCTGGCAGTCGAAGCTTTAACCCCCCTGTCAATTGGCGGGGCAATTTTGGTGGTAGTTGGCTCTATGGTCACTGCACTCAATAAAGTAAAAGAGTAAGCTATAGTTTGATCAATTAGAGGCCGCTGATAATGATTAAAAAGCTAGCACTTACTCTTGCACTAATCACAGCCACACTGATAACGGTAATTGGGTTTAAAAGTCCTGGTGGCTTGAGTGGCTTTTGGGTGATTCTCAGCTCTGCCACCGGACTAAACACCACCGAACCTCCAGATGAAATCTCAAATGCTACCTTTCAGCTGCCCCCCGGTTTCTCCATTAATCTCTATGCGGAAAACCTGACAGCGCCAAGGTTTCTTCTAGCAACCGAGACTGACGATATCATTGTTAGCTCCACCACTGAGGGCTCGATCAAACTTTTACAGGATGTGGATGACAATGGCAGCGTCGAGAACGCCACAGTACTTATAGCCGACCTTAATGCTCCCCAGGGACTGGTGTTTGACGGTGAATGGTTATATTTCAGTGAACGGGACAAAGTCAGCAAAGTACGCTACAACCATCAAAATGGAACATTAATCGGCCAGCCACAACTAGTGATTGGGAATTTGCCCTTCGGCCATCCCTACCAAAGCCATAACACAAAAACTATTGGTATCTCTCCAGAACGCAGGCTCTATATCACTATCGGTTCACCCTGCAATGTCTGCGAACCGGAAGATCCTCACTATTCGGCAATCCTGCGCTCTGAACTCGATGGCAGCGGTCTGGAAATCTATGCCAGCGGTTTGCGTAACAGCATCGGCTTCGACTGGGCACCCTGGTCTGGCGAATTATTCGCGACGGTCAACGCACGGGATCTACTCGGCGATAATTTTCCGCCGGATGAGCTAAACAACGTTGTTGAGGGCGGCTTTTATGGCTGGCCTTACTTCAATGGCGACAATATCCCCGATCCCGACTATGGTGACAGGCGTTCCGACCTTTTGAGCACTGCCATTCCGCCAGCCTTTAAATTCAGGGCTCACAATGCCCCGCTTGGAATTCATTTTCTAGACACAACGGCATCGCTGCCAGAAAGTCTCGAAAAATCTGCACTCGTAGCTCTGCATGGTTCGTGGAACCGCTCCGAGCTTGACGGCTATAAGGTAGTAGCCCTGCACTGGGACAATGAAGGAAAAATCACCAGCAGTGATTTTTTACGCGGGTTCTTATCTGATGAGGGTGTCTCTGGCAGGCCAGTTGATATAACCCAGGATAGCCGGGGTAATCTGTATATCAGTGATGATCTTGCCGGCAGGATATATCGGGTAACTTTTAGATCGCAAGATTAGATCGCAAGAAAAGCAGTAAAGGCTCCATAAGATACTATTAAAAAAGGCGGCGAAAAAAAGGCGCCCCTGACCGAGTCTACCGCAACTGTCGCCTGTTACAGGGCCAGCAACTATGTTGAAACACTGAGACTTCTGGACATCCTGGTGTAATCGAAAACCACAGACACAAGCCCCACAGCATTGGTAACCCCAGTCAGAGGCTGGGGCTATTATGCAAAGCTTTAATGTGAATTTAATGATCTGGATATCAGTACGTCACAAGGTACTAAACATTTACTAAAAGTGTGACCCAGGTCATTTTGGACTGTTAACTCTGAAGGATTAGACGCTTCTGGACAAGGCACCCAGCAGGACTTCAAATAGAACCTTATTGGCTCCCAACCTATTGACAAATCACCTATCTCTCGCCAAAATGCGCGCCCTGTAATGGCAGTGCATTAATTTGTGGCTACGTAGCTCAGCTGGTTAGAGCACAGCATTCATAATGCTGGGGTCGGTGGTTCAAGTCCACCCGTAGCTACCATTGAATTCAAAGGCTTACATTCGTTTCATACAGTGTAAGCCTTTTTTATTTTGCCCTTGTAAAGAGTGCCCGTTAGAAATGGGCTTTGTACCGACATAACCAAATTATCAGCATAGGCTGTCAAATGGCTTACTGATAAATGCGCATACTATCGGTCATTCAAATCTTGCTGATTAATATTTTCAGAGCCGATTGGCAATGTTAACGTCAAGCCATCGTATCCAACTGTTACACCTTTTGAACGAACCTCCTTTACATTTCGCATAAACACCCATTCAGCGACTGTGCTTGGTGGCGTTGGAACAAGGTGATATAGAACTAACTCTTTGACATTCGCTTCATTTGCCACTTCAGCAGACTCGACTGGAGATGAATGGTAGTCCTGTATATCGAACATGATCTTCTCTAACTGGCTATTACCAACTTTACCGGATTCAATTTCCATTTGCTTTACGATATGCCGAGATAAGGCTTCATGAATCAAAACATCAGCGTCTCTTGAAAATTTAATTGTTGTCTCAATTTTCGTAGTGTCACCGCTTACTACAACTGAGCGTCCTTTATAATCAAAACGGTAACCAGCAGCAGGATGTATAGGTGCATGATTGACAGCAAACATAGTTATTTTCAGCGACCCGTCATCCAAAACTATTGTTGAATCACCCTCGAAAATAATTTCTTTTGCTACCATCTTTCCTATTGCAGGATTTAGATAGTCTTCACCATGGTGTGCCGTACGATAAGAACTGTCCAGTGAATAAGCTCGAGCAAAGCCATCGACAACTCGCTTCACGCCTTTGGGGCCGTATACCTCTAGTGGCGCATCACGCCCCTGCGCCCAAGTCATCATGTTGAACTCCCCCAAATCACCGATATGATCTGAATGAAAGTGTGTTAATAAAACCGCCCCTACACGCTTAGCTGGAATTTGCCAAAGTCCAAGGTTATTAGTGCTACGGTTACCCGTATCGACAATATAAAACTTACCTCCTGCAATCACCATAACGCATGCCGCTGCTCTATTTCTGACGGGCATTGGCGCGGCACTACCACATAGCGTTACGCGTAATGCATCCTCAGCAAACAGATCATCAGGGGAGTCAGACATTCTTTGGGCAATTTCTCTCTGTATTAATTGATCTTGTACAGCAGGAATTTGTAAAAGCATAAAGACTAATACTGCCGAAATACCTAGAATACCTAATGCTTTAACAAAATATTTCATACCCTCACTCCGATTAATCATGACACTTATCTAATTGTTGAATGGTCATTGGACGTATATCATTTTAATATCCCGAATGCGCGTTATGCCAAATTTGATATTTGGCAGCCGTCTCCAACCTTTTGATAGTCAATTGGAAATTAGATACCACCGATACCCTCCAGAACAAGGCAAGTTTTCTTATTATCTAAAATAACCGCGTCTGGTTATTTTCTTGCAGACACCGTTACTCCTTGATTTTATTCAGTTTCACCAGTGGGCTGGTTGGATAACGCGCGCTCAGCCAGTATATAGACTGGGGTTATTGTTGGAAATGGCAAAGTTCGAGAACCGTCAGACCCCATTAAGCTCAATGATTGCCGAAAAGCTACCAATGACCATGGTTGACACTATCGCTATTCAGCTACAAATTAATTTTTTTGTGCGGAACCAGATCTATCGAAAGCTCTGGGAGGAGAATACTGGAAGGAGAGCACTGGTTAGAAAGCACTGGGGAACACTCGAATGATTTGCGCTTACCGAAATAGGCTTGTATTTTTCCCGCTGAAAAAACTTTTTTCCATGTGCAATGCCGTTTAATGCTTGGGTCGGTGGTTCAAGTCTCCCCATATCTACCACAGCAGTGCCATCTGCAGAAAGAGCGCTTCCCCACCTAACCAAGCCAAAAGAGCATTACGTTCTAATGATCTTTATGCTGTTGCAATCTTAAATTTAATAACCAGCTGTCGTGACGACGCTCGGCATCGTAAAAAACCGCAGCGGTAAAAGTTAGCATAGCCAGAAGCAGGAAATGTGCTGCGAGGCTAACACCCATGTAGATAACACTGCCAACATAAATACCAAAAACAATCGACCACATCCAAGCAAGTACAGTCATTATCCACATTCTGGAAAGCGGATCGGGGATATGTCTCAAAGGATTTTTATTGTGGTTCATCACGGCATTGTAGGCGTCATAAAACCAAAGAAATGCGAGTTTAAGTTTCATCGAATTACCCTCTGTAGCAATAATTTTTATAAGTTTTTCTGCAACTACATAAATTTTTACGAACGCCTATTTCTATTGGATCATCATAAATTAATAGCCTCTAAGTGTTTTATCACCCGTAAAAAAACCCCGCCACTCTACAGTGGCGGGGTTTTTGCTGCGATTACTACCCTAAAAATCTATTTTTCACTTGAACCATTTAGCGCATACCAACCGATATAGATATAGCAGAGCATTGGAACAATAAAGCTTAGCTGGATGCCGATTAGATCTGCAGTAACACCCTGCACAAGAGGTATCAACGCGCCACCAACAATCGCCTGACAGACCAGACCGGAACCTTTACTGGTCATTGAGCCAAGGCCTTTTACGGCCAGGGTAAAGATAGTTGGGAACATAATTGAATTAAAGAAACCAACCGCCAGAATAGACCACATAGCAACGCTGCCTGACGTATTCATGCTGACAATAATCATAACAATCGCGATCAGGGCGTTAAAAGCCAGGTATTTAGTCGCTGGAATAAAGTTCATTAAGCCCGCACCGACCAGACGACCAACCATGGCAGCACCCCAGTAATAGGCAACCATCTCACCGGCATCTGCTGCACTCATTCCAACAATTGCTTCTTCCTTGAAATAGTCAACCAGGAAGCTACCAATAGAGACTTCGCCACCTACATAGAGAAAGATCGCCAGAGCACCCAATACCAGTGAACGACGGCTCCAGACACTCTCACCTGTATCTTCGCTTGCCTCAACATGGGCAAGAACAGGAAGCTTAATAAATCTAAATACCAGTGCTGCGGTCACCAGAAGCGCACCCAACATCACATAAGGCATCTGCACGGCAGAGGCATCAGCAGCTACCGCACCCAGAATCAGTGCCGCACCAACAATAGGTCCTACTGTTGTACCCAATGAGTTGGCAGCCTGTGCCAGGTTGAGTCGGCTGGCTGCAGTTTTCTCCGGCCCAAGTGCTGCCACGTAGGGATTAGCTGCAACCTGCAATATAGTGATACCACTGGCGAGGATAAAAAAGGCAAAAAGAAACAGCCCGTAGACATGCACTTCAGCAGAGGGATAAAACAGTAAGCAACCCGTTGCTGTAGTTAGAAGCCCGAGAACAATACCCTGCTGGTAGCCAACCTTGTCAATTAGCTTGCCGGCAAACGGCGAAACAATAAAGTAGGCGCCAAAAAAGCAGAACTGGACCAGCATCGCCTGAGTGTAGTTAAGGTCAAAGGACTCTCTTAAAAATGGAATTAAAATATCGTTTAGAACAGTGATAAAGCCCCAGAAAAAGAACAGACAGGTCATTGCGATAAACGCAAAGGTCTGTGTACCCTGCTCCTGGCCACCGGCCGCTGATGCTGTTGAACTTCCTGCAGTTGGACCTGCCATGTAAACCCCCAAAATTCCTGTTAGTTATAATTGTTTTATCAACTCACAAGAGTAGTTTGGCTGTGCTGGGCATGCAAGGCATGTTTGCTACTGATGAGCGCTTTGGTCGCAATATAGCGGTATTTTGTCGTCTTTAAGTAATCTGCTCCAGCTGCGAGAGGTTTTGCAGCCTATTGGTGGGGAACAGCCAACATGGTAGCCATTACCTGTTTAAGGCCACTGTGCAGTGCACGCATCTCCTTAAGGTTGTCTGGATCGCTCATCCAGTGATAGACAATTCCACTCACCGCAGCGGTAAAGTGGTCGGCAATTAACTCGACATCAGTGTTCGACACCAGCATGCCCTCTTCAATGCCCTGCTCAATCCAGCGAATAACGTCCTTGCGGCGACGGCGGTGAATGCCAAGAATAACCGTTTTAAGTTGCGATTCTGGCGCCAGAGGTTCAAACCACAGGCGGTAAAAAGCTTCTACATGCCTTGGGGCATCCTCGCAGAATTTGATATGCGCATCCAGCGCGGCGGCAATTGCCGGGTAACCACACTTTCCCTCTGTGACATCGGTCAGCTCTGCCAGCCATTTATCGCCCACGGCCCTGAGCACAAAGTCAAACAGTCCAGCTTTATTGCCAAATCGATAACCTGCAAGTCCCCGAGAGTAGCCCGCCCTCTCTCCAACATCTTTTAGCGTTGTCTGTCCAGCACCGCGCTCGACAATGAGATCTACCGCCGCCTCAAGCATTTTTGCGTCGGAAATTTCCTTGCGTTCAACCTGTGTAAGACGCAGGGCTTTGGCCATTTTTCTGCTCTCTGTTAAATGTATTTTTACTCAAAAACCGAACTACATGCTTCGGCGATACTGTCCGCCAACATCAAACAAGGCGTTGGTGATTTGCCCAAGTGAGCAGCAGCGCACCGCATCCATCAGCACTTCAAAACCATTGCCACCCTGACTGACTGTATCCCGCAAACGCTTTAACATCACAACAGACCGTTCAGCATTCAACTTATGAAATTCACCCAGCCGGTTTATCTGGCTGTGTTTTTCTGCATCGGTTGATCGAGCAAGTTCGATGTCAACGGGCTTTACATCGGAATTTTTAAGGAAAGTATTTACCCCGACAATTGGCAGTGAGCCATCGTGTTTTTTGTGCTCATAATACAGCGACTCCTCTTGGATCTTACCACGTTGATAACCTGTTTCCATGGCGCCCAATACACCGCCGCGATCAGAGATTCTCTCAAATTCCTGCAGCACCGCCTCTTCAACTAGATCGGTTAACTCATCAATAATAAAAGCCCCCTGGTTGGGATTTTCATTTTTTGCCAACCCCCACTCCTGATTGATAATCAACTGGATCGCCAATGCCCTGCGCACTGACTCCTCGGTAGGCGTGGTAATCGCTTCATCATAGGCATTAGTATGCAGGCTATTACAATTATCATAGATAGCAATTAAGGCTTGCAGAGTAGTGCGAATATCATTGAAGTTCATCTCCTGGGCGTGCAGTGATCGCCCAGAGGTCTGGATATGGTATTTGAGTTTTTGGCTGCGGGCATTGGCCCCGTAGCGATCGCGCATTGAGGTCGACCAGATACGTCGCGCCACGCGCCCCATTACCGTGTACTCAGGATCCATACCATTGGAAAAGAAGAACGACAGGTTGGGGGCAAAATCATCAATCTTCATGCCGCGCGCCAAATAGGCTTCGACAAAGGTGAAGCCATTGGCCAAGGTAAAGGCCAACTGCGAAATCGGGTTGGCTCCGGCTTCGGCGATATGGTAGCCGGAGATAGATACTGAGTAGAAATTGCGAATCTGCTTGTCGATAAAGTACTGCTGCATATCGCCCATCATGCGCAGACTAAATTCGGTGGAGAAAATACAGGTGTTCTGCCCCTGATCCTCTTTGAGAATATCTGCCTGCACAGTGCCACGAACCTGCTGCAGGGTATTGGCGCGCAGCACTGTGTATTCATTATCCTCTGGCTGACGACCATGCTCGACAACAAACTTGTCGACCTGCTGATCTATTGCGGCATTTAAAAACATCGCCAGAATGGTCGGTGCCGGGCCATTGATGGTCATTGACACAGAGGTCGTTGGATTACACAGATCAAAGCCAGCATAGAGCGCTTTCATATCTTCCAATGTGCAGATTGAAACTCCGGCATTGCCAATCTTGCCAAAGATATCCGGGCGCTCTTGCGGATCCCAGCCATACAGAGTTACCGAATCAAATGCCGTGGACAGGCGCTTGGCATCGGCGTGCTCGGAGAGTACCTTAAAGCGTTGGTTGGTTCTGAAGGCATCCCCTTCACCGGCAAACATTCGTGCCGGATCTTCCCCCTCGCGCTTAAAGGGAAACACCCCCGCCGTAAAAGGAAATTCACCCGGGAGGTTTTCCAACATCAGCCATTTTAGTAATTCGCCGTGATCTTTGTAGCGAGGCAGGGAGACCCGAGGGATTTTATTGCCGGACAATGACAGTGTATTTAACTGCGTAGTAATCTCTTGACCATTGCTCAGACAGTCGACTTTTTGATCGCCAGAATAGGCTTCTACCTGATGCGGCCAGCGCTCCAAAAGCTGGCTTGCGCGACTATCCATGGCTTGCAGACGCTCGGCGGCCAGTTGATCAATTTTTGAACAGACTGGCTGCCAGTCTTTTACACTGTTATCACCAATAAGCATTTCCTTGGCGGCGAGCAACTGCTGCTGCTCGCGGGCCAGCTTGACCTGCACTGCCACATGACGGTGATAACTGCGCACCCCTGCGGCAATCTCGGCCAGATAGCGCTGCCGATCCGCCGGCACCACAACGGTTTTTTGCGAGGGAGTTTTGCAGTCAACCCTGGCCAGATGGCGCTGAAAATTGCGCAGTCCCTGAGCCAGCAATAATTCCACCAGCCGCTGATAGGCGGCAGTGACACCATCATCATTAAAGCGCGAAGCAATGGTGCCAAACACTGGCATCTCCTCCGGCAGCTGGTCAAAAGCCTGGCGATTGCGCTGAATCTGTTTGCAGACATCACGATAGGCGTCATCACTGCCCTTGCGATCAAACTTATTAATAATCGCCAGTTCTGCATAATCGAGCATATCGATTTTTTCCAGCTGGCTCTGGGCACCAAACTCCGGGGTCATCACATAAATCGGAATATCCACATAGGGCACAATGCCGGCATCACCCTGGCCAATACCAGGTGTCTCGACCACTACCAGATCAAAACCGCCAAGGCGCACTGCACTGATAATATCGGTGAGCGACGTGGGCACTTCACCACTGGCGCCACGGGTGGCGATTGAGCGCATAAAAATATTTCGGTGATAGATGGCATTCATGCGAATGCGATCCCCTAACAGGGCGCCGCCGGTTTTTCTGCGCGTTGGATCAATCGCCAAAACAGCTATCTTCAACTTATCCTCACTGTCCTGTCGAAAGCGGCGAATTAATTCATCCGTAAGCGATGATTTACCTGCACCACCAGTACCGGTAATACCGAGAACCGGCACCGATGCGGCCAAAAACTGCTCCTGCTCGTAAAGGGATTGCTGTTGCTGTTTAGACAGCTCACCGCGCTCAATGGCAGTGATTAAACGGGCTAGATTGCCGCGCCCCCGTGCACCGCTCAACTGTTTCGAGTCAACGCTAACATCCTTGTAACTGCCCAGCGAACAACGCTTGATCATATCGTCGATCATGCCAGTCAGACCTAAATGCTGGCCATCATAGGGCGAGTAAATACGCTCTACTCCATAGGCCTCAAGCCGCTTAATTTCCGCAGGCACAATCACACCACCGCCGCCGCCAAACAGTCGAATATGTTCGGCGCCGGCCTCTTTGAGCAGGTCTACGGCATACTTAAAATATTCAACATGACCGCCCTGGTAGGAGCTGATGGCGATACCCTGGGCATCCTCCTGCAATGCGGTTTCAACCACCTCTGCCACAGAGCGGTTGTGGGCTAGGTGAATAACTTCAACGCCGGCACTTTGGAGAATACGGCGCATAATATTGATCGCCGCATCGTGGCCATCAAACAAACTGGCAGCGGTCACAAATCGCAGCGGGATAGCAGCGTTTTGCCGGGGTTTATCCGAGGTAGAGCTGGCCTGAGAGGTGCCGGGAGATTTAACGGCTTTAAGGTTTTTTTTTTCAGGCGGGGCTTTTTTCCCAAGCGGGGCTTTGACTATTGATGCGCGCATATCGACTCCATTGACTGCGCAGCACTCTCTCATACTCTACCGCACTCACTCGAAGGAGCTGGTGGTGGCTTGTACAAGCTAGTACCGGGCAAATTCCATTTTATTGAAGCCAAGCTTAGTAAACTTACTTGCTTATCGCAAGTATCTTTGCGCAGTGCCTACAGAGACATTTAGCGACTCGGGTTTTGATGCTTCTCTACAGGGAGGTCTGGTTACCATAACCATAGTAATCGGCAATCGCCAGACCGGCGGCGACACTGGTAAAGGGATCGTGTTCAACGACCTTACCGGCAAACTGATTATCTAGAATATCCTTTACTGCGGGGATTAATGATGAACCGCCAGTGCGCAGCACCAGATCTATGTCCGCCGCTTGAATATTGGCTTTATTGAGTATCAGGGTAATCGCCTGCTCGAGCTCGAAGAGTAGATCGGAAATCATCAACTCAAACTCCCAGCGCTCCAATGTCACTTCGATATCAATTTCAGGGATATCCAAGACCGCAGATTCATGGACCGAGAGTTCAGCTTTAAAGGCCTTGATCGCTTCAAAAACCTGATAGCTGTAGTTCTGCTTAATCAGATCGTAGAGCCGCTTAAATTTAAGCGCCGCCGGATCATCCTCGGCCATGCGCTGCATCACCGGAGCAGTATATTTATTCTGGTTGAGCATATAGCTGACCGGCCAGTTAATCAGCAGATCCTCAAAGTCACCAAAGGGAAATAGCGTATCCACCTCAGAACCATCCAGAACTCGACGCCAGCGCTCGCCCTTGCCGAGCAGCGGAAAAATCAATTGGCGGAAAATAGTCTGGTCAATCCTATCACCACCCAGCGCAATCCCGTGAGTAGCCACCACTTCAAAGGAGGCACCTACACGGCGCAATATGCTGAAGTCCAGGGTGCCACCGCCAAAATCGACGGTCAGTACCAGCTCGTCACTATTACCCGGATGGTTATGTAAATAACTGATCGCCGCGGCAGTCGGCTCCGGGCAAAATGATTGTTCGGTGATTCCCGCATGACCATAGGATTCACTGAGACGTTTAAGGGCAATAGTATTGCGGCCCTGCTCCATGCCCTCAAAATTTACCGGGTGGCCAATACAGGCGTGGGCGGTATTGGCTACATGGCGCTGCAGGGCTTTGCGAATACCCACCAGAATAGGTGTTACCAGGGCAACAAGCCGAAAGGGTCGATCAAAGATCAGCGTGCGCTCATCAGCGGCGTTACCCAACAGCCGCTTGGTGCCGCGAAACAGTCTCCCGGGCAAACCTACGTCATTAAATGCCTGCCCAAACACCTTGCTGGTTTCCGACTCGCTGGCCGGGCCAGTGGGAGTACCGGTGCTGGTGCGCGCCTCACCTATAAGCTCGGCACTCAACTCTACCTTGCGGCCCTGGTTGCCGCTGATATAGTCATCAATCGCCTTTTGGCCGATGGTGGTTTTGAAGTCCCTGTCGATATAATTGGCTGAGGGCATAATCGGGTTCTGCTCAGATAGCTGAACCAGGAAGACCTGCTCACCATCATAAACAGCCGCGGCGCTGTTACTGGTACCAAAATCAATACCGATACCGAACGTCGATTTATCAAGAGAACCTGATGGAGAAGATTTATCAGTTTGCATGAAATGCTGGGGATCGCTAGAAAAGGTTAAATTATGCTCGTATTTTAGACTAATTTTGCCGTCAATTAATAAAAAGCTGTCCTGAAAATATTTGTTACTCCTGAAAATCCTGGACAGCTGTAGTACTGTTAACGGGCTACTTGATAGCCTGGCCTCAGAATCAGAATAAAAACAATAACTACGAAGGTCTAAAATGCTTCGTCAAATACCACAGCGTTATTTGCTGGTCTGTCTGTCTATGTTGGCAGTTTTTATCTGCTACATCGACCGCGTCAATATGTCTGTAGCCATCATCCCCATGGCCGAGGAGTTTGACTGGGGCCCGGCAAAGCAGGGCTCTGTACTCTCGTCATTCTTTGTTGGCTATCTATTCCTGCAGATACTCGGCGGCACGCTTGCCGATCGCTTTGGCGGAAAAATCGTCCTCGGCTTGGGCGTTATACTCTGGTCGCTATTTACACTGTTAACGCCATTGGCCGCCACCCTTGGACTGAGCATCCTGATTCTTAACCGCGTCCTTATGGGTATGGGTGAAGCAGTGACCTTTCCCTCTGTTTATGCGCTGCTGGCACGCTGGGTTCCGATCTCGGAACGATCCCGCGCTATGGGGGTGGTTAACAGCGGCATCCCTCTGGGCACGGTCTTTGCCCTTGTTGTGACGCCAATAATTGTCGCAGCCTATGGCTGGGAATGGGCATTCTACGCTTTCGCAATTATCGGTTTTATCTGGGCGGTTTTCTGGTTCAGGGTCGCCGCATCGGAACCCGGCAAGCATCGGCGTATCTCAGCGCAGGAACTGGCATATATTCAATCCGATGGCGAGCCGGGTAAAACCCATACTGCACCACAGATTTTCAAGCTGCTAAAATCCCCCGCTATTCTGGCTATTATGGTCGCCCACTTCTGCAATAATTGGTCACTGTTTCTATTGCTGTCATGGCTGCCAACTTTTATTAACAAGGGCCTCGGCGTGGACTATACGTCGATCGGCTTCTACACCATGGTGCCGTTTATTGTTTCTTTCCTGTTTTTTAATATTTTTGGCAGCATTGCCGACCGCATGATAAATAACGGCATGGCTGTGGTGAGGGTGCGCAAGATTATGCAGAGCATCAGCCTTGGCGGAATGGCTGCAGCGATGATGGTAGTCGGCTATTCAGAGTCTATCTGGGTGGCGATCGCGATTATGACTATTGGCAATGCACTGGCCTCGGCAGCCGTTGGTGGCTTTGTGGTCAACCATATGGATATTGCGCCGAAATATGCTGGCACCCTAATGGGAATTACCAACACTATCGCTACCGTGCCGGGAATTATTGGTGTGTATACTGCAGGACTTATTCTAGAGCTAACCGGCTCCTGGGCAATGGTGTTTCAACTGGCTGGCGCAATCTGCCTGTTTGGCATGCTGTTTTATCTGCGCTTTGCGAGTGCCGACAAACAGTTTGATTAATTCCAAAGGCATCTAATCAGGGCTTTAGACAATTGACGCAAAGGCATCGCGGGTCAGATTTTCCAAATGTCCATCGCCATGCACAACAATATTGTCTTCGATACGAATCCCGCCGTAGGGAATAAAATCATCCACCCGCGACCAGTTGAGTCCGGCGGCGTACTGGCTAGTGCGCAATTTATCCAGCAGTGAGGGAATAAAATAGAGCCCGGGCTCTACGGTGTGTATCTGGTTAGCAACCATTGGGGCAGAGCTGCGCAGTTTTGGATATTTCTTTGAAGCCGGCACCAGGTCGCCTTGAGCATTGGCCAGATTGCTGCCCCTGTCGTGAACATTACATCCCAGTTGATGTCCGAGACCGTGGGGATAGAAAGTTGCTGTAATATCGGCGTCAAATGCCTCTTCTGCAGACATTTTTAGCACATCAAACTGACGTAGCACCTCAGCCACTTTTAGCTGCGATAGAACATTCAACTCAACCGGACATTTGCCTATACCACCTGCAGCTGCCAATTCCAGTTGCACTGTATCCATTACACGAATCATCTCGGCAAAGTCACTGCCCTCATCACATGCGTAGGTGCGGGTAATATCCGAGGCATAGCCATTAACGGCAACCCCGGCATCGATTAGAAAGCTTCGCGGAATCTGGGCATGCTTAGATAGATCGTGGTGATGCAATACCGCCGCATGTTCATTGACGCCGGCAATAATCGCATAGGGCATGTCATTTTCACTCTGGTTACAGGCGGCAAGGTAAGCAGCGGCAATTTCCAGTTCCGAAGCGCCGGCCAGAAATGCCTGATAGGCGGCTCGGTGAGCCGGCACCGCCTGCCGGTTGGCTTCGCGCACACACTCCTGTTCATAGGGGGTCTTGGCACGACGCTGAAAATCAATCTGGTATGTTACCTGTTCAGGATTCCAACATTCCGCCGCCAGCTGTAACTCATTGGTTTCATTGATAAAGGCAGTGCCATTTTCGCGCTTGCCGAGCTGGCTTTTTAACTCTGCCACGGAGCTATATTCAATAATCTCCAACCCCTGCTGAAATCCTCCTGGAAGTGCTTCGGGAGCGGTATGCCAAATATCCTCTACTGCGAGAAGAAATAATGTCGGCTTGCTGGCGCCGGCAACAATTTGCAGATAGCAACCGGCACGCTTCCCGAGTGGCACCCACTCTCTGAAATAGGGGTTGGCCTTGAAGGGATAGGCCATATCATCGGCAAACTGCATCTTGCCCTTCCCCGAGCCGATAACAATTTCATCAAACCCGGTAGCGCTGAGAATATTCTGAAATCTGAAAAACTTCTCTTCGATATGTTTAAGATAAAGTGCAGCGATGCTCAATGTTTCTTCCTTATTTTTTACAATTCTTTCGTAACTGGAAAATCCCTTTCCGGTTTTCGCAATGAAATGTCAGGTAACCGGCATCCGGAAAAAACTTTTAATTCAGAACCTCTTTATCATAAGCTCTAAATCAAAAGCTTTAATTTAAAACATTTTTTTGGCGACGGGTAACTTCACTGGTTGCTTAACCTTCTTGAGATCGTGAACCACAAGGTATAGGCAGGGAACCAAAATCAGCGTAATCGCGGTAGCGGAGACGATACCAAAACTCAGCGACAGGGCCATGGGAATAACAAACTGTGCCTGCATACTGGTTTCAAACAGCATTGGCAGCAGTCCAACAAAGGTGGTCGTGGTGGTTAAAAAGATTGCCCGAAAGCGCCGCGCACCAGCAATCATCAGCGCATCCTCGTCGGTCTTTTCATTGACCCGAGCGCGGTTGGCAAATTCCACCAGAATCAAACTGTCGTTGACCACTACCCCGGCCAGTGCAATCAGGCCAAATACCGACAACATACTCATGGTCATATCAAAAACAACATGTCCTACGACGGCGCCAATAAACCCGAAGGGAATAACCGACATAATCACCAGCGGCTGCACATAGGAACGCAATGGCACTGCCAACAAGCCGTAGATCAGGAATAGCGCTGCAACCAATCCCACCAGCATACGGCTGATCAGTTCTGACTGCTCCTCACTGGCCCCACCTAGACCAAAGCCTACCCCGGGATGACGCTCGAGAAGCTGGGGAATAAAATTATTTTTAATGTCTGCTATCACGTTACCACTTTGGGTCTTCGATGCATCCACATCTGCAGTAATAGTAATAGTGCGCTTGCGCTCAGTGCGCTTGATACTGGTCAGGCCCAAGCCGAGACGAATTTCGGCCACCTCACCAATGGCCACAGCCTGGCCGTTGGCCGTGCGTATATACATCTCCTCGAGGGTGGCAATTGAACGCCGTTCCTCGAGAGGATAGCGCACCATTACCTTAAGAGTATCTGCTCCCCGCTGGAGTCTCTGCACCTCCTCGCCATAAAATGCCTGACGCACCTGGCGCGCCACATCCCCGAGTTTTATACCCAACTGACTGGCGTAGGGCTTAAGGCTAATCAGTATCTCCTGGGCACCGACTCCCTGGGAGTTATAGATATCAAATACGCCATTGTACTCGCCGAGCTTTTCTTGCAGCTCTGCACTGGCCAGGCTAAGTTGGTTGGGATCTTCGCCGTAGAGGGATAGATTGATCTTGGCACCACCGCCGGCATTGGTGCTGGCATAGTAATTTTGCTTGCGCACATTGGGCAGATTGCCAACCTCCTCGCGCCACATCCTTTCGAATTCGAGAGAACTTAACTCCCTTTCCTCGGCGGGAAAGAGCGACACAATAAAGACACCGTTGACATCGGATTCTGTGTAAAAAAGAACATGCTCTACCAGCCCCATAGTCCCGGGGTTGGCCCGGCGATAATCAGCATCGACTTTAAAGGCGGCGGCCTCAACCGTTTCCAGCGCCTCCAGGAGGCTCTCACTGGAGACACCATCCTGCATGATAATAGAGGCTTGAATGTTATCCCCGGGAACATCGGGGAAAAATTCAAAGCGGGCTATACCACTTCCCAAAGCGGCACAGGAAACAATCAGGACAGCGATAAAGGAGGACAGGGTGACATACCGATGCCGCATACACTTGGCCAAAAATGGCTGGTATTTCTGTTCGATAAACAGCGACATATGGTGATCGATGGCTTTTTGCCAGCGCTTGATAAAATCCCACCTTGAAGGCTTGGGTTTGGTAAAGCGCAGACCCACCAGATGCGCCGGCAAAATCAACTTCGATTCAATAAGCGAAAATATCAGACAGAGAATAACCACCATCGCTATGGCTTCGAGGAATCCAGCGACATTGCCGCCGATAAACAGTATTGGTAAAAAGGCGGCCATGGTTGTCAGCACACCAATGGTCGACGGAGTGGCTACCCTTCTGGCACCGGCAACCACTGTGTCGACCGGCGCTACGTAGGAAAAGCCGTCCGGGGTTTCACCACCATTGAGGAGTTTGGCTTTTTCTTGGGCTTTGTCAGCCTCACCTTTGGCCTCGCTAAAGATGCTCTCGCCAATCACAATCGCGTCATCGACGACGATACCCAGCACCATAATAAAAGCAAACAAACTGAGGACATTGATAGTGACCGGGAAGGGATTTACCGGCATTAGCCAGATGGCACCCAGAAAACTGACCGGAATACCAACCATCACCCATCGGGCAACCTGCAGGTTGAGAAAAAGACCCAGTACAATCGCTACCAGCACCGAGCCCATAGCCAGATTGGAAAGCATCATATCCAGCCTGCCGCGCAGGTTATAGGAACCATCAAACACGTAGTTGATATTCAGTCCATCTGGCAGTTCGCCGCGCTTTTCCTCAACATACTTTTTTACAGAATCACTGAGACTGATCAGATCTTGATCCTTGAGGGAAAATATCCCTACAGAGATAGATTTGGCGCCATCAAAACGCACTGTGGCGTTGGTTTCGGCAAAGCCATCTTTAACATCGGCAATATCAGAAACCAGCAGCTGAGTTCCATCTGGATGGCTGCGCAGTACCAGATTGGCAAAATCCTCTCCACGGTAGGCCTTGCCCTGGGTTCGCACCAAAACATTGCCATTTTCGGCCCTGATCATCCCCGCCGGCAGGTCGATAGAGGACTCTCTGAGCACCTGTGCCACCTCTGCCAGGGTCAGGTCCAGCTCGCGCAGCCGATCTTCCTTAACCTCAATAGAAATTTCGTAGTCATCAGTTCCCCAAAGGATAGCTCTTTTAATATCGGGCAGATCCAGAAGCTCATCGCGAATCTCTTGACCCAACTCCTTCCTAAGGCGCTTATTCATGGCACCGGAGACGTTGACATTGATTACCCAGCCAAAGTTTTCAGCCCTGCTGACATTGGGTTTTTCGAGATCCTGAGGGAAGTTGACGATACTGTCGATGCGGTTCTCAACCTGAGCCATAACCTCATTAATATCTTCATTGGCCTCTATTTCCAGATTGACATTGGCAGAATCGCGCCTGGCGGTGGAATTAATTTTCTTGATTCCCTTGAGCCCTTTTAGCGCGGCCTCAATAGGCAGGATAACGCCTTTTTCCACCTCCACTGGCGCGGCCCCCGGGTAGGGAACAGTGATGACGATCTGATCAGTGTCCGAACGCGGAAACATCTCCTTGCTGATGCCCATTGCTGTGATCAGGCCAGCAGCAATAATCAGCAGCATCAGCAGATTGGCCGCCACAGGGTTTCTGGTAAACCAGCTGATAAGCCCCCTGGTTTGCATTATTGCTTACCTACAGACTTAACGCGCATACCATCAATGGCGATTCCCACGGCACTGACAATAACTTCAACGCCCTCTTCGAGGCCGTTGTCAATATAGTAAAACTGGTCGTCGCCAAAGGTCTTTTCAACTTTTTTCAGTCGCAACCTGCTGTCGGCATCCACTGCCGCTACATTGTCTCCCTCGAGAAGGGCGTGACGGGGCAGAGCAAAAATATCATCGAGCTTTTTACCGGCAATTGCGGCGCGAACAAAAGAACCCATCAGTAGTGCAGGCTTCTGGTGGCGCCGTTGAATATTGTAGGGATCATCGACCTGGGCAATGAGATACTGAGCGCGGTTGCGTTGATCAACAACACCTTCGGAACGCACTAGGAGCGCATTCCACTCTACCTCCGTCCCACCCACAGATGCCCTGAGGGTTACCGCAGGACTGGATTGACCATCGCTGATTGCCGCACTGTCAAGTTTTGCGAGATCTCTTTTGGTCATTGGCAGACGTACCTCGGCGTAGTCGATAGCAAAAATCTCACCCAACTTCGAACCAGTGGCAACAAACTGGCCGACATCTGCCATCTTCTCAGATACCATGCCGGCGTAGGGCGCACGAATGGTTGTCTTGTTAAGTTTTTGTTGCGCCTGTTTTACTTCGGCCTGCGCTTGTAAGACGTTGGCCTCGGCTTCGGCGAGGTAGGGCTTACGCAGTGCCAACAGCGGTGCCTCTGTGGACGGGCGACCGGTCATTGCCCACTCCTTTTTCGCCTGGGCAGAACGCGCCTGCTCAAAACTCAACTTTGCATTCATACTGATAAGTCTGGCCTCGGCACGATGCAATGCCACCTGATAGTCCGTGGGGTCCAGCTGCATCAATACATCACCTGCCTGAAAAACCCCACCGACAACAAACTCAGGCGAGACCTCTAAAACCGCACCGGAGACCTCTGAAATAAGTGCCGTGCGAGTTCGTGGCAAAACCGTCCCCTGCGATTGGATATACAGCTGGGCTGAGGTTTTTTCCAGCATCTGAGTTTCAACAGCAAGCGCTGTCTCTGGCGATATGAGCTTCTCTGGCGCAGGCTTTAGCAAGAACATTATCAGGGAGAGCGCAATTGCACTGGCGATAATGGCAAAAGGCAGGACGATTTTTTTCAAGGTGTACACCACTATTCTTTATTAGATTATTTTCAGTATTGTATGGAATATTAGACAGCTGTCGTTGTTATAGCCAGAGTATACATTTAATGATCCAGAAATAACCGGCTGGCGTAAAAATGACTATTATGCGCCGGCCCACTAGATTATGATTAGTTCAAAAATACGCAACTCAAGTCAAAACCGACCAACGGACGACCGCGTGACAGCTTTGAACAATACAGAGAAACGCTCTGACCAGTGGAGTCAACTCCTGATCTCTGTGGGTGAAAATCGCGATCGTAAAGCGTTTGCACAACTCTTTGAACATTTCGGCCCCCTGCTTAAAGGTTTCGCTTACGCCAGCCGCAACGAGGGTTGGTTCCCCGGGCTAGGAGACGACCTAGTACAGGAAGTAATGATCAAGGTCTGGAATAAAGCAGAGGGATTCAACGCAGAAAAAGCCTCGGCGACTACCTGGATCTACACTGTAGCGCGTAACTGTAGAATCGATATGTTGCGGCGCAAGAGCAATACCCAACACCTGCCGCTTGAAAATGAAGACTTTTGGCATGAGCCCGATGACGAGACACCTGTATCACTGCTTCAGCAAAAGCGCAGTGAACAACGGGTTCAAAATTCATTGGCACAGCTACCCAAAGAGCAGGACCAAATTTTACGCAAGGTGTACCTGGAAGGTAAATCCCATGCTGAGGCATCCGCTGAACTCGGCCTGCCTTTGGGAACGGTTAAATCTCGGGTGCGTCTGGCACTTCAAAAAATGCAATTAATTGTCTCCAAAGAGGCGCAAGAATGACCAATACACTAAACCACCATCCCGATGAAAATATGCTGATTGAGTTTTCAGCGGGCACCCTGGATACCGCAGCTTCAATCTGTGTGTCTGCTCACCTGCACTTCTGCTCCAGCTGCAGAGCCAAGTTGTTACAACTTGACCAGGTCGGCTCACATATTCTGAGCCAGGCCGAACCCGTCGAAGTTGCCGAAGATGCCTTTGACAAGGTTATGGAAAAAATCGATAGCGGGGATGGCAATTGCATCGCACCAGAGACACAAACCTTTGATGACGATATGCCCTTCAGTGTCAATAAATTGATTGGCAATTCGCTGATCAATAAAAACTGGAAGAGACTCTCTTCATCTGTAGATATTGCACGTTTCAAGACCGGGCAAAACCAATTCGAAGTAGCTCTTCACAAGATCTGTGCCGGCGGCAAAACACCCAAGCACGGGCACGAAGGTCTTGAGTACACCGTTGTTCTTAAAGGAAGCTTTTCTGATGAGGACGCGGTCTATCGCGAGGGGGACTTTCTCTTGCGTCAGCCCGGTGATGTCCACCAGCCAATGGGTGCACAGAATGGCGAATGCATCTGTCTGTCGGCTCTCTCTGCTCCAATTGTGCCAACCAGCCCGCTCGGGTTCCTAATGAAACCCTGGCTGCGCATCAATCCCATGTAATCCCCGCCGGCCACTCTATTTATAAGTGGCCGGCAGCTTTTCAACAAAGGCGTACATTATATGCCGTTCAGGAAGTCCTTCCGTCTTCTTATTGCTCGCGGGAATTCTCTAATCTGTGGTATTCCGTTACACTGCACGGCCTATCTAACAGCAAATAGTTGACGACTCCAACCATGGCACAATACGTATACACAATGAATCGGGTGGGAAAAATTGTTCCCCCTAAACGTGAAATTCTTAAAGACATTTCTCTGTCATTTTTTCCCGGCGCAAAAATCGGCGTTCTCGGTCTCAACGGCTCGGGTAAGTCGACACTCCTAAAGATTATGGCCGGGCTGGATACCGAGATTCAGGGTGAAGCTCGTCCTATGCCGGATCTCAATGTTGGCTACCTGCCTCAGGAACCACAACTGGATCCAGACAAAGATGTTCGTGGCAATGTCGAGGACGGTGTTCGCGAGGCAGTTGATGCACTAAAAGGACTGGAGCAGGTCTACCTCGATTACGCAGAACCAGATGCCGATTTCGATGCACTGGCCAAGCGCCAGGGTGAACTGGAGGCGATTATTGAAGCCTGGGATGCCCACAACCTCGATCACGCCTTGGACGTTGCTGCGGATGCTCTGCGTCTGCCGCCCTGGGATGCCGATGTTACTTCACTCTCTGGCGGTGAGCGCCGCCGTGTTGCTCTCTGTCGACTGCTGTTGTCGCGTCCGGATATGTTGCTGCTCGACGAGCCCACTAACCACCTGGATGCCGAGTCAGTTTTTTGGCTGGAAAAATTCCTCGAGGAATTCTCCGGCACTGTGGTGGCTGTAACGCACGACCGCTACTTTCTCGATAATGTCGCCGGCTGGATACTCGAACTCGACAGAGGCCACGGGATTCCCTATGAGGGCAACTACTCCACATGGCTCGAGGCAAAAGAGCGTCGTTTGCGAACTGAAGAGAAACAGGAGGCCTCGCGACAGCGCGCCCTCAAGCAGGAACTTGAATGGGTTCGCCAGAACACCAAGGGACGTCAGGCAAAGAGCAAGGCTCGATTGGCACGCTTTGATGAGTTGAATTCCCAGGAATTCCAGACTCGCAACGAAACCAATGAGATCTATATTGCACCGGGTGAACGACTCGGAGACAAAGTGATTGTCCTCGACAATGTCTCCAAGGGCTTTGGTGATACGCTGCTTATCGATAACCTCTCGCTAGCCATTCCCAAAGGCGCTGTGGTGGGCATTATCGGTGGCAATGGTGCCGGTAAATCAACCCTGTTCCGCATGATTGCCGGAACCGAGCAGCCGGATAGTGGTACTGTAACGCTTGGCGAAACTGTCAAGGTTGCCTATGTAGAGCAGAGTCGCGACTCTCTGGATGATAATCACAATGTTTGGGAAGCGATTTCCGGCGGTCACGACATACTTAAAATCGGTAACTATGAAGTTTCATCGCGGGCCTATGCCGGACGCTTTAACTTTAAAGGCTCCGATCAGCAAAAACGCGTTAGCGAATTATCAGGTGGTGAGCGCGGACGCCTGCATCTGGCCAACACCCTGAAGCAAGGCGCCAACGTGCTGCTTCTCGATGAACCCTCAAATGATTTGGATATTGAAACCCTGCGCGCACTCGAAGAGGCGGTACTGTCCTTTCCCGGCTGCGTTATGGTGATCTCCCACGACCGCTGGTTTCTGGATAGAATTGCTACGCATATTCTCGCCTATGAAGGCGAAAGCGAAATTCAATTCTTTGAAGGCGGTTACAGCGAGTATCACGAAGACTTTATTCGACGCAAAGGTAGCGACTCACAACCAACCCGCGTTAAGTACAAGCGCTTAAAGACTTAACATGACCAACATCTGGCATCATCAACCGAATATCGACCTGATCAACAACAGCATCAATCAGGGGACCATTTGCGAACAACTGGGAATTGTGGTCACCGAGGTCGGCGACGATTATATTAAGGGCACCATGCCAGCAGATGCACGAACCTTCCAGCCCTTCGGCGTTGTACACGGCGGTGCCAATGTTGTTCTGGCCGAGAGCCTTGGCAGCATCGGTGGGTCTCATGTTGTCGACATAAGTCAGGTTAAATGCCTGGGCCAAGAGGTCAGCGCCACCCATCTTCGCCCGGTATCATCCGGGCTGGTGACTGGAACCGCTAGGCCCATTCATCTGGGACGACGCTCTCAGGTATGGGAAATTCGCCTTGAGGATGATCGCGGGAAATTGACCTGTATTTCCAAGCTTACGCTGGCCATTGTCCCCAATTAAATATCTGTAATAGGTTAAATCCCCATACGGGAGAGGATATCCAGCACTTGCCGCATGGCAAACGCCAGCTTGGGATACTTCACCTCATAGGCTGAACTCTTCTCCTCAAGAATTTCGCGCAGATGGTGTTCCGCTGGCGCTTTTTCTTCGTCGAGGCGCAAAATTCCTACTACCAGATTGCTCAGGACCTCACGCTCACTGGCCGTTATTTCCGAGGCGCTCTGAAGATCCGCATGAAGGCCCTCAAGCCTTGCCCTCAATTCTTTGCAATCCTCTGCATGTTTATCATCCATTGTTTTCCTCCAAGGCTTTTTACAATCGCGTTATTTCATTACTTCAAACCACCACGTTATCAGTATAGACCCCGGGGCAGCCACTACCCTGCATCACTTTAGTGCGAAAAATATCTTTTATGGCATAATTTTTGCTTTAATTGGGCATATTCTGGATTATTACCCCAGACTGGCTGATTTAGGCACATTGATAGTGCATTTACTGGAAAAAACTAAAACTTAAAGCACCTTTTTGGTGCCTTCTCAGGGGAAATTTATGTTGTCTCGCTTCAAAACTCTTACCGTAAAGACTCTTGCGATTCTATTCGCCGCAATTCCGGCGACGGCATTTGCCGATGATCTCAATGGTGCCAATACGGCCTGGATTCTCACCTCAACTGCACTGGTTCTGTTTATGACCATTCCAGGGCTATCGCTTTTTTATGCTGGCCTGGTTCGCTCTAAGAATGTGCTCTCCGTGTTGATGCAATGTTTTTCAATTACCTGTCTTGCCTCAATTATCTGGTTTGCGGTGGGTTACAGCATGGCCTTTGGCGATGGCGGCGCGGCTAACTGGTTTGTCGGCGGCCTCGACAATGTATTTCTCGCCAATGTCCTCGAAGGCTCCATGGCTGGCGATATTCCTGAATCTGTATTTGCCATGTTCCAGATGACTTTCGCCATCATTACTCCAGCCCTGATTGTTGGCGCATTTGCCGAGCGCATGCGCTTTAGCGCTATGCTGCTGTTTAGCGCACTTTGGCTAGTGGCTATCTACGCACCAATTACCCACTGGGTATGGGGCGGCGGCTGGCTTGCCGAGATGGGTCTGCTCGATTTTGCCGGTGGTACTGTTGTACATATAACCGCTGGTGTTGCCGCTCTGGTTGCCGCTCTGGTACTGGGCAATCGCAAGGGCTTTCCGCAGCAGGCAATGCCTCCTCACAACCTGACCATGACTGTGACTGGCGCCGGTATGCTGTGGGTTGGCTGGTTTGGCTTTAACGCCGGTTCCGCACTGGCGGCCAATGGCGATGCCGGCATGGCGATGCTGGTTACTCATATTTCTGCAGCAGCAGGTTCACTGGCGTGGATGACGATGGAATGGGTTAAGCATGGCAAGCCTTCAGTACTGGGTATTGTTACCGGTATGGTTGCCGGCCTCGGCACCATCACTCCAGCCTCGGGCTTTGTTGGCCCCGGCGGCGCACTGATTATCGGTCTCAGCGCCGGCGTTATCTGCTACTACGCCACTCAAGCTATCAAGCAGCGCTGGCATATTGATGATTCCCTGGATGTATTCCCAGTTCACGGTGTCGGCGGTATTCTGGGTACATTCTTTGCTGGTATCTTCGCCTCGGATGCACTCGGCGTATTTAGCGGCCAGGGTTACAACGAAGGCATGACTATGGCCAGCCAGTTGCAGGTTCAAATTGTGGGAATTGTCTCCACGTTCGTCTATACAGCAATAGTGACATTTATTTTGCTTAAATTGGTTGATAGCATGTTAGGATTGCGCATCAACGAAGAAGACGAAACAAAAGGTCTTGATCTCGCAGAACACGATGAGAGGGGGTATGACCTATAATAAAAATAATTTAGGGGACAAACCAAAATAGCCCGAACACCACCGCCGAATTTATTATTGATTTAAACGGGTAATAAATTTTGGTGGGGTGAACCAGAGGGGCATTAAGCCGCTGATGAATATCAGCGGCTTTTTTATTGGCAGATTTTAACTGCCAGCACTGCTGGAGACTTGCTTACTTCTGGCCCTATCGAGATAACTGCACATCATTTCAGCCCCATCGAGAATACGCACAGAATGACGCTGCATTAAATCCGCTGGTATCAGATAGATCTGGCTATTGATTACCGCGGAGATACCAGACCATTTCTGCCAACGCTTAAACCAGCGCGGCTGCTCATCCTGACTGCCACCGGCAATAATCACTTGGGGATCTGTGGCAACAATAGATTCAATATTTACATAGGGCACCAGGGGAGCAGCATCGGCAAAGATATTTACCCCGCCACAGAGCTCGATCACACTACTAACCATATGTTTGCCATTGAGTGTAATCAGCGGCTCATCCCAGATCTGGTAGAAAGTCCTAACCGGTGGTTTTCCGAGGTTGCCAGCGCGCAGTTTTTTAAGCCGCTCTGTAAACTCCAGCGCCCTTCTCTCAGCTGTGTCTGTATGCCCCGAGAGTTTACCGAACCGCAGAAACAGATTGGGCACCTGATCGATCTTGCGAGTCTCTATTACAAATACCGGAATGCCCAGCTTGCGTAGCGGATTGATAATTTTATCGCCATTGCCCGACTGCCAGGCAATTACCAGATCCGGTTTCAGGGACAGAATCAACTCATAGTTGGCGGCGGCATAATTACTGACCCGCAAAATTTCTTTAGCTTGCGCAGGGTAGTTGCTGTATTCGTCGGCTCCTACTATCTGCTCTCCTGCACCTATATGGAAAAGCACCTCGGTAATATTGGGGGCCAGACTGACAATTCGCTGGGCAGGCTTGGGGAGTCGCAGCTCTCTGCCATTGTCATCAACTACCCGTATTTCAGATGCAGCTGCAACTGCGGATAGAACCCATACCAGAACCACTGTTAGCACAGGCATCATTTTCATCAGGTAATCACCAATGGTTTTTTACTCACCGGATGGCGGGCAATAATGGATTTAACCTCGAAAACCTTATCAATTAGCTGTTCGGTGAGAACCGCTTCCGGGGAGCCTATAGCCTCAATTGTGCCGCCATTAAACACCACCAAATTGTCAGCACAACGGGAGGCCAGATTCAGGTCGTGAATCACCATCACTACACCGACGCCGCGGTCGGCAAGGCTGCGAACAATATCCAGAGTAAGCTTCTGGTGGGACAGATCAAAGGCCGAGGTCGGCTCATCCAGCACCAGAAACTGTTTGCCCAGCTCGCAGGGCTGCCAGATCTGCGCCAGCACTCGAGCCAACTGCACGCGCTGCTTTTCACCACCGGACATCTGGGTATAAAACCGCTTTTGCAGGTAGCTAGCATCGACCAGCTCAAGAGCCTCAGCGACAATCTGGCCATCTTTTATACTGCCGGTCTGATGGGGAATTCGTCCGAGGCCGACAACCTCATTGGCGGTAAACGGAAAATTGAGTATGGAATGTTGGGGCAGCACAGCCAGCATTTGCGCTTTTTGTTGCGGGCGCCACTGACTCAAAGGCTGCTGGTTGAGCGAGACCGAACCTTTTGTCGGCTCCATCTCTCCAGTGAGAACCTTCAGCAAACTGGATTTACCCGCCCCGTTGGGTCCGACAATCGCAGTCACCTTACCCGCTTCAACCTCAATACTGACATTGCGCAGCAAATCAAACCCCGAAAGGTGGAGGGAGATATTATCCGCCAGCATCGTCATCAGCTTACACCTGCTTGCGCTGCTGTAATAGCAGGGCGAAAAAGAAGGGTGCACCGAGCAGTGCAGTCAATATACCGGTAGGCAGCTCGGCGGGAACCACGACAATTCGCGCCAGGCTGTCAGCAATCACCAGCAATGTTGCACCAGCCAGTGCCGAGGCGGGAATCAGCCAGCGATGGTCCGGACCAATAGCCAGCCGTACAATATGGGGAATAATCAGGCCAACAAAACCGACCAGCCCGGCCAAGGCGACGCAGACCCCTACTCCCAGCGCAGTCAAAAGTATTAGCCGGCGCTTGACTGCCTGCACATCTACACCCAGGTGCCGCGCCTCCGACTCACCCAGCAGCAGGGCATTGAGCCCATGACTATCTCTGGGAAACAGGGACAGCAGCAACACCACCACTGCCGCCATAATTGCTACCTTTGTCCAACTGGCTCCACTGAGATTGCCCATCTGCCAAAGGCTGATCTGCCGGAGCATATCGTTATCGGAAAAATAGGTGAGCAGGCTATTTAGAGCACCGGCAATTGCGGCGATGGCAATACCGGCCAACAGCATGGTGGTGACCGAGGTACCAATATCAGAGGTAGCTAACCTGTAGACCAGAAGCGTGGCAACAAAGCCACCGACAAACGCACCCACCGCGACCAGGGAAAGGCCAAGCAGCGCACCACTCGTTATCAGCCCCCCGGCAGCCACAATCGTCAGACTGGCGCCGACAGAGGCGCCACTGGAGACGCCAATCAGGGAGGGATCGGCCAGTGAATTGCGAAACAGGCCCTGCATAACGGCACCGGTGCTAGAGAGCACAGCGCCAACACAGATCGCCAAGAGGATTCTCGGCAGGCGAATATCAAAGAGAATGGTGTTCACCTGGCTGTTATCGGCAGCAAACAACTCACCCAGAGAGATAGAAACCGTGCCGACAGTCATAGATATCAGTGAGACCACTGGCAACACAATGGTCAGTGCCGAAATTAATCCAGATGCAGAAAAACGGCGCACTTAATAGTCCACACCTTTGCGGGCCATAATGCCGGCATTGTAGGCGTGCTTTATCTCTTTAATTTCCGAAACCGTATCGGCCAGACTGACCAGTTCAGAACCTCCGCCTCGCCCAGTGACAACCAGAGACTGGTTTTGCGGCCGATTTTTTAATGCCGAGAGCACCCGCTCCTGGTCCAGATACTTGAAACTGAGCATATAGGTAAGTTCATCGAGCACTACCAAGTGGTAGCTCTCATCGGTGAGCATCTTTTCGGCGACAGCCCAGCTCTTTTCAGCGGCGGCAATATCGGCTGCGCGATCCTGGGTGTCCCAGGTAAATCCGGTGCCCATCTGGTGAAAAGTCACCTGCGGGCAGTGGTCGCGAATGTACAGCTCCTCACCGGAGAGCTGAGCGCCTTTGATAAATTGCACCACACCAACTTTATATCCATAACCAAGCGCGCGCATTACCATACCGAAGGCCGAGCTGGATTTCCCTTTGCCATTTCCGGTCAGCAGAATAAATACACCGCGCTCAATATTTGCCGCTGCTATAGCGGCATCGACATTGTCCTTGAGCTTTTCCATCTTTTTCTGATGGCTCTGCTGTTTTTTGTCCTTTTCACTCATAAATATCTCTTTTTTACTTGCACAGATAAGTTTTGCTATTCCATTGAACTCAGTCAGTCTGTTTTAAAGCGTGCTCCATGCCCTCCGGCAATGGATGCAGATCAGGGTGTAATGTGTTGGCCATAATTTCCAGCGCGTCCACCAATCGCGGGCCGGGCCTGCTGAAATAAGCATTGCCATCGACCAGATAGACCTGGGTTCCAACACGCCTTTGCAACTCGGCAAAACGCTCGGCTTTCAGGAAGGCGGCTACATCCTGTCTAGAGCGCTTAATATCAAAGCCGCAGAGGGCAATAAAAATGATATCTGGCGCAGCTTCGATAAGATGATCCCAATTGCGCCGCTGAGAGGCCTGGCGCTTTTCGCCAAAGCAGGGAATGCCACCGGCTAGATCAATAATTTCAGGACTCCAGTGGCCACCGTCGAACAGCGGATCCAGCCAATCCAGCAGTGCCACACGCGGCTTGTCTGCAGCAGCAATCGTCGCCGAGCGTCGGGAGACTGCATCTATTCTGCCCTGCAGCTCAGCTTTGTAAGCTGCGCCCTGCTCTCTGCAATCAGCGGCCTCTGCCAGCAGAGTTACGGTCTGCAAGACATCATCGAGGCAGATCGGCTCGAGATTAACCACCTGCGGATCACCGGGTAAACTGCGCAGAGCTTTGGCGACGTCATTGCCGGAGACGGCACAGACATCACAGAGTGCCTGAGTAACAATCAGATCGGGCTCTATATCCATCAACTGACTCATTATCAGGTCATAGAGTGCATCATCATTTCTCAGTTGTTCACTGACTCGCCTATCAATCTCAACGCTGTCAAGCCCCGACGGTATGCGCGACTTGGTAAGGATCGGCAGCCCCAGTACCGAAGGTGGGTAGTTACATTCATGGGAAACACCTACCAACTGATCCTGCAATCCAAGCCCGCAGACCAATTCAGTTGCACTGGGTAGTAGTGAGACAATTTTCATTATTACACCTCTGGTAAGAGATCGGAGTAAACAAATCCATTGCGTGTCACTACCTCTCCAGCCATCACTGGAATGGGATATTTAAACATAGGCCCGTCCCATGCAAAGGTGTGGAACTCTCCATTCTCTCCACAGGGGTCGACAGTCTCG
Source organism: Porticoccaceae bacterium (assembly GCA_038150705.1). Taxonomy (GTDB): domain Bacteria; phylum Pseudomonadota; class Gammaproteobacteria; order Pseudomonadales; family Porticoccaceae; genus HTCC2207. Next base: position 60,364 of record JAYOUA010000003.1, on the reverse strand, counting down.
GGTAGCTCATTGACTAATTTACCGGAAAACTGCCTGCCGGCAAAATCAGCGGGCATCACTCGCGGATCAAGACAGGTAATCGCCGCTTTAAGACCTCCGGCGATCATCTGCTGTGCCAATTCAGCGGTAGGCATGTTCCACAGGGGGAACAAAAGCTCCAGCCCGGTTCCCTGCATTTGAGTTTCGCGATAGCTGCGAATATCTTCCAGATAGAGATCACCAAAGGCCACTGCATCCATCTGCAACTGGTTGCGTGAAGATTCTAGGGCATCACCCATAATGGTTTCATACTGCTGGTTGGAACAGGGCCAGGGCAGAGGAATTTCAATCAGTGGCAAGTTCACAGCTTTAGCCTGCAATCGCAACAGCTGTTGACGCACACCGTGAATCGCCGAACGCTTAAACTCACTGTTAAAGGTGGTTAGCAAACCAACCACCTCAACAGTGGGATCCAACTGCAGCTGATAGAGAGTCCAGGCCGAGTCTTTTCCACTGCTCCATGAGAGCAGTACTCGCTTGATCCCTGTATCAGCTGGTTGGGACATGCAATAACCTAGAGGCTATAACGCAAGCCGAAGCTGGCGCCAAAACCCAGTGTCTGGTAGCCGAAGACTTCTTCGTAATCGTCGTCGAGCAGGTTATCCAGTCGCAGGTAGAGGTCGAGCTTTTTCGTAGCGCTGTAGTTGGCATTGACATTAAGCAGCGTGTAATCGGCCAGAGTAACGGTTTCCGACGGCGCTGGCCAAGGCGGGAAAAATGTATCGGTCTGGCTGCCACTGTACTGGGCATTGGTATTAATATGCAGCTTATCCATTACCTGCCAGGCCAGATTTATACTTGCGGTGTGACGTGGACGGCGTACTTCATCCTGGTAACCACCAGCACCATCTGACTCGACTGAATCTGTATAGGTGTAAGCAGCATTCAAAGACAGACTGTCGCTGAGGGTTCCAATCGCCGTCAGCTCGACACCCTGACGCTGGCTGGCACTCTCTTTGTTTGCAGAAGTGAAACCGTTGCCACTCGGGTCTGATACAAAGCCATTAATTTCATTTTCCAGCTCGGCATCAAACAGCGTTGCGGAGACTGTCAGGGCACCGCTGAGCAACTCTTGATCTAAACCCAACTCCCAGCTGGTTGATTCCTCAGGCTTTAAGTTCGGATTGCCGATAAAATTAGTGTAAAAGCCAAAGCGCTCTGAGAACGTCGGATTCTTGATAGCTGTACCATAGGCACTGCGCACTCGGGCAGTATCACTTAACTGATAGACTGCCTCAACCCTATAGGTCTTGGCACTGTCAAACTCGGAGTTATTATCGTAGCGACCACTGGCTGCAAAAGTCAGGTTAGTGGCGATATCAGAGCGGTACTCAAGAGCGAAACTATTGGTATCGCGCTCGCGATCCTGGTTGGGATCCGAGCCCCAAGCCAGTGGTCCGCGTTGCTGAAAGTCTTCCTCTTCACGCTCGACCAACAGTGACAGGCGCTGGGAAGACTCATCCCAAAATACCGAACCGGTGTACTGATACTGATCTTTTGTTGAAGCTGTAGAATTACCTTTAACAGAATCAGTATAAGTCTCATTGTTATTTTTCGACTGGGCTATAACCAGCTGATGCTGAAAGCGGCCATCGGCGGAGGCATAGTCTGCCTTTATGCGCATTGTAGTGTTGCGAAACTCAGAGACCTTATCCTGATCTTCGACAAAGCCATCAAAGTCCTCATCAGAGTCAAATTCATTCATACCCTCAGCCTGGCGCGCAGCAAAAGAGAGGCGCAGCTCATCACTGGCTGCCAAACCGGCTTTCAGGTTGTAGCTAGTGTTTTGGTAGCCATCTTTTTCGCTGCCGGTGCGCGAGATATTTTCACCATCGGTTTCCAGATGGCTAACACCTAGGCGTGCATCGAAGTCACCACTTTTAGCGCCAACACTAAAACCGCTGTTACGTGTGGCGAAGCTACCAGCTTCAGTGAATAATTTTGTATTAAACGGCTGGCCGGCACGGCGGGTCGTAATATTGACCACGCCAGCCATAGCATCGCTGCCGCGCATAGCACTCTGCGGTCCACGGATCACTTCGATACGCTCTATATCAGAGGCGCTTAAAGCACCCCAATTAAGCTCATCACTCTGTGAGGGGTCGTTGGCTTCAACGCCATCAATTAGAACTAACAGATGGTTAGCTTCGGCACCGCGAACACGGATCTGGGTCTGTGAACCCTGTACGCCACTGCGACTGACAGCAAGGCCGGGAACATCTCGAAGCAGGTCGCTGACGCTGGTAGCGGCACGGTTTTTCAACTGCTCGCTGTCAAAAACTGTGATTGCATTGGCGGACCGTGCCGCGGCAATCGGCAGAAGTGAAGCGCTGACCAGCACCTCTTCAATAGAGTCATCTGCCTGCACGACGACTGATAGCGAAGTTACGGATAAAACGGTGATTAGCGATCCAGTCAGGACTGCCGCTAGTGAATAATTATCTTTCATTTAAAATTCTCTTTCACTCACACCCGAGTGACTAAAAGTTAGGTATAAGGGTGGGTAAAAGCGAACAGACAGAGACTGTCGATAAGCACAAGACCGCACCCCGCGGTTTGTCTGCGTAGCTACAGGCCGGTCTCCGGACTCATAAGCGAACACTTGATATTCAAATGCTCAACTTGACTACCTTCCCATGCAAAATTACACAGTGGTAATACAGTCAAGTCTTCTTATTTACCGTTGCGGGGGCAGTATCGGAATTACATTTCGCCAACCTCTGGCAATGCGCACCGATTTCCCGTTTCACTCTTCCTTTAGCCAATCATCCAACTAAATTCGAGAACCTATTGCTGAAACAACGATGTAATCTAATCTCAATAAGATTTGAAGTCAAACCAAATCCGCTGGTAACACTATTTATCAAAATTTCTGCAGCGTGCTAATCTATAACCTCAATAATAAGAGTCGATAAAATATGCTTGCTGTACTGATTAAAAGAGTATTGGCTCCAGGAATGGAGTCCACTTACGATGAATTTTCGAGAAAAATTATTCAAGCGGCCGTTCCAGCCCGGGGATTTATTTCAAGTAAAGCTTTTAAAGATATTAACGACCCCTGTGTGCGCTTTGCACTGATTCAAATGGAGACACTTGCCGACTGGAAAGCCTGGCAGCAATCCGCTGAACGCGCGCAAGCTCTGGGGCCCATTCAGCCGCTGATGCTCGAGCCGGAAACTATTACGATATTAGCCACGGCCTAGACAGGTAAGTTAAGAAAGCCTTTAGCGTCTTGTAACCTAAAGCGCATCCAGAGCCTCAGTGACACGGCGCACCGGCACAACGGTCATCCCCTTTATAGGCTGTTTTGGCACATTGGCCGCAGGGACAATTGCGCGGGTAAAGCCATGCTTTGCCGCCTCGCGAAGACGCTCCTGACCGTTGGCCACCGGGCGAATTTCGCCCGCAAGGCCGACCTCGCCAAATACCACTAGGTTCTCGGCCAGCCCCTGGTCGCGGAAGCTGGAAATAACCGCCAGTATCAACGCCAGATCTGCACTGGTCTCCAACACCTTGACGCCGCCGACCACATTAACAAAGACATCCTGATCGCCAACCGCAATGCCACCATGGCGATGCAATACCGCCAACAACATCGACAGGCGGTTGTGATCCAGACCAACAGTGACTCGCCGAGGATTACCCAGATGGCTGTCATCAACCAGTGCCTGCAGCTCTACGAGCAGGGGCCGTGTACCCTCCCAGACCACCATCACCACACTGCCAGATGAGAAATCCTCACCGCGCTGCAAGAAGATCGCCGAGGGGTTTGGGACTTCCCGCAGTCCCTTATCGGTCATGGCAAAAACACCCAGCTCATTGACCGCACCAAAACGGTTTTTATGACTACGCAGTGTGCGGAAGTGACTGTCGCTGGAACCCTCGAGCATCAGCGAGCAATCAATCATATGCTCCAACACCTTGGGACCGGCCAGGGAGCCATCTTTAGTCACATGACCAACCACGATCAAAACCGTGCCGGTCTGTTTAGCATAGCGCACCAGCATGGCTGCACTTTCGCGCACCTGAGAGACACTGCCAGGTGCCGAGGCGACCTCTTCCATATGCATGACCTGGATTGAGTCAACCACGAGAATTTTTGGGCGCTTCTGCTCGGCGACGGCACAGACTGTTTCAACTGATGTCTCAGCCATTATCTCTAATTTATCTGTGGGTAGCCCCAAACGGTTGGCACGCATGGCGATCTGCTGGGGCGACTCCTCGCCTGTCACATAGAGCGACAGCTGGTTTTCGGCGAGCTTGCACAGGGTCTGTAATAACAACGTACTTTTACCAGCGCCGGGCTCACCACCCAACAGCACACATGAGCCTGGAACCAGTCCACCACCCAGCACCAGATCCAATTCACCGGTTCCAGTACCAATGCGCGGAATTTCATCCAGGGCGATATCGGCCAGAGTTTTTACCGCGCCATCAACAGCGCCGGCAAACCCCGAACGCTGCACTTTGACACCGCGGGCAGGACTACCCAGACGAATTTCCGAGAGAGTATTCCATGCATTGCATTCGCTGCACTGTCCCTGCCACTTGCGGTAGTCAGCACCGCAGTCACTGCAGACATAGGCTGATTTGGTTTTGTTGGCCAAGATGTTTCTCCTGTAGACTAAGGCTTATTTAAGCCTATTACTGTTGTTATGTACAGTAATAAAATATTCCTCAACAGCCCTTCCGGTGGCTACCGTTGAAAGCTACTATGGCAGTCATAAATCATAGCGTAGCCATAACTATGCAGTCGACAATCGAGAGCACCGAGTTTATTATTCGTCCAGCAATTCGCGAGGATTGCCGGACTATACTGGCGTTTATCAAACAGCTAGCGGAGTATGAAAAGCTCGCCCATGAAGTGGTGGCTACAGAGAAGAAGCTGCATACCTCGCTGTTCGGAAACCACCCCAGTGCCGAGGTAATTATTGCTGAATATCAGGGCAAGGCTGTCGGCTTTGCCCTGTTCTTCACTAACTATTCAACCTTTTTAGCCAAGCCTGGCATCTATCTTGAAGATCTATATGTGCATGAAGATATGCGCGGCCGAGGCTTTGGAAAAAAACTGTTGGCTTATCTCGCCAGGCTGGCTGTCCAACGCGACTATGGGCGGCTGGAGTGGTGGGTACTCGACTGGAATCAACCGGCCAAGGATTTTTACCAGTCTCTCAATGCCGAGCCCATGGAGGACTGGACAGTTAACCGCTTGTCCGGTGAGTCGCTGGCGGCTCTGGCAGATCAGTGTTAATTCAATCTGCAGTTTGCCTCGTCGATCAGCCAGCTTTCTGATAGAGTGCTTGCATGTCTTTAATACCTGAAAAACCTATTGTGATCTCACCTACGCTGGCAGCTACCATCGGTCTGGAAGAGACCGTTTTGCTGCAATTGCTGCAGGAGTGTCGCAGCCATATCAGCGCCGAGCACAGCCGGGGATATCAGTGGTTTACCCTCAGCGCAGAGAGACTTCTCAGCCTTACTCCCTTCTGGCGGGAAGACGATATTCGCCGACTCTCTATGGGGCTGCATGAAAAAGGCCTGCTGCTGATTAGCGGCGCACCCTTCTCTGCCGGGGAGGATTTTCGCTTTGCCTTTAATGAAGCGGTTGCGACAACTGCAGCGGCAAAACCCGCTCTTTCCGGCGCTGTTGAATCCGCTACTCGAGCTACTATTCAGACGGACAATACCGCGCCACATACGGCCAAAACTATCGGCACCAGCTGGCAACCGAGCCGCGATGCCCTGCGTCAACTCAGTCAACTGGGGGTCACCCAAGCTTTTGCCGAGCAGCAGGTGCCGCAGTTTGTCGCCTACTGGCGCGACCGCAATGTGCCTCGACATAGCTGGGAATCAAAGTTTATCAAGGAAGTATGGCGCCAGTGGCAGCAGGCTGAGGCAACCTCGCACCGGCGTCGCCAGGAAGTGGCGCTATCCAGTGAATGGCGACCCTCCACCGATGCACTGCAAATTTTGTTGCACCAGGGTGGTATCAATGCCAATTTTGTCGAGGATGCAATTCCGGAATTTGTACTCTACTGGCGTGATCGCGGTGATGTCTCTAGCACTTGGGATTCCAAGTTTATCCAACATATTCGTCGCCAATGGCAATTCTTTACGGGAATGATGGAGCAGGACTCGATGCCGCGCGCTATCAGCGCCCAGTGGCAGCCGAAAGAATCAGTTTATGATGTTCTGCAAATGGCCAATATCAGCCGTCAATTTGCCGAGCAGTTACTGCCAGAATTTATACTCTACTGGCAGGAGAACGGAACACCCCAGTGTTCCTGGAGCACAAAATTTCTTCAATATGTAAAACGCCAGTGGGCGCGACATATTCAACCTCCAACGGATACAGCACATGGCAAACAGCAAGGATCTAATCCAAAAGGTCGCATCAGGGATCGTAGCATCATCGACGCACTCTCCGACCGCAGCTGGGCGTCCTAAAGCGACACCGGCCAATCCGCAACTGATTGATGCAATCAATCAGGTCTTCGCACTGTTCCAGGTTAATTATCACAACCAGTACTACAGTGCCTTTGGCAACAGCACAAAGTCAGAAAACCTCGCCAAGAAACTCTGGCTTAGCAAGCTGGAAAACTTTTCTGCAGAGACGATTTGTGGCGCTGCGGAGAAGATTATTGCCGAGAGCGACTATCTGCCAACTCTGCATAAAATGCTCAATGCCTGCAGCGATGTCGGCATGCCTGAGGGCTTGCCATCGCCATATAATGCCTATCAGGAAGCGTGTAATAAGCCTAGCCCAAAAGCAGAACAGCAGTGGTCTCATCCGGCGGTGTATGTCGCCGGCCGTGAATGTGGCTGGTATTTTCTTGCCAATACCGCTGAATCGAAAGCCTTCAGTCTGTTTGCCGACGTCTACAAGCAGCTCTGCGAGCAGGTTTTGGCGGGTGAGACATTCACTGTTGAGAAACCCGAGGTTCTGGCGGAAACTTCAGTAAAACCGGCAACTAAAAAACAGGCCCGGGCTCAGTTGGATAATTTGAAGGGACTCTTTAACTAAACGCTCTCGAGCAGGAATTCTTTAAGGTAAATTTTTAGCTTAAAGCACGGCCACGGAAAAAGTTCTTGGAGACAATAGCTCTATGGCGCAGACACCACTGATTCACAACTCAACCGCAAGGCGAATGGCAAAAACCCTGCTGAATGGCTTTCGCAGTTATTTTGCCGACTATCTCAATGCCACACTCAGCGCCAAAGCGCGCTTTGAAAAAGCTGACTGGCACGGGGTACAACAGGCTAATGTCGATCGCCTTGAACTCTACAAAACCAAAATCTCCCAGACAGTGACGTATCTTGAGATGGTGACAAATCAGGATATTGCCGATCGATCACTTTGGGTTGAGGCAAAAAAAGCCTATACACAACTGGTATTTAACTTCCCAAACTTTGAAATTGCTGAAACATTTTTTAATTCGGTGTTTAGCGCACTCCACGATCATGACAAGATCAATGACAATATTATCTATGTCCTCTCCTCGCAGTTAATCGAGGCTCCGGAAGCCGAATACAGTATTTTTGTTCGCTATGAGGGCAGCGATTACCGGAATATTTTTCGCCGCATTCTCAAAGAATCCGAGTTCTCACTACCTGGAGAGGATATAGAACTGGACCTGGACTGTATTCTTAACGTTTTTCATCATGAGGTAGTACCGCAACTCAGCGGTTCACCTGAAGATTTAAAATTTGATTTACTCGAGTCGATTTTTTACCGCGGCAAGGCCGCCTACATGGTTGGCCGGGTAATGGATGGCGAACAGATATTCCCCATGGCACTGGTTATTCTCAATAACGAGCAGGGCCAACTCTATGTAGATACGGCTATCTTTAACTCCGATGAGTTAAGTGTGATTTTTAGTTTTACCCGCAATCACTTTATGGTCGATGCACCACTGCCCTATCAGTACGCGCACTTTCTAAAAACCCTGATGCCGAAAAAGCTCGACTATGAAATTTATAATTCGCTGGGGTTTCCCAAGCACGCAAAAACTGAGTTTTATCGACAGTCGGTGCAACATCTGCGCAACTCTGACGACCAGTTTATTATTGCTCCCGGCATCAAGGGCATGGTAATGATGGTATTTACCCTACCCTCGTACAATATTGTATTTAAAATTATCAAAGACAAATTTGCTCCGCCTAAGGAGGTCACCCATCAGGAGGTACGCGATAAATATCGCTTGGTGTCGAGACATGATCGCATTGGGCGAATGGCGGACACGCAGGAATTTCATAATTTGGTTTTCCCATTGGACCGCTTTTCAGACTCGTTGCTAGAAGAACTTCACAATGTCGCCGCCTCATCAATTGAGATTCGCGACAATAGGCTAATCATCAAGCATCTCTACACGGAGCGTTATATGACGCCCCTAAATATCTATTTAGAGAGCGCCAGTAACTCTGAAATTCACAGCGCAATGGAGGAGTATGGCAACTGTATTAAACAGCTGGCGGCAGCAAATATTTTCCCTGGGGATATGCCACTAAAGAACTTTGGTGTCACCCGTCACAGCCGCGTAGTGTTCTATGACTATGATGAAATTGTCGCCTTGACCGACTGCAACTTCAGACGAATTCCCAAGCCGCGCACCGCAGAGGAAGAAATGCAAGCGGGTACATGGTACACCGTGGCACCCAATGATATTTTCCCCGAGGAGTTCCGCCTGTTTTTTTCCGGCAATACCAAGGCGCGAAAAATGTTTGAAGAGATGCACAGCGATCTCTATGAAGTTGAATTCTGGCAGGACCTGCAACAAAAAATTCGCGATGGCTTTGTACTCGACGTATTTCCCTACCGTCGTGCCAAGCGCTTTGATCGTGGCAAAACCTCTGTGTTAGAGGTGTTTTCAGATTAGTGTTTTCAGATTAGCCCGGTCCAATCAGCACTTGCAAGCAAGCCCTTTTCAATTAACGCAAAGGCAGCTCTGTACTCATTGCCCCCGAGCGAATGCTCAGGCTGTCGAAGTTGATAGCCTCGATGACCCAATCACTGTCGATGCGGTCGCCGACATAATAGGTTTTATCGCCAATAAAAATTCGGTTTTTTGCTGAACCACTGCGAATGAAAATATGGCCGGCAATGGTAACCTCCGGCAGTTGCAACTCTTGCGTGCGCAGCGCTTCGACAACGGCATCTTCTGTTAAATTTTCCAGTGCGGGGTTATTTTCTGTGGCGACTGGCTGCGAAATATTTTTTTCTGCAACTGGCACAGTATCAGCAGGCTGCTGTTCTTCAGACTTCAGTACTGCATCGACATTATGCTGGTTTGGGTTAGTCAGACTGTAAAATGCAAAAAAAAGCAGAGCCGCAACAATCAGGATAAAAGCCACACGCCGATAACTGGCTTTGCGCTCTGGTTCTGCTTGATAGGGGTCCCAGCCGGCGCTGACAAAATCATCCAGATCAGCAGGTTGTTCTCGCTTGCGATCCGTCTCGGCTTTTTTTAACGCATTGAGAATATAGGACATCAATTATTCTCCATCAGTTGAGGAGTAGCTTTATCAGTAAACTGATTTAAGCGCATAAGTGTTTCGCGACCGAGTATTCCATCTGCGGCCAGCCCCTGCTGCTGTTGAAACCTGAGTACCTGTTGTGCAACAGCCGGCGTGTAACGACCGCCGCTGATAACTCTCTCAGCGCTTTGATCTATGGCTTGCAGCTGACGCTGCAACCATTCGACTACCTGAGGATTTACCAGCAGGCCATTGGCGCTATTGCCGGTTACCGCAAGAGACGAACCGTAACCCAGCGGCGGTCTCCACAGGTAGAGATAGGTTCCGTTCCAGTTATCCGCAAAGCGCTCTCTGGCAATGCGGGTTTTGCCCTGGCGATCTTGCAGGCTGACAGTGCTGGCATTCAATGCGGATAGCAAATAGGTTTTAAGGTAGCCATTTTCACCGCGCAGCCAAACTATGCCTGGACGATTTACTTTTTCGATGGCGCCAAGACTTGCAGAAGTGGTTTTTTCCAAACGCAACTGTTGCAGATCTGCCACGGACGAGAGTTCTTCCTCACTGTAAACCTCAGCAGCGTCAATGCCCCAGACTGCCAGAAGCGCTGTAAATGGATTGGCAATAGATACTGGCCTATCGATAGGCGCCTCTTCTACTCGCCTGGGGTCAACAACTTCTGCCATCCGGGCTTGAGCCTCTGGCTCGACTGATTCGAGGACTTCAGGCTCTACCGCAGCCGGTTTGGTAACTGCCTGTGGTGAGGGGAATAAGCTCGGAGACTTGTATACTGCTGCCAGTGCCAATGCGGCGAAAATAACCGCCGCAGCCACGGCCAATCCTGTTTTAGCGCGACCGGCGGTTTTCTTTTCACTGAGAATTTCCGCGGCTGCCTGGCTGACTAATTTAGCCGAGATGGTTGTCTGCCCACCGGCATAGGCGGCAACCAAAGCCTGATGGCAAACCAAATTGATTAATCGCGGCACCCCCCCAGTTAGGCGAAATAATAGCGCCATGCAGGCGGGCTCAAAAATGGCCTTTTTAGCACCGGCACGCTGCAGGCGATGATTGATATAGTTGGATAGATCATTTTTATCCAGTGGCGACAGATGAAAGCGCGAAACCACTCTCTGGTTGAGCTGACGCAGCTCTTCACGGGCCAGAATTTCCAGCAATTCCGGTTGGCCAACCAGCAAAATATGCAATAGCTTCTGCGTGCTGGTTTCCAGGTTGCTCAACAACCGCAGGGTTTCGAGAACCTCTGGGGTGAGGTTCTGCGCCTCTTCAATAACGATCAGGGTTTTTTTGCCCTCGGCATGGGCGGCAAGCAGATCATGGTTAAGTGCATCGATACATTTTTTGGTAAATGACAGTTCGACATCTTCCGGCAGCTCGATATTGAGCTCATCGCAGATACTGGCGAGCACATCGGTTGTATTGAGCTTGCTGTTAAGAATGTAGGCAACCCGCACATGAGGAGGAATTCGCTTGATCATGGTGCGAGTCAAGGTGGTTTTACCTGTGCCTACCTCGCCGGTAAGCAGAATAAAACCACCCTCGCGATCAAGGCCGTACTTTAAATGCGCTACAGCCTGTCGGTGGTAGATACTCGGGTAGAGAAACCCGGGATCGGGAACAATCGAGAAGGGCTCTCGCTTAAGGGCAAAATGTTGCAGATAAATGCTCATAGCGCCTCATTGTGCTACTTGGTCGACTGCCCCTCATTGAGAAAATCATCGAGCATTGGCTGGATCAAGCCCGCCTCTTTACTGTCCAAATCGCGCTTGATCAGATGCTGGTATTTGCTCTTAGAGAGTTCGCGTGCATCCTCGGCTGTGCGGATGATAGTCGGACGAATAAACATCATTAATACCGACTGCGAGTCCTCACTGCTGGTGGAGCGGAAAAGGCGGCCGAGTAGTGGAATGTCTCCCAGCAGTGGCACCTTGGTGGCACTACCATCGGTTTGATCTTCGATCAGCCCGCCGAGTATAAGCAACTCACCATCCTGAATAAGCACATTGGTTTTCATAGTGCTTTTGGAGGTGGTTTGCAGGCCCGGCTCGCCGCTTTTCACCTTTGAGGATTCCTGCTCAATTTCCAAACGCACCGAGTTGCCCTTGCTTATCTGCGGCATAACCTTGAGCTTTACGCCAACCTCTTCGCGATTAATAGTGGTAAAGGGATTGCTGCTGCCATTGTTACTGCTGGTAAAACTGCCTGTCTGGAACGGGACTTCCTCGCCCACAGAGAGTGCCGCCTCTTCGTTATCTAGTGTAACAACCGATGGTGTCGAGAGTATTTTGGTGCTGCCATCTGTCTTTAGTGCTTGAATCAAAACACCAATTCCCTTTCCGGTCACCGGGTCAAAATCGCCCGCCACTCCGATACTGGTCGCCGCTGTCCCCAGAACGGTACCAATATTTGTGATATCCGAATCACTGATATCACCATCGGCACCAGTACTGAGTATTGTCGCCAAGAGGTTATCGAACTTGGTGAGGTAACCACCGCGATTCTTGCTGGTATACGCTAGCTGTGAGCTGAGACGCTTGGCCTGGTCCTCTGACAATTCGGCAATAACCGCTTCAATTAACACCTGCGGTCTGGCGCGATCCAGTTTTCCAACAACCGTGCGAATCTCTCTTACCACAGCCGAGGGCGCTGCGACGATCAGGGCATTATTGAGTTCATCAATTTGTATCTGATAGGCCGATTTCTGCTTGGCTGGCCTATCTGTGCCAGCTTCTCCAGCAAGGCGCAGAAAGATATCCGACCGCAGCATACCCTCAACAATCGGCTTGATCTCTGTGGCGCGGGCAAAATCGAGATAGATAACTTCGACACTACCAGTTTTCGTCGACTGCTGATCCAGTGTCTGTAACATCGCTCTAAACGCACGCCGCGCAGTGCTTGGTCCGCTGACAATAATGCGGTTATTCATTCCATCTTCGACTAGCGACAATTCTTGCTTTTGCAACTGCTTTAACTGGGTAGCGATATGCACCGCTTCACCGGCAGAAATATGTTTTAGCGTAACCACTTCAATGGCGGTCTGCTCTGGATCATCCAACTCGGCAACGAGCTCTTCAAGACGCTGTATGTTAGAGGCGATATCGGTGACCACAATAGCGTTACTCTGCGCAAAGGCCTGAAGTCGCGATCCGGAGCTCATCACAGGCTTTAAAACCGGAACCAGAGTGGTCACCTGGCTGTGCTGAATCTTGACTACCTTGGTGATCAACTTGTTGTTACCCGTCTCTCCACCAGAGAAGGTAAATGCCTGGTTAAATGGCAAGATACGTGTCACTACGCCATCGTCGACCGCCTGAAAACCCTGCACCTGCAGCGAGGAGAGTGCGGCGCTATACAAAAGGTCGGCATCGATCGCCTCTGGGGCAATAATCGTAACCTTGCCTTTGACCCGAGGGTCGAGAACAAAGGATTTACCGGTAATCTCCGCAACACTTTCAATCACACTGCGAATATCCGCATCGCGGAAATTAATTCTCACCTTTTCATCTGCAGACGCTTCAGCAACCATTACAGCCACAAGGCCTAGCACCCCCACAAAACGCATCATTGTTTTGCCAAACCCTAGTTTTCGCTCAGTCATTATTTTTCTCATTTTATTTATTTAGTCCGAATTTCGGTAACATTTTAGCGGATAGGCTGGCGGCATTGACATACACAACTACTGGCTGTCCATCGCGGATCACGGTCACAGGCAGGCTGCTCTGTGTGCTGTATTTAATCCACTGCTGTGGATCTGACATCAACTCTTGAACACCCACTCCGCCGACGTCGACAACCACATCATTATTCTCCAGATCTGCCAGCATTTTCATTTCCTTGGAGAGTTTATTGAGCTTAAACCCGCTGCCATATTCATCCACCCTGATCGGAACTGCACCGAACATATTGGCCATAGCAAAGCCGCCATCGTCCTGCTGACCATCTGCATTATTTGTTGAGCGCTGTGTCTCAATAACCGCATCAGCTTTAGCCATCAAAATCTGCTTGTTTGTTCCATTTTGCTTGACGATGATGCGGTATGGCTCGATCTTTTCGATCGTAACAGCGGATCCAAGATTATCGCCAACATGGTAGACTTTTTGCGGCTTGCCATTAAACGCGATGGTTGCTGATGCGATAGTATCGGAAATCATCACGCCCAAAAGTTTTGCATTTAATGTCGCATTTTCCAACTCCACCACTTCGGTGATTTCATTGACAGGCTGGCTACCGCTAAACCAGTTCCAGCGCAGACTGGCATTATTCAGTTTTACAGGCGCTATGGGTTTAACCGTTTCACTCTCCTCAATGTAGAGAACTGCAATTGAGGCCAACAACAGAATACACAGCAATCCCAGTAATAAATTACTTAGAACAACGGCTCGCTGGGCCAGAGAACCCGCTGTAAAGGCGGTTAGAATTTTTCGTGGCTGGAACGCTTTATTTAACATCGCTGACCTCAATATTAGCTGCATATGAAGCGGCGGCGCTCGCAGATGATTTTATTGCCAGAGTCTCCAGGGTCAGGCCTTGACAGGTCAGCTGATGGATAAGCGTGAGCAATCGGTTGGCGCTGGAACCGCTAACTGACAATGAGTACGACGATGCATTGCCCTGCTCCAGACTTAGGAGCTTTAGCTGATTTCTTCTCACAACACGGGTAATGACAGCTTTCTTTTTGCCACTTTGAATTATCTGTCTGCCACAGTTGCTATCGAGGCGCCCAACCACTTCAGCCTGCTCTTGCAACCAGAACATATCCGAATTAAGGCGCTGATAACGCTGCTCGAGTTCAGTATTCTTCTCCACAGCAGGCAGCAGCGCCATGTAAATAGCTGCTACAGCCACCAGCCCTGCCCCAAGCTTAATAATCAGTCTCTCCCGAGGTTGCAAACCAGAGAACCAGCTGGCGAGATTGTTTGATAGATTCATGATCGACTTTCCTCTAAAAGATCAATCTTGGTTATCTCACCAATCTGCTGACTGCTAATCTTAAACCCCGAAATCTTAATTTTTGCCACCTGTAATTTGTCGGCATTCTTTACTTCTAGCTGTATTTTAGAACCACTCGTCGACAGAGATACCAATTCACAGTTGCAAGCAGACATAAACGGGTCGAGGCTGGACAGCGCTCGCATAGCAGGTGCACCCGTACTTTCGCGCTGCTTAAATAGATCAGCCAGCATCAGTTCGCCATTTGCTCTTACTTCTTCCGGCTTAGCTCTTTTCCCAGCGAAAACGTTGCCAAACCCCGAGCTAACCTGCTTTTCAAGATCGGCAACCGCCTCTTCAAGCTTGGCGTTAGAGACCTGAAGGTAACCAAACCCCAAGACCACAACCAGCACCAAAAGCGCGGCACTCGACAGCCAGGAGCTACTGCTGGCAGGCTTGGCAGAGGGTAAAAAGTCCCCAGCTAAAAGATTGGCTGAGAGCGGTAACTCAGAGAATGGCCAGTCAATATCGTTGGCGTTAATGTCTGCCTCTGCACGCAGATCTTCTGGTATAAGGTCTGCATCCGGCAATGAGATCGACAGTCGCGGAGCTGTTTCCGCAGCGTCAATCAAGCGGCGAATCCTACTCCAGGCCAGTGTCGGCGCAGCGGCAAATCCAGCGCCGTCAGAATCACGCACAAGAAACACGCCCTCGCGCCAAACCATGCTAATTCGCCCCTCTTCAACGGGCACTGCAAAGTAATCGGCTACCAGCGCAGTGGGTGTTACCAAGGCATTCTCGGCAATTCGCAACCACTCACGCATATCCTGTTTGCTGACCACCGTAACATCTATCTGCTTTTTATCACCTGCTGTTATGGCTCCACCTATTACGAAGTGCATATCTTCTACAGGCTGTAGAAGACGATCTTCGAGAACCCAGGGAATCAGCTCTGGCCACTTTCTCTGTGGGGCAGCAGGCGCGTCAATGCGATGCACAGTGACACGCTCTGATGGCACCCAGAGTGCCATAGATTTAGACTCGCTCGCCTCAGTGACCGGTTGGCGGTCAAGGTGGTGAATATGGTCAACAGATAATGTCATTTAGAGCATTTCCTAGTAATCGGCGTTAAGGTTGTTCGGCACTGCTTCACAGAGAGGCTGCATATAATACTTACTATTGTCACCACTATCATCAGCTTCTATGCCGTAATCATCATCTGCAACGCTGGCAAATAGTAACGTCGCAACCCCGGCGGGTACAACCGTTATCTCACGACTTATCACCGCCGGAGCGCCGCGCCCTTTGCGATGCATTATACTTTTTACCAATAGCTTTGATTGCCCAAGTGTAACTTCAGCATTGAGCTGAAAAAATGATGTTTTAACATCGACCAGTTCAGCGGGCCATCTTGCCTGAACCTGCTGTTCACCGATCATTAAATACTGGTTAATTGCCTTATAAAACTCTGCAAGATCCATATATGGGCGTCCGCTGACAATCAGGTCGACGAACTCGACACCCATGCCGTCACTCAGCGCCAGCAAAATCTGATTTGATGCCGTATTAACATTGATCGTAGTGACCAAAGGCAATGCAGTAATCCAAGGATCGAGCAGCTGCACGTCGATTAGACTGTAGCCACCCATCGCCGCCAATTCACCAGCGTCTGAAATCATACCATTGTGAGGAAACCGGGGTGGATCATAGAGACTGTATTCAGGCTGTTCTGCACCGTAGCCATTAATCTTGGAATTATCTTTGTCCAGCCAGTCGACAATCACAGCAACTCTCGTGGGATCAGGCAAATAATTTAAAGACTGCAGAAGACTATCCCAGACTCGGGCATGCCCCAAACTGTTACCATCCACCTCTTTACTTAGTGAAGATGTTGTGTAGCGGCTGAGACTGTTGAGGTTAAAGCGCGACTGTAAATCGACGATACAGCCGGCGATTCCCCCCCCATCCACAGGTAGAAACGGGATAGCCTGTGCCCAATCTTCGAGGAAATGGTCGCTCTCGACGTCGTCATTACCGGGTAGCAGTAAATCCCTGGCCCAACTCTCGGCACTGATCGCCAACAATACGGCTTGGTCACTGTGCAGGGATCCGGCAGCCTGAGAGACCTGGATCTGATGACGATAGAAAATGTTACCCAGAATTATAGTCACGGCAAGCGTGAGAATAAGCGTCGCCAAAAGAGCGATTCCACGTTGACGGGGTGGTGACTCACTACCTTTGCTCATCGCCCCCCCCAGAGTTGGAACCCGAGTTATTTCGCCCTACTTGCGGATCAAAATCAAGACCGGGAATAAGGCGGGTGGTTTTTGAACCGTTAAGCAGAGTAATGGTGATGCGGATCATTCTTGGCAGGCTGAGTGGAGTGTGCGTCTCATTAAGTGGCGGCCAGTTCGGCACAAACTGCTTTGCTCGTGAAAGCTGCTCAATTTCGATATTCTCAACGTTATCTAGCAGTATCAGTCGATTGCCATCGTCGTTAAGGGATGTCGCGGTAATTGGCCAGAAGCGTCTCTCAAGCTGATCGTCTGCATTGAGGCGGTACTCTATTCGACTTACACCTGTGGGGTTGAACGCTGTCATTGGTCCACCCCCGCGGCTAAAACGCACACCAAACTGATCTGGATCCGTCAGGTACGCCGGCTCTTTTGAACCCAGGCCATCGGCAAAAACTCGTGGCCGCAGGTGAAAAAAATCGCGGTTGATAATCTGCCAGGCTCGGTGCAACTGCGCCTCATTAGCCGAGGTGCTGCGGCTGCGCTCATTGGCACCGAGAATAACCTCCACGGCCTGGTAGGACATCACTGACATGACCGCCAGAAGCATCAGCGAGACTATCGCCTCGATAAGGGTAAAACCAGACTGGGCGCTGTGATTGGCACTCCTGGAGGGCGAGGGTGATCGAAAAACCATCAGTTTTTCACAACCAGATAGACAAATAGCGCTGCACTATTGCGCTCGCTGTCAGGCAGCCCAACCTCGACCTGGTGTCGGTAGAGATCATTTCCCATCGCCTCTTTGATCTCCAGCTCCCAACGCCAATCGTAATCACCCTGAGTGTCGATACCCTTGATGGAACGCTTTGTCTTTATTTGTCTCGCCGTCCACTTTTCGGCATCCTGATAGCGCTCAACAAGACGGTTCCATGAAACCTGCGCCGAGTAAAATTGTTCGCGCAAGCGAACCCGCTCATCTGCGTACTGCTGGACAAGGTAAAGAGCACTACCCATCACCCAACCCAGAATACTCAGCGCCACCGCCACTTCAATCAGCGTAAAGCCAGCCGGGCGACGAGCGCCCAAAGAGGTGTTCATAGCGCCAACCTCTTAACCGTTATTGCTGCGGCATCTTCGTCCCAACTATATTTAAAGCTGATTGGATTCGACTCAAAGGTCAAAATCATCTCGGCGCTAGGCTCTACATAGCCATCGGGCATAAATGCGATTATCGGCACGAGTGTTTTGCTATCCTCGGAATCGCTGCTTTCATAAGCATCTTCAAAAATGGCATCGCTGGGTAAAATCCATTCAATGCGCGAACCCTTCTCCATAAAAAAGGATTCGGGATAGGTGACGGGAAACCAGTGCTGACGATAATAAGCGACTACTCGAAGAGCGCGCACTTCTGCCTGCGGTTCGTTTGGATTACCTATGACGCCGTAGGGAACGGCCTCGAGGGCCGACTGATCGGAAAGCTGATTAAGCCAGACCAGTAAATTTTCCGCCTGACTTTTATAGCGCCTATCAAACGCCTGATTGATAGCAAACAGACTCATCGCTGAGATGGTAGCCAAAATAATCACCACCACGCTAATCTCAATAAGTGTAAAACCGCCCTGGCGGCTACGCGACTGTCTCATTTTGCTTTAATCATTTTTAATACTTACGAAGCCCTAAGAAAAGCACCAGCTTTTACTTAATATTCCAGTTGCCCCAGTCCGCATTAGAGCCTTCACCACCCTCCTGATTATCGACACCCAGCGTGTAGATATCGACCTCTTTGCCGCGGCGACCAGGGTTTGAATACTTGTATGGCTGACCCCAGGGATCTTCTGGTTCTTTTTCCAGATAGGGCCCACTCCAGTTATCCAGACCACCGGGGTTAGCGACCAGTGCTCCCAGACCCTGACTTGTGGTTGGGTAGCGGTAGTTATCTAAACGGTAAAATTTCAGCGCGCTTTCGATCACGCGAATATCTTGCGCAACACGTGTCTGTTCGGCCTGCTGTACCTTTTTAAACAATGTCGGTCCAATCATCGCACCCAACAGCGCAATAACCACAACTACAACCATCATTTCGATCAGCGTAAAACCCGCCTGTTTTTTATTAACTACCATTTGTGAAACCCTCAAAATTTAACTACTAAAATATTTATTCTCTATTTAAATCATATTGTTCATATCCATAATTGGCAGCATCACAGCGGCCACTACAGATAAAATTACCATACCCATAAAAATAATCAGTATCGGATTCATCAGTTTTAGAAACACTTCCACCGCGTTGCTGAGTCGCAGTGAATAGTATTCCGACACTCGCAAAAGCATTTTGTCCAGCTCACTGGAGGCCTCACCACTGCCCACCATATGGACCAAAAAGCCACTCCCCAAATCGCTGTCCTGCAGCGCCTTCTGCATACTGCTGCCCTGGCGCATCGCTTCGGTAACACCCTCCATCTTGCGGCGAAGGTATAGATTATTCACCACTGATGAAGAGATTTTTAAGGCGGCAAGTGCCGGCACACCATTGTTTAAAAGTACCCCTAGACTACGCGACCAGTCGGCAATATTCGCCATGCGAATCCAGCGCCCCATACCGGGCATAGACAACATAAAGGCGTGCCAGCGCTCTTTGCGCCGAGGGCTTTTCATCGCCTGGGTAAAAATTAGAAATAACCCCAATACAGCGATCAGCACGAACAGTCCATAGTTTTGCGCAAACTCACTGATATTGATAACAACTCTGGTGACCAGTGGCAGCTCGCGATTAGAACTGGCAAAGATAGCAGTAATTTTTGGCACTACCCAGACCATCATAATTGCCACGACAATAATTGAGGTGCTAATCAGGGTGGCTGGATAGATCATCGCGCGACTGATCGTTTTACGATTCTCGGCACTGGTCTCAATATCCTCCGCGAGGCGCATAAGCACTTCGTGCAAATGGCCACTCTCTTCACCGACACTGATACCGGCAACCACACTTTCAGGAATTTTGTAGGGTGAGCGACGCAGGGCCTCAGAAAAACTTCGGCCCTCGGTAATTTCACTGCGCCAGCTCTGCAGCATACGACGCTGCTTTTCCGTCTCGGCCTGCTCGATAGTCATACGCAGGGCATCTTCGAGAGGCAGACCAGACTGGATAAGAATTGCCTGCTGCTGGAGCAACAGCGATAAATCGAAATTATTTACCCGCGCCTCGCGACCGCCGCCGCTAACCACAGTAGCTGCGGCGCTGACCTCTTTGACAGCTGAGGGCAACAGGTTCTTGTCCTTTAGCAGGCGCCGCGCATGGCGCTCGGAGTCGGCAGTTATAATCCCGCTTACCTTCTTGCCGGCGGTATTGTAGGCGGAGTAATCATAGGCAGCCATAATTACACGCTGGTGACGCGAAGAACTTCTTCGACTGTTGTGACGCCCTCACGAACCAGATCGAACCCGGCCTCGCGGATACTCGGTACAGTGCGCCGAATCAAGCTCTCAAGTTCCAATTCGCCGGCATTTTCATGAATCAGCGTCTGCAACTCAGGGCCTATAGTGACCAGCTCGAAGAGTGCCTGGCGGCCGATAAAACCGGTATTGTTACACTCTGAACAACCGTGGGATTGGTAGACTTCAGCACCCTCAGGGAGCTGCAACAGGTTGCGATTGAACTCACTTGGCTGCACTTTTTCCCGACACTGGGTGCAAAGTTTGCGCACCAGTCGCTGGGAGGCGATTCCACGTATCGTCGATGCCAACAGGAAACTGTCGACACCGAGATCCTGCAATCGGGTTACTGCGCCCGCTGCTGTGTTGGTATGCAGCGTGGACAGCACTAAGTGGCCAGTCAAACTCGCCTGAGTGGCAATCTCGGCCGTTTCGCCGTCGCGAATCTCACCAATAAGGATCACATCCGGATCCTGACGCAAAATAGCCCGCAGACCGCGGGCAAAGGTCATGCCGGCGCGCAGATTGATCTGCGTCTGGCTAATTCCGGGAAGATCGTACTCTACCGGATCCTCGACGGTCATAATATTGCGCTGCTTGCGATCCATCTGCTGCAGGGCTGAATACAGGGTAGTGGTTTTACCCGAGCCGGTAGGGCCGGTGACGAGAATAATTCCGTGGGGGCGCGAAATCAGCTCGAGCAACTCCTTTTTGGTATGTTCGGGCATACCCAGATCATTGGTCTGCTGCTTTCCGGCATCCTTATCCAAGAGTCGCATTACAACACGCTCCCCATGGCTTGAGGGCATGGTCGACACTCGCAGGTCAATACTGCGACCACCGAGGCGCACAGCCATGCGGCCATCCTGAGGCAGGCGGCGCTCGGCGATGTCCAGCTTTGACATAACCTTGATCCGCGAAATAAGTAGTGGCGCTATCTGAATAGAGGGGGTCAACACAGTGCGCAGAACACCGTCGAGACGGAAGCGAACCAAGGCTTCTTTTTCATAGGGCTCAATATGGATATCCGAGGCACTTTCCTTGAGGGACTCGGCAAGTATGGCATTCAGCAAACGTACAATTGGCGCATCATTTTCCGCGTCCAGAAGATCCCCAGCCTCCTCAATTTCTGCTGCTGCAGACTCGAGATCAACAAAATCCTGAATATTTGCCATAACCGCTTCAGAGGAATTCTGCGAACCATTGTAGAGTTTTCCGAGCAGCTCATCGAAGTCTTTATCGGGAATACTGCGAATACCCAGATCGCCACTGGTGATTCTGGATACCTCGGCAATTGCCCAATCAGGCGCATCCGGACCCAACAGCAATTCGCCACCGTCGCGGAGCACACGATTGGCACGCGCGAACTCATAGGGGAGCAAATCAAGGGCTTCTTGGGTCATAGGTACCTCTAAAATCTCTACTTCAACAACAACCAAGCACTGCAATAAGTGCGGCCTGTGTAATGCCACAGCCAACTACCCCAGCATTGGTAGCCGGCAATTTTAATTATTATTCTTTAACCGGTTTCGAACCGGCCATTGACGGAAAGGGGAAAGGCCGAACATTGCCAACAGCCGCACCGGACACTTCGGTTACTTTGACAGCGCCCTCTTTTTCCACTTCATCAATACGCACCACAGACTGCATTGGGATAAAGCTGCGCTTCACGCCAGAGAACTCATTCTTTAGCTTTTCTTCAGCTGGATCAACAATCATCTGCGAGCGCTCACCGAAGACAAATTCCTCTACTTCGAGAAAGCCCCAAAGGTCGCTCTGAAATACATGCTGCGCATAAATTTCATAAACTTCCTGCTGGTTAAAAAATGTGATTCTGTAAATTGGTTGACTGGACATCAAAGTACACACAATCTGCTGCTATTTTAAGGGCCGACAATAATAGCACAACAATACCCTATGGCACGGCTTTATGTTGCGAATTAAGCGGGCACAGCTATAATGCTCGACCCCAATAATTGATCAAAGATTAACCACCCCGATGACAGCAAAATCCGTAAAAAAATTGCACATAGTCACCCACGGCTGCCAGATGAATGAGTACGACTCGGCACGTATGGGCGACCTGCTTGGAGACAGTCATCAGATGGTCGCCACAGACGATCCTAAAGAAGCCGATGTTATTCTGCTTAACACCTGCTCAATACGCGAGAAAGCCCAGGAAAAAGTCTTCCACCAGCTGGGGCGCTGGAAACATTTAAAGGAGTCAAATCCAGAGCTGATTATCGGCGTTGGCGGCTGTGTAGCCAGCCAGGAGGGCGATGCGATTGCCAAGCGCGCACCCTTTGTCGATCTGGTGTTTGGCCCCCAGACGCTGCATCGCCTGCCAGAGATGATGGAAACACGCAAAACTGACGGCACAGTAGTTGTGGACATTAGCTTCCCGGAAATTGAAAAATTTGACAGCCTGCCAACTCCAGAGGCGGACGGCGTATCAGCCTTTGTCTCGATTATGGAAGGCTGCTCAAAGTACTGCTCGTTTTGCGTGGTCCCCTATACCAGGGGAGAAGAGGTAAGCCGCCCTATGGCTGATGTACTCGCCGAGGTCAGCGCACTTGCCGAACAGGGAGTCCGTGAAGTTAATCTGCTGGGTCAGAATGTCAACGCCTACCGCGGCGAAATGCCCGACGGCACGATCTGTGATTTTGCCGAGCTACTGCCCTATGTAGCCGGCATCGATGGCATCGATAGAATTCGCTACACCACCTCTCACCCTGTAGAGTTTTCCGATGCGCTTATTCAAGCCTATGCACAGATTCCAGAGCTGGTCAGCCATCTTCACTTGCCGGTACAGAGCGGCTCGGATCGAATCCTGATGGCGATGAAACGCGGCCATACAGCTATCGAATACAAATCAAAAATCCGCCGACTGCGTGAGATCAGACCGGATATCAGCATTTCCTCGGATTTTATTATTGGCTTCCCCAATGAAAGCGAAGATGACTTTTCTGCGACCATGAAGCTGATTAACGACGTAGGCTTTGACACCTCGTTTAGCTTTATCTACAGCGCCAGACCGGGAACACCGGCCGCAGATCTACCGGACAATACATCGGTGTCGGTCAAGAAGCAGCGCCTAAAAATTCTCCAGGATCGCATCAGCCAGAATGCCGCCGAGATCAGCCGCCGCATGGTCGGCAAGCAGGAGAGACTGCTGGTAAACGGCATTTCAAAGAAAGATCCAGGGCAGTTGCAGGGGCGTACTGAAAACAATCGCGTGGTTAATTTTCGCAGCAGTGACCACGGTCTGATAGGGCAATTTGCCAATGTTATTATTACCGAGGCGCTGCCCAACTCTTTGCGCGGCGATCTGGTTTAGGCGACCCACAGCAAATCAGCGCTTTAGAAGTGATAATTTTAAGCAGCCCATTCCTTATAATATCTACGTAACAAAAAGGGTTTACGCTGTTTGACTGATCGCGCTATGCTTACCACACAAACCTAAACAATAATGGATCAAACGCACTATTGAAAAGATTGGATAGCCAGCCATCTGCCTCTAGCATTACTCTCGAGCCCAACGATGCTCGACGCCTTGCATCTCTCTGCGGTCAATTTGATGAACATCTTCGCCTTATCGAGCAGCGTCTCGACGTCGAAATACGCTCGCGGGATAATTTTTTTGCCGTCTATGGTGATGCCGCAGCGGCCCAGTGCGCCAGCGAAGTGCTATACAACCTCTACCAGCAGACGGCCCATTACACCGAACTATCCTCTGAGGAAGTTCATCTCAACCTGCAACATTCCAGCCAATCCTTTAGCCCAACACCCAGCAAAGAGGCGCCTATGACGCAAAATTCGTCCACCAGCAACTTTCAGCCCGCCGACAATGTTGAAAGCTTCTCGGTTATTCGCACCAAGAAGGGCAATATCAAACCCCGCGGCTTAAATCAGCAGCGCTATGTACGTGCCATTCAAACTCACGATGTGAACTTTGGTATTGGCCCGGCGGGTACCGGAAAGACCTATTTGGCGGTGGCCTGTGCTGTCGAGGCACTGTTGCGCGACGAAGTTGAACGAATACTATTGGTGCGCCCAGCGGTGGAGGCAGGAGAGAGGCTTGGCTTTTTGCCTGGCGATCTGGCCCAGAAAGTCGATCCCTACCTGCGCCCGCTCTACGATGCCCTCCATGAGATGCTCGGCTTTGAGACAGTCGCCAAATTGCAGGAACGCAATGTAATTGAAATCGCCCCACTCGCCTATATGCGCGGCCGAACGCTCAATGGCGCATTTATCTTGCTCGATGAGAGCCAGAACACCACAAGGGAACAGATGAAAATGTTCCTGACGCGCATCGGCTTCGGCTCAACAGCAGTGATAACCGGCGATATGTCACAAGTCGACCTGCCGCGCGGCGTACAGTCTGGCCTGGTTCACGCCTGTGAAGTCCTTAAAAATGTCGAAGAGGTGAGTTTTACCAACTTTATCTCACGCGATGTCGTTCGCCACCCTATTGTTCAAAGTATCGTAGATGCCTATGATGCCCATGAAAAAGACGACTAGACGAATAAATAGCTAACCAATGAATCTATCTATCGATATTCAGATGGCTTGTCCCTCTGAAGAGGCACCCGACGAGGACAGTATTAAGCGCTGGGCCAGCGCGGCAATTCGCGATGAGCGCGACAATCCTGAACTCAACTTGCGTATCGTCGACGAGCCAGAGAGTGCCGACTTCAATCAGCGCTATCGTGGAAAGAGTGGCCCTACCAATGTTCTCAGCTTCCCTTTTGATGCGGTAACCCCAGAGCCTCTGCCAATGCTTGGCGACCTGGTTGTGTGCGCACCCGTCGTCAATCGCGAAGCTGGCGAGCAACATAAATCACCGGAGGCCCACTGGGCGCACATTATCGTCCACGGCGTGCTGCATCTTCTTGGCTACGATCATATCGACGACAGCGATGCCGCGCAGATGGAAGGTTTGGAGACAGATATTATGTTGGGCCTGAATTTTCCACCTCCCTATCAACCCACAGATCAATCTACAGAGCGACCCACAGCGGGTCACTAACGAGAAAAATCATGAACGAAGAGTCATCCAACAACACGTCAGAAAAATCTTTCCTTGCAAAGATTGGCCAGGTTTTTTCACAAAACCCCAAAAGCAGCGACGATGTTGCGGATATACTGCGCAGCGCTGAAAACGAATCGATTATTGACGCCAGTGTTCTGCAAATTATGGAGGGCGCCCTTAAGGTCTCCGACCAGCAGGCCCGGGAAATTATGATCCCGCGCTCGCAGATGGTGATTATTGAAGACGACTTCAGCCTTGAGCAGGTTCTGGAAGTGGTGATTACCTCCCAGCACTCGCGTTTTCCGGTTGTCGGTGAATCCTCAGATGACATAAAGGGCATTCTTCTGGCCAAAGAGATGTTGCCGCTGCTGCTCTCCGACAAGAGCTCATTTAACCTGCAGTCACTGCTGCGTCCCGCCACCATTATTCCCGAGAGCAAGCGCCTCAACGTGCTGCTGCAGGAATTTCGCGAACAGCGCTACCATATGGCGATTGTCGTCGATGAGTATGGCGGTGTCTCCGGACTGCTGACCATTGAAGATATTCTCGAAGAAATAGTCGGCGAGATCGAAGATGAAACTGACGAACACGAGCAGGCACAGATTCGTCATAAGATAGATGATATCTACACTGTGGAAGCGATCACCGAAATTGACGACTTTAATGAATTCTTTGATGTTGGCCTTGCCGATGATGAGTTTGATACGGTTGGCGGGCTGGTTCTACACGCCTTTGGGCGACTGCCCAGTATCGACGAAACCATCACTGTGGACGGCTTTGGCTTTAAGGTCGTGGCGGGTGACAAGCGCAAAATCACCAGCCTGGAAGTAAAGAAAATAACCCTATGATGCGCCTCGCTCGCGGGCAGAGATTTCTTGCCCTGTTTGTCTCGGGAGCGCTGCTTCCCCTATCACTGGCACCCTTCCATCTCTGGCCCATCGCCATCGGCGCCATGGCAGTGCTGTTTCGCAACCTGCAAGAGCAGACCGTCAAGCAGGCACTGATGAAATCACTGGTCTTCGGCTTCGGCATGTTCTTCGCCGGGTCCAGTTGGGTCTATATCAGCATCCATGAACACGGTTTTATACCCGCGCCACTGGCACTGTTGGCAACATGCCTGTTCTGTCTATTTATTGCTGTTTTATTTGCTTTGCCCTTTACGCTCAGCGCACTGATTCCACAGAAACCCGCCTCCTGGCTTATCGGGCTGCCAGCGATCTGGGTGCTTAGCGAATGGTTTCGCAGCTGGGCATTCACCGGCTTTCCGTGGCTCTACAGCGGCTATATCCACACAGAGACCTGGCTGAGCGGCTGGGCCCCAATTGGCGGCGTGATGTGGCTGAGCTTTCTAACCGCCCTCGCGGCTGTCCTGCTAAGCCAGATCAGCCAGAGCCGTATAAACCAGCGCAGCGTGAAAATAGCCCTATTATCATTTATTACAGCAATAGTAAGTGGTTACTTTTTACAGCATGTTAGCTGGACATCACCTACCGGTAAAAATCTTTCAGTGGTGCTCGTTCAGCCCAACACAGACCAGCATAAAAAGTGGGTCTACAGCGAGCTGCAGGGAATCCTGCGGCAACTTAGAGCCCAAACCGAACCCCACTGGGGTGCAGACATAATTGTTTGGCCAGAAGCTGCCATCCCAACAACGCCAAAAAATGTCTGGCGGATTTTAGATGAACTGGATCAACAGGCAGAAGTGAACCAAACGGCCTTGTTAACCGGTATACCTACCTATAGTTCGAGCAGCCAGGTGTTTTATAACTCGGTCATGCTGCTAGGCGAGAATCGTGGTCAATATAATAAGACACGGTTAGTACCTTTTGGCGAATATGTACCCTTTGCTGCTCAACTGCGTGGTTTGATCAAATTTTTTAATCTGCCAATGTCATTTTTCTCGCTGGGTGATGCCGACCAGCCACCCTTTGACATTGCGGGGGAGAAAATAGCCACGGCAATTTGCTACGAGATTGTTTACCCCAATCTCGTAGCCGCCATGGCCAGAGAGGCCACCATGCTGTTAACGGTGAGCAATGATGCTTGGTTTGGACGCTCTATTGCTCCGCGCCAGCATATGCAGATGGCGCAAATGCGCGCCCTGGAAAACGCCAAGCCGATGATGCGCGGCACTAATAACGGCGTAAGCGCCTTGGTTGATCACCGCGGTGAAATCACTGCGACCATTGAACAATTTAGCCCTGGAGAGTTAACCGGCTTTATTGCACCCCGTACCGGGGAGACATTATTTTCACAGACCGGCTCCTGGCCGATAGTGATACTGTCCCTGTTTATTTGCGGAGGGTTAATAGTCAGACAACGAACAGCTGCCGCCTGAGAGGCCAACCATGAAAAATCAGATTAAGCTCTTCCTGTTAACACTTTTGGCATCCTTCTCTGTCTCGACCTCAGCTCTGCAAGTGGGTGATCAGGCACCGGATTTTCTGCTCAAAGCCACCGATGGTAAAACTTACAGTCTCAGCCAGTTCAGAGATCAACAAGCAGTAGTGATCGCCTGGTACCCCATGGCCTACACCCGAGGCTGTACGATTGAGTGCAAATCCCTGGCACAAAACGGTCATCTGCTAAAGCGCCTTGAAGTCGCCTACTTTATGGCCAGTGTCGATTCACTGGAAGATAACCAGGGCTTTGCCGAAGAAAACAATGCCGACTTTCCTCTGCTCAGCGACCCCTCTAAACAAACCGCCAGAGACTATGGCGTGCTCGCCTTTTACGGGGTACCCAAGCGTCACACTTTTTATATTGGCAAAGATGGAAAAATTCTTTTTATCGACACCAAAATCAATCCGGCCAGCTCTGCTGAGGATATGGCCGCCAAGCTGCAGGAGCTGGGAATCGAAGAGAGGTCATCAAGCTGACTTTTCAGCAGCCACCGCACCGCACCGCAACAAGTTATGTCTGTAGACAGTGGAAAATGTCTTTACTAATACATTTGTATTATTGCCACAATTTTTAATTTCCCCTAACGAGTCACACGTATGTAAATATGGATGTTTACAAGGAACCATACGGATATGAAATTTTCTGCAATATTATTTCTTTCAATAATTCTCAATTTAGCTTTGGGGTTTAATTTATATTTTAAAAAAATGCTGGGTTGACAACCCCTTCATCAGCCAATTACCCAACAGACTCTGCAGCGCTAACGAATACAACTGCACTTGAGTCTTCCTTTGATTACAAAACCTATTATCACGAATTACTCGCTTTAGGCCTATCACATACGCCATCAAAAAAATTACTTATTAAAGAACTTGAAGATAACCAAGGCTCTGTGATCTCTGAAAAGAGTGATCTTTACTGGAAAGCCACAAATGAATCAACGTCGGCAATAATTCGTCAACGGTTAGTTAATCAGCAAGCAGCCAGCTTAGTTACTCCTCCGGAGCAAATTACAATGCACGCCGCAATTTTTGGCTTTCACGATTTAATGACAGCAAAGATCCGATGGGTTCAATGGGAGTTAATGTTGTCGACAACGCTTATATTTTGGGCTGCATTGCCAATGAACGCACCCTACTATTTGCCGGTGATTATGGACAATCAGTCTCCTTAACTTCGATAGGGATCGATATAATGGAAGCACATGCTGATGCAGTACAGAGTGATACCTTTGGAATTCCAGGGAATTTAAGAGCATCAGATGTTGCAACCTACCATTTTCAAGTATTCGCCATCTTCGGGTTGCCGCCACGTACTTTTGGCGGCGCTCCATTAACTGGTACAAGCTCTGAAGCAGAGAAAACCAAGTTTATATGGTGTCCAAGTTGCGAGTAATAAACTTTATATTCATGGCAGCAGTTGGCATCGGCGTAACCGCATGTGATGCTAAACTCGATAAGCCAAAATCTTCAATGGCACAAGAGGTGGTTGAACTAATAGTGGAAGGAAAAACCTTCGCCGTTCCAGTCGAACATCTAGCCTCTTTGCAATCCAACAGCCAGACTTTTACTTCTGTTCATTCCTGCTTAACTCAGCTTAAGTGTAAAAACCAAAACCTATCTATATAGGTGCCTATTACCCTATAATTCACGCCTATTTTTAAACCCATAAGCAGTGAATCTCGATGACCATGGATCAGCATTACCATCCCGCCGAATTAGAGCGCGAAGCCCAGCAGTACTGGAACGACAACAAGACCTTTGAAGTCAGCGAAGATCCCGATCGGGAAAAGTTTTACTGCCTGGCGATGTTCCCCTACCCCAGCGGCAAGCTGCATATGGGTCATGTGCGCAACTACACCATTACCGATGTAATCGCTCGCTACCAGCGTATGCAGGGCAAAAATGTACTGCACCCCATGGGCTGGGATGCTTTTGGCCTGCCGGCTGAAAATGCCGCCATTCAAAATAAGACCGCACCGGCAAAATGGACCCATGAGAACATTGCCTACATGAAGGCGCAGCTGAAATCGCTGGGCTTTGGTATTGACTGGTCCCGAGAGCTGGCGACCTGTGAGCCGGATTACTACAAGTGGGAGCAGTGGTTTTTTACCAAGCTCTACGAAAAAGGCATGGTCTACAAAAAAACCAGTGCGGTTAACTGGTGTCCCCACGATGCCACAGTGCTGGCCAATGAGCAGGTGATTGACGGCTGTTGCTGGCGCTGTGACAGCCCGGTTGAGCGCAAGGAAATTCCCCAGTGGTTTATTCGTATCACCGACTACGCCGAACAGTTACTGGATGATCTCGATGACTTAGAGCACTGGCCCGAGCAGGTCAAGACCATGCAGCGCAACTGGATTGGCAAGAGTCGCGGGGTCACTATGACCTTTGACCTGTCTGCCGCGGTGGCCGGGCACCAGAGTTTTGAGGTCTATACCACCAGACCAGATACATTGATGGGCGTGACTTATTTAACATTGGCCACTCAGCACCCCATCGCTATTGAAGTGGCGAAAAACAACCCTCCACTGGCTGCGTTTATCAGCGACTGTCAAACCCAGCAGGTTTCCGAAGCCGAGATGGCAACCATGGAGAAACGCGGCATGGATACCGGCATTACTGCGGTGCATCCATTGACTGGCGAGACTGTCCCGGTCTGGGTCGGCAACTATGTGCTGATGGATTATGGTTCCGGCGCGGTGATGGCGGTTCCCGCCCACGACCAGCGTGACTTTGAGTTTGCGCAAAAGTATCAGCTCAATATTAAACAGGTGATTGCGCCAGCTGCGGGTGAAGACTGCGATATCAGTACTGAGGCCTTTGTCAACAAGGGCCTGCTGGTTAATTCCGGCAAGTATAACGGCCTCGACTTTAACGCTGCGTTCGATGCGATTGCCGCGGCTCTTGAACAGACTGGCCACGGGTCAGTAACTACTAACTACCGCCTGCGTGACTGGGGCGTCAGTCGCCAGCGCTACTGGGGCGCACCTATCCCTATGTACAACCTGGCCGATGGCGGCGAGATTCCCGTACCCCTGGACAGGCTGCCGGTGGTACTGCCCACGGATGTGGAAATGGACGGCATTCAGTCGCCAATTAAAGCCGATCTTGAATGGAAAAAAGACCAGCTAAACGGTCAGAATGTTGAGCGCGAAACCGATACCTTTGATACCTTCATGGAATCCTCTTGGTACCACGCGCGATTCACCTGCTCCGATCTCGACAGCGCCATGCTCGATCCCGCGCGCGCCGACTACTGGCTGCCAGTGGATCAATATGTTGGCGGTATCGAGCACGCTATTTTGCACCTGCTGTATGCGCGTTTTTATCACAAGCTGTTGCGCGATGAAGGCCTGGTTAGCAGCAGCGAGCCGTTTAAGAGTCTGCTCTGTCAGGGCATGGTATTGGCCGAGTCATTCTACAAAGATAATGGCGGACGCAAAGAGTGGCTGTCACCACTGTATGTTACTGTCGAGAGCGATGAAAAAGGACGTACTATCAAGGCCACTGAAACTGCCACCGGTGAAGAGGTTCATAGTGGCGGCGTGACTAAAATGTCGAAATCGAAAAATAATGGTGTCGATCCCCAGACAGCAATCGAAAAGCACGGTGCTGACACGGTGCGCCTGTTCACCATGTTTGCCGCACCCCCGGAACAAACTCTTGAATGGAGTGATGACGGTGTCTCTGGCGCACACCGCTTCCTGCGCAAGCTGTGGACCATGGTTTACGCTCACCTTGAGTCCGGTGCAGTTGAGTCTCTCGACAGCGCTAGCCTCAACGACAGACAAAAAGATCTGCGCCGCAAGACCCATGAAACTATCAGCAAGGTCAACGATGATTACGGTCGACGCAACACCTTTAACACTGCCATTGCGGCCGTGATGGAGCTGTTAAATGAAGTCTCCAGGCTCAATGATAACCAGCCCCAGAGCCTGGCGGTGCGCCATGAGGCGTTAGCCAGTGCTATTTTGCTGCTCTCACCTATTGCGCCGCATATCTGCCACCGCCTGTGGTCGGCTATGGGCAATCAGGAAGCGGTTGCAGATGCAGCATGGCCAACAGTGGATGAGTCGGCGCTGGTGCGCAGCTCCATCGAGATGGTCGTTCAGGTTAATGGCAAGGTGCGCGGCAAAATCCAGGTGGCTGCGGATGCGCTCAAAGACGATGTGGAAAAGCTGGCTCTTGAGGACAATAATGTTCAGCGCTTTACCGAGGGCACGACGATTCGAAAAATCATTGTGGTTCCGGGAAGACTGGTTAATATAGTTGCTAATTAAACGCAGGCTTGGGCAGGATTGTCCTATGATGCACTCTATGAAGCTCTCTGTAATGCGAAGAATATTAGTTGCCACAATCGTTGTGCTGCTATCAGCCTGTGGCTGGCAGCTTCGTGATGCTCAGGTGGTTCCCAAAAGTATTGGCAGCCTGCACATAGCCACTCAGGCAGCGGACAATATTTTTGTCAGCGAACTGACACGCGCGCTGGATGTCTACGGTGTCGATGTTGTCTCAAGTGCCGCTGATGCCAATTACGCCGTGGTCATTGTCGATTTTCGTGAGAACCGGCGTATCAGCACCCTCAATGCCAGTGCCCGCGCTGCGGAGTATCAGCTTAACGAAGATGTCGACTTTCTAATTACCGACCCGGACGGCATCCCGCTAACCAGCCTGCTAACCGCCTCGGTTGAGCGCAGCTATGAAATCGAAGAGAGCGATATCCTCTCCTCTGACAATGAAGAGCGACAGGTCAGAGTAGAAATGCGTGAGGAGATTGTTCGTCAGATTCTCAATCGCTTAAAGGTATTGCCCACCCGCAATAATGGGCAAAATCCATACAGCCCATAACCTATGAAAATTTATCCGGAGAAACTTCAGGCTCATTTACAAAACCCGCTTTTGCCGGTCTATGTGGTCAGCGGTGATGAGCCCCTGCTTTCTCAGGAATGTGCCGATGCGATTCGCATAGCGGCACGGGAACAGGGGTTTACCGAGCGCGAACTATTTCACTTTGAAGGCAATGCAAAACAGTTTGACTGGGATCCACTGGTCAACGAATTCAATTCCATGTCCCTGTTCTCGGATAAAAAAATTATTGAAGTACGCATTCCCGGCAGCAAGCCAGGCGATAAAGGCGTCAAGGCTCTGGCTGAGATCTGCGCCAACCCCAGCCCCGACAACCTGTTGCTGATTATCCTCTCCAAGCTGGAAAAAGGTGCCCATAACAGCAAGTGGCTAAAAGCCCTGGAAGCTGCGGGCGCGCATATTCAGGTGTGGCCTGTGGATGCCAATCAGATGCCGCGCTGGATAGGTCAGCGCCTCAGGGCGGCGAATATCAATGCCAATCCAGAGGCGGTGCAAATTCTGGCCGATCGCGTTGAGGGCAATCTGCTGGCAGCAGTGCAGGAAATAGAAAAACTTAAATTACTCGCCCCTGAAGGCGCAGTGGATGGCACCACTATGTCGTCTGTAGTTACCGACAGCGCGCGCTATAATATTTTTGAATTTGTCGACAAGATTCTGCTCGGCGATGCCCAGTCTGCTGCCAAATCTCTGCGCGGACTTGAGAATGAAGGCACAGAGGCAATCCCTCTGCTCTGGGCAATTACTCGCGAGCTGCGCATTCTGGTTAAAGCTAGTGAGCTGGTGGCCAGCGGTGAAAAAACTGACTGGGCGCTGAAAAAATCCGGCGTTTGGGATAAGCGAATGCCGCTATTTCGCGGTGCACTGAAACGGTTAAGACCCGCGCATCTGCGCATGCTGCTGCGTCAAGCTGGCGCCATAGACCGCGGCGTCAAAGGAATGCGCAGTGCAGATGTCTGGGACGAGATGGCGACCCTCGTACTATCTTTTGCCGGCAGCCAGACTCTGCAGCCAAGCAGCATAAAAGTACTATTGCGTAACTAACCAAGCCAAAAATAGACCACCACTGTAATTACCAGTGCCCCCATCAAATTTAACACGATGCCCTCGCGAGCCATCTGCTCTACCGTTATCTTGCCGCTGCCAAAGACAATCGCATTGGGCGCAGTGGCTACCGGCAGCATAAATGCACAGCTGGCGGACAGCGCAGCGGGTAACATCAGCAGGGCCGGGTCAAAACCAGCGCCCAGCGAAGCAGCTGCAAGGATAGGCATCAACAGCGTTGTGGTCGCCGTATTGCTGGTAATTTCAGTTAGAAATGTCACCGACAGCGCCACTACAGCAATTAACGCGATAATCGACAGCCGCGTGACACCGGAGAGAGACTCGCCTATAGCCTCACTGATCCCGGTAACCGCAAAGGCTTTAGCTATGGCAATACCGCCAGCAAATAATAGCAGCACACCCCAGTGAATGGTCGAGGCCGACTCCCAGTCGAGCAGCTTGCCACCATGACCATTTGGCAGGACAAACATCAACACCACGGCAGTCAGTGCAACTGCAGCGTAATTTGCTGTTGGCAGGTTAAACCAGCCACTCCAGCCGCCAAACGGTTCGCGCAGTGTCATCCAGGCCAGCGCCGTCAGACTAAAGAGGATTAATACTCTTATCTCTTCACTGCGCCAGATACCTGCATGGGGAATTTCCAGGGGGGCGGTTTTACCCAGGTGGCGGGTAATCCACAGGCCAGCTATGGGTAGCAGCAACAATACAACCGGTACAGCCCAGAGCATCCATTGGGTAAAGCTGGGAGTAATATTGCTAGACTCGGCATAAATTTTCAGAAAAATCACATTGGGTGGCGATCCTATTGGCGTGCCCAGCCCGCCGATGCTGGCGGCATAGGCAATGCCCAAAAACAGCGGCACGGAAAGCTTTTTAGCATTGTCACCCCGGGCACTGTCGAGAACCGCGTAGGCAACCGGCAGGAGCATCAGCGTGGTAGCGGTGTTTGAAACCCACATACTTAAAAATGCTGAAGCGAGCATAAACCCAAACACCAGCTGGCGCTGGTCGTGACCGCCAAACAGGTTGACCATATAGAGTGCGATGCGCCGGTGAGCCCCGCTTTTCTCCATGGCCTTGGAGAGCATTGCTCCGCCCATCAGCAGGAGAATTAGTGGATCTCCATAGGCCTGGGCAACCTGTTTACCATCGAGAATGCCGAGCAGGGGGAAAATTCCCAGCGGGATCAGGGATGTCGCCGGAATTGGAATTGGCTCAAATATCCACCACAGGGCGCAGAGTGTGGTTAGCCCAGCGGCGAGGGCGCCGTCTCGGGCCCAGCCAAAGTGAAGCATTGACAGGCTGACAATTGCCGCTGCCAGCGGCGCCATCCACAGTGCCAAATATCTCAGTCGCGGAGTCATGGATTCTCGTCCTCCAGCGCATAGTCACCGCGTTCAAAGGCTTGAATAATTTCTTCGGCTCGTTGACGATCAGCATCGTTAACTGTGATTGATAGATGCCCCAGCGCGGGAACTTCTCCAAGACCGCCCTGCAAGGCTGTGCCATTTAAAAATACCTGCAGCCCCTCCTGCTCCATCAGCCCTTTTAATAGCTGTCCTTCAAAAAAATTACTGCCGCGATATACCTCAATCATATTGTCCTCCGGTGCCAGAGCATCAATAACCAGACCAGCAGAATGCCGGTTGCATTGGCCAACATATCCCAGCCGTCGGCCTGCCTGTAGCTGGTCATGGATTGAGCAAGCTCCATACTCAGCCCAAAACATGCCATCAGCAGCGCCAGCAGCCACAGCGGAAATCGATTGCCATATGCCTGCACAGAGCAAAAAAATAGCAGCGCATAAATGGCGGCATGGGCAACCTTATCCTGCAACTGAAACAGGGCCCCGCCCCCACCAGGCATTAACGAGGCCACGATCGTCGCGGCAACAAAGAGCCAGAAGAGTATTTGGTATTTATGCCGAGTGACCATTGCCAGTTTTCCTATAAATTACACAGCGCGCAGTGTAGCTTTCAGCTGCTGATATCTCTCCACGGTGCCTACATCACACCAGCTTCCAGTATAGACGCTGGCTGCGACACGCCCACTTAAAATTGCCGGTCGCAGTACATCCCGCAACGGAAAACACTCTGCGGAAGCATTCTGATGCGCGGCAAACAGTGTTGGCCTAAATAGACTTATGCCGCTGAAGGTGTAGCGCTGACCCTCCTTGTAACTGACCAGATTACCATCCACAGAGAAGTCGCCCCGCGGATGGTGCTGTGGATTTTTAACCAGTACCAATGCCGCATCCAACCCTGCGTTCAGCTTGGTTTCACACAGCTCAGCAAGGGGGAAATCACTCCAGACATCGCCATTAATCAGCATAAAAGGCTCGTCGCCGAGAAGCGGAAGCGCCCGGGTAATACCGCCGCCAGTCTCAAGGGCCTCGACCTCCCGCGACCAGCTGATAGTGACTCCGAGGCGACGGCCATCGTCATTAAAATACGTCTCTATCTGCTCACCCAGCCAGCAGGTATTGATAACAATCTCTGTTATGCCTGCTGCTGCCAACCGTTTGATATGGTGCTCGAGCATGGGCTTGCCGTTGATGGGCAACATTGGCTTGGGCGTAGTATCCGTCAGCGGCCGCAAGCGCTCACCGCGCCCGGCGGCTAAAATCATCGCTTTCACTGTGCATGCCCCGCAGAGACCCTATCCAGACGACTGGCCTCTGTCGCAGTCCGCCACTCGCGGTACCATTTGTGACCGGGCAGCAGCGGTTCAATACGCTCGACAAACCAGTCAAAGAAAGCCCGTGCCTCTGGATAGCGCTCAGCCGCTTCGAGGGTGTAGCGAATTACCAGAGGAAGATCATTGAGGTAGCCGGGCTTGCCGTCGCGAAGGAAGAGACGGGCAAAAATCCCCAGAACCTTGATATGACGCTGCAGTCCCATTTTGT
Source organism: Porticoccaceae bacterium (assembly GCA_038150705.1). Lineage (GTDB taxonomy): Bacteria > Pseudomonadota > Gammaproteobacteria > Pseudomonadales > Porticoccaceae > HTCC2207. The sequence continues at coordinate 23,971 of JAYOUA010000003.1, read as the reverse complement.
CAAAACTGCCGAGAAATTCCTTATCCGTGATATCTTCAAGCTGGTTATCAGCCTCGAGACTGCGCTTGAAATACAGCGCTCGCTGTTGCACCTGACTGGCTGGCAGGTGCAGGTAACAATCCTTGAGCAGCGAGACCAGATCGTAGGTTACAGGGCCGATAAGAGCATCCTGAAAATCGATCAGCCCGAGGCGGTTATCGTCGAGCAGCATTAAATTGCGCGAGTGAAAATCTTTATGCACTACGACCTGAGGCTGCTCTAGCGCACTGCTGATCAGATCTTGGTACAGGCGCTGCAGCATCTGCTGCTCATTCTTATCAAGTGCAATACCGAGAAGTTTGCTGACAAACCATTCGCCAAACAGATCCATCTCTGCCTGCAGCTCACAAGAATCATAGAGAGGAAAAACTGCCGGCTGTGGCGCAACACTCTGGATTGCCCTGAGCATTGATTCAGCCTGGCTGTAATGTTCAGCCACCATGGCCGGAGGGTTTGTGCAGCTTAGTTCTGGCTGCAACAGGCGCAGACCAAAATCCTCTAGCAGAAAGAAGCCATTGGTAAAATCAACGGCGATTATTTTTGGCGTAGTAATTCCATGCCGCTGAAATGCCATGGACACGGCAATGTACGCCTGATTCTTTTCTTTTTCCGGCGGCGAATCTACGGCGATCAGTGACGGCTGCCCGGCCACGCGAAAATAACGCCGAAAGCCAGCATCTCCCGCCAAGGGTTGCAGTTCAAGTGGTCGCTGAGGTTGATGCGACTCGGGCAAAAAAGCCGCAACCCAATCTATAAAAATGTCGCGTCGCCGCTGATCTAAATGATTAATACCGGTCTTTCCCCTCTTCAAAATTCGCGCACGAATGTTATGGGCAGATAACGTTTATCGCCGCTTGGCGGATGGCAGTGGCCGCAAGCTAAAAAATTTTATTCTATCTTAATTGAACACTCTACTCTGGCAAGTTATCAGGTAAAATGCCAGCAAACCATAAAAAGTAAACAGGCTATACCTTGAGCGCGTCTCCCCCTATTCAACAGAGCCCTTTATTTGCCACTATTCAACGACAGAGATTAGTGCTGGCATGCGGGCTTATGGCTGTGATCGCGGGGCTTTCCTCTGCAGTTTCGGCCGACGACTTGCAGGGCAACTCATCGCAGCCCCTGCCACCTGTCGCCAACTCCGAGGAGCCAAGAGTCGCCAAGGTACGCAACCTGGACTGGGTAGATGCACAACAGATGACCGAGGAGCAGCGCTCAAAGGTGGCCAGCAACTGCTGCGGCGACTATGTCGAACCCCTGAGAACCTACCCTGATGCCAACCTTGACCCCGAGCAGGCCTCACTTTTGGTCAACGCCAACTCTACAGAAACCCTTAAAGATAATGTGGCTGTTCTCGATGGTGACGTTCAGATCTCCCAGGGGTACCGTCAAATCCGCAGTAACACTGCGCTTATAGATCAGACCAATCGCACCGTTGTACTCGAAGGCAATGTCCAGTTTCGCGAACCTGGGCTGTTGTTGCTGGGCAACAATGCAGAAATCGATATCGACAGCAAAGAGGTTCAAGTCGAGGATACAACTTATGTCCTTCACGAGGCATCGGTGCGCGGCGAGGCAAAAAATTTGCAGCGCACAAAGGACGGCGTGATCACTATCACCGATGCCACTTACTCGACCTGTAAGCCAGGCGATACAACCTGGCAAATGGCCACCAGTGAAATCGCCATTGACGCCGCATCTGGATTTGCAACGGTCAAGAACGCCCAGCTAAAAGTGAAAGATATTCCCGTCTTCTATTTCCCGTGGATTAAGTTTCCAGTTAACGATCATCGCTCCTCTGGGCTTCTATTTCCCGCGGTTCATGTCAGCAGCAGTAACGGTCTCGACTATGCTCAGCCGATCTATTGGAACCTGGCTGAAAATTATGATGCGACCATTACCCCTCGGCTGATTCAAGAGCGAGGAATGGGTTTGGAGCTAGAGTTTCGTCACCTTTCAAGCTTGGCAAAGACTGAGATCTTTGGCGCTTTTTTGGGTGATGATAAGGGCGGTAAGGATAAAAAAGATATAGATACTGAAACTGGACTTCCAAAACATCTTGGCGAGGATCGCTACCGTATGGGCCTCACTCACCTCGGTGGTATCGGCAAGTCTTGGTCGACTTTTTTGGATATCAACAAAGTCTCCGACAATGACTATCCCGGCGACTTTGGCAATATTTCTCAGGAGTCAACCAGCCTGATCAATCTGCGCCGTGTCGCTGGAGCAACATACAAGTCGCAACACTGGGACTACCTTATCGAAGCCCGAGATAACCAAATTATTGTCGATGGGCTGGAAGAGCAGTACTCGGTGCTGCCAAAAATTGATATCAATGGCTATTACCGTTTCGACAATAGCCTGGTTGTGGACCTAAACAACCAAAGCGCTGCGTTTGACCACGACAATCGCGATTTTGTCACCGGCATCAGGCATCGTCTGGACTACGGAGTGAGCTGGGACAAGCGCTGGACATGGGGCTACTTTCGCCCGCAGTTTCGCGTCAAGCATCTCTCCTACAATCTGGATAGCGCTGGTGACCCACTAAATGATAAGAGCCCCTCGGTAACCGTCCCCGTCTCATCAGTGGACAGCAGTATATTTTTTGAGCGCGACAGTCATTGGCTGAGTGGCTTTACACAGACGCTTGAGCCACGACTTTACTATCTCAGGGCTGCATACAGGGATCAGTCTGATTTTCCCGATTTTGATACCAGAGAATTCACTCCCTCCTTCGACCGCCTGTTTCGCGATGAACGCTTTAATGGCGGTGATCGAATTTCCGACGAGAAAAGGCTAACGCTGGCTCTGACGACCCGGTTTATAGATAAGCAATCCGGGCAGGAACGATTTACTGCCAGCATTGCCCAATCAATTAACTATATTGATCGACGGGTCACTCTGTCGGCCACCCCCTCAGCTCAGAAGCTCGCTGAACTGAGTCGCAGGCAGTCTCCACTGGCGCTAAAGCTATCTGGACGAATGAATGTTAATTGGCGTTTTACTAGTGATATTATCTACGACATCCATGACAGTGAACTTGAAAAGAGCAGTATTAGCCTGCGCTATAATGACCGAGAAAATCGGATATTCAATGCAACATACCGCTCGACGCAACGGGACCCCCGACTGTTTGAGGGCGTCAGTCTGGCACAGGATATTCGGCAAGCAGATATTTCCGGATTTGTTCCCCTGGCGGGAAATTTCAATCTGGTCGGGCGCTGGAATCACGACTTTACCAACAGTCGAATGCTGGATGTGTTTGCCGGCTTCGAATACAACAGCTGTTGCTGGCGTGCAAGTGTTGTCGCACGTCGCTGGATAGATCGAAGAGACGATGTGTTGCGTCCAGAAAAGGATTTGACTCTGTCGAATGGAATATTTTTCCAAATACAATTTAAAGGCTTGGCTGGCTCCGGCGGTCGGGTTGACTCAATGCTCAAAAATGGTATTTATGGTTATGGATCTGAAGAAAACTTTTAACAAAGTGCTTATTGCATTTTTACTCTCCGCGGTCTCGATCGGCACAGTCGCTCAAGTTGCGATTCTCGACAGGGTTGTCGCTATTGTCGATGAGGACGTTGTTCTGGAGAGCGAAGTGCAACAACGACTGGCCTCTATTTATACCCAGGTTCAGAAATCCGGCACCCAACTCCCCCCAGAAGAAATCCTTTCCCAACAAGTGCTCGAGCGTTTAATCTCTGAACGACTGCAGCTCAACATGGGCTACAGCGCCGGAATTCGCATCACCGATGAGGAGATCAATGACGCAATGAATCGTATTGCTGCCAGCAACCAGCTTACAATGGAGCAGTATGCTCAGCAGATTCACAGCACTGGATCGACACTTTCGGCGGTGCGTGAAGATATCCGCAGCGAAATGATCTTAAGCCGTGTACAGCAGGGCTTCGTGATGCGCCGCATCAATATTAGCCGCCAAGAGCTGGATAATTTCCTCAGTTCAGAAGAGGGCCGCTTTATGACTTCTCCGGATGTCAATATTGGTCATATTCTGCTACCCGTTCCCAGCGGAGCGAGCACTGATGACGCCAATGTCATTCTGGAGTCCGCACAGAATTTATTCAGCCAGATCAAAGGCGGCACAGATTTCAAACAGTTGGCTATTGCCAACTCAGCAGACCAAACTGCTCTTCAGGGTGGCGATCTCGGCTGGAGAAAAATGGCGCAGTTACCTGGGGTTTTTATTGAGGCCGTCGAAAAGCTTGAGGCTGGCAGTGTATCCGAGCCAATTCGCAGCGATGCCGGCTTTCATCTGGTCAAGCTCTACGAACGTCGCGGTGGTGGCGAGCAGCTCGTAGAACAGCACTTTGCGCGGCATATTTTGATAGCACCCAACGAAATCCGCGATGAGGAAACAACGATAAGTCAACTCAATGACCTACGCGAGCGGGTAGCAGCAGGCGAGGACTTTGCTGCGTTAGCCAAAGAATTTTCAGAAGATCCCGGTTCGGCACTCAATGGTGGAGAACTGGGCTGGTCAACTCCGGGAATGTTTGTTCCAGCCTTCGAGCAAACCATGAACAGCATCGAACTTCAGGAAATCAGCGCTCCCTTTCTGTCGCAGTTCGGCTGGCATATTTTGCAGGTGACTGAGCGTCGCAACCAGGACTTTAGCGATGAAATTATGCGCAATCGCGCCGAAAATCTTCTCCGTCAGCGCAAGTATGAAGAAGAGCTGCAAGTCTGGCTGCAGGAAATCCGCGACGAGGCCTTCGTGGAAATAAAACAACCCAAAACCAAAGAGTCCAAGAAGTCATGACCCTACGCCTGGCGCTGACGCCAGGAGAACCAGCAGGCATAGGCCCGGATCTGTTAATCAGTCTGGTGCAGCACGGCTATGACCACGAACTGGTCGCCTATGCCGACCCGCAACTCTTGCAACAGCGTGCCGCTGAACTTGAACTCAGCCTGACACTTCGCCAACCGGGCTCGAGCCCTAAGCCTCTTAAACCGAGCGAACTGGCCATAGTGCCAGTCTCTCTCACCGAGCCAGCTGTGGCGGGCCAACTCAACAGCGCTAATGGCGCCTATGTACTGCACTGCCTGGATGCTGCGATCGCAGATTGCCAGCGCAATTTCTGCCAGGCGATGATTACCGGGCCGGTGCAAAAGTCGATTATCAATGAAGCCGGCCACGCTTTTACAGGACACACTGAATATCTGGCGGAGAAAACCGCTACACCACTGGTGGTGATGATGCTGGCGACCACCGAACTGCGTGTTGCACTGGCAACCACTCACCTGCCGCTGCGCGATGTTGCCGACAGTATTACCCAGACATCGCTAACTGGTGTGATCAATATTTTAGTTGCCGATCTTCAGCGCAAATTTTCCATTTCAGCACCGACCATACTGGTCTGTGGTCTCAACCCCCACGCCGGTGAAGGCGGTCATTTGGGGTGTGAAGAGATAGAGATCATCAGCCCGGTTTTAGAACAATTTCGCGCTCAGGGCGTAAACCTTATTGGACCCCTACCCGCAGACACATTGTTTACAGCAAAACATCTGGACAATGCAGATGCTGTTCTCGCCATGTATCACGATCAGGGTCTACCGGTGCTTAAATACCAGGGCTTTGGGCGCGCGGCCAATATCACACTCGGATTGCCCATTATCCGCACCTCGGTAGATCACGGTACAGCACTGGACCTGGTGGCTAGTGGCAGTGCTGACAATGGCAGTTTGGAAACTGCCATTGATGTTGCAGTGCAGATGGCAATAAAAACTGGCGGTACAGACTCAGCATGACTATTCAACATCAGGCCAGAAAACGCTTTGGTCAGAATTTTCTGGTTGACCAGCAAATTATCTCGCAGATTATTTCCGCTATCGGCCCAAGCGCTGATGACAATCTAATTGAGATCGGTCCGGGCACTGCCGCTATCACAGAACATTTGGTAGAGCGCTGCCCGAGCATGAAAGTCGTAGAGCTCGATCGCGATCTGGTCAGCTATTTGACTGAAAAATTTGCCGCCTATCCGGAATTTACTATTTTCAGTGGCGATGCCCTAAAAACCGATTTTGCCCAGTTTCACAATGGCCGACAGATGCGTCTTGTGGGGAATTTGCCCTACAATATTTCCACACCGCTGCTGTTTCACCTGATCAAGGTGCGCGAGCTTATTCAGGACATGCACTTTATGCTGCAACTTGAAGTGGTTGAGCGCCTCGGTGCCGTGCCGGGCAGTAAGGCCTATGGCCGTCTCTCGGTGATGGTGCAGTATCACTGCCGGGTTATGCCACTAATTCCAGTTCCGCCGGAATCATTCAGACCGGCACCGAAGGTGCAGTCGGCGATTGTCAGGCTCAAACCACACAGCCAAAAACCCTGCGTTGCCGATAATGAGGCTCTGCTCAGTCAGCTGGTAAGCCACAGCTTCCAGCAACGCCGTAAGACCTTGCGTAACTGCCTGCGTCCCTACGCTGAACATCTTGACTTAGTGGCCGAGGAGATCGATTTATCGCGGCGCGCCGAACAGCTCAGTGTTGCTGAGTTTGTCACCCTATCCAACCATATCAACAACAGCATGACGAGAATCAAATGACGGACCAAGCAATTATTGTCAAGGTTGACACAGAATACCTCAGCAAGGAGTCAGATCCCGGTAACAACCGCTTTGTCTTCGCCTATCAAATTACCATTCAGAATCAAGGTGATATAGCGGCACAGTTACTTGGCCGCCACTGGATAGTCACTGATGCCAACGAAGCTAAAAAGGTATTTCGCGGTATGGGTGTGGTCGGTGAGCAACCTCTTATCGAGGCGGGAAAATCCTACCAGTACAGCAGTGGTATTGTACTGGAAACACCCATAGGCACCATGCAGGGTCACTACAGCATGCGTGACCAACAGGGCCTGGCGTTTGAGGTGCCGATTAAACCCTTTCTACTTTCAACACCAAATACTGTGAATTGAATGACTGATTACGTCGTCGGAGATATTCAAGGCTGTCTCGATCCACTGCTTATATTGCTGGAGAAGGTACACTTTGAACCGGCGACAGACCGTTTGATTGCTGTCGGCGACCTGATCAATCGCGGCCCGCGATCTCTGGACACCCTGCGTTTCTGTAAGGGTTTAGGCAGTGCTTTCGCATCGGTGCTCGGCAATCACGATCTCCATCTGTTGGCTATCTCTCACGGTGTGCGCAACGCCACTCGCAAAGACACGCTCGACGAAGTGCTCTGCGCCCCGGATTGCGATGAACTTCTCCACTGGCTGCAACAGTTACCCCTTCTGCTCTCCGTTGGTGATTTCACAATCGTCCATGCCGGTATCCCGCCCATCTGGAGTGTTAACACCGCGGCGTCCATGGCCCGCGAGGTAGAGACTGTCCTGCAGTCGAGCCAGTCCAGTCTCTACTTTCAGCATATGTACGGTAACTTTCCAGACCGCTGGTCGAACAATCTTCAAGGACCAGAGCGCTGGCGATTAATTACTAACTATCTGACCCGTATGCGCTATTGCAGCAGCTCAGGCCAGCTTGAATTAAGCGCTAAGACAGCACCGGATAAGAATCCAAATGAACAGCTAGTTGCCGATTTTGCTCCCTGGTACAGTTACAAAGACCGTTTGGCCAGCCAGGATAAAATTATCTTTGGTCACTGGGCTGCTCTTGAGGGCAGAGACTGCGGCAGCAATCTCTACCCAATGGATACGGGTTATGTCTGGGGTGGTGCCATGCGTCTGATGAATCTCGACAGCGGCGAGTTGCATCACCACTATGCGAAGTCCGCATAGTTTTTTGCGCATTCTGGTGCACCTGAACGTGGCACCCCTTGGACAATAGGCAGTAATTATTTAGCCTAGAGCTTTTTCAGACTCCTTTTGTAAGCCTTAACATTTGAGAGGCAAAAGATGTATAAATTTTCGATCAAGACACTCCTAACGTTCTTTACAGCACTGGCCTTGGTTACCGGCTGTAGTGATCCTGTTGATACAGCCCCAATTGAGGCAGCGGCGCCTGAGATATCTGGAATTGACCTCAGCGGGATGGATACCTCGGTGCGACCCCAGGATGACTTTTACCGCTATGCCAATGGCAAATGGCTTGAGAACACTACAATTCCTGCTGATGAGGTTGGCTGGGGCAGCTATATGACTCTGCGTAAGGAGAGCATCGAACAATCACGAACCATTGTCGAGGCCGCTGCAGCTGACGATAGGAATGATCCAATTCGCAAAACAATTGGTGACTATTACAGCGCCTTTATCGACGAGGAGCGCATAGAAGCGCTGGGCATAGAACCGGTCAGCGATTATCTTAGGCAAATCGACAATCTAAAAACCCACGCTGACATTGTCGCTTTCTTTGGAAGTTCTAATCCGGCCGGCATTGATGCACCTTTTAATCTCTATGTGAGTCAGGATGACAAGGATGCAACAAGCTATATTTTGCACCTTTTTCAGTCAGGCTTGGGACTGCCCGACCGCGATTACTACAGTGACAGCTCTAAACGCGGCATGGAAATTATAGCCAGGTACAAAAACTATCTGGCAGATATTCTCGCCCTGTCCGGGCATGAAGATTCCACTGCCGCAGCTGAACGAATTTTTGCTCTAGAGACTCAGCTAGCTGAGCACCAGTGGAATAAAGTCGACAACCGCGATGCTGACAAACGCTACAACAAGCTAAGTGCTGACGAGTTGCTCGCCCTATTATCAAATTTTGACTTGCGCTTATACCTGGCGGGCATTGGCATTGCTTTGCCAGATCATGTGATCGCAGTGCAACCCAGCTACCTGACTGCCTTTAACCAGCTGTTTACGCGCGTTGAAGTAGCACGCTGGAAAGATTATCTACGTGCAAATGTGCTGTCCAGCTACGCCAGTTTTTTACCTAGGGCATTTGTCGATGCCCGCTTCGATTTCTATTCTAAGCTCCTCTACGGCCGCCAGGAACAACAGCCGCGCTGGCGCAGGGCGATAAACTCAATTAACGGCAATCTCGGCGAAATGCTTGGACAGCTGTATGTGGCCAAACATTTCTCAGCGGAATCCAAAGCGCGCATGATAACTATGGTCGACAACCTCATAGCTGCCTATGCGGAATCAATTAAACACCTTGAATGGATGAGTGATGAGACCAAAAAACAGTCACTGGTAAAGCTCTCTAAGTTCACGCCCAAGATTGGTTATCCGGATAAGTGGAAAGATTATTCGGCATTAAAAATCTCCCGCGGTGATCTCTTTGGTAATATTCAGCGTTCGCGGATTTTTCACCACCATGAGAATATGGCCAAGCTCGGCGCAGCGATTGACCGCGACGAATGGTTTATGGCTCCGCAGGAAGTTAATGCCTACTACAACCCGGGATTAAATGAGATTGTTTTTCCTGCGGCTTATCTACAACCGCCCAACTTTATTCCCAACGCAGAGGATGCCTATAACTACGGCACTATTGGCAGCACCATCGGTCATGAAATTGGCCACGGTTTCGACGATCAGGGCAGTAAGTACGATGGTGATGGCAATTTAAAAAGCTGGTGGACAGAGACCGATCGCCAACAGTTTGAACAGCGCACCCGGGGGCTGGTAGCTCAATATAATAAATTTGAAGCTCTGCCGGGCCTGTTTGTAAACGGTGAATTAACCTTGGGTGAAAATATTGGCGACCTTGGCGGCACATCGATTGCCCTAAAAGCCTACCGTATGTCTCTAGAGGGTAAACCCTCACCAGTGATTGATGGCTTTAGTGGTGAGCAGCGTTTCTTCTTGGGTAATGCCCAGTCGAGCAGGATCAAGTGGCGTGACCAGATCCTTGAACTAATTGTTAAGACTGACCCCCATTCACCAGATATCTATCGTATCAACGGGGTGTTCCCGAATATGGACGATTTTTACAAGACCTATGATGTAAAACCGGGTGACGGTTTGTTCTTGCCTGAAGATCAGCGGGTAAAGATCTGGTAGAGATCTCGTTATATCGATCCTGAAAAATCACAGACGAAAAAAAACCGGGCAGCTATTTACTGTCCGGTTTTTTGAAGCGGAATATAACGTTTATTCGCCAGTAGTTTCTTCGACATCAACAACGTCATTGGCGGCGCGATCGACCAGCTCAACATAGGCCATAGGTGCGTTATCACCAGCGCGATTTCCGCACTTAAGGATACGTACGTAACCACCAGGACGATCCTGGAAACGCGGCCCCAGATCAGAGAACAACTTGCCTACTGTCGCCTTGTTGCGCAGACGGTCAAAAGCTAATCGACGATTAGCAACACTGTCCTCTTTAGCCAGAGTGATAAAGGGTTCTGCAAAACGACGCAGCTCTTTAGCTTTGGGCAGAGTGGTTTTAATTAACTCGTGCTCAACCAATGAAGCTGTCATGTTGCGGAACATAGCTCTTTTGTGAGTGCCGGTTTTATTTAGCTTGCGGCCACTATAGCGATGACGCATGTTCTTATTCCTTAGTTCGTTGCTTTCTCAGCAATGATATCTATCGAAGTCGTTTTAGATGTGTATTAAACGAGTTCGCGTTCATTTTTTAGGCTTGCTGGTGGCCAGTTCTCAAGGCGCATGCCGAGAGAAAGTCCGCGCGAAGCCAGGACATCTTTAATTTCAGTAAGTGACTTCTTACCGAGGTTAGGTGTCTTGAGCAGCTCAACTTCTGTGCGCTGAATAAGGTCACCAATATAATAAATACTCTCTGCTTTCAGGCAGTTTGCTGAACGTACAGTCAGCTCAAGATCGTCAACCGGACGCAGAAGAATTGGATCAATCTCTTCTTCTTTCTCTTCAGGCTCTGCAGCAGTTTCGCCTTCCAGGTTCACGAAGACAGCCATCTGCTGTTGCAGGATGGTCGCTGCGCGACGGATAGACTCTTCAGGATCGATAGTACCGTTAGTCTCCAGCTCAAGAATAAGCTTATCGAGGTCTGTGCGGTTCTCAACACGGGCGTTGTCGACACTGTAGGATACTTTGTGAATCGGGCTGAATGACGCATCAAGTTGCAGACGGCCAATAGTACGATTCTCTTCATCGCTAATGCGCGTATTAGAAGGCTGGTAACCACGACCGCGCTCAATGCGCAGCTGCATGTTCAAGCTCGCCTTGCCAGAGATCGTTGCAATAATATGCTCTGGGTTAACAATTTCAACATGACTATCTACGGTGATATCACCAGCAGTGACAACACCTGGACCAGTCGCATTCAGTGTAACTGTAGTTTCATCGCGACCTTCCATAATAGCTGCAACACCTTTAAGGTTGAGGAGAATTTCCATTACATCCTCTTGAACACCTTCAATGGCACTGTATTCGTGTTCAACACCTTCAATTTCAGCTTCGACAATCGCACAACCTGACATAGATGACAGCAGGATTCGGCGAAGTGCATTGCCTAGGGTATGACCAAAACCTCGCTCAAGCGGCTCCAGAACAACCTTGGCGTGTGTAGCGCTGAAAGACGTTACATCAATATTGCGTGGGGTCAGAAATTCATTTGCAGAATTTTGCATATTTTTTCCCGTATTAGCTCAACAATTACTTCGAGTACAATTCGACGATCAGGTTCTCATTGATCTCGGCAGGCAGATCTGAACGATCTGGATTGCGCGTGTACGTGCCTTCCATTTTGTTTGTATCCACTTGCATCCATTCAACATCACCACGCTGTGCGGCCAACTGCAGGGCAGTTTGGACGCGTAACTGCTTTTTGGATTTTTCACGCAGACCGACAATATCACCTTCCTGAACTCGGAATGAGGCAATATTGACTTTCTGACCATTTACCAAAATAGCATTGTGGGCAACTAGCTGACGAGATTCGGCGCGAGTTGCACCAAAACCCATACGATAAACAACGTTATCAAGACGGCTCTCGAGAAGGGTCAGGAGGTTTTCACCTGTGTTGCCTTTCTGGCGAGCAGCATCTTTGTAATAGTTACGGAACTGCTTTTCTAGTACACCGTAGATACGACGTACTTTTTGTTTTTCCCGCAGCTGAACACCGTAATCAGAGAGTCGTCCACGACGCTGGCCGTGTTGACCAGGCGCGCTCTCTGCACGGCACTTTGATTCAAGCGGGCGGACGCCACTCTTGAGGAACAGATCTGTTCCCTCACGGCGTGACAATTTACAAGTTGGTCCAAGATATCTAGCCATTCTATGTCTCTCTTACACGCGACGCTTTTTGGGTGGACGACAACCATTGTGTGGAACTGGCGTCACATCCGTAATATTGGTGATTTTGTAACCTGCATTGTTAAGTGCACGTACCGCTGATTCGCGACCTGGGCCTGGGCCTTTCACTTCAACATCAAGGTTCTTTAAACCGTAATCCTTTGCTGCTTCACCGGCACGCTCTGCAGCGACCTGTGCGGCAAACGGTGTGCTCTTGCGAGAACCGCGGAAACCGGAACCACCAGAGGTAGCCCAAGATAGAGTGTTACCCTGACGGTCAGTGATAGTAACAATAGTGTTATTAAACGAAGCGTAAATGTGCGCTACGCCGTCAACTACTGTCTTTCTGACCTTTTTACGGGCTGGTTTGCTTGCTGCTTTTGCCATTACCGTTCCTAGGAATTATCTTTTAATGGGACGACGCGGCCCTTTACGGGTGCGTGCGTTCGTCTTAGTACGCTGTCCACGTACGGGCAAACTACGACGATGGCGCAGGCCGCGATAGCAACCTAAATCCATCAAACGTTTGATATTCATGCTGTTTTCTCTACGCAGGTCGCCTTCTACTTCATTGGCACCAACAGCAGCACGCAACAGATCAAGTTGCCCTTCATCTAGTGCAGAAATTTTTGTGTCTTCTGCTATGCCCACATCTGCACAAATCTTCTTGGCAGTTGGGCGACCGATACCAAACACATAGGTCAGTGAAATCACTGCGTGTTTGTTATCCGGAATGTTGACACCGGCAATACGGGCCATTCACATTACTCCACTTATACTATGGGTTTAATCAGTATCTACGAGCCTGCAGTAACACTGCAAAAAGGCGCGGTAGGATACCGATAGAATTGTCAAAAATCAACCAGATTATCCTTGGCGCTGCTTGTGGCGAGGCTCTACGTTACAAATAACGCGGACCACACCTTTGCGGCGGACAACTTTACAATTTCGACAAATCTTTTTAACCGATGCACGAACTTTCACAGCATCACCTCTTTATTTACGGCCAATATTTTTAAGATTGGCCTTTTTCATCAATGAATCATATTGCTGGGACATAAGATGTGACTGCACTTGAGCCATAAAATCCATTGTCACAACAACGGCAATTAACAGTGAGGTACCACCCAGGTAGAAAGGTACATTGAAGTACACATTCAAGAACTGAGGCATCAAACAAATGAAGGTAATATAAATACCACCAATCAAAGTGAGACGGGTGCTCACACTATCAATATATTTTGCGGTTTGATCACCAGGACGTATACCGGGTAAAAACGCACCACCTTTTTTCAGGTTATCAGCCACTTCGCGAGGGTTATACATCAACGCCGTGTAGAAGAAACTGAAGAAAATAATCAGGCTCGAAAACAGCAACACATAGAGCGGCTGGCCAGGGCCAATCAACAAAGCAATATCCTGCAACCAACCTGGAGCATTAGTGGCGGAACCAAACCACTGGCTTATAGAGGTTGGGAACAGCAACAAGCTGCTGGCAAAAATAGCCGGGATTACACCAGGCATATTAACTTTCAGCGGCAGGTGTGACGTCTGCGCATTGTATGCTTGTCGACCCTGACGCTGAGCGTAGTTAACTGTCAGTCGACGCTGACCGCGCTCAACAAATACTACGAAATAAACTACAGCAACTGCGACCACAAGGATAAAGATAAGTGATACTGGATTAAGATCACCCTGGCGTGCCGACTCAAGTGCCTGACCGATCGCGCCGGGGATACCTGCGACAATACCGGCAAATATCAGCATTGAGATGCCGTTACCAATTCCGCGCTCGGTAATCTGCTCACCCAACCACATCAAGAAGACTGCGCCGGCAACCAGAGACGAAATAGCAACAGCATAAAACATGGTGTTGATTTCATAGGCGAGGCCCTGAGATGCAAAGCCTACAGCCATGGCTGTACCCTGAATAAGCGCCAGCAGTACAGTACCGTATCTGGTGTACTGGTTGATCTTGCGACGACCACTGTCGCCTTCCTTTTTCAGTTGCTCCAGTGCCGGAACTGTCGCTGAAAGCAACTGCATAATGATCGACGAGGAGATGTATGGCATTACGCCAAGAGCCAATATGCTCATTCTCTCTAGTGCGCCACCAGAAAACATATTAAACAGACCCAAGTAGGTTCCCTGGTTCTGGGTAAACAGTTCCGCCAGGCGATCAGGATCAAACCCAGGAACAGGTATATGAGTACCAATTCGATAGATGATAATCGCAGCGAATAAAAAGCGAAGGCGAGCCCAAAGCTCGCCAAGTCCTTTTTGATTGCCTACTGGCCCAATTCCTGGCTTAGCCATTTCTTAGTCTTCTACCTTTCCGCCAGCTGCTTGAATTGCCGCAATGGCACCTTTAGTCGCACCGACACCTTTGAGGGTTACCGCTTTAGTAACTTCACCAGAGGCAAATACTTTTGCGCGTTGTATGTTGCTATTGATTAAGCCAGCTTTACGAAGGGCTTCAATATCAACAACCTCACCTTCAATTAGGTTTAACTCAGACAACCTTATCTCAGCAGTCACAGCCGCCATTCGTGAAGTAAAACCATACTTTGGCAGGCGCTTTTGAAGTGGCATTTGACCGCCTTCAAAACCTGGACGAACACTACCACCAGTTCTAGACTTTTGACCTTTGTGACCACGGCCACCCGTCTTACCAAGACCACTACCGATACCACGACCGCAGCGTTTGCCTTCTTTAATTCGACCCGGAGCCGGGCTAAGGGTATTCAGACGCATCTTAAGCTTCCTCAACCTGTAACAGATAGTGAACTTTATTAATCATGCCACGTACAGAGGGAGTGTCTTCCACTTCAACGGTGTGACCGATTCTACGTAGACCCAAACCAGACACACAGGCTTTGTGATTCTTCAGGCGACCGATAGTGCTTTTGGTCTGGGTAACTTTAATTTTTTTCAATTTAGCTTTTGCCATGATCTTCTTCCAATAACTGACGGTTATGGTCCGTCACTTAGTTAAGGATTTCTTCCACAGATTTACCGCGCTTTGCAGCAACATCATCTGGTGATTTCATATCTCTGAGTGCTTTGAAAGTTGCGCGAACAACGTTTACAGGGTTAGTTGACCCGTAGCACTTCGCCAGTACGTTTTGTACACCAGCAAGTTCCAGCACAGAGCGCATAGCACC
The DNA here is from genome assembly GCA_038150705.1 of Porticoccaceae bacterium. Classification (GTDB taxonomy): domain Bacteria; phylum Pseudomonadota; class Gammaproteobacteria; order Pseudomonadales; family Porticoccaceae; genus HTCC2207. Next base: position 8,620 of record JAYOUA010000003.1, on the reverse strand, counting down.
GCCAGCAATTACACCAGTACCGTCAGATGCTGGTTGCATGTAGATTTTTGAGGCGGCGTGGATACCCTTGGTTGGGTATTGAATAGTATTGCCGTCGAGGGCTACATCAATCATATTGCGACGCGCAGCTTCCATAGCCTTTTGAATTGCCTGGGGCACTTCTCGAGCCTTACCGCGACCGAAGCCGACCTTACCATTTCCATCACCAACAACAGTCAGTGCAGTAAAAGCGAAGATGCGTCCACCTTTAACCGTCTTAGCAACACGGTTAACCTGAACCAGCTTCTCCATCATTCCTTCAGCTGCAGAATCTTTCTGATCTGTAAGAGCCATATTATCTACCTATTAAAATTCGAGACCGGCTTCACGCGCGGCGTCTGCCAATGCTTTTACACGGCCATGATATTTAAAACCGCTGCGATCAAAGGCAACCGCCTTGATACCAGCTGCTACTGCACGCTCGCCGACCAATTTGCCTACCGCTGCTGCAGCTTCAACGTTACCGGTGCTACCAGAACGCAAATCTTTTTCCAAGGTCGATGCAGTTGCTAGAACTCGATCGCCATCAGATGCAATTATCTGCGCATAAATGTGACGTGGTGTACGATTGATGCACAAACGGTTTACACCAAGTTCGCGGATCTTCATACGCACGCGTCGTGCTCTGCGCTGACGTGAAACTTTCTTATCGCTCATCGTATTACCCTATTACTTCTTCTTGGCCTCTTTACGTCTTACGTGCTCACCAGCAATTCGAACGCCCTTACCTTTGTAGGGCTCTGGTGGACGGAAGGCGCGAATTTCAGCTGCGGCTTGACCCAGCATCTGCTTATCCGAGGACTTCAGTAAAATTTCAGTCTGACTTGGCGTCTCTGCGCTAACCCCTTCAGGAAGCTCATAGATAACCGGGTGAGAGAAACCCAATGTAAGGTTTAACTTCTTACCCTGAACCTGTGCACGGTAACCAACACCGACCAAATCAATTTTCTTTTCAAATCCCTGTGAAACACCAGTAACCATGTTGTTTACCAGCGCTCGTGTAGTTCCAGACATTGCCTTAGAAAACTTGGCGCCTGTCCGAGCAGAGAATGTAAGCAAGTTTTCATTTTGCTCAATTTCTACTTCAGGGTTGATTGGCATAACCAGGGAGCCAACCTTACCTTTTACAGTTATTTCCGAATCGCCAATGGTTACTTGCACACCGCTGGGCAGTTCTACTGGATTGTTTGCTACTCTAGACATCTCGTTTTCCTAATTAGAATACGGTGCAAAGCACTTCGCCACCGATACCGGCAGCTCGGGCAGCACGATCAGTCATCACACCGTTACTAGTGGAGACAATCGCAACACCAAGACCGCTGCGTACTTTTGGCAGATCATCGCTACCAACATAGGTACGCAAGCTTGGCTTGCTGATACGTGTAAGTTCTTCAATAACTGGCTTGCCTTCAAAATACTTAAGTTCGACAGTTAAACTTGGCTTTACTTCATCACTGACGTTAAAACCGCCAATGTAACCTTCGTCGAGCAGAACCTTGGCGATTGAGGCCTTCAGTTTTGACGATGGCATAGTAACTTCTGGCTTGCTACGGTGATGCGCATTACGAATGCGGGTCAACATATCTGCTATTGGATCTTGCATACTCATTTCGTTTGGCTCCTTAAACTTACCAGCTGGACTTAACTAGGCCGGGAATTTCACCGCGCATTGCTGATTCACGCAGTTTGTTACGGCACAGGCCAAACTTACGGTAAACACCGTGTGGACGACCAGTTACTCGACAGCGGTTGCGCTGACGAACAGGGTTCGCATCACGAGGCAGTTTTTGTAATTTTGTTTGCGCATCCCAGCGATCTTCGTCGGATGCATTAACGTCACTTATAATTGCCTTCAGCTCTGCTCGCTTAGCAGCAAACTTAGCAACTGTCTTTGCGCGCTTGTTCTCACGCTGGACCATAGATACTTTAGCCATTTATTTACTACCTCAACCTTTCAGAGGGAAGTTAAAGGCACGCAACAGTGCGCGACCTTCGTCGTCATTCTTCGCGGTGGTGGTGACAGTAATATCAAGACCACGCAATTTATCAATTTTCTCGTAATCAATCTCGGGGAAAATAATCTGCTCACTTACACCCATTGAGAAGTTACCGCGCCCGTCAAATTGCTTGGGGCTGATACCGCGGAAGTCACGGATACGCGGAATAGCGATGCTCACCAGGCGCTCCAGAAATTCGTACATACGGTCGCTGCGCAAAGTGACCTTGGTACCAATTGGCCAACCCTCACGAACTTTGAAGCCTGCAATTGACTTGCGAGCCTTGTTTACCACTGGTTTCTGACCAGCAATCAAGGTTAGATCTGCAACGGCGTTCTCGAGTGATTTTTTATCACCGATCGCTTCACCAACACCCATATTGAGTGTGATTTTGGTAATCTGCGGAACTTCCATCACATTAGCCAGACCCAGCTCTTCTTTTAGCTTGGGAGCCAGCTCGTTTTTATATACTTCTTTCAGCCTTGCCATTTCAATTACCTGTTTATTTAAGCGTCGACGGGTTCGCCGCTTGACTTAAAGACACGAATTTTTGTGTTGTCATCCTGGATCTTGAAGCCAACGCGATCCGCCTTGCTGGTTGCACCATTAAAGATCGCAACATTTGAAGCCTGGATAGGTGCCTCTTTCTCAACAATCCCGCCTGGAACACCAAGCTGTGGATTGGGCTTCTGGTGCTTTTTGATCATCTGAACACCGGAAACCAGAAGACGGTTACCCTCAAGCACTTTCAGTACTTTACCGCGCTTACCTTTATCCTTGCCTGCGATAACAATTACTTCGTCGTCGCGTTTAATTTTGAGCATTGCCATTTCTTAATCCTCGCTTACAGCACTTCAGGTGCTAGGGAGATAATGCGCATAAACTTCTCAGTACGAAGCTCGCGAGTTACCGGCCCAAAAATACGTGTGCCAACTGGTGCTAAATTCGCATTCAATAAAACCGCAGCATTGTCATCGAATTTGATCAAGCTGCCGTCTTGTCTGCGCAAGCCTTTCTTAGTGCGAACAACAACTGCACTCATCACCTGGCCTTTCTTTACCTTGCCGCGGGGAATAGCTTCCTTAACAGTAACTTTGATAATGTCACCGACCCGAGCATAGCGGCGGTGTGAACCACCTAATACTTTGATACACATCACACGGCGTGCACCGCTGTTGTCTGCTACATCAAGATAACTTTCTGTTTGAATCATTTTCTTACTCCGAACCCTTTACCGTCGACAGAATTACTCTGCTACAGCACGCTCGTCAATATTGACCAGTTTCCACGTCTTGTCTTTAGAGACAGGACGGCACTCTGCGATCGTTACCAGATCACCTGTACGCGCACCATTATCTTCATCGTGCGCTTTAATTTTTGTCGACTTAGTTAAGATCTTCCCGTAAACAGGGTGCTTAACGCGACGCTCGACCAAGACAGTTACAGTCTTGTCCATTTTGTCACTGACAATACGACCAGTCAGAGTACGTGAGCTCGTTTGTAATTCAGACATTGTTATTCCCCTGCCTTCTGGTTAAGCAAAGTCTTAATACGCGCAATGTTGCGACGCGTCTGCTTAACTTTGTGGCTTTCGTTCAACTGACCAGTGGACAACTGCATACGCAGATTAAACTGCTGCTTAAGCTCTTCGATTAAAACAGCTTCCAGCTCCTCACTTGTCTTTTCACGTAAATCGTTTGCTTTCATCTTTACATCACCGTGCGTTTAACAAAGGTGGTTGCTACCGGCAACTTGGCCGCGGCAAGAGTAAATGCTTCACGAGCAATCTCTTCACTTACACCTTCCATTTCATAAAGGACCTTGCCTGGCTGGATTGGTGCAACCCAGTACTCGACATTACCCTTACCTTTACCCATACGCACTTCAAGTGGCTTGTTAGTAATTGGCTTGTCTGGAAAAACTCGAATCCAGATCTTACCGCCACGTTTAATGTGTCGGGTCATTGCACGACGAGCCGCTTCAATCTGGCGGGCAGTCAGACGACCACGACCAGTTGCTTTGAGGCCAAACTCGCCAAAGCTTACCTTGCTGCCGCGCTGAGCTAGACCACGGTTGCGGCCCTTGTGCATCTTGCGGAATTTTGTACGTTTCGGTTGCAGCATTTCGCTTTACCCTTATCGCTTGTTTCTTGTGTCTTGTTTCTTGGCAGGGGCTGTAGCAGCTTCCTCACCACCCAGAACTTCGCCTTTGAAGATCCAGACTTTCACGCCGATAATGCCATATGTGGTATTACCTTCGGCTGTTGAATAGTCGATATCTGCTCGCAGGGTATGAAGAGGAACTCGTCCTTCTCTATACCATTCTGAACGCGCGATCTCAGCACCGCCGAGACGACCCCCAACCTGAATCTTAACGCCCAGTGCACCACCGCGCATGGCATTCTGAACCGCACGCTTCATAGCGCGACGGAACATAACGCGGCGCTCGAGCTGCTGAGCAACGTTCTGCGCCACCAGGGTCGCGTCCAGATCCGGCTTGCGAATTTCTTCAATATTGATATTCACTGCGCAGCCCATCTGCTTGGCAATTTCATTGCGCAGTTGCTCAACATCTTCACCCTTCTTACCGATAACGATACCCGGGCGGGCTGTGTGAATGGTGATTCGAGCACTGTCCGATGGACGCTCGATATCGACACGGCTCACAGATGCATGAGCTAATTTCTTTGTAATAAAGTCACGAACGGTCAGATCCTGATTGAGCTTGTCCGCATAGTCCTTATTACCCGCATACCAGGTTGAGGTATGCTTTTTAACGATACCTAAACGGATGCCAGTTGGATGTACTTTTTGACCCATGGAATGGTCTCCTGAACCTTATTCTACTTTTCAGCGACTTTTACAGTGATGTGACAACTGCGCTTGAGAATTCTATCAGCACGGCCTTTGGCACGTGGCTGAATGCGCTTCATAGTCATGCCTTCATCAACAAATATTGTTGATACTTTCAGCTCATCTACGTCAGCCCCATCGTTGTGCTCAGCGTTGGCAATTGCCGACTCCAGCACTTTCTTAATAATATCCGCGCCCTTTCTGCCGCTGAATTGCAAAATGTCTAATGCTTCTTCAACCGACTTGCCACGAATTTGATCAGCAACCAGACGCGCTTTCTGCGCTGACAGTCTGGCTCCTTTTAATCTTGCTGCTACTTCCACAGTCAATACCTCTTCCGCTTAGTGCTTAACGCTTGGCTTTTTTATCCGCAGCGTGACCTTTATAAGTACGCGTTGGAGAAAATTCACCCAGCTTATGGCCAACCATTTCTTCGTTGACTACAACAGGAACATGTTGACGACCATTGTGAATGGCAATCGTCAGACCAACCATATCAGGCAAAATCATTGAACGACGCGACCAGGTTTTAATTGGACGACGATCATTGGCTTCAACCGCTGCTTCAACTTTCTTTACCAAGTGAAGGTCAACGAATGGTCCTTTTTTTAGAGAGCGTGGCACGTTTGCTATCCTCTTTTAATAGTCTAATCGGCGCTTATTTGCGGCGACGAACAATGTATTTATCAGTGCGCTTATTCTTGCGCGTCTTGTAACCTTTGGTTGGCATACCCCAAGGAGATACAGGGTGACGACCACCAGAGGTACGACCTTCACCACCACCATGCGGGTGATCTACGGGGTTCATTGCCACACCGCGAACGGTTGGGCGAACACCACGCCAGCGCGATGCACCAGCTTTACCCAATGAGCGCAGGCTGTGCTCACTGTTACAAACTTCACCTAGAGTTGCGCGACAGTCAATTGGCAACTTGCGCATCTCACCGCTGCGCAGACGAACTGTCGCATAGGCGCCTTCACGGGCTACCAGTTGAACTGAAGCTGCAGCACTGCGAGCAATTTGCGCGCCTTTGCCAGGCTTCATCTCAACACAGTGAACTGTCGAGCCCACTGGAATCTTGCGTAGCGGCAAGCAGTTACCAGTCTTGATCGGTGAGTCTTCACCGGACTGGATAGTGTCGCCAGCAGAAATGCCCTTGGGAGCGATGATGTAACGGCGCTCACCGTCGGCATAGCAAAGCAGGGCGATGTGCGCACTGCGGTTTGGATCGTATTCCAGACGCTCTACCTTTGCAGGAATACCATCTTTGTTGCGCTTGAAGTCAACAATACGGTAGTGCTGCTTGTGGCCGCCGCCAATGTGGCGAACGGTAATGCGACCACTGCTATTTCGGCCGCCACTTTTTTTCTTTGGCGCCAGCAGAGGAGCGTATGGTGCACCTTTGTGCAAATCAGGGGTCACTACGCTTACTACAAAGCGACGACCCGGAGATGTTGGTTTTCTTTTAATAACTGCCATGACTAAACCCTTACTCCGCTACTGCAAAGTCAATGTCTTGACCATCTGCAAGGCGAACATACGCCTTTTTCCAGTCACTGCGACGACCTAAGCCGGTTCTGGTGCGGCGCGTCTTACCCTTGACGTTAACTACTCGCACATCATCAACCTGGACTTCGAAAAGCTGCTCGACAGCTTTTTTCACTTCCAGCTTGGTAGCATCAGTAGCAACCTTAAAAACAACCTGAGTTGCCGGCCCATTTGGTGTAGCTGATTTCTCAGTTACATGGGGGCCTAACAACACCTTGAAGACTCTTTCTTGGTTCATGCCAGAATCTCCTCAAACTTCTTCAGCGCTGGAACAGTTACCAACACCTTTTCAAAATTAATTAAGCAAACTGGATCAACAGCTGCCGCATCGCGAACGTCAACCTTGTGCAGGTTGCGTGAAGAAAGGTAGAGGTTGTGGCTGACTTCTTCAGTCACAATCAACGCTTCCTTCAAACCAAATTCATTGAGCTTGCCAACCAGACTTTTAGTCTTTGGTGCGTCGAGATCAAACTCTTCAACGATAACCAGACGGTCCTGGCGAGCCAGCTCTGACAGAATCGAACGCATCGCTGAGCGGTACATTTTGCGATTCAGTTTCTGACTGTGATCCTGTGGCTGTGCGGCAAATGTAGTACCGCCCCCGCGCCAGATTGGGCTGCGGATAGTACCAGCTCGTGCACGACCTGTACCCTTTTGACGGAAAGGCTTGCGGCCACCACCAGAGACTTCTGAGCGATTCTTCTGAGCTCGCGTACCCTGACGCGCGCCGGCGAGAAACGCCACAACTGTCTGGTGAACCAGATCCTGATTAAATTCTTTTCCAAAAGCGGCTTCGGAAACTGTAATAGTTCCGCCATTGCCCTTGGGTGTCGCAATTGTTAATTCCATGGACACTCCCCTTTAAGCCTTGACTGCCGGACGAACAACAACATCGCCACCAGGAGCGCCAGGAACAGCACCCTTGATCAACAATAAATTGCGCTCGGCATCGACACGTACAATTTCAAGATTTTGTGTAGTAACCTGTGCGTTACCCATTTGCCCGGCCATCTTCTTGCCTTTAAAGACTTTACCCGGCGATTGGTTTTGACCAATAGAACCAGGAGCTCGGTGGGATATTGAGTTACCGTGAGTAGCATCTTGCATGGCAAAGTTCCAGCGCTTAACACCGCCCTGAAAACCTTTACCTTTGGAAGTACCAGTTACATCGACCTTCTGACCGGCTTCGAAGCGCTCCACAGTAAGCGAACCGCCTACTTCAAAATCTTCGCTGCTGTCATCTGAACGAAATTCCCATTGACCACGGCCAGCCTCGACGCCTGCTTTGGCGAAGTGACCTGCTTGAGGCTTACTTACTCGGGATGCTTTACGTGAACCAGTAGTAACCTGAATAGCTGAATAGCCATCAGTTTCTACGGACTTAATTTGGGTGACATGATTAGGTGTGGCTTCTACAACTGTCACAGGAATAGACACACCGTCTTCAGTGAATACGCGAGTCATGCCGCATTTGCGACCAACTATACCTATACTCATTTTTTCTAGCCTCTCAAGTGTACGGGGCTGTTACCCGCTACGGCTGCCTATTTCAAGGCATTACACTTTTTAAGTTTGCCCGACAGACTTCTGTCGAACCGCTGCAGTCGTTATCAGCTTAAGCTGATCTGAACTTCTACGCCTGCCGCAAGATTCAGTTTCATAAGCGCATCAACAGTTTTTTCTGTTGGCTCGACAATGTCGATTAAACGCTTGTGCGTGCGAATTTCGTACTGGTCGCGCGCATCCTTATTTACATGTGGAGAGATCAGTACTGTGTACTTCTCTTTCCGGGTCGGCAGTGGGATCGGACCTCTGATCTGCGCACCTGTGCGCCGTGCCGTTTCAACAATTTCCTGTGTAGACGTATCGATCAACTTGTGATCAAACGCCTTGAGGCGAATCCTGATGCTTTGGTTTTGCATGGAATCGAAACTCCGCTATTTCTTCTAATAACTTCGAGGTGATCAATCCAGCCCCGAAAAAGGAGCGCGAATTCTAGTGCCGCTCCCGGAGACTGTCAAGCAATTAAACGCCTAAAGCTAAATTAATTAAATCGCCTTTGGTAAACGCTCTACTCACTTTACTCATGGGCTAAAAAAGGGGCCTTGAAGGCCCCTTTTTCAAGGCTGCTACGACTTACTCGATGATTTTGGCAACAACACCTGCGCCAACTGTACGGCCGC
>JAYOUA010000002.1:0-225204 GCA_038150705.1 Porticoccaceae bacterium | reverse complement strand
ATCTCTCTTTAATCCTTTAAAGTCAAAACATAAAAAAGTTTCGGTGTATTTTGGAAGTTTCACATTAGAGGTTTAGAGGGAAGCTCGGCATATTCAGGTAATTCGCTGGCAGCCTTATACCAGCTAGCCCTTGAGCTGCAGAATATATTTTGAATTGGCTCAATCCCGGGACTGACATCGAGAGTACCGGCCGGCACAATAACCACCTCGCTGGCCTTAGATCGCCAGGGCAGTGATGAACCACACTTTTTGCAAAATGCAGTGGCAAAGTATTTAGTCTCCTGGGGCAAAAAGTTAACTACTGAGGACTGACCCTTAAGCCAGTTAAATTGGTCTGGGGCGACAAATAGATTTGAGGCATGGGCGCTGCCGGTGACTTTGCGACAGCGCGAACAGTGGCAGTATTGAAAAATTCCCATATTGCCAGTTATCTTGTACTCAACCTCTCCACAGAGACAGCTTCCGGTGACATCCAGTGTTTTCATGTTTTCTCCATTTTAAAAATTTAAATCTTCCTTAATTTAAAAAACACGCCTCAGTTTTTATCTGACCAAACCGCATATTCATTATTATTGGGATCGATAAAATGAAATCGGCAACCACCGGGAAATGAGAAAACCGGTTTAACAATCGTGCCTCCTGCCTTTTCTATTTTCTTTTTGGTCTTTTCCAGCTGACTACTGTAAAAAACAATTAGTGCGCTGCCTCTCGCTGTAGCCGAAAAATCTTTAGATTTATAAAAACCGCCCTCCAGTCCGGCATTGGAAAAGGCGGTGTATTCATCGCCGTAATCTTTAAATTGCCAATCGAAAACCCGGCTAAAAAACGCTTTGGTTTTTTGCAGATCCCTAGCCGGAAATTCGACATAGTTTATTTTTTCATGGCTGTTCAACTTACCAGCTCCTCAAGCCAATTAATTTTTGCATCCAGCTCACCACGGGCATAGCGCTCGGCCATGGCCTCGAGGCTGATGGGTTTTATTTTTGGCGCATTGCCTGCAGTGCCAAAAGCTTCATAGCGAGTAACAGCAATATCCTTCATCGCCGCAGTGGTTTCTTTTAGATAGGCGCGGGGATCAAAGGCGCTGGGATTTTCCTTGAGGAAGCGACGCACGGCGCCAGTTGAGGCCAGACGCAGGTCTGTGTCTATATTAATCTTGCGCACACCGTATTTGATGCCCTCGCAGATTTGCTCAACCGGCACTCCGTAGGTTTCTGGGATCTCGCCGCCGTACTGGTTGATTACCGCAAGCCATTCTTGGGGAACAGAAGATGATCCGTGCATCACCAGGTGGGTTTCCGGAATACGCTGATTGATTTCCCTGATGCGATCGATGGCGAGTATGTCACCGGTTGGTGGCCGACTGAATTTATAGGCACCATGACTGGTGCCGCAGGCGATGGCCAGCGCATCTACGCCGGTCTTGGCGACAAAGTCTGCGGCTTCTTCCGGGTCGGTAAGCATCTGATCATGGGTTAGCTTTCCCTCGGCGCCCTGCCCGTCTTCCTCGCCGGCCTCACCGGTCTCCAAAGATCCCAGGCAACCGAGTTCACCCTCGACCGAGACGCCGCAGGCATGGGCCATCTCGACACTGCGCTTGGTGACATCGACGTTGTACTGGTAGCTGGAGGGAGTCTTGCCATCTTCCTCAAGTGAGCCGTCCATCATCACCGAACTAAACCCCAGTTGAATGGAGCGCTGACAAACGGCGGGGCTGGTGCCATGATCCTGGTGCATACACACAGGAATATGCGGCCACTCTTCGATAGATGCCTGAATAAGATGTCGGAGGAATGATGCGCCGGCATATTTACGCGCGCCTGCCGAGGCCTGAACTATCACCGGGCTGTCGGTCTGGTCTGCGGCCATCATAATAGCGCGCATCTGTTCGAGATTATTGACGTTAAATGCTGGCACGCCGTAGCTGTTTTCAGCGGCGTGATCCAGCATCTGCCGGAGAGAGATTAATGACATGTGACTATTCCTTTAGTGCTAAATTTTTTGACAGTAGTTTTCCAATCTAACCCTCAGGGCCACTGATGAAATTTACTTCTACTGCCTGCGATTTTCTCCCCGCTGTCTTATCGGTTGTTTCCTTTTTTAGTGTTCTTCTGTTTTGCTGTTTAGGCGCGCTGCTCAAGCATAGCAACAGCGGGTAATTCTTTGCCTTCTACATATTCCAGAAACGCGCCGCCACCTGTAGAAATATAGGATACTTGTTCAGTGATTTCATATTTATCCACTGCAGCAAGGGTATCTCCACCCCCAGCAATTGAGAAACCGGCACTTTCCGCAATAGCCAATGCTATGGCTTTTGTACCCTGGCCAAATTGATCAAACTCAAAAACACCAACTGGGCCATTCCAAATAATAGTGCCCATTGTCGTCAGCATCGCGGCCAAGCTTGCTGCTGATTCCGGGCCTATATCAAAAATCATATCATCCTCGGCTACATCATCCACCGACTTGATGGTGGCTTCTGCGGTCTCGGAAAATTCCTTGCCAACCACAACATCAGTGGGTAGTGGAATATTGACCTTTTTCATCAACTCTTGAGCGGCGGGGATCAGGTCAACTTCACAGAGCGATTTACCCACGGGCTTACCTGCCGCGGCGAGGAAGGTGTTGGCAATACCACCGCCGACAATCAACTGGTCTACCTTGCCGGAGAGTGCTTCTAGAACCATAAGTTTGGTGGAAACTTTTGATCCACCGACAATTGCCGCTACTGGTGGTGTCGGCGCGGCCAATGCCTTGGCGAGGGCGTCCAGCTCTTTGGCCAACAGCGGCCCGGCACAGGCGACGGGAGCAAATTTTACCACGCCGTGAGTTGAGGCCTGGGCGCGGTGGGCGGTGCCAAAGGCATCCATCACAAAGATATCACAGAGGTTGGCATAGGCTTTGGCAAGGGTATCATCGTTCTTTTTCTCGCCCGGGTTAAAGCGAACATTTTCCAAAATCACCACTTCACCAGCTTCGAGCTGAATACCGTTGGTCCAGCTTTGTTCCAGTCTTACTGGCTGCCCGAGTAGCTCAGACAGGTACTTGGCAACCGGCTGCAGGCTAAATTCGATATTGTATTGACCTTCAGTGGGTCGTCCCAGATGTGACATCAAGATAACTTTGGCGCCAGCGTTTAACGCGTGCTGAATGCTAGGCAGTGCGGCTTTGATTCTCGCATCGCTGGTTACCAGCCCGTCTTTAACCGGGACATTGAGGTCCTCACGGATTAGTACTCTCTTGCCGGCCAGATCGAGGTCGGTCATTAATTTAACAGTCATTTTGATCCCTAAAGAATTATCTGTTGGTCATTTAATAAGTACTGGTGCTGCACTGCTAATCAGAACACCAGTGTAAAAGAGTGTCGAGCATACGGTTGGCATAACCCCATTCATTATCAAACCAGATTAGCACTTTGACTAACTTGTGCTGGCTGACTCTGGTCTGGCTGGCATCGACAATGCCACTGCGCGGGTCGTGGTTAAAATCACAGGAGGCCAGCGGCTCTTCAGTATAGCCAAGCACACCCTCCAGAGGGCCCTGAGCCGCTTCTGACAGCGCGCGATTAACGGCCGCTGTATCGACATTTTTATTGAGCATTACCGATAGATCAATAGCTGAAACATTCACCGTTGGCACGCGCATCGCCTGAGCTTGAAAGCGCCCGGTGAGCTCGGGTAGCAGACGGTCAATACCCAGGGCCAAGCCTGTATCTACAGGAATAATAGACTGCATGGCGGCGCGGGTTTTGCGCAGATCGGTATGGTGGTAGGCATCGATTACCGGCTGGTCGTTCATCGCCGAGTGAATGGTGGTGATCACACCGCCATCAACACCAAAGCGGTCGTTAAGCACTTTGATCACCGGCACCACACAGTTGGTCGAGCAAGAAGCACTAGAGATAATGGTTTCATCCCCAGTTAGGGCATCCTGATTGATGCCGTAAACAATGGTGGCATCGACATTCGACTCGGCTGGCTGCGAGAACAGCACGCGCCTGGCGCCACTATCTATATGCAGCTGAGCAGTGGCGCGGTCGGCAAAAGCACCACTACATTCCAGCACCACATCTATATCCAGGTCGCCCCAGGGCAGTTGATCTATCTTCTCGCTGTGGAGAATAGCGATGCTGTCGCCATTAATACACAGCTGATCATTGGAGACGTCGACGGTACCGGGAAAGCGACCGTGGGTGGAGTCGTAGCGGGTTAGGTGGCCGATGGTTTTACAATCGGCCAGTTCGTTAATAGCGACGACATTAACTAAGCTGCGCGCATCTGATTCATACAGAGCACGCAACACGGATCGGCCGATTCGGCCATAGCCATTAATGGCTACGCGAATCATTAGCCGATGGCTTCCATAACATTGGAGACCACATTCTCAACGGTGAAGCCGAACTCTTCCATCAGTACATTGCCGGGGGCGGATTCACCAAAGCTGGTCATACCCACTACGCGGCCGTCGAGACCGACAAACTTGTACCAGTAATCGGCGTGCAGCGCTTCAACAGCCACGCGTGCGCGAACTCCTGGCGGCAGTACTGAATCGCGGTAGTCAGCATCCTGAGCGGAGAATATCTCTGCACAGGGCATAGAGACCACGCGAGTCTGGATGCCTTTTCCGGCCAGTTCACCGGCAGCAGCTACTGCCAGCTCAACTTCAGAACCAGTAGCAATCAAAATCGCCTGTGGTTCAGCGCAATCCACTAGGGTGTAGCCTCCGCGGGCAATGGCTGCCACCTGCTCAGTGGAGCGTACCATAGGTGTCAGGCCCTGACGGCTGAAGACCAGCGCACTGGGGCCGTCGCGACGTTCGATGGCACTCTTCCAGCAAACCGCTGACTCAACAGTGTCACAGGGACGCCAGGTGTTGAGATTCGGTGTGGAGCGCAGCGCGCTGAGCTGTTCAACTGGCTGGTGGGTTGGGCCATCTTCACCGAGGCCGATTGAATCATGGGTGTAGACAAAAATGCTCTGCAGGCCCATCAGTGCGGACATGCGTACTGCGTTGCGGGCGTATTCCATAAACATCAGGAAAGTGGCGCCGTAGTTTACAAAGCCGCCGTGCAGGGCAATACCGTTCATAATCGCGCTCATACCAAATTCACGCACACCGTAGTAAACATAGTTACCTTCGGCATTGTCGCCACTGATACCTTTTGAGCCAGACCAAATGGTCAGGTTTGAACCCGCCAGATCGGCTGAGCCGCCGAGCAATTCAGGTAGTTCCGGGCCGTAGGCATTAAGGCAGTTTTGAGAGGCCTTGCGCGATGCAACTTTTTCCATCTTGCTCTGGCACTCTGCGATATAGGCATCCGCCTTTGCGCTAAAGTTTTCGGGCAGATCGCCTCGGGTGCGGCGTTCAAATTCTGCGGCCAGCTCCGGATACTCTGCGCGGTACTCTTCGAGTTTGTTGGCCCAGGCTGTCTGTGCAGCGACACCCTTATCAACGCCATTCCAACCGGCATAGTGATCTTCGGGAATTTCAAAGGGAGCGTGGTTCCAGCCAAGTGCTTCACGTGTCAGGGCAACCTCATCAGTGCCCAGCGCTGCGCCGTGACAGTCTTCTTTGCCCTGCTTGTTTGGCGAACCAAAACCGATTATGGTTTTGCAGCAGATCAATGTCGGCTTGCCGGTTTCTGCATGAGCCTTTTCGATCGCGACTTTAATCGCATCGCTATCGTGACCATCGACATCGGGGATTACCTGCCAGCCATAGGACTCAAAGCGCGCCGGGGTATCATCGCTAAACCAGCCTTCAACTTCACCGTCAATTGAAATGCCGTTGTCGTCATAGAAGGCCACCAGCTTATTAAGCTTTAGTGTGCCAGCCAGCGAACAGACTTCATGGGAGATGCCTTCCATCAGGCAGCCATCACCGAGGAACACGTAGGTGCTATGATCGACCAGATCGTGACCCGGGCGATTGAACTGGGCGCCGAGTACTTTCTCGGCCAGCGCCATACCAACCGCATTACTGATGCCCTGGCCCAGCGGGCCGGTGGTAGTTTCAACACCTGGCGCGTATCCGTATTCAGGATGGCCCGGCGTCTTGGAGTGCAATTGACGGAAGTTTTTAATCTCTTCAATTGGCAGGTCATAGCCTGTCAGATGCAATAGAGAGTAAAGCAACATGGAGCCGTGACCGTTGGAGAGCACGAAGCGATCCCGGTTCACCCAGGTTGGGTCAGCAGGATTGTGGCTGAGGTAGTCATTCCAGAGTACTTCGGCAATATCTGCCATGCCCATTGGGGCTCCGGGGTGGCCGCTATTAGCCTGTTGAACTGCATCCATACTGAGGGCGCGAACTGCGTTGGCAAGGTCTCTGCGTGAGGCCATGGAATCTTCACTCCTGATAGGGAAATTTATAAGCGCGCATTGTCTCTTAGACGGGGTTCTCAGTAAACTTTTATTCACTTTTCTCAGGGTTTTATCAGTAGAGAATTTCTTGTCGCAAACAACGACAAATCACAATCCAGCATATATAAAAATATTTTGATATAGCATATGCGCTGTGCTAAAGTCCCGCACCATGAATAATCTCAGCCATTTTGACAGCCAACCACGGTCTGCCACCGATACCAGTGTCATTACTGCGCTGTGTAAAGCGGCCGGGGATCCACTGCGTATGCAGGTTTTAAAGGTGCTGCAACAAAATGCCTACGGCGTTCTCGAACTGTGCCAGGTATTTGATATTCGCCAGTCGGCGATGAGTCATCACCTAAAGATCCTCGCCAATGCCGGCCTCGTGGCAACCCGACGCGAGGGCACGACGATCTTCTATCGGCGCAACGAGAGCCACCCGGATACAGATCTGCAGCCTCTGCAGCAGGTGCTGTTTCAAACCATTGATGAGGCTGCACTGGACCCGGCGCTGCGTGGTCGATTGGAGTCGATCAACCAGGAGCGCTCGGCGGCATCAGTGGCCTTCTTTAACCACAATGCCCAGCGCTTTGAGGAAAACCAGGATCTTATCGCCAGCTGGTCTGACTACGGAGAGAGCGTCGAAAGTTTTCTAGAGAGCAGTATCGGCAACAGAGATTCAGCACTGGAGATTGGCCCTGGATACGGGCAGTTTCTCGGCAAATTATCCGCCTGTTTCGAGCATGTGACAGCACTGGATAACTCAGCAGAGATGCTCGAGCAGTGCCGCGGACGAGCTATTTATCAGGGTTTGAAAAATATTGATTTTAAACTTGGCGATACAGATTTAGCGCTCAACGAACAGCTGCGCAGCGACTGTGTATCTCTGAATATGGTGTTGCATCACAACCCGACACCGGCAGATATTATCGGCGATTGCTCAAAACTGCTAAACCCCAGCGGCGTGCTGTTGATCACCGATCTCTGCGCTCACGACCAGGACTGGGTAAAGAAGGCCTGCGGTGATTTATGGCTTGGCTTTGAGCCTCAAGAGCTAACCCGCTGGGCAACTGCCGCCGGACTCGAGGAAGGCAACAGTCTGTACCTGGCCCAGCGCAATGGGTTCCGCATTCAGCTGCGGCAGTTTATTAAGCCCCAGCTGACGAATTAATAACAACTTTTTAAAGACAAATCACATCGGGAACGTTTATGTCTAATTATGATATTTTTACCTCGGAGTCAGTCTCCGAAGGCCACCCGGATAAAATGGCCGACCAGATTTCTGACGCTGTGCTGGATGCCATCATAAAGGATGACCCGCACTCGCGCGTCGCAGTGGAGACCCTGGTCAAAACTGGTATGACCATTATTGCCGGTGAGGTGCGCACAGATACCTATGTGGATCTCGAGCAGATTGTTCGCGATGTGATTACCGGCATCGGTTACGACAGTTCAGAGGTTGGCTTCGATGGCAACTCCTGTGCTGTTCTCAATGCGATTGGCAAACAATCCAGCGATATTGCCCAGGGTGTAGATGCCGCTGAAAACAAAGATATTGGTGCCGGGGATCAGGGCCTGATGTTTGGCTATGCCAGCAATGAAACTGATGTGTTGATGCCTGCACCTATCTACTACTCTCACCGTCTGGTTGAGCGTCAGGCACAGCTGCGCAAAAACGGCGTGCTTCCCTGGTTGCGTCCCGATGCAAAAAGTCAGGTAACACTGAGATATGAGAATGGTGTCCCGGTAGCCGTAGACGCGGTTGTTCTGTCGACTCAACATGCACCGAATATCGCCCTGGCGGATTTACAGGAAGCAGTTCTCGAGGAGATTATTCGTCCGGTACTGCCGGAAGCCTGGTTGCACAGTGGCACCAAATACCATATCAACCCGACCGGCCAGTTTATTATTGGCGGGCCAATGGGTGACTGTGGTTTAACTGGCCGCAAGATTATTGTCGACACCTATGGCGGAATGGCGCACCACGGCGGCGGCGCATTCTCTGGCAAGGATCCCACCAAGGTGGATCGCTCTGCAGCTTACGCAGGACGTTACGTGGCAAAAAATATTGTCGCTGCCGGTTTGGCGGATCGCTGTGAGATTCAGATCTCTTATGCAATTGGCGTTTCCGAGCCTACCTCTATCAGTATCAACACCTTCGGCACCGGCAAGTTATCTGATGCCGAGATTATTACTCTGGTTCGCGACAACTTTGATCTGCGGCCAAGGGGACTGATTGAAATGCTCGATCTGCGCCGGCCGATTTATCAGGGCACTGCAGCCTACGGACATTTTGGTCGCGAGGAAGAAAATTTCACCTGGGAAAAAACAGACAAGGTGACTGACCTTAGCAAGGCGCTCTAAAAACTAAGGTGCACCAGCAAGGCAGTTTAAATATGTGGGCTGTCATAACAGCGGGCGGTTGTAACGCCATCGAGGTCAGTCACCCTTAGATTCGCTGTGCTCACTCAGGATGACAGTAGTTAAAACAAATTTACTTTATAGGCAAACAATTATGAACGCATCAATACATCCCATTAAAGCCGATCAGGCTGACTACAAAGTCGCCGATATCTCCCTCGCCGACTGGGGCAAAAAAGAGATCTCTATTGCAGAGTCTGAAATGCCCGCGCTGATGGCTCTGCGTGAAAAATATCGCGCCGAGCAGCCACTGGCTGGCGCGCGCATTCTCGGCTGTATTCATATGACCATCCAGACCGCTGTACTGATTGAAACACTGGAGGCGCTGGGTGCAGAGGTGCGCTGGACATCCTGCAATATTTTCTCGACTCAGGATCATGCCGCCGCTGCAATCGCTGCCAATGGCACGCCGGTATTTGCCTGGAAGGGTGAGACCGAAGAAGAGTATGAGTGGTGCCTTGAGCAGCAGATTCTTAAAGATGGCGTGCCCTGGAATGCCAATATGGTTCTCGATGATGGCGGCGACCTTACCGCTATGCTGCATGAGAAGTACCCGCAGGTTCTGGAGGCTGTTCACGGGATCACCGAGGAGACAACCACTGGTGTTCACCGCCTCTATGAGATGCTTGAAAACGGCGAACTTAAAGTGCCGGCTATCAATGTCAATGACTCGGTGACCAAGTCCAAGTGCGATAACAAATACGGCTGTCGTCACAGCCTCAATGACGCAGTCAAGCGTGCAACCGATCATCTGCTGTCAGGTAAGAAAGCGATTGTGGTTGGCTATGGTGATGTAGGTAAGGGCTCTGCTCAGTCACTGCGTCAGGAAGGCATGATTGTTAAGGTTACTGAAGTAGATCCAATCTGCGCCATGCAGGCCTGCCTGGACGGCTTTGAAGTGGTGTCGACCTACAACGATGGCGATCCAGCCAAAGGTGTAAACGCTGAACTACTGGCCAATACCGATATGCTGGTAACCAGCACTGGTAACTACAACGTCTGTGATTCAGATATTCTCGCGGCTCTCAAGAGTGGCTGTGTGGTCTGTAATATCGGTCACTTCGACAATGAAATAGATACCGCTTATATGCGTAGCAACTGGGAGTGGGATGAGATTAAACCCCAAGTGCACAAGGTTTACCGCGACCGCGCCAACAACGACCACCTGTTGCTACTTGCCGAGGGTCGCCTGGTTAATCTCGGCAATGCCACCGGTCACCCAAGCCGTATTATGGATGGCTCTTTTGCTAACCAGGTTCTGGCGCAGATCGATCTCTACAAGCGCCAGTTTGCCGCCCAGGACGATGCGACCAAAGCGAACTTACTGCGCGTGGAAGTCCTTCCCAAGCATCTGGATGAGGAAGTTGCCCGCCATATGGTCGGCGGTTTCGGCGGTGTGATTACCACATTGAGTCAGGCACAGGCTGACTACATTAAGGTGCCGGTTGAAGGCCCATTCAAGGGCGAAAGCTATAAATACTAAGCCGAGAAAATGACAGTTAGGCTATAAGGAAACGCATTTAATGAACAATGATGTACCTCATCTCAGCTTTGAGTTTTTTCCGCCCAAGACGGACCAGGGAAAGAGCAAACTGGCGGTGACCCGCCAGGAGCTGGGAAAATTTAATCCGGAATTTTTCTCGGTAACCTATGGTGCCGGCGGCTCAACTCGCGCCACAACCATGGATCAGGTTGCAGCTATTCAGGCCGGTGGTTACTCCGTCGCACCGCATATCTCCTTTGGCGGCAGCGCCGAAGATGAGGTGCTGGCATTACTAAATGACTACAAAGCCTCCGGTGTAAAAGAGCTGGTGGCACTGCGCGGCGATCTGCCCTCTGGTATGGGTGGCGCAGCGCAGCTGGTCCACGCCAATCAGCTTGTCGCCTTTATTCGCCAGCACACCGGCGACCACTTCAAGATCAACGTTGCCGCCTATCCGGAGATTCACCCTGAGGCGGAGAGTTACAGCCAAGACGTCTACTGGCTCGGCGAAAAATTTAAAGCTGGTGCCAACCGCGCGATCACCCAGTATTTTTACAATGCTGATGCCTATTTTAAATTTGTCGATGAGTGCGCCAAAGCGGGCATTGGCGAGCCGATTATTCCGGGCATTATGCCGCTGACCAATTACGCCAACCTGCTGCGCTTTTCCGAAAGCTGTGGTGCAGAGATTCCCCGCTGGTTGCGCTGGCAGTTAAAAGAGCGCAGTGACAATGTCGAAGATCTCATCAGTTACGGCATTGACATTATTACTGAGCTGAGTCAAAAACTACTGGATGGCGGCGCCCCGGGCCTGCACTTCTACACTATGAATCAGTGGCAGGTTAGCGATATTCTGTGCCGCAATCTCGGCTTTGCGGAAAAAAGCTAAAGTACCGCAATGCGTATTCCGCGAATCTACACCGAACTAAGCCTGCACTGCGATAGCAGCCTGGTTCTCGATGGCAGCGCCGCGCGCCACCTCGCCTCGGCCCTACGGATGAAGGCGGGACAACAGATTACCCTGTTTAACGGTCAGGGCGGTGAATACGCTGCTGAGCTAACCGAGGTCGGCAAGAATAAAGTCTCGGTGAAGATTGTTGAATACCGGGATATTGATCGCGAGTCAGCGCTTAAAATACATCTGGCTATAGGTGTTTCACGCGGCGAGCGCATGGATCTAATTGTGCAAAAAGCTACCGAGCTGGGCGCGATGGAAATCACTCCGCTGTTTACCGAGCGCACTGAAGTTAAGCTAAATGGCGAGCGGCTGGAAAAGAAAATTCGCCACTGGCAGCAAATTGCGATCAGTGCCTGTGAGCAGTGCCAACGCAATCGGGTTCCGCGTATTAACAGTCCTGCAACCATGGATCAATGGTTGTCGCTTTCTGACCAGAATAGCGGTGAGACTCTAAAGTTTGTTCTGCACCACCGTAGCAAAACACGCCTCAGTGAACAGCCGGTGGCGAACAATATCTGTCTGCTGGTGGGCCCGGAAGGCGGACTTGGGGAGCGCGAAATTGATGCGGCAATTGACCATGGTTTTCAGCCGCTGGCTCTGGGGCCCCGCGTCCTGCGGACTGAGACCGCGCCACTGGCGGCCATCAGTATTATACAATCACTCTGGGGTGATATGGGCTAGTTGACCTCAGCCTTTTGCGGCTTGTTGTCCTCTGCACTATTGGTTGCTGCCATATCCGCCCAGGGATTTTCCTTTTCAAAGACAATCTCACGGGCAAAGCCGGGAATATTGATACCTTCAGCGGAAATACTCAGGTCCGCATCATCGATAACGGCTTCACCAAAACGGTAGATTACATCCAGTTCAGCAAGGTCTGCACGCACGGCGTACTCAGCCGCAGCGCTGCGAGTGCCTTCACGTTTCACCAGATACTGATCAAACTGTTGTGGGTAACGGGTTGCTAACATGCTCTCGACTTTAGTTGGCGAAAGCACCAGCGCAGTTGCATTATTGCCGCCGAAACCTTTTGAGTTAATAAACGCTACATCCATTTTTGTGCCACTGACATCCATATCCTGCAGCGGAAAACGGCCCCGCTCCTGATGAACATCCGCCGCAATCTCGGTAATGGTTTTAATGCCGGGAATGGTATCGTACTTAAAGGTACCCAGTGCGCTGACCAGCTGATCGCCACTGGCAGTTGCCAGGGAGTGGCCGACATAGGATTTTATCGCTGTCACTGGCCAATCATAGATATCAAAAGCCGTGGCAATGCGGTCGATCAATTCAGATTCTGTGGTGCGATTTGCCGGGGTACTGGAACCGTGGGCATGCACAAAACTGTGCTTCTGGACAGTTTCTTTGCCAACGATGCTAATCGCAGCTGCCACTGCTTTTGACATGGAAATATAGTTGCCAACACCTGGGGCAGAGATCGACTTTTTCACACCATCGGCGTTGATAAACACATCGGGAACGGCACCGTGAATATCTGCACCCAGCTCAATGGCCAGGGCATCGTCCATCAACACCAGGTATTGACTGGATTCGGAGAGGGTAAAACCACAGTTGTAGCCAAAGGGTCGGCTGGCGCGGCGCAGATCGGCGGTATCTGTGCCATCCAGTTTGCAAAGATTCTCTTCACTGCCAAGGGCATTCATATTTGAAAACCCCTCCATAATTTCCGGAGTAATACCGGCTTCGGCATTGCCTAAAATAGCGACGCGCCGACGGCCGTTGCGAATATCCCGCACTGCGGCCTGCAGTACATAAAGGAAACTGGCACAGGCACCGGTAATTGCTTCCGTGTGGCCAACACTGCCGAGCACATAGGCGTTAATAAAGTCTGCGGGCATTGAATTCAACCCCAGCGGCACCTGCTTGGCCGTGGTGCGGCTGCCCTTGAGACGAGCCTGCAGTAGCCCGCCAAAACCCTCTTCATTTATCTGGCTTAACGCGCTTGATGAGTAAACACCCACTTCGTCTGGAGATACCGAATCAACAATCTTATCCCATGGAATTCCAATCGAGTGGACGGCATCACTGGCACCCAGTATCGCCATCTGCAAGCCGCGCGGATGAAAGCGTGCATTGTAGTGATCGCCGGGGCTAAAACCGCTGGGTAATTGCCCCGCCGCTTTTGCTGCCAGCTCATAATGGGATTCCACCAGGTATTCACTGGCGCTTGTGGCGGTTATTTCAACACTCCCATTATCGAGGTCGCGCACATGCCAATCTTCCGGAATCGAGCGCGGCATATCGCGCTTCAACATTGTAAAAACCATCTGCTGGTGCTGGTCGCTGGCAAAGGAGATCTTTTTATTGCCGGGCACATGGGCGGGATCAAAGGCTTCAACCCTGCGCACCAGGGTGCCATTAATTACCTCTGGTCTAAACTGCCTATCCACTTCGGCGGCGCTGAGCAGATTGCCCTGCAGATCACGGTAGCTCTCTCCCTCTACTAATACCCGAGCCATTAAACAGGCAAGGCTAACTACAGTGCTCTGCTGCTCTGCAACTGGTAGTGATTCGAGGATCATGCGTCGAAACGCCTGGTGAGAAGAGCTGCGTCCGGCGGCGCTGTAGCCTCCGAAGCCCACAATAACCGGCAGTGAATTAGCCATAGCTTGTCCCTATAGTGGAGTAAATTGATTGGCTGTAGTTTAGGGCTGAATCTCTCTTTTAACTTTTACTATTAAGCCACAACCTTTAATTTTTGAGCCATAATATGCTACATTTAGCCTATTATGGCTTTTAACCTGACTCTTTTGCTCTGTGACAATATGCTGGTTTCCAGCAGTACGCTGGCGGCGGAAATATTTCGCTTTGCTGAGTCCATGGCAAAGGCAAGAAAACAGCAACAGAGCACACTGGTCATTCGCCGGGTCAGCGCAGATGGTCGCCCGGTCCAGACATCCTCGGGGTTTGAACTCCACCCAACCCATTCAATTGAGGATGACTTTGCCAGCGACCTGATTCATATACCCGCCCTATGGCGCAATCCACGCCCGGCCGTACTCAAGCACGCTGCCTATATGCCCTGGCTACAGGAGCAACATCAGTACAACTGCAACTTCACTGCGGTGGGCACCGGTGTCTGTTTTTTAGCTGAGGCCGGCCTACTGGATGACAAGCCGGCGACCACCCACTGGCACTATTTTGATCAACTTCAGCGCACCTACCCCAAGATCAAACTTGCGCGCCAGCACTTCACTACTCAAGCGGGCAATATCTACTGCGCAGCGAGTATCAATGCTATGGCAGAATTAATAATGCATCAGGTGGAACGCATCTTTGGACGGGTAATTGCGCGTCAGGCGCAGCGTAATTTCTTTCACGAGATTCGCAACCTAGCCGATCCGATCAGCCTCAGCGATCAACAGCAGATAACCCGTCACAGTGACGAGACTATCGTACAGGCACAAATGTGGGTTCAGGATAATCACAGTAAGCGGCTTTCGGTACCTGCGCTGGCTGCGCAGTTTGGCATGACCACCAGAACATTTAACCGGCGTTTTATGGCGGCGGTAGGTAAGACGCCGGGGGATTACCTGACCGAGGTGCGCATGACCTTTGCCTGCGATCTGCTAAAAAATACCGATTTATCCATTCTCGAGATTGCCACCTACAGTGGCTTTAATGATGCCAGCTGGTTTTCCTCCAGGTTCAAACAATGGTCGGGAAACAGTCCAAAAGAATATAGACGCACGGTTCGTGCAAAGTTATTTTCTGCCGAAAAAAATACTCGGTAAATAAACCGCGCCCATAAAAAAAGCGCCCGAAGGCGCTTTTTTTAATTCGGGCTTAGCGAATTAAATAAGACGTACGTGAACCACACCTTCAACCGCAGAAATCTTATCCTGCAGGCTGGCATCGAAGTCACCTTCGATATCGATAATATTGTAGGCAATTTCATCGCGGCTCTTATTCACCATATCAACAACATTCAGGTTGCTGTCCGCCAGTATTGACAGAACATTACCCAGAACTTTGGGCACGTTTTTGTTAGTGAAAGTGATGCGCTTGCCGCCATTACGAGCCATCTTAATCTGTGGATAATTCACCGAGTTGCGTATATTGCCGTTCTCGAGAAAGTCCATCAGCTGGTTAGCTGCCATTACCGCGCAGTTCTCCTCCGCTTCTGCGGTGCTGGCCCCGATATGTGGCATCAACAATACCTCTTTGCGACCAAGCAGCTCAGGGGTTGGGAAGTCAGTGATGTAACCACCAATCACGCCCTTTTCCAGAGCCTCAACCATATCTGCTGTACTGACAATCTCTTCGCGGGCAAAGTTAAGAATCTTTGCAGTGCTCTTCATAATAGACAGCGTCTTGCTGTTGATCAGGTGCTTGGTGGCCGGGATTGCTGGCACGTGCAACGTGACAAAATCAGAGCGTGAGAGAAGCGCCTCAATGCTGTCCATACGCTCAACGTTACTTGATAGCTGCCAGGCCGCTTCGACTGAAATGGCCGGATCGTAACCAATCACGTCCATGCCCAACTCCAGGGCCAGATTAGCAATCATGGAACCAATAGCACCAAGGCCTACAACACCCAGAGTTTTGCCCTGTACTTCACCGCCGGCAAAACGCTTCTTCTCTTTTTCCAGAAGCTGACCCATCTCTGCAGAATCAGTGATCTCGGTGAGGCCCTGAACATAGTTCATGCCGCCATAGATATCCCGTGAACCCATTAGCAGTGAAGCAACGATTAGTTCTTTTACAGCATTGGCGTTGGCGCCGGGAGTATTAAAGACCACTATGCCCTGCTCGGTGTAATCTGCAGTTGGAATATTGTTTGTACCTGCGCCTGCACGGGCGACAGCCACGACAGATTCGGGCATCACTTCATTGTGCAACTTCTGGCTACGCAGCAATACGCCGACCGGGTCGGCACATTCGCTGGATACCTGGTAGCTGTCTGCAGGGAAGCGCTCGAGGCCTTTTGATGAGATTGCATTGTAGGTACGAATTTTATACATAGCTGTTTTCTTCTCGCTTTATGTTCTGAGTTTTATCAATTAATTTTGTTGCGATACTTGCTCATACGCCCAGTCGAGCCAGGGCAGCAGTGCTTCAAGATCAGACTTTTCAACGGTGGCGCCACACCAGATTCGTAATCCAGCGGGGGCATCGCGGTAGGCACCAATATCATAGGCAACCTCTTCGGCATCCAGCAAATTTACAATCTGCTTAACCTGGTCGGCTTCAAGATCGAGAGTCAGGCAAACACTGGTGTTGGAGACTTGCTCTGGCACCTCTGCTAGGAAATGCGCCCAGTCGCGGTTGGCGACAAAGCCCTTAATAACTTCGAGGTTAGACTCCGATTTGGCAATCGCCGCAGGCAATCCGCCAATAGAGCGCACCCAATTTAGGGCATCCAGGTAGTCAGCAACGCAGAGCATCGATGGTGTATTGATAGTCGCACCCCGGAAAATACCTTCGATTAGCTTTCCACCTTTGGTCATACGGAAAATTTTTGGCAGGGGCCAAGTGGGTGTGTAGTTCTCAAGACGCTCAACTGCTCGTGGACTGAGAATTAACATGCCGTGAGCGCCTTCGCCGCCAAGAACTTTCTGCCAGCTAAAAGTAACAACATCGAGCTTTTCCCAGGGCATATCCATGGCAAATACTGCAGATGTGGCATCACAGATGCTAAGACCTTTGCGATCGTCGCTAATCCAGTCAGCATTCTCCACCTTTACTCCGGAGGTGGTGCCATTCCAGGTAAAGACGACATCGTTGTCCGGGTTGGCCTGACTGAGATCAGGCAATTTGCCGTAATCGGCAGTGTAGCTGTTGAGGTTATCCAGTTTGAGCTGCTTGACCGCATCGGTAAGCCAGCCGCTACCAAAAGATTCCCAGGCAAAAATATCTACAGGTCGAGCTCCAAGCGCTGACCACATAATCATTTCCACAGCACCGGTATCCGAGGCCGGAACTACGCCGACCCTGTAACCCGCAGGCAAGCCAAGAATCTCAGCGGTTTCTGTGCAAGCTCGTCCCAGAGCATCTTTGCCGAGACTCGAGCGATGGGAGCGTCCCAAGGTTGCAGTGTCGAGGTTGCTGACATCATAGCCTGGACGCTTGGAGCAGGGGCCCGAAGAAAAATTCGGATTGTTTGGTTTAATCGTTGGTTTCATATTTTCCTGATTACTTTCTTAAGCAATAGTTATCAAAAACAGCTGGTTTTAACAGCCAATTACCATTAATTGGCGCTGCAATTTTCACTTTCATTAGGCTGGGAAATTACTACCTGTTATCTGGCAGCAGCGGCGCGTTCTTTTGCAATCAAAAAGTCTGCAACCTTAAGCATTCCCTCAAAACCGCCACTCATTCTGCTGCTGAGCCTGTATTTGCCGTTTACAACCATTTCCGGTGTACCCTGGGTGCGATAACCGCGCATTCTGGCTTTGCCCTGATTGACCATGCTGGTAATGCCAAATGAGTTGTATATCTGAGAGAACTTGACGCTGTCGATGCCGGCTGCGACAAAAAACGCGGCCATATCCTGCTCAGTTCTGGGTGCCTCTTTGCGTACATGGATAGCTTCAAAAATAGGCTCATGTACTTTATCCAGCACGTTTAAAGCTACAGCACTGAAGTAAGCTCGCGCATACACTTCCATCGCTGGCTGCCATACTGCTGGGGTACGCTGCACATCGACATCGTCAGGCTGTGACTTTTGCCAGGGGTGGAGAACTGACTCGAAGTTATAACAATGGTTGCAGGAATAAGAGAAGATTTCATTCACTTCAATTTTATCCGGGTTTGCCGTCCTGATAACCTGGGGCAGCACTTCATAGTGGACACCCGCTTTGTACTGGTCCCCTTCGGCACAACCCAGTGAGGCTGGTAACAGCAGCAACACAAATAAATAGTTATAGATTCGACGCAACATAGGAAACTCCTGTATGTGTGTTTGTGTATATTTGAGAGGGCTAATCTCCCTGCCCTCTCGACAACAAATTTTTAAAGGTCTAGTTTAAGCCGGAGATATAGTTGGCCACTGCCTTTATTTCTTTGTTACTCATACGCTCAGCAACGCCTTGCATAATTTTTGCGTTGGCACCGTTGGCGCGTTCACCGCTGCGGTATTTTAATAGCTGGCTCTCAATGTATTCAGCGTGCTGACCGCCAAGCGCGGGGTAGCCAGCTGGATCATTGCCCTTGCCAGCAGGTGAGTGACAGCCAATGCAAGCTGCAACCTGAGTTTTAAGATTACCACCGCGGTAAATATTTTCACCGAGCTCAAGAGCTTCGTCGGGATCGCTGTAACCAATAAGTGTGATTTCCTGAGCACCGGAAATCTGGATTTTCTCACTGTTGTAGAAGGCCGCCATATCTTGCAGATCTTGGTCTGAAGATGCATCTAGAATACCCGTCATCGATGCAATAGCACGTTCGCCAGACTTGATATCACGCAGCTGACGAACTAAATAATTTTCGCCTAGACCAGCAAGTTTGGGGAATGAAGCAACCATGCTGTTGCCATCACTGCCGTGACAGCCCGCGCATACAGCTACCTTTGATTCTCCCGCTACAGCATCACCAGATGCCAGAGCCTGATTTGCTGTCAGTGCAGCCATTAGACAAATAATACTAAAAAAGCTTTTTTTCATGGTTTATCAACTCGTGCAATCCGCTAGAATAGAACTTACAAATGCACTCCAACTCGATTGGTTTGTGGGCTGGAGTCATTACACAATAGCCACGTCGGCTAAAGCCGGCGCATTATATACTAATAAGTAGCACTTCTTACAGAGAGATAATGACCCTTTATCCATGGATTCGAATCATATTGACTATAAGCGCGTTTCATTCCTGACCAGCGCGCCCTCTCTGAAGCAATGCCCGCCGGATAAAGGCTGTGAAATTGCCTTTGCCGGTCGTTCAAACGCCGGCAAATCAAGCGCGATAAATACCCTGACACGCACCAAAAGCCTAGCCAGAACCAGCAAAACACCTGGACGCACCCAGCTGATCAATTTCTTTGAATTGTACGGCGGCAAGCGACTGGTCGATCTCCCGGGCTATGGTTATGCCAAGGTTCCAATCGCCATGAAACGGGAGTGGGACAAGCACTTGGCAGAGTACCTACAGATGCGCCAAAGTCTGGCGGGGCTGGTGTTGTTAATGGATATTCGCCATCCTCTCCAGGAGTTTGATTTGCAGATGCTCAACTGGGCAGCTCAGGCGGGCTTGCCGGTGCATATCTTGCTGACCAAGTCAGACAAACTTAAGCGCGGGCCCGCCCAAAATGCCCTGCTGATGGTCGAAAGACATTTACGAGATATGGATCCTGGCTGCACGCTACTCAGCGCCCAGACCTTTTCGTCACTCAAGAAACAGGGGCTGCCAGAATTGGAAGCGGTGCTCGGGCACTGGTTGAGTGCGGACTTTGTCGAGCCTTCCAGCGGTCTGGCTGAAAGTTAAACCCTCTAACTGAAAGACAAAAGAGCAGATAAAAAAAACCCCGATCCATCCTGGATCGGGGTGTGTCTCGCTTTACTTGGGAGTTCAGCTTCTAAGCTTGCTTAATTGGGGGAGAGTAAGCAATCGTGTTTAGCAATGTATAAGACAGAATAAAAACAGTTAGTTCCAAAAAAAATTAAAAAAAATCGAAATAAATTGTTTTTTTGTCGATTGCTTCCGCTTTGATCTCTCATTTTTGAACATTTTTTCTATTTAAAATCAGCAGGCAATGCTAGGGAGGTGGCTATTCTTGCTATTTAGTTACTTTCTCAGAGGTTCAACAGCCTTCCTTCCAACTTAGCCTTGCGCAAGCCATTGGCCGTTTCTATATTTAAATTGGTTTACTGCCCTGTAGGGCAGGCAAGTTGGTGCAATCCAGGGACTGGAAAGCATTTGAAGGCCATAGCCGCCGGGTAAAAACTCTGCCTGGCCGGCCATCGCCTCCCATCACCGCTTTTCGATTCCGTGCATGCCAAAACTCGTCTGCGACAGGGCACTGCCGGGCGTTGAAGGTTAATTCGTCCGACATTTGGCGCTCTTTTTAACAAGGACGTGGAGAAGGTACGATGAAAAGAAAAGCAATAACCCTATGTCTCGCGGGCACGCTTGCTGCAGCGACGGCCCAATCATTCGCAACTACATGGATGATCGGGGATAACGATGGCTACGGTGCGGGCATTCCCGACAATGGCAACCACGCGTTTAATGGTTCCACGGCTGGTTATGACGGTCGCAGTGCGGCGGAAGCGTCTGCCACCAACGGGGCTCAGTATACGGACACCTATAGCACTACTCATGGCTCCTTCGGGCCCCAGCCAGGTGATACCGCCACATTTGAATTCACTGGTCTTGGCAATGGCTGGACTGAGGGCAGCATGTGGTTCGATATGGCCGACTTTCAGGCCTCAACCTTTGGCGCAGTGAAGACTACTTACAATGGGATTCTGCAAAACTGGTCGTTCAACGACGGTTTCCCGACCACCAAGATCCGCTTTTTTGATCTGGCTCAGGATGTGATCGATTCAATCAATGTACTAGGGTCTCTAACTGTGGCCATTGATCGCAATGGATCCGGTGACTTTTACGGCTTTGACTTCGCTCTGCTGTCCGACCGTGTTGGCAGCGATACCGATATCGGGGAAGTTCCTGTTCCTGCTGCCGTATGGCTGTTTGGAACCGGGCTGATGGGGCTGATTGGCCTGAGAAAGCGCCGCGGGAAAATTGCCGCAGCCTGATCTCGTAACAATGGCGATACACCACGGGCCCCTCGGGTTCGTGGTGACTGCTATTTATTAGTGAGCCTCGTCCCAGTTATCTCCCACGCCGGCATCCACGACCAGCGGCACCTGCAGGCTGGCCGCAGCCTCCATGCGCTCAACCAGCCCCTGCTTGACCTCTGCCAGCTCGGACTCAGGCACTTCCAGAACCAGCTCGTCGTGTACTTGCATAATCATGCGGCTTTCAAGGTTGCTGTTTTGCAACCAGCTGTCCACTGAGACCATTGCCTTTTTAATGATGTCCGCAGCCGTTCCCTGCATGGGGGCATTAATTGCGGTGCGCTCAGCGGCCTGACGACGCATACCATTGCGCGAGTTAATTTCTGGCAGGTAGAGCCGGCGGCCAAAGAAGGTTTCCACATAGCCATTTTCGGCAGCGCTGTGACGAATATTGTTCATATAGTTCTGCACGCCGGGATAGCGAGCAAAATAGCGCTCGATATATTCGGCGGCCTGCTTGCGATTGATACCCAGTTGGCGGGCAAGGCCAAAGGCTGACATACCGTAGATAAGTCCAAAGTTAATCGCCTTGGCGCTGCGGCGCTGGTCGGCAGTGACCTCTTCTGGCTCGACCGCGAAGACTTCTGCCGCCGTGGCGCGGTGAATATCCTGCCCGGCGTTAAACGCTGCTAGCAGGCTGGGATCCTCGGATAAGTGCGCCATAATGCGCAATTCCACCTGGGAGTAATCCGCAGCCACCAAAACACAGCCTGGCTTGGCAATAAACGCCTGACGGACACGGCGTCCCTCCGCTGTGCGAATAGGGATATTCTGCAGATTGGGGTCAGAGGAGGAGAGGCGCCCGGTGGCGGTTCCCGCCTGATGATAGGAGGTGTGTATGCGCCCGGTTTGCGGATTGATCATCACCGGCAATTTGTCGGTATAGGTAGACTTCAACTTAGCCAGACTGCGATGCTCTAGGATAACCTTTGGCAGTGGGTAGTCGAGGGCCAGTTCCTGCAACACCTCCTCTTTCGTCGAGGGTGCGCCCTTGGCGGTTTTCTTTAAAACCGGTATCTGCAGCTTTTCAAAAAGTATCTCGCCAAGCTGTTTTGGCGAGGCGAGGTTAAACTGTTGCCCGGCCAACTCCCAGGCCTGGGTTTCCAGCTCTGCCAGCCGCTCAGACAGCTCCTGACTCTGCTGAAATAACAGCGTGTCATCCACCAGTGCACCGCTGCGCTCGATTCGCGACAAAACCGGAATTAGGGGTAGCTCAATTTCTGCAAAGACTTTTTCCAATTGCGGTTCTGCCAACACCTGTGGCCAGAGTTTGTTGTGCAGTCGCAGGGTTATCTCTGCATCTTCTGCGGCATAGGGACCTGCCTGCTCAAGAGGAACCTGGTTAAAGGTAATTTGTGCGGCGCCCTTGCCAGCCACATCAGAAAATTTAATGGTTTCCTCATTGAGATATTTTAGCGCCAGACTGTCCATATCATGGCGGGTTGCCACGGAGTCCAGCACATAGGATTCAAGCATGGTATCAAAGGCCACCCCCTGCAGATCAATGCCGTGTTGAGCCAATACGCTCATATCATATTTGAGATTTTGGCCCACTTTTGCAATTGTCGGATTCTCCAAAAGCGGTTTGATTTTCTCGAGCACAAAATCTCTGGCTAGTTGTGCAGGAGCCCCCATATAGTCGTGACCAAAGGGTATATAGGCGGCTTCACCGGGCACTACAGCCAGAGAGATTCCAACCAGTTGTGCAACCATATAATCGAGACTGGTTGTCTCTGTATCCACGGCCACAAGCTCGGCTGCCTGAATCTTGTCTACCCAGCTATTGAGGTCAGTTTCGCTAAGAACGATCTGATAATATTTGCTGATCTCGTCGTCTGCTGTCTCAGAAATAGCCAACGCTTCGACCTTGGCATCAGGCTCCATCTGTGAATTATTTCCCCTTGTGGCCGTCAGGGCCTCCTCGATCCAGGTCTTAAATTCCATGTCACGGAATAAACCCAATAGTCGCTCCTGGTCCGGCTGGCTATTTTTCAGTTCATCTAGCTGCACCGGCATTTCTACATCTGTCTTAATCGTTGCTAACAGATAGGAGAGATAGGCAAGTTCTTTGTGCTCTTCGAGCTTAGGGGACATGGTTTTGGCGCCGCGAAAATCTAGCCCGGCAACTTCGTCAAGGCGTGCATAGATATCATCCAACCCCCCTATTCCCTGAAGCAAGCCCAATGCAGTTTTTTCCCCAATACCCGGCACACCGGGAATATTGTCTGACTTATCTCCCAATAGCGCGAGATAGTCGATAATCAACTCCGGCGGTATACCAAACTTTTCTATCACCCCTTCTCTATCGAGAACTGAGTTGTTCATGGTGTTGATCAGGGTAATATGTTCATTGACCAGCTGGGCAATATCTTTGTCACCGGTGGAGATAATTACCGGCTGCTCGGCCGCCGTGGCCTGAACAGCCAATGTGCCAATAACATCATCGGCTTCAACCCCATCAACAATTAGCATCGGCAAACCCATGGCTTTAATAATATTGTGGATAGGCTCTATCTGGACGCGCAAATCATCGGGCATCGGTGGACGATGTGCTTTGTAGTCACTGAAAATTTCATCGCGAAATGTTTTGCCTTTGGCGTCGAAAACCACTACTAGCGTGCTCTGTGGATAGTCCTTTTGCAGCCGCCGCATCATATTGATAACACCTTTTACTGCGCCGGTGGGCACACCCTGGCTGTTAGTAAGCGGTGGCAACGCGTGGAAGGCGCGGTAAAGGTACGAGGATCCATCGACGAGAATCAGCGGGGTTTTAGTGTCCATATTTTCCATAATATTGATTGGGATTTAGCGGGCTCGCAGTAGAGTACAGCAATAATTTTTGCCTGTCAGGATACACGATTTACTCGAAACAGGCCTTAAATTGCGACACCAAGCCAAGCATAAATTTGCTGTAGGCATCCGCAGTTAATGGCTGATCAAACCCCTGAGGGTCGATAACCTTTAATGGCAAATTTAGTTCCCTGGCAATAATTCGAGCATCTTTATCGGCATATTGCGGCTCGACAAAAATACAGCTAACACCTAGGGCCTCAGCCTTTTGACGGAGTTTATATTGGCTTCTTGCTCCCTGGCTTGCGCCACTAGCATCGCGTATGGAGAGGCCACTGCTAATTTCAAAAGCTGCTACAAAATGGGCAAAGGCATCGTGATGAGTAAGGTAATTTCTATTCTTAACCGGCTCCAATTCAGCGTTTAGCCGCTCGATCAACTGTGTGTCGATAATCGCCGACTGTGGCAGGCCGAGACGCTTCTGAATGTTGCTTGCGAGAATGTTGCCATTAGCAGGGTTTAACCAGATATGAGGATCAAACTGCAGCTGTTGGTGATGGTCATGGTGATCCGGATTAGTTGTTGGGTCCGCCGCTATCATCTCCAAATCCATTACCGTAATTTTCTTTGCCTTTGGCAACATCGCCATCGAGTTACCGATACGCGCTTCAAACCCGCGGCCGATCCAGATTACCAGTTCGGCCTGGCCTATTTTTATCAACGCGGAGACCGGCAGCGTGACCTCATGGGCCGATTGCACCGCCGACTGTAAAAACTCAACCCGAGCATTGTCTCCCACCGCCGATTTGGCAATAATTGCCAAGGGCTTGATAGTGGTGATAATCAGTGGTTTTTCCGCGCCAGAGCGTTTAGCTTCCTGAGCCGACGCGCCGCTTATAAGCGACCCTAGGATCACAGCTAGCGCTAATACGTTATATTGTATCTTTTTAATGATTGACAAGATTATTCCTTCGGTTCAAGCTATAGGTCAAGTAAAAAGAATTTGCATTAATGTTATGTTATAACTTAACATATTTTTGCTTCGACTGCCGATTTACAGGACCTTTTAAAGAGCATTAAAACTAACTTTATATAGATAATTTTATGCTGACAAATTCAAAACTGGTTCATCAACCACATGACCATCGACGCTGCATCAATGCTGCACTGGCTCGCGCCAACGACCTCTGTGCCGCGGAAAACCTGCGCTTAACCCCAACCCGCGAATCTGTGCTCCGCCTGCTGTGGCAGAGTCACCGGCCAATGGGAGCTTATCAGCTTCAGGATCAGCTGGCCAAAATATCCGGCAAGCCTATTGCTCCACCAACTATCTATCGCGCCGTTGAGTTTTTACTCAAGGTCGGCCTGATACATCGTATTGCCTCACTCAATGCCTATATTGGCTGCCCTTTTCCAAACAGTGATCACAGCAATTTGTTTCTCATCTGTAACGCTTGCGGCAGCGCCGCTGAAGTCGCCCACAGCAGCATCAATGATCTGCTACAAAGCGCCAGCGAAAAAGCCAACTTTACCTTACAAGACCAGTCCCTTGAGCTCTTTGGCCTTTGCCCTAACTGCAGCGAGAGCGAGGGCGCATCGTGACTGGCCGGCTAATTACCCTAGACAAGGTCAGCATGGCCTTTGGCCAGCGTCCTGTCCTGCAAAATATTTCCATGCAGCTGATGCAGGGGGAGATTACCACATTGATCGGCCCCAATGGCGCGGGAAAATCGACGCTGGTAAAGCTTATTCTCGGTCTACTCAGCCCGGACAGCGGCTCAGTGACACCTGCGTCACAGCTCAAAATTGGCTATATGCCGCAAAAAATCAGCATTGATCCGAGCCTGCCAATTTCGACCTGTCGCTTCCTGCAACTGGCAAACACCTCGCACAGAGACTGTCATCAGGCGCTGGAAATGGTTGGCATCAGCCATCTTGCCAAGTCACCAATCCAGAATCTCTCTGGCGGCGAACTCCAGCGGGCGCTGCTGGCGCGTGCAATTTTGCGCAAACCCAACTTTCTGGTTCTCGACGAGCCGGTTCAGGGCGTCGATGTCACCGGACAAAATACGCTATATAAAATGATTGGCGAGCTGAGCAAATCCCTAAACTGTGGTGTTTTAATGGTTTCCCATGATCTGCACCTGGTGATGTCGGCGACCGATAAGGTCATTTGCCTCAATCAGCATATCTGCTGTCAGGGCCATCCGGAGCATGTGACTCAGGATCCGGCGTATATCGATATTTTTGGCCAGACCACGGCTATTTATACCCATCAACACGATCACCAACACAGTATTCACGGTGAGATTCTGGATAACCAGGGCGTCCACCGGCACGGGGAGGGCTGTAATCATGACTGATTTTCTGCTCTCCGCCCTGCTTGCAGGTCTTGGCGTGGCACTGGTTGCCGGGCCGCTGGGCTGCTTTGTCGTGTGGCGCCGTATGGCCTATTTCGGTGATACTCTAGCGCACTCGGCGCTGCTTGGTGTTTCCATTGGTGTTCTGTTAAACATTAACCTTAGCATTACCGTGGCTGCTATTCCGCTATTGATGGCGCTGGGACTGGTCTATTTGGAACAGCGCGGCATTCTATCTCTGGATACCCTGCTTGGCATTCTCTCCCATTCAGCACTGGCCACAGGTCTTGTGCTGATCTCTCTGCTTACCGATGTGCGGGTTGACCTGATGTCGCTGCTGTTTGGCGATCTTCTCTCGGTGACGCGCAATGATCTTTGGGTTATCTACGGGGTCGCGAGCGCGGTAGTCCTACTTTTAGTGATACTGTGGAAGCCGCTGATTAATATTACCGTTCACGCCGACCTGGCGGCTGTGGAAGGGGTTAGGGTTTCCGCTGTACGCACCGCTCTGATGCTGATTACCGCTCTGGTGATCGCTATTGCCATGAAGATTGTCGGTGTTCTGCTGATTACCGCTCTACTGATTATCCCAGCGGCAACCGCGAGAAGGGTCACTAATACGCCGGAGATAATGGCTGTTACCGCCAGCGCCATTGCAATGTTGACGGTGGTGATGGGGCTTGGCATGTCCTGGTATGCAGATACCCCAGCCGGGCCGTCAGTTGTAGTCTGCGCGGCACTGCTATTTATGCTCTCGCTGCTGTTTCGGCAAAAAGGTTAGTCGTTAAAAGCATTGCTGATTGAACGCCAGGTCTGGCGCAGTCCAACTTCGGCATGCGGCGCTTTAAAGAAGCCGTGGTAGTGGCCTTTGGGATTAATCAGCACTAGCTGCGTGCTGTGATCAACGGTGTAGTTGTTTTCACCGAGGGGCACTTGAGTATAAGCAACGTTTAGCTGGGTTGTCAGGCGCAAGATAAAGTTGGGATCGCCGGTGACACCGATAAAATCATCATTGAAGTAGGGCACATAGTCAGCCATTTTCTCAATGGTATCTCGCTCGGGATCGAGGGAGATCATCACTATTTGCAGTTTTTCTTTTTCCGACTCACCAAGGTCTTCATACATCTCGGCAAGCGTCGCCATGGTCGTCGGGCAGATATCCGGGCAGTGGGTGAAACCAAAAAACACAATGCTCCACTTGTCCTTGAGGTTCTCGAGACTGAATGGCGCGCCGCGATGGTCAACCAGCTTAAAGTCACTAAATACCCGCGGGGTGCTAAGCTCGATAGCGCCGTTAATACGCAGCTCCTCAACAGACATCTGCACGGGCTGACTCATACGCCAAATAAACCCGAGCGTTACCAGCACAATAAAGCCGAGCACGGCGACCACGGTCAGTTTAATTTTAGCCTGTTGTTTCATCGCCTTATCTCCCCGAGACGTCTTAAAATCTAGATAATTCTTGCCGTCTCAACCAGGTAGTGGTCGAGCAACATAATACAAAACAGCACCATCAAATAGGTGATGGAATATTTGAAGGTTTTCATGCCGGATTGGTCATCTTCACCCAGCAACATTACCAGCGACCAGTAGAGGAAACCTGCACCCAAAAGCAGGGCGCCACTCAGATACAGCCAGCCAAACATGCCAGTCAAAAATGGCAGCACGGTGATAATAATCAGCAGCAATGTGTAGAGAACAATATTGATCTTGGTGTACTGCTCGCCATGGGTTACCGGCAACATGGGTATCTCCGCCCTGGCATAATCGTCCTTGCGGTGAATCGCCAGCGCCCAAAAGTGCGGCGGCGTCCAGGCGTAAATAATCAGCACCAACAGCAGGGCATTGTAATGAATCTCACCAGTGACTGCTGTCCAACCCAATAGAGGAGGAGCGGCACCGGCGAGGCCGCCAATCACAATATTCTGCGGTGTGGCACGCTTTAAATACATGGTGTAGACGAATGCGTAGCCAATCGAGGAGGCAAGGGTTAACCAAGCAGTTATCTGGTTGATATAAATTAGCAGTATCGCCATACCCGCTACACCAGTACCCAGTGCGAAGAGGATCGCCTGATAGGGCTCAATACGACCACGGGCTACAGGCCGGTTGTGAGTGCGCGCCATTTTGTCATCTATTTGGCGGTCGACAATATGGTTGACGGCGGCGGCAGAACCGGCACAGAGGGCAATACCCAGATTGCCTAGCACAAGGACATCCAGCGGCACCATTTGATTTGTGGCTAACAGCATGCCGATCAATGAGGTGAGTATCATCAGCGCAACGACGTTTGGCTTGCACAACTCTAGATAGTCGCGCCAACTTACGTCTGTTGTTGGTGTTTCAGTTTGCGGCATAGTGCTGCACTCCAGTTTTTCGACTTATTAACGATCTGGTGAATACTTTAACAGGTGCTTTAGATCGTCCAGCAAACCCATAACATCATCGTCTTGTGTGTAGTAGAGAATCGCATCATTGTCCGGGGTCACCACCATATACCGGGTGTCGCTGAGATCCCAGTCCATAGAGCTGTTACCCAACAGCCTACCGAGCTCGGTCGCGCCGCCGCGCTGTATACTGAGGTGCGGGTGGGCCAGTGCCAGCTGTTCGTATTGCTCATCATCAAGCTGTTCGGCATTTGCCAGATAGATGCGCTCTGCGCGACGTACCAGCTTGCCCATGAGGATATGGATCTGGCGGGTGTCGAGAATTACTTTCTGGCAGCTGTCGTCACAGCTCTGTCCACCGGCAACCAGGATCTTCCACTTCAACGAACTGGCGGTCTCTTCGTCGAGGACAGTGCTTATGTCAATTGCCGGCTTTATCAGGGTACCCTGATTGGTTGTGCCGAGCATTTCAATCATGCGCTGACGCTCTTCTTCAGTATTTGGCACCATCAGGGTTCCGGCCAACATGACACTGCCAACCATTATCAACATAATCCAGATCTGGATTTGCATGCCCTTGTTGCGGGGACCTTGGCTGCCAGCGCTGTTACTGTTTGAAGCTTGTTCACTCATTAGCGATTTCCCATTTTGTGTTTTACCCATGCAGTCAGATTGGAGTTGGCATTCACTGTCATTATCAATAACACCATTGCCATAACAAACCACTGCACAGCGTAAGCTGTATGTTTTTCTGGCTGTATTGCCACCGTTGGCCAGCCAGTCTGCAGCGCGCCCGGCGAGTCACTGTCCAGGCGCAGCTGATAGGCGAAAATTTCCTCGCCGAAGAGCCGCTTGGCGCGCGCTGCCGAGACCCACCCAACTCTTGCGGGCCAGTTGCTGACAATATCAATACCGTCATCGAGCTGTATGCCACCCTCAAGTACCCTGTAGAGTGAGCCGCTGAGGCGCACTTCGCCTGTCAAAGGCGCTACCTCGGGCAACTGATTTCGATCTAGCGACGCTTGCACCCAACCGCGATTGACCAGAACCTTGTGACTGCCAACTCTCGGTGTCAGCACCTCAAAGACCTCGTAACCAGGTCGGCCATTGCGGACGCGATTATCCAGTAAAAGACGTCGCGTTGCATCCAATTTGCCGTGCAGCTGCACAGCTCGATACTGTAAATTACGCTCGGCATCCAGTTCTGCCAATGCTGCTGGGGGCATTTGCTGGTTGCCGACAAACTCTGCCAGTATCTGACGCTTTTCCTCAGCGCGGTCGAGCTGCCAGTAACCGAGACTCAGTAGCAGCGGCATCATTAAAGCGGCGAAAAGCAGCAGCCGGGCATTGGGCTGCCAGGAAAAATTATTTACTGCTCCCTGTGGCTGTACAGTCATTTGTGTTTAAATTCTGTTTTCAGTTGTGGAGTTTGTCATGCTTTTAAAGACCATTATTGTCCTGTTACTTATCGGCGTTGTAATCAGCCTTTTTGGCGGCCTGAATTTTCTCGTCAAAGACCTTGGCAGTAATAACAAAAAACGCCTTCTCTATGCTCTGGGCATCCGCGTCACTCTGGCTGTGCTGCTGCTGGCAACTATTATATACGGTGCCTATACGGGTCAGATCAAAAGCCAGGCGCCCTGGGATAGACAACTTCATCCGGAGAACGCTGCACCAGCCACGGTTAAGTAATTCCGACAGCCTTTACAAGCATCACTCAAACAAAAACGGCCAGACAGTTGTCTGGCCGTTTTTGTGTGTGTTTCTCTAAAACTGAACTGCTGAATCAGGCTCGAGCCTGTTTAACGCTCTCAGCGTCCTCAGCGATCAATTAGTCGAAGACGTAGACAACGACAAACAGACCTACCCAAACCACGTCAACAAAGTGCCAGTACCAGGAGGCCGCTTCAAACCCAAATTGCTCATTGCTGTTGAAGTGGCCTTTGAGTGAACGCAGGAAGCAGACTAACAGCATAACGGTTCCCAGTGTTACGTGCGCACCATGGAAGCCGGTCAACAGGAAGAATGTTGTTCCGTAGATGCCAGACTCAAGGGTCAGGCCCATATGCTGGTAAGCTTCAATGTATTCCTCGACCTGAAGCACGAGAAAGATCAGGCCCAGTAGTACAGTGATGCCAAGCCAGGTAACAAATTGCTTACGGTTGTCGTTCTTCAGACCAGTATGAGCAATATGCACTGTTAAACTGGATGTCAGTAGAATAACGGTGTTCCAAAGAGGCAGCCATTTGAAGATGTTTGCCAAGCCGGGGAAACTCATAGCCTGGTCTGGACCGGTAAAGGTTGCGCTGGCGCCATTGGCGGCCTGATCCGGAGTGATCATCACCGGCCAGTCTGGTTTGTAACCGGGCCACAGGAGTTCACTGTTTGCAACAGAGGCATCTGTTGGCACGTCGGAGAAAATCCCTACAGCTGCTTCACCGCCCAACCAAGCGTTGGAGAGAAAACGTACGTAGTAGAGTGCGCCGAAGAAAGCAGCGAAGAACATCACTTCCGAAAAAATAAACCACTTCATACCCAGAACGTAGGAGTACTTTAGCTGATCATTGGCCAGGCCGCGCATGTTTTCATCGATAACAATGCTCCACCACTTGTACATTACGGCAATCATAATCAGGGTGCCGATAAGGAATAGGAAGCTTCCGTCACCGAGCATCCAGGATGCGGCTCCGTAGGCCATAATGCCCATGCCGGTGGCAGTGATAATCGGCAGTTTGCTCTGCTCTGGTACGTAATAACTGCTTTCTGTTGACATCTTTTTTCTCCAAATAATATTTCCAGCTTTCTGGAAACTACTGTAACTGTGTTACCAAATCCGAGGCGCTGTCAGTGATATCAAATATCGTGTAGGACAGCGTCAAATTTTTAACGCCCTCCGGTAAATCCGGATCAATGATGAATACAAGCTTCATATTTATATCTTCGCCTGCTGCCAATGGCTGATTTTCAAAACAGAAGCACTCTGTCTTGTGAAAATAATCAGCCACAATATTTGGCACCAAACTGGGTATCGCCTGCGAGACCATATCCCTATCGGTTGTATTTCGCGCATAGTAGGTGATCTCGGTAGGCTCACCTGGATGCACGACAACCTTGTCTTGCGTTGGCCTGAATTCCCATGGCATATACGCATTATTCGAGGCGACAAACCTGACTGAAACCTCGCGGGATGTGTCTATCTGCACATCGACCGCCTCGTACTTGCCGCCTGTTTTGCCACCGAGACCGGTAATTTCACAAAACAAATTGTAGAGCGGCGGCAATACGAAGATTGCAAAACCAAACATCACAACAGCCCCAAAAAGAAGCTTGATCAATAACCTGCGATTAGAGACCTGGGTTGTCATAGCTTGGATTATTTAACCTCTGGCGGCTTTTCAAACGTGTGATAAGGCGCTGGTGTTGCTACAGTCCACTCGAGACCCTCTGCACCTTCCCATACTTTTTCTTCGCTGACCGGCTTACCTTTTCTGATGGTCATGATTACGTTGAACAACAACATAATTTGGGCACCACCATAGATAAATGCACCGACACTGGAAACCATATTCCAGTCAGCAAACTGCAGGCCGTAATCCGCGTAGCGACGTGGCATACCCGCCAGACCCAGGAAGTGCTGTGGCATAAAGGCAATGTTAAAGCCAATAAATGCTATCCAGAACTGCACCTGACCCATGGTTTCGTTGTACATCTTTCCGCACCACTTTGGCAGCCAGTAGTAGATAGCAGCTGTACCACTAAATACTGCGCCCGCCACCATCACATAGTGGAAGTGGGCAACGACAAAGTAAGTATCGTGATACTGCATATCCGCCGCGGCAATTGACAGCATCAAACCAGTGAAGCCACCGAAGGTGAAGAGAATTACAAAGGCAATGCTGAACAGCATTGGCGTTTCAAACGTCAGCGCACCTTTGTACATGGTAGTGATCCAGTTAAAGACCTTTACACCTGTCGGTACAGCAATCAGCATAGTGGCGTACATAAAGTACAGCTCACCGGCGATTGGCATACCCACTGTGAACATGTGGTGAGCCCAGACGATAAACGACAGGAAAGCAATCGCTGCTGTCGCGTAAACCATCGAGGAGTAACCAAACAGAGGCTTGCGACTGAAGGTTGGGATAATCTGCGAAACCACACCAAATGCCGGCAGGATAATAATGTATACCTCAGGGTGACCGAAGAACCAGAACACGTGCTGGAACAGAACCGGATCACCACCACCAGCGGCGTTGAAGAAGCTGGTGCCGAAGTTGATATCCATCAGCATCATGGTTACTGCACCGGCCAGTACTGGCATTACAGCAACCA
The DNA here is from genome assembly GCA_038150705.1 of Porticoccaceae bacterium. Classification (GTDB taxonomy): domain Bacteria; phylum Pseudomonadota; class Gammaproteobacteria; order Pseudomonadales; family Porticoccaceae; genus HTCC2207. The sequence goes on along the minus strand of JAYOUA010000002.1, from coordinate 192,356 downwards.
GCAGGAATGCGGTGATTACCCAGGTCCAGACGAACAGTGGCATCTTCATGTAGGTCATGCCTGGTGCACGCATGTTCATTACCGTCGCGATAATATTGATGGAGCCCATAATTGATGAGGCACCCATAATATGGATAGCGAAGATAAAGTAGTTAACCGAATCCGGAGCGTAGGTAGTCGACAGTGGTGCATAGAATGTCCAGCCGAAGTTTGGACCGCCGCCTTCCATAAACAGGGTTGAGGTAAGGATCGCAAACGCAAATGGCAGGATCCAGAAACTCAGGTTGTTCATGCGTGGCAACGCCATATCCGGTGCCCCGATCATCAGAGGAATCATCCAGTTAGCCAGACCGACAAAGGCCGGCATAATCGCGCCAAACACCATGACTAGGCCGTGCATGGTGGTCATTTGGTTGAAAAATTCAGGCTTGATCAACTGCATACCGGGCTGGAACAGCTCGGCGCGAATGATCATTGCAAATGCACCACCCAGGATAAACATTGCAAAGCTGAACCACAGGTACAGAGTACCAATATCTTTATGGTTAGTAGTAAACACCCAGCGGCTTATGTATGCCTTCCAGCCGTCTGCCAGTGTTGCGGGACCATGTGCCATCTTCGTATCTCCCCTATTTGCTTTGCTTGTAATTGAGAACATCAATCGGCTGAGTTACGTCGCCGACATCGTTGCCCCAGGCATTTCGCTCGTAGTGAACTACTGCTGCGATATCCACTTCCGAGAGCTGATCGGCGAATGACTGCATAGATGAACCAGCAACACCGTCGATCAGAATTGCGATATGACCTTCCATTGGGCCAAGCGCAATCGGGCTGTCCTTAAGGGCAGGGAATACACCGGGAATACCTTCACCGTTGCTCTGGTGACAGGCGGCACAACTGCGCTCATAGACCTCTTCACCTCTAACCATTAGCTCTTCATCAGTCCACTGCTTGCCGATAGTCGCAGCATATTCTGCGGCTTCGGCTTTCTTGCCAGCCAACCATTCGTTGTACTCAGCTTCTTCCTTAACCTCAACAACAACAGGCATAAAGGCGTGGCCAAGACCACAGAGCTCAGTACACTCACCGACATAGATACCGGGCTCATCAGTCTTTGCCCAGCCTGCAGTGAATAGACCCGGGATAGCATCGCGCTTAACACCAAAGTCGGGAACCCACCAGGAGTGGATTACGTCGTTGCCTGTAACCAGGAAACGTACTTTTTTACCAACTGGCAGAACCAGTGGCTCGGTAACTTCGCGGAGGTAGTGCTCACCCTTGGGTTCACGGCCGTAGACCTCATCTAGGGAGGTGTTCAGCTCACTCATGAACTTGACACCTTCGCCGAGGTATTCGTACTGCCATTTCCACTGGTAACCGGTAATCTTGATTTCGAGATCAGGATTATCAGTATCGTAAACTTTTAACAGTGCTGTAGTAGCTGGGACCGCCATAACGATGAGAATAATTGCTGGAACAATTGTCCACAGTAGCTCTACAACCAGATTTTCATGAAAGTTCTCTGCTACAGCACCACGCGATTTGCGGTGGGCATACATCACGTAGAACATAAAACCAAAAACGCCGACACCGATAACGGTACAGACCCAGACCATAACCATATGAATATCATATGCGGCCTGACTAACTTCGGTAACACCTTGGGGCATATTGAGTTGTCTAGTCGACGATTCGGCGACTGCGGCGCCCATTGCGGGCAGTGAAACAACAAGGCTCAACAGACTCAAGAAAAGTGCTTTCGCTCTTTTCAACATCGCTTGTTTTCTCCGTGGTAATTGGGTTTTTAAGCTAAAACTTTCCAACTTTTGCCGACTAAGATTAGGCGGGCAGTTCAAAAGCGGCGGCAGTATAGCAAAGCAAAGCGGTTATCACTACTGTTAAGCGCATGAATTGCTATAGCTTGAAGCTGTATCTGTTCTGAATAAAATAGCGCCGGCATTCTTAAATTACCAAACACGGTGGCGTGGAGCATTTTTTCTGCTAGATTTAGAACATGGTCGCCCTTGCTGTACATTCGGCCTCTAGCGGATATAAGCCTTGTGAATGGATATTTCCTAGACTAAGACAACAATAGAGAGTTGCCCATGGCTCCACTTACGGCTCAAAGTAGTGATTTTTTGATTGCTTACTTAAACGAACGAGTCCAACATCTTCACGCATCTATACGGCTAAGGGAGGGTGATGGGACTACTGCCCTGGCATCTTTCATTGAGCGCTACGTCGAGTTGGTGCCGGATCTTATTACTGCATTCGAAGATTTTCTCAGCGACGCTGCTGTCGGTGGTGCTATTGCCCAACAGATAGTAACAGCCAAAGAATTTCTCGACGTGCCCGAGGGCATAATGTCTGGGGAGGAAAGCCTTGAGGCGAATATGTATCAGGCCTACCTGGCACACCGGCTTATCGAGGAACTCAACGATGTATTGAGTGCCAATTACAACTGTCCGGTGATACCGGTCAACATGACCAGATCGAATCTGATTGTTCACCACATCATCGGCGAGCCCTTCTCCAACCAGATTGATGGCGCTATTCAACTGCTCAACGACAAGCTGCTGGCCTCTCTGGCCAAGGATAATGCCCTGCGCGTCAAGCTGATTGAATACGGCAAGGCCCTTGGCAAAGATCCCACAGAGCGGTTTCCCTGTTTGACTGAGTCCTCAAATATTCGCTTGCTGTTTAAAAGCCAGAACTCTAGGGTTCGGTTGCATTAATAGGATTGTTGGTGGGTACTGGTCGATCTGAAGTAGGCAAGGCTCAACATAAAGTGCTTTCTTATACAACAACCGGGACAGGTGATATCCAATGCTTTTTGCTACTGAAGGTTTGTCTTGGCTGTTGCGTCAAGAGTCGGGCGATAACCTCCTTATCCACCTCAGCTCTATATCTCGGTTTATAAAAGTTCTTAGGGGCAAGCACTGCCAGAGAGCGCTGAACCTGTATATTTGAGAGCGGGAACTGCTCCCTGATAGTGCATAACGGGAAGTGCGGCCCGGCCAGAGTGGCACAAACATTAGCCCAACAAGTCTGCAGGCTAGTGAGGATCAACCAACTTGACAGTGGATAACTTATTCTCCGGCAAATCTGCCACAGCATTAACCCGAGTCTCAAGCTCTCTGGGCTCAGAAAAAACTCGCATTTCATCGCGAAACCCGCAGCTCACGCACTCGCGGTAGTCAACGCCATCCTCAGAATAGGCCCTAAGCTTATCCATCTGTGCACATTTGGGGCAGGTCACGCCCGCGATAAATCGTTTTTGGGTTGAAAAAGCCATGTAAATATCACCACAATAGGGGTCTTAATTATATCGGGCATTAGAGCATATGGATCACTCAATTCGCAGCCACGGGGGTATTTTTCCAACACTGGGTCAGCGTGTCTACGTCGATCCCGCTGCAACTGTTATTGGCGATGTTCACTTGGGTGACGATGCATCCGTATGGCCCGGCGCAGTTATTCGCGGCGACATGCACAGCATAAGAATCGGCGACCGCTCTAATGTGCAGGATAACGCCGTGCTGCATATTACCCACGCCAGCGATTTCAATCCCAATGGTTGGCCGTTGAATATAGGTGATGATGTGGTGATCGGTCACCGAGCTGTGTTGCACGGCTGCACGGTCGGCAACAAAATATTAATTGGCAATGGCGCAATTATTAATGACGGCGCAGTGATTGAAGATGAGGTGATTGTCGGTGCCGGCTGCATGGTGCCGCCGGGGAAAACTCTCGCTAGCGGCTATGTCTACGTCGGAAACCCCTGCAAGCAGATGCGCCCGCTCTCGGAAAAGGAAAAGGCCTTTTTTAGCTATTCGGCGGCCAATTACGTCAAGCTAAAAGACCAGTACCTCGCCGAAAACGTCTAATTGAAAACCCTAGAGTGAAGCGCGCTGCGCCGCAATTACCGCCGCGGTCTGTGGTCTTAGGTGGCGCCAGATAGAAAACGATTCCGCCGCCTGTTCAACCAGCATACCCAGTCCGTCGGCAGTCTCTGCACCCCTGCGCTGGGCCCACTTTAGGAAGGGTGTCGGCTGTGCAGCGTACATCATGTCGTAACAGGCGGATCCCGGCGGGATAAGATCATCCGGCAGGGCGGGCATGCCACCAGTCAAGCTAGTGCTGGTGCCGTTAATAACCAGATCGAATTCCTGACCGGGCAACATATCAAAACCACAACCAAGAATATAACCATGCTCGGCAAAACCCTTGGATAACTGCAGTGCTTTTTCCACTGTGCGATTTGCGATTACCACATGCTGTGGCTGCTCAGCCATCAACGGCTCCAAAACCCCTCTGACCGCACCGCCGGCTCCAAGCACCAAAACCCGTTTAGCGCGAATCTGCCAACCGAGATTTTCAAGCATATCTGTCACCATTCCGACGCCATCTGTAGTATCGCCAAGTACCGTACCATCATCCTGCATGGCCAATGTATTGACCGCACCAGCGCGACGCGCGCGCTCTGTTAGACGCGCGGCATAGGAGTAGGCATCCCGTTTGAAGGGGACAGTAATATTTAAACCTTTGCCGCCAGCGGCGAAGAATTCATCTGCAGAAGCCTCAAACTCGCCGATAGCAACCAGCTGCTTTTCATAGCTGATGTCATGCCCGGTAGCCGCCGCAAAGGCACTGTGAATCTGCGGCGATCTACTATGGGTAACCGGGTTGCCAAAGACAGCATATTTATCAGTCATCGTCGCTTCCAGAATATTAGATCCAATTATTGGGAATCAGGTATCTCTCATAGAGTTGCGCCTCGGCACTGCCTGGCTCCGGCTTCCAATCGTACTCCCAACGCACCAGCGGTGGTAGTGACATAAGAATAGATTCCGTGCGACCGCCAGTCTGCAAGCCGAACAGCGTACCGCGATCATAAACCAGGTTAAATTCTACATAGCGCCCACGACGATAGAGCTGGAACTGTCGCTCTCGCTCGCCAAACACAGTACCTTGGCGACGCTGCAAAATCGGCAGATAGGCATCACTGTAGCTATCGCCGACACTGCGCATAAAGGCAAAACTCTGCTCAAAGCCGGGCTCATTTAGGTCGTCAAAAAACAGTCCGCCAATGCCCCGCGGCTCGTTGCGATGTTTCAGATAAAAGTAGTCATCACACCAGGCTTTAAATCGCGCGTAATAGTCTGGGGAAAAATGATCGCAGGCCGCCTTGGCGGTCTGGTGCCAGTGTCGGCAATCCTCATCATCACCATAATAGGGCGTCAGGTCATAGCCCCCGCCAAACCACCAGACTGGATCTGCGCCCTGTTTTTCGGCAATAAAAAACCGAACGTTGGCGTGAGAAGTTGGAGCGTAGGGATTTTGCGGATGGATTACCAGGGAAACACCCATGGCCTCAAAACTGCGACCGGCCAACTCCGGGCGATGCTGGGTTGCCGAGGCGGGCATCTGGGTGCCAAAGACATGGGAAAAGTTAACGCCACCCTTTTCAATCACCGGGCCATCAACCAGCACGCGACTGCGGCCACCGCCACCCTCTTCGCGGACCCAACTGTCCTCCTGCCATGTGCTGCCATCGACAGCTTGCAGGGCGTTGCAAATACTATCTTGCAGCCCGAGCAGATACTCTTTTACTGCAGTTTTATCAATATTCTGCTGATTATCCTGCACGAACAATATCTCCGCTGATTAAATACCTGATCTCGCTGGGATTGAGAGCACCGCCGACCTGGCCTGGGGCCAGCACATCGATTGCAGTGCCAAAATAGTTTTCCACCTCAGCCGCCGTTTTAGCCGCCGGCAGTCCCTGAGGATTGGCCGATGTCGACACCAGCGGGCCGCCTGCAAGCTTGGACAGTGCCGCTGCAACAGGATGCTCTGTTACGCGCAGCGCCAAGGTATCACGGCCACCGGTAATCCACAGCGGTGCGGTGCCATTATCAGGCACTAGCCAGGTAGTTGGTTTTGCGGTCGGTTCGCTAAAGCGGCGCAGAAGTTCTGCGTCGAGGCCATCCAGAAAGGGGGCAAAGCGCTCAATGCTGTCGGCGATCAGAATAAGCCCTTTATCGACCTTGCGCTTTTTAAGTTGAAGGATTTTTTCGACTGCGGGGGCAGAATGGGGATCACAGCCTAGCCCCCAGACTGACTCGGTGGGATAAGCCACCACCGCCTGCCGCTCTAGCATTTCTACTGCACGGCAGATCTGTGGATGGCTCACCCAGTCGGTCACGCAATTATTATCCGTTTTGCAGCTTTTCCTGCAATGCGGCATCTTTGGCGATAATTGCTGCAGCATTGTCAGCGCGCTCTTTAAGAAGCTTTTCGTGCATAGACGGATCGGAAACACCGATAATCTGTGCAGCGAGGTAGGCGGCATTTTTAGCGCCGGCACTGCCGATAGCCACTGTGGCAACTGGAATTCCGCCAGGCATCTGTACTGTTGACAGCAGTGCGTCCAGACCGTCGAGAGAACCGTTGATAGGCACACCGATAACCGGGCGCAGGGTAGTAGCAGAAACGGCACCAGCTAGGTGCGCCGCCATACCGGCAGCACAGATAAACGCCGCACAACCACGGGCATCCGCATCAGTGACATAGTTGTGGGTTGCCTCTGGAGTACGGTGCGCAGATGTCACTTTGACTTCAAAGGGAATATCGAATTTTTTGAGGATCTTAAAGCTGGCTTCCATTACCGGTAAATCGGAATCGGAACCCATTAAAACTGCAACAAAAGGTTTGGTCATTTTTTGGTCACCATAGTAATAAAGTCGCGCAGGCTACCGGAACTTGCGGCTCGACGCAACTGTAGGAATACATAAGAGTTTAACGGACATTTTCCACCAGCAACCCCTGCTGGCGCTACTATAATAAACTATTTCTAAAATGAGTTTTAGAGTTTTACTCAACTTGTACGCAGATAGTAGCCACTTCTATTTTCAACCAGCCCCCTGAGCTCCAACGAGACCAGTAAACGGGATAATTCTGCCGTTGAAAACAACCCCTCAGCAGCCAGGCTATCCATATCCACCGGTTCGAAACCAAGCACAGATAAAAGCTTCATTTCATCGGCTAGTAAATCATTGGCCTGGTCTGGTAGCGGCGGTGGAGTGCTATTTGCCGGCATATCCTGTTCAGGTAGCACATACATTCCCGCCAGCGCAGCCTGTAATTCGTGGATAATATCTTCGGCTCGCTCGACAAGATGCGCCCCCTGTTTAATAAGTTGGTGACATCCGCGGCTCTGGGGATTGTGGATCGAGCCGGGAATGGCAAACACTTCGCGATTCTGCTCAAGCGCGCAGCGTGCAGTTATCAACGAGCCACTTCTGGGTGCCGCTTCGACCACAAGAACGCCAAGGCTGAGGCCGCTGATTATTCTATTCCTTTTTGGGAAGTGGGCTGGCAAGGGTGGCGTGCCGGGAACAAATTCGCTAATCAGGGTACCGCCCTGTACGACAATATTGTCCGCCAGTCGACGGTGTTGCCGCGGATATATGGTGTCTATGCCTGTACCCATTACCGCAAGGGTTTTACCCATCGCTGCCAGCGCTCCGGCATGGGCAGTGCCATCAACTCCCTGAGCCAGTCCACTGGTAATTGCAAAGCCACCAGCAGCGAGAAATTTGCTCCACTCAAAGGCATGGATCTCGCCACCTCTGGTCATGCGCCGACTGCCAATAACAGCAATTTGTGGCAGATGGAGGTTTGCAATGTTGCCGCGTACATATATCAGAGGGGGAGGGTCGACAATCTGCTTGAGTAGGGAGGGGTACTCACCGCTGGTAATCGCAATGACAGATGCGCTGCAATTTTCCAGACGCTGCTCTATGCTCACCAAGCTGTCACGCCAGCTCTGCTGCTGATATTGTTCTTGAAGATTTTCCAAAAGCGGTCGCAACTGCTCAGGGTAATCGCTGGGTGGCCGTTCAAAAATAGTTCTGTAACTATTTGAATACTCGAGAAGCTGGCGTTGGGATTTTGCGGTGAAATTTTGCAGCTGCTGAGAGACCAGCGCGTAATGACACTCCTTGTCCACGGGTACTCCTTGTCTGGCGGGGCCGGCGCAACCAAACCACCCCCGGTCACTGTTACTATGAAATTATGGATTGCTGAGTAGATCCCCTACATCCACTTGCCGATCAGCTTCCATCACCAGACCAAAGCTCATTTTTTCATAGGTGTAAAACACCATTAATAATCCAACGCGCTCGTCAGGCAGCTGTATTTGCTCTTCGGCAACGCGGTCTTTGGTGATATCACCACGCTTAAAAATAGCTAGAGTATCGCCCGCTTGCAGACCGTCGCGTGCGCCGCGATTGATTGCCACAACATCCAGGGCGCCGGCATTGCGCACGCCATCCTCGACATTTAGTACCAGGGCTTTAATGTCAGTCTCCGGGGCACGCGGGTAGAAGGTTGACGCCAGCGTGCGATCCTCGCTGACCAACAGACGATCCTTGATACGAACCTCACCTGAGGCTCGGCTTACACCCATTGTTGCAATATCGTCTTTAAGTGCTTTTATCTTGGCAGCACCCACATCAACAGCTCGAATACCCAGCAATTCTCCGGTTTCGGGATCGAGGTAAGGATCGCCGCGACGGTAGATGCCATAGTTCACGCGATTAGATGTAAAGTCGCCCCGTGCATAAAAGTCATCTTTCATCCCCACCAGGATACGCCGCTCGGTGCCGCCGAGCACATAGGGGGCACTACGCAGGGTGGCATCATCAGTAACGCGATTTCTGGAGAGAAAATTGTCGATAATCCCCAATGGCAGGGCGCTGATCGCCTCGGCATGGTCCATGGATTTAATTTGCGGGGATAGCTTGAGATTGCGGCTGCGCTCTACCACCAACTGAGGCACACCGTCGATATAAACCAGGACAATCCTATCTCCGGGGTATATAAGGTGGGGATTTTTAATCTGCTGGTTAGCATGCCAGATTTCTGGCCACATCCAGGGATCCTGAAGGAAAACAGCGGAGATATCCCAGAGAGTGTCGCCGCGCTGTACAACATATTTATCTGGTACATGTTTATTGAGCAGAACAGTCTCAGCCTCAATGCTGGAGATACTCAACAGCAGAGCTGTTGCCAGAGTAGCTGCAAGTGAGATTTTTTTCATAGGGGTGAGTCCTTTCTCATGGCGGGGTTCGTGTATAATTCCAACATCCTTGAGTTTCTCAGCTTATTGGCCTGTTTATCCAGCTGGTAAATTCAACCTACCAATAAGCGCCAGGATACTTAATGCCGACGAGCTAACTTAATGGTAGCAGTGCTTTAAACTTTTTTTTAAAAATCTATCACATTCGCTATGGCAATATTAAATATACTCGAATTCCCCGATCCCAGGCTGCGCACCGTCGCCAAGCCGGTTACCGAAGTTGATGACAAGATCAAACGCCTGGTAGCCGACATGTTCGAGACGATGAAACATGCCCAGGGTATTGGTCTTGCCGCTTCGCAGGTTGATGTTCACCTCCGAGTTATTGTTATGGACCTGGGCGAAGAGGGTATTTCGCCGCGGGTGTTTATCAATCCGGAAATTGAAGTTCTCGACGACAGCACCAATCCCTACGACGAGGGCTGCCTGTCAGTGCCGGGGTTCTACGAGACCATTGACCGTCCAGCCCATGTGATGATTCGTGCGCTCGATGCAGAGGGCAACGCATTTGAGGAAGAAGCCCACGGTCTTCTGGCGGTTTGCATTCAACACGAGATCGACCACCTCGAGGGCAAGTTATTTGTCGATTACCTGTCATCTTTCAAGCGCCAGCGTATTCGCAAAAAGCTCGAAAAAATTCACCGCAAGAATGCATAGGAATTTTTTAGCTTGAAGATTATTTTCGCAGGAACGCCCGATTTCGCCGCGGCACACCTGCAGGCGCTGATAGATAGCCCGCAACATTCCGTGATAGCAGTCTATACCCAGCCAGATCGTCCGGCTGGCCGCGGCAAAAAGCTTAAACCCAGCCCGGTTAAACTTGTAGCTGAAGCCAACGATCTGCCAGTGCTTCAGCCGCAATCCCTCAAAGACCCTGATCAACAGCAAATTCTTGCCGATCTTCAGGCAGATATTATGGTAGTAGTCGCCTACGGGCTGATACTGCCGCAAGCGGTTCTGGATATACCCAGACTGGGCTGTATCAATGTTCATGGCTCCATCCTGCCCCGCTGGCGGGGCGCGGCACCTATTCAGCGGGCAATAGAGGCGGGCGATATTGAAACCGGGGTCACTATTATGCAGATGGACGCGGGCCTGGATACAGGCGCCATGCTGTGTGTTTCACGCTGCCCAATTGAAAGCACTGACAGCAGCGCATCCATGTTCAAAAAACTTGAGCAGCTCGGTGCCCCCGCGCTGCTGAGCACTCTGGATAATTTGCACACCGGCAGGGCACTGGCAGTTGTCCAGGATGATAGTCAAAGCTGCTATGCGGCAAAAATTGATAAAAGCGAAGCGCTTATCGACTGGTCTAAACCCGCAGAGGTACTCGATAGACAGATTCGCGCTTTTAATCCATTCCCAGCAGCCTATACCTCTCTTGGCGAGCTGCGAATTAAAGTCTGGCAGGCTGAGCTGGGGCCGACAACAACGCAGCCTGCAGGTCAGATAATCAGTGCCGATAATAACGGGCTTCTGGTCAGCTGTGGCGAGCAGTCATTGCTGTTGACCGAGATTCAGCTGCCGGGCAAATCACGTATGGCGGTTGCAGAAATTCTCAAGTCCCGCGCCGAACTGTTTACCCCACAAACTGTGCTGGGCAGCTGATGAATACCCGCGTTGCTGTCGCTGAAGTTGTTGCCCAGGTATTGCGGGGAAAATCACTTTCGGCGCTGCTGCCAGAATATAGCGTTAAGATCGACGAAAAGGATGTTGGCCTGTTTAAAGAGCTCTGCTTTGGCACCCTGCGCTGGTATCCCGCCATTGAACTGCAGCTGAAGCTGTTAATGCAGAAACCCTTACGTGAAAAAGACTTTGAAATTCAGGGCCTGCTGGCCAGTGGCCTCTACCAGCTTGTTTACACCCGCATTGCCGATCATGCAGCTATCAATGAAACCGTTGCCGCAGTGGGCAAACTCAAGCGCCCTTGGGCAAAAGGCCTGGTCAATGCGGTGCTGCGCAGCTTTCTTCGCCAGCGTGAAGAGCTGGACAAAAAGCTCAGCAAAAATCCCGTCTTCACCCGTGCCCACCCCCAGTGGCTGCTCGATTGCCTGTTCAACGGCTGGGGCTCGAAAATAGCCCTGGAAGTTATTGCCGCCAACAATCAGCGCGCGCCAATGGTTCTGCGGGTCAATCAGCAGAAAAATTCCCGAGACGAGTATCTCGAGCAGCTAAAAGCCGCCAATATCCAGGCTTGTGCCACAGAGTTCAGTGCCGAGGGCATTGTGCTGGATGCACCCATGGATGTGGCAGCTTTGCCGGACTTTGACAGCGGCACTGTCAGCGTTCAGGACGAGGCCGCACAACTAGCCGCCTCTCTCTTAGAGCTAAAAGAAGGCCAATCAATAGTCGATGCCTGCTGCGCACCAGGGGGGAAAACCTGCCATATACTCGAAGCCCAGCCAGCGCTTAAAAAAGTGGTGGCTGTTGAGCTCGAGAGCCGACGCATACAGCGGGTTGAGGAAAACCTCGCACGCCTGGGTTTACAGGCTGAATTGACTCTCGCCGATGCCACTGAAGTCGACAGCTGGTGGGATAAGCAGCCCTTTGATCGGGTCCTGCTCGATGCCCCCTGTTCTGCGACCGGTGTTATCCGTCGCCACCCGGATATCAAACTACTGCGCAAACCTACAGATATTGTTAAGCTAGCTGCATTGCAGCTACAGCTATTGCGCAGTCTTTGGCAAACCTTAAATGATGGCGGTATTTTGCTGTATGCAACCTGCTCGGTTCTCGCCGACGAGAATGATCAGGTGATAGAGGCATTTTTGGCGGATACCCCGGATGCCAGCCTGTATAAAATAGAGGGGCACTGGGGAATCAAAACAGATTATGGGCGACAGCTGTTTCCCACAATTGATGGCAACGACGGTTTTTATTACTCGCGACTGATTAAAGGTTGCCACAATAAGGTTGATAACAACCCGGAATAATAATGAAAATAGTAATTGTTGGCGCAGGGCAGGTTGGCGGTACTCTGGCAGAGAATCTGGCCCGGGAATACAACGATATTACCGTTGTCGATATCAACGAACAGGCACTTCGCGCCCTGCAGGATCGCCTGGATATTCGCACCGTTGCCGGTACTGGCTCCCACCCCAATGTGCTGGTCAATGCCGGTATTGAAGATGCCGATATGCTGGTGGCTGTAACCAGTAGCGATGAGGTTAATATTATCGCCTGCCAGGTTGCCTACTCACTGTTTCACACGCCAACCAAAATTGCCCGTATTCGCTCGCGAAACTATACCAATCCCAAATACAAAGAGAAGCTGTTTAACGACAAGCATATGCCGGTGGATGTCATGATCACTCCCGAGCAAGTGGTGACAGACTATATCCACAAACTGGTTGAACAGCCCGGCGCGCTGCAAGTGCTGGATTTTGCCGATGGCAATATTCAACTGGTTGGCCTGCGCGCGGTTAAAGATGGCCCACTTGTTGGCCAGCAGCTGCGCACGTTAAAAGACCATATGCCGAATGTGGATGCTCGCGTGGCAGCAGTGTTCGGAAAAGAGGGCGCGATTTTCCCCACCGGAGATACGGTAATCGAGGATGGTGACGAAGTGTTCTTTGTCGCTGCGCGCAATAATATCCGCAAGGTGATGAGTGAGCTGCGGCGCCTTGAAAAGCCCTACCACAGACTGGTTATCGCCGGTGGTGGTAATATTGGCTTCCGCCTCGCCAAGGCGCTCGAGAAAGACTACAACATAAAAATCATTGAGTTCTCCACCGAGCGCGCTCGTCATCTTTCAGAAAAGCTCAATAAAACTGTTGTTCTCAATGGCTCGGCCACGGACCAGGAGTTAATGCTCGATGAAAATATCGACAAAGCCGATGTATTCCTGGCCCTGACCAATGATGACGAAGTCAATATTCTCGCCTCTCTAATGGCCAAACAGCTTGGGGCGCGCAAAGTGATGACCCTGATCAGCAATCCGGTCTATGCTGACCTGATGCAGGGCGGGGCCATCGATATTGCTATCTCGCCACAGCAGGCAACAACCAGCTCGCTGCTCGCCCATGTTCGCCAGGGAGATATGGTTAGCGTGCATTCACTGCGCCGTGGTGCTGCGGAAGCGCTAGAGATTATCGTCCACGGTGACGAGAAAAGCTCAAAGGTGGTGGGGCGTGCAATCGGTGATATCAAATCGCCGCCGGGCTCAACTCTGGCAGCGCTGGTGCGCAATGGCGAGGTGCTGATTGCTCATCACGATACAGTGATTGAAAACGGTGACCATGTGATCGTCTTTGTGGTCGATAAGGCCAACACCAAGGCGGTTGAAAAACTCTTTGCCGTCGGTTTTACCTTCTTTTAGGGCTTAGCGACTTATGCATCTCAATATCATCGCTCGCGTACTTGGCATTCTGCTGATGATTTTCAGTCTAACCATGCTGCCGCCGATAGTCGTGGCAATGATTTACGGCGAGGAATCTTCATCCATGTTTGTGCTGGCCTTTGCCATCACACTGGCTGTAGGCTTGGTTTTTTGGCTGCCCTCCAAGCGGGTGGCGGCGGATATGCGCACCCGCGATGGCTTCTTGATCACGGTCTTTTTCTGGCTGGTTCTCAGTACCTTCGGGGCACTGCCACTGATGCTCTCCGAAGCGCCCAATCTGAGCTTTATCAATGCCCTGTTCGAGTCCGTCTCCGGTTTGACTACCACCGGTGCCACGGTTATCTCCGGGTTGGATGACCTGCCCAAATCAATTCTCTACTATCGCCAACAGCTTCAATGGCTCGGCGGTATTGGTATTGTGGTTATTGCCGTGGCGATTCTGCCGATGCTCGGTGTCGGTGGTATGCAGTTGTACCGCACGGAGACGCCGGGGCCGATGAAGGACTCCAAGCTCACGCCGCGAATTAGGGAAACCGCCAATGTCCTGTTTAAAATTTATCTGGCCCTAACAGTCACCTGTGCGCTGGCCTACTGGCTGGCAGGGATGTCACTATTTGACGCGATCAGTCACAGTTTCTCGACGGTAGCGATCGGCGGCTTCTCAACCCATGATGCCAGTATTGGCTTTTTCGACAGCTCGGCAATTATGGCGATCTGCGCCTTTTTTATGGTGATCTCCGGCATCAACTTTGCCCTGCACTTTCATGTCTGGCACGACCGCAAACTCTCCCATTACTGGTCAGACCCCGAAGCGAGAATGTATATCTACCTGCTGCTGATCGGTATTTTGATCACCTGCCTGTATCTTTATTACAGCGGCACTTACGGTTGGAGTGAGAGTATTCGTCAGGGCGGGTTCCATCTGATCTCGATAATGACCACCACCGGATTCACCACCGATAATTTCAGTGGCTGGCCAACCTTTTTACCTTTCTTCCTGCTGTTCCTTTCGTTCTTTGGCGCCTGTGCAGGATCGACGGGTGGCGGGATCAAAATAGGTCGTATGCTAATTCTCGGCCAGCAATGTATCCGCGAAATCTACCGACTGGTGCATCCCAATGCGCTACTGCCAATCAAGATTCACAACCGCCGGGTGCCAAGCCGCGTTGCCGACGCTATCTGGGCATTTTTTGGTGCCTATCTGGCGATTTTCTACCTGATGGTTTTGCTGTTGTTGGCCTCGGGCCTCGACTATGTCACTGCCTGGTCTGCAACCGCGGCATCGCTAAATAATCTCGGCCCCGGCCTCGGTGAGGTAGCCATTAACTTCGCTGAAATTAATGGCTTTGCGAAATGGGTTCTGTGCTGGGGCATGCTGCTGGGTCGACTGGAAATCTTTACCCTGTTGGTGCTGTTCACACCAACCTTCTGGCGAAACTAAACCAACGTTTAGCTTCACCAGCTATCAAGCACGGTTATTTCTCCCGCGCGTTGTAATAAGCCTCTTCCGAAATTGCGTGATAAGTCTTTGACTGAGCGGCAAATGCCTGCAATGAATCAGCAATCCGGCGTGTCTGAGGGTCTTTTGCCGCCAACTCTTCAATAACCTCGAGAGACAGCCGCTGTAATCCGGCAATCACATCATCCGGCAGTTTTTTCACCTCAACACCATGAGTGTCAACCAGCTCAACCAATGCTGAGTTATTTCTCGCAGTGTACTCATCAAGCATATCCTGATTGGCTGCACGAGCGGCAACCTCAACAATTGATTGAAGATCTTCGGGCAGGGATGCATAGGCCTGCTTGTTGATAATTAATTCAAGGGTTGGACCTGGCTCATGCCAGCCGGGGTAATAGTAGTACTTAGCGACCTGGTGAAAGCCAAAGGCCAGGTCATTGTAGGGGCCAACCCATTCAGTGGCATCGATCACGCCAGTCTGCATCGAGGTATAGAGCTCGCCGCCAGGGATATTGACCGCCAGACCGCCAGCGCGGCTAATCACCTCACCCCCCAACCCTGGAATTCGCATTCTCAGTCCGCGGATATCCTCCATAGATTTAATCTCGCGATTGAACCAGCCAGCCATCTGCACGCCTGTGTTGCCCGCCGCAAAGGGAATCAGGTTGAAAGGCTCGTAGACCTCGCGCCACAGCTCGAGGCCACCGCCATAGTGCAACCAGGCATTCATCTCCTGGGCATTGAGACCAAAGGGAACCGCAGTAAAAAACACGCCGGCTGGAACCTTGCCTTTCCAGTAGTAGGCTGCGCCATGGCCGACTTCAGCGGTGCCCTGGGAAACTGCATCGAAAACCTCAAGGGCTGGAACCATCTGTCCGGCA
Source organism: Porticoccaceae bacterium (assembly GCA_038150705.1). Lineage (GTDB taxonomy): Bacteria > Pseudomonadota > Gammaproteobacteria > Pseudomonadales > Porticoccaceae > HTCC2207. The sequence continues at coordinate 176,532 of JAYOUA010000002.1, read as the reverse complement.
CCATAGACTTTAATCTTTAAGCGACCATTGCTCATGCGCTCGACATTTTTTGCAAAGTTCTCCGGCGCCAGACCGAGACCCGGGAAATTTTTTGGCCAGGTAGTTACCAGTTTCCATTGGTAGGTCTGTTCAGGCTGTGCCAATGTTGCAACGGTCTTGGATGTGGATTCGCCACCACAGCCAATAAGTAACATGCACATCAGTACCAGAGAGATAAAACGCATATTGTTCCCCTTCTTTTTATAAGTTCAAAACACTCTGTTGATTATTTCGCTATAGCGCAACCAGGTTTGCGGATGCCAGAATTAATATCTTGGTTCCCGCATCTGCAAAACTCACATGCACTCGAGCACGCGGGCCATTGCCTTCAAAATTTAAAATTACCCCTTCCCCATAGACCTGGTGGCTGACACCCTGACCCAAGGCAAAGCCGGTGTCATCGCCCTGATCACTGTTCAATGCACCCTGGGCATAGCTGGTGGGTCGGCTTACCGTACTCTGCAGGCGTACCTCTTCGATCACCTCTTTGGGAATATCGCGGACAAAACGCGAGACCGAATTAAAGGATTCGCTGCCGTAAATCGATCGGCTTTCGGCAAAAGTCAGGTAGAGTTTTTGCATGGCTCTGGTGATCCCCACATAGGCGAGCCGCCGCTCTTCTTCAAGGCGACCGGGCTCTTCCAATGACATTTTATGGGGAAATAAATTCTCTTCCATACCGGCCAGAAAAACCAGCGGGAACTCGAGACCCTTGGCACTGTGCAGAGTCATTAGCTGAACTGCATCCTGATCCTCATCGGCCTGTCGGTCACCGGCATCCAGCGCTACCTGATCGAGAAACTGCGGCAGAATCGGCTGGTCTGCATCTTCCGGCTCAAAGTTGCGGCAGGCACCCACCAGTTCCTCGAGGTTTTCCACGCGAGCCTGCCCGCGCTCACCTTTTTCCCGGCGGTGCATTTCGATCAGACCACTGCGGTCAATAGCTTGATCGGCCTGCTCATGCAGCGGAAGTTCATCCAGCTGGCCACTCATTTCATTAATTAGCTGTATAAACCCGGCCACCGCATTGGTCGCCCGCGCTGCCATACGCTTTTCGGTGATAATTTTTTGCGCCGCGCTCCACAGCGATATCTGCCCATCGCGGGCAACCTCACGAATCATTTCAACGGTGCGATCACCAATACCGCGGGCTGGCACATTGACCACGCGCTCGAACGCCGTGTCATCGTGGCAATTCATCATCAGGCGCAGATAGGAGAGGGCGTTTTTAACCTCGAGACGCTCATAAAAGCGCTGGCCTCCGTAGATACGATAGGGAATATCCGCCTGCAAAAGCGCCGCTTCCAATACTCGCGACTGAGCGTTTGAGCGATAGAGAATCGCCGAATCCTCGCGGCGGTTACCCTGCTGAACCCAGCTCTGCAGACGATCGGCGATATAGCGCGCCTCATCGTGCTCATTAAAGGCGGCATATAGGGCGATGGGCTCGCCTTCACCAGAATCAGTCCACAGGTTTTTGCCGAGACGCTCGGCATTTTTGGCTATCACCGCATTGGCGGCACCGAGAATATTTGAAGTAGAACGATAGTTTTGCTCCAGCTTGACCGTATGTGTATCGGCAAAGTGGCGCTCATAGCTAAGAATATTCTCCACCTTTGCCCCGCGCCAGCCATAGATAGACTGATCGTCGTCCCCCACGGCGGTTACACCGCAGACTTTTCCCGCGAGCAATCTCAACCAGGCGTATTGAACCGCATTGGTATCCTGAAACTCATCCACCAGAATATGTTGGAAGCGTTGCTGATAGTGGTCGAGAACCGCTGGATTGTTTTTCCACAGTTCCAGTGCACGCAATAAGAGTTCGGCAAAATCGATAACCCCGAGACGATTGCACACCTCTTCGTACTCACGGTAGATACGCAGCATAGTCAGCAAATAGGGATCACCGGTCTCCTGAATATGTGCTGCTCTTAAACCCTCATCTTTTTGGCCATTGATCCACCACTGAGCCTGCTTGGGTGGCCAGCGCTGCTCGTCGAGATCCATACTGCGCATCACTCGCTTTACCAGTCGCAACTGATCATCCGAGTCCAGTATCTGGAAGTTCTCCGGGAGATTGACATCGCGCCAGTGGGCTTTAAGCAGACGGTGGGCGAGGCCGTGGAAAGTGCCAACCCACATACCGCGCAAGGACATTCCCAACAGCTCGTCGATGCGCTCGCGCATTTCCCGAGCCGCCTTATTGGTAAAGGTCACCGCCAAAAGACCGTAGGGTGAAATATTCTCGACCTGTATTTTCCAGGCGATACGATGCACCAATACCCGAGTCTTACCGCTGCCTGCGCCCGCCAGCACCAAGAGGTGCTGCTTGTCGCTGGTAACCGCTTCTTGCTGGGCCGGGTTTAGCTGATTGAGAATCGAAGTAACGTCCATAGAGGCTTATTCTAGCAACATGTCCGAGACAGTTGTTGCGCAAATCAGGGTTATGGGGAGATTATTTTTTATGACCGGGGGACTATTTCTCTTATTATTAGCCCGTTTATTCATCCTTGTAATCTTCTTCCAGAACACCTTTTTCTTTAAGGGTTTTTACCAGTTTTTCCAGCCTTACAAAGGCGACTAATCCCATTATCCCGAAGACAAATCCTACTACTGCCAGTGCATCCATAAGGTTTCCTTTCTATTTTATTTTCTTATATAGGGAAAAATAATGCTATCACTCAACGGTGACCGACTTGGCTAAATTACGCGGCTGGTCAACATCGGTGCCTTTCAGTAAAGCCACATGATAAGAGAGCATCTGTAATGGCAGTGTATAAATAATTGCCTCAAGACTTTTTGGTACATGGGGCATGGCGATAACTGTTGTTCCAGGCTCACTGATAAATCCGGCATCTGCGTCTGCAAAGACAAACAACTCTCCACCACGGGCGCGAACTTCATGTAAATTGGATTTTAATTTTTCCAGTAATTCATTATTTGGTGCCACTGTGACTACCGGCATATCTTCATCAACCAATGCCAGGGGGCCATGCTTTAATTCCCCGGAAGGGTAGGCCTCTGCATGAATATAGGAGATCTCTTTTAATTTCAACGCACCTTCAAGGGCGATGGGGTACTGCTCACCACGGCCTAAAAACAGCGCGTGATGTTTATTGGCAAATGACTCTGACATCTGTTGAATAACAGAATCCAGCTCTAGTACGGTCGTGCAGAGGTCGGGCAGTTTATGAAGACTTTCCACCAGCTCTTTTTCGACGTTTGCATCCAACCCTTTGTGGCGAGCAAGCGAGAGAGTGAGTAATTGCAGGGCTACTAACTGGGTGGTAAATGCCTTGGTCGATGCCACACCAATTTCCGGGCCGGCCATAGTCATTAATGAGATATCTGATTCGCGCACCAATGAACTGTTGGCCACATTACAAATCGCGACAAAGCCCATATAGCCAGCATCCTTGGCTTTACGCAGTGCGGCTAGGGTGTCCGCAGTTTCCCCTGACTGTGAGATCGTGACAAATAACGTGCAGTCGGGAACGGCAACTGTTCTGTACCGGTATTCACTGGCGACTTCTACTTGGCAGGGTACGCCAGTGTGTTCTTCCAGCCAGTATTTAGCGACCAGTCCGGAATGAAAGCTGGTACCACAGGCAACAATGTGAATATTGTTGGTCTGCGCAAAGAGCTCTTCTGCCTGATAGCCAAAAATAGCCTCACGTATATGGTCTTTGGCAATTCGGCCTGCAATGGTATTGGCCAAAACACCTGGCTGCTCAAAAATCTCTTTTTGCATAAAGTGCCGATAGTGGCCCTTTTCAGCAATAAGATCTTTTTCGTCCAATTGATTGATTGGCCTGTCGACCTCACTGCCGTAATGATCAAAAATTCTAAAATGTGCACTGGAGATTTCTACCAAGTCTCCCTCTTCGAGAAAAACAAACCGATCGGTTACCTGACGGAGTGCCATTTGATCCGAAGCGATAAAATTTTCATCAATGCCTAGACCAATGACCAGTGGGCTGCCGCTGCGTGCACCTACCAATGTCTCTGGCTGAGTTTCTGAAATTACTCCAAGCGCATAGGCTCCCTCTAATTTGCAAATTGTCTTTTGCACTGCGGTGCGCAGATCAGGGTCAGTTTTTAATTGATGATGCAGCAGATGAGCAATGACTTCGGTATCGGTTGCCGATGTTATTTCATAACCCAATGCCTTTACTTCCGCGCGCAACTGATCGTGATTTTCAATAATGCCGTTGTGGACAACAGACACCCCAGAGGAGGTGTGTGGATGAGAATTAATGCTGCTTGGCTCGCCGTGAGTGGCCCAGCGCGTATGGGAAATACCGGTGTGACCAGCAGCACTCTGCTGCGCGGTGAGCTTTTCCAGATCAGCGACCCTACCGATAGTTTTACGGGTTTGTAACACCTGTTCACTATCTAATATCGATAGACCGGCGGAGTCGTAGCCGCGATATTCGAGGCGACGCAGACCTTCAATTAATATTTTATAAACATTTCTCTGGGATGCCGCACCTACAATTCCACACATAGTTTTTCGTCCGTTTTATTTTTTGGTCGGGCGTTTCCAACCCTGTATATTGCGCTGCTTGGTTCTACCAACGGCGAGAGTATCTGCAGGTACTTCAGCAGTGACTGTCGAACCTGCGGCGACGAAGCCTTGCTCACCGATATTCAGGGGCGCAACCAATGTGCTGTTTGATCCAACAAAGCTGTTGTCGCCAATACTGGTTTTATATTTATTCACGCCATCGTAGTTGCAGGTAATTGTACCCGCACCTACATTGACCTGCTCACCCAGCTCGGCATCGCCAACATAGCTGAGATGATTTATTTTACTGCCGTTGCCGACAATGGCCTTTTTGGTCTCGACAAAGTTGCCAACTTTGGTGTCACAACCGAGTTCTGTGCCCGGGCGAATTCGGGCAAAGGGGCCAAGAATAGCGCGGTCTCCGACGCTTGACTGGTCAATCACGGTGTTGGCTTTTATCTCAACACCATCGCCAATTGTGCTATCAATAATATGACAGTTCGGCCCAATGCTCACGCCGCAGCCAATTTTCACAGCGCCCTCAAAGACACAGTTCACATCAATGAAATTGTCCGTGCCGGCCTGCAGGGTTCCGCGTTGATCGAATCGCGCAGGATCTGCCAGGCTTGTTCCAGATTCCATCAGCGCCTCAGCAAGTTGAGCTTGATAGGTGCGCTCGAGAGCTGCCAATTGCCGGCGATTATTTATCCCCTCAACCTCAGAAACTGATGCGGGATGTATCGCATTAATGTTGTAACCAACACTTCTGGCGATTGCGATAAGGTCGGTAAGATAGTACTCGCCCTGAGCATTATTGTTATCAATTTGAGGTAGCCACTCGGCGAGGTTTTCAGTAGTCAGTGACATTACGCCTGTATTTACCTCGTTGATGTTGAGTTGCTCTATGTTGGCGTCCTTTTGCTCAACAATAGATTCAATCTGTCCATCGACATCGCGAATAATTCGCCCATAACCTTGGGGGTCGGAGAGCTGTACTGTCAGCAGGCCAATGCTTTTAGTGTCGACCGCATCAAGCATTTTGCTGATGGTGTCCGGGGCAATCAGCGGAACATCACCATAGAGGATAATCACCTTTGAGTTGGCGCGCAGCTCAGGCAGCGCCATCAGCACCGCATGGCCCGTGCCGAGCTGCTCTACTTGCTCGACCATGCTTATCGATGGGTCGCTGTACACAGCGCGGACCGCTTCTGAGCCGTGACCAGCGACAATAATTTTTTTCGAGTCTCCAACCGCTCTGGTGGCATCTAGCACATGACCGAGCATGGGTTTACCAGCCAGTCTGTGTAAAACCTTTGGCAGCCGCGATTTCATGCGGGTTCCCTTGCCAGCTGCGAGAATTACAATGTCAGTAGTTTTCATTGATTTTGTACTCGGTAAAGAGATTATTAAAATAACGGCCTTACGTTACTGTCAAAAACCAATCAGTACAAGCTGTCTACAAATCAGCTTTTCACAGGTTAAAAAAAAGGGCGGCATAGCCACCCTAATTTTTGACATTGGTGGCGGTTAGCCACCAAGCTTTTTGCGTAACTGAGCAACGGTTTTAAGCTGTGCAGATGCCTCTGCCAACATTGCTGCCGCTTTGGAATACTCGATCTCACCAGTTTGGTTGGCGATTGCCTGTTCTGCGTCCTTAAGGGCTTCAGCGGCCGCCGCCTCATCAATATCGTCAGCTCGAACAGCTGTATCCGCCAGTATGGAAACCATATTGGGCTGTACTTCAAGATAACCACCAGAGAGATAGTAAATCTCTTCTTCACCATTCTGCTTAACAAGCCGGACTGGACCGGGCTTGAGATCGCTAAGCAGCGGAGCATGACCGGCGGTTACACCAAGCTCACCCAGTGAACCTGTAGCAACCACCATCTCAATCAAACCTGAGAATAGAGATTCCTCTGCACTTACGATGTCGCAATGTACTGTCATAGCCATAATTATAGCGCCTGCTTATCTCGGATTAGAGCTTTTTGCTTTTCTCAACAGCTTCTTCAATTGAACCGACCATGTAGAAGGCCTGCTCCGGTAAGCTGTCGTATTCGCCAGCAAGAATGCCTTTAAACCCGGAAATAGTGTCTTTAAGTGAAACGTATTTGCCAGGTGCACCGGTGAAGATCTCCGCTACGTGGAAGGGCTGTGACAGAAAACGCTCAATCTTACGTGCGCGTGTTACTACCTGCTTATCTTCTTCCGAGAGCTCGTCCATACCGAGAATGGCAATGATATCTTTCAATTCTTTGAATCGCTGCAGTACTGACTGTACGCCACGGGCGACTTCGTAGTGCTCCTGGCCAATAATCAGTGGATCCAGCTGGCGTGATGTTGAATCCAGTGGATCTACCGCTGGGTAAATACCTTTAGAAGCAATATCGCGGCTCAATACAACGGTTGAATCCAAGTGCGCAAAGGTTGTTGCTGGCGATGGATCGGTCAAGTCATCCGCAGGTACATATACCGCCTGTACCGAGGTGATCGAGCCGGTCTTGGTAGAAGTAATACGCTCCTGAAGAGCACCCATTTCCTCAGCCAGAGTAGGCTGGTAGCCTACAGCTGATGGCATACGACCCAAAAGTGCTGATACTTCTGTACCCGCCAATGTGTAACGGTAGATGTTATCGACGAACAACAGTACGTCTTTACCTTCGTCACGGAATTTTTCTGCCATAGTCAGACCAGTCAGTGCTACACGCAATCTGTTACCTGGAGGCTCATTCATCTGGCCGTAAACCATGGCTACTTTTGATTCACTAGGCTTCTCGACGTTTACAACGCCAGATTCCTGCATCTCGTAGTAGAAGTCATTACCCTCACGAGTACGCTCACCAACACCGGCAAATACCGAGAGTCCGGAGTGCTCAGTTGCAATGTTGTTGATCAACTCCATCATGTTTACAGTTTTACCAACACCTGCACCACCAAAGAGTCCAACCTTACCGCCTTTTGCGAACGGACACACCAGGTCGATAACCTTAATGCCGGTCTCGAGAAGATCGTCGGATGCATCCAGCTCATCATAGGAGGGTGGCTTACGGTGGATGGCACTGCGCTCTTTCTCGCCAATTGGACCTTTTTCATCAATTGGGTTGCCCAGTACATCCATAATGCGACCCAGTGTCTCTGTACCCACAGGAACAGAGATAGGCGCTTTAGTGTTGCTGACGCTAAGTCCGCGGCTTACACCTTCAGAGGCACCCATAGCAATAGTACGAACTACGCCATCACCTAACTGCTGCTGAACTTCCAGGGTTAAACCCTTGTCGTCGACGATTAATGCGTCATACACGTTGGGTACCTGATCACGTGGAAATTCCACGTCGATCACAGCACCAATAATTTGTACGATTCTTCCGCTACTCATGTCCGGTTCCTCTTTACTCAATCTTTAAATATTCGTTGGGCTTTATACGGCGGCTGCGCCACTTACAATCTCTGACAGCTCTTGGGTAATTGCTGCCTGACGGGCCTTGTTATAAAGCAGTTGCAATTCGTCGATCATTTCACCGGCATTGTCGGTGGCATTCTTCATCGCCAGCATTCGCGCGGCTTGCTCACATGCTTTGTTCTCTACCACACCTTGATAGACCTGGGATTCGATATAGCGAACCAGAAGTCCATCAAGTAGTTCCTTGGCATCGGGCTCATAGATATAGTCCCAATGGTGTGAAAGCTTTTCATCCATGCTTGGCTTTAAAGGTAACAGCTGTTCAACCGCTGGCTGCTGGGTCATGGTGTTTACAAATACGTTATTCACCACCAGGAGCTGGTCAATACGCCCTTCATCATAGGCATCCAACATCACTTTTACGCCACCGATCAGGTCTTCAGCACTGGGCTCATCACCCAAATCCTTAACTGCCGCGACGATATTGCCGCCAACACTGTTAAAGAAGGCGCCGGACTTGTTGCCAACAGCACAGATCTCAATCTCAACGCCCTGGTCAGAGAACTCTTTCATTGAATTAAGAGCCATCTTAAACAGGTTGATATTAAGACCGCCGCAGAGGCCGCGATCTGTAGATATGACGATATAGCCAACGCGCTTAAGCTCACGCTGCTCTAGGTATTGGTGCTTGTACTCGGAGACCGCGTTGGCGATATGGCTTACCACATCCCGGATACGAAGGGCGTAAGGCTTACCCAATTCCATTCGATCCTGAGCGCGGCGCATCTTACTCGCAGCAACCATTTCCATGGCTCTGGTGATTTTTTGCGTGCTGCCAATACTAGCAATTTTGGTTCTAACTTCTTTTCCGATTGCCATTTTTTATGCCTGTCTAGAGTGACTTACCAGGTTTGAGTTGAAACAAACTTTTCTAGAGCAGCTTTAAAGCCTGCTGCTATATCGTCGTTGTAATCACCTGACTGGTTAATTTGATCCATCAGGTCACTGTGCTCAGCCTTCATATACGAGAGCGCGGCAGATTCAAAATCACCGATTTTGTTCACTTCAACGCCCTGCAAAAAGCCATTATCCGCTGCGTAAATCATCAGACCCATCTCTGCGATGCTCTGCGGAGAGTACTGTTTCTGCTTCATCAACTCAGTGACTCGCTCACCGTGATCGAGCTGAGCCTTGGTGGCATCATCCAAATCCGATGCGAACTGCGAGAATGCAGCCAGTTCACGATACTGTGCCAGGGCAGTACGAATACCACCTGAGAGCTTTTTAATGATTTTAGTTTGTGCCGAACCACCGACACGAGATACAGAGACACCTGCGTTCATCGCTGGTCGAATACCGGCATTAAACATATCAGCTTCAAGGAAGATCTGACCGTCGGTAATCGAAATTACGTTAGTGGGAACGAAAGCCGATACGTCACCAGCCTGAGTCTCAATAACTGGCAGTGCAGTCAATGAACCGGTTTGGCCTTTTACTTCACCGTTGGTGAACTTCTCTACGTAATCCGCATTTACACGAGCCGCGCGTTCAAGTAAGCGGGAGTGCAAATAGAAAACATCACCGGGATATGCTTCACGCCCTGGAGGACGCTTCAACAACAGTGAGATCTGACGGTAGGCCCAGGCCTGCTTTGTCAGGTCATCATAAATAATCAGTGCATCCTGGCCGCGATCGCGGTAGTACTCACCCATGGTACAGCCGGCAAATGGTGCCAGGAACTGCATCGCTGCCGGATCAGAGGCAGTCGCCGATACGACAATGGTGTGCTCCATGGCGCCATGCTCTTCCAGCTTGCGAACAACCGCAGCAACAGAGGATGCCTTTTGGCCAACAGCCACATAGATACATTTAATACCAGAACCTTTCTGGTTGATGATGGCATCAACAGCGATCGCTGTTTTACCGATCTGGCGATCACCAATGATCAGCTCACGCTGACCACGGCCGATTGGCACCATGGAATCGATGGCCTTAAGGCCGATCTGTACTGGCTGATCTACTGACTGACGATCGATAACACCAGGTGCCACTTTTTCAAGCGGATCGGTGATCGCTGCATTAATAGGGCCTTTGCCGTCAATGGGGTTACCCAGAGCGTCGACAACGCGGCCTTCAAGCTCAGGACCTACCGGTACTTCAAGTACGCGACCGGTGCAGCGGGCTTTTTGGCCCTCTGCCAGTGTTTGATAGTCACCCAGAACCACGGCGCCGACTGAGTCGCGCTCGAGGTTAAGTGCCATACCGTAAACACCGCCGTCGAACTCGATCATTTCACCGTACATCACGTCAGCTAGACCGTGAATACGAATGATACCGTCGGAAACGGATACAATGGTGCCCTCATTCTGGGCTTCTGACGAAACGTTAAGGTTGTCGATACGACCCTTAATAATTTCGCTAATTTCTGATGGATTCAGTTGCTGCATGCTTAGGCCTCAAATCCTTAGGAGTGTAATGACTCAGCGAGTTTGGCCAAACGGCCACGAATAGACCCGTCAATAACGAGGTCTCCGGCACGTATTACCGCACCACCCAGCAGGTTCTTGTCCAAACTAACCTGCATATTTACTTTACGTTCTAGCTTTGCGCTCAATGCATCACTGAGTTTTTGCTGTTGTTCAGCGTCTAACTCATGTGCTGCAACCAGTTCGACATCAACCGCCTTTTCACGATTGGCTTTTAAAACATCAAACTGTAGAGAAATTTCCGGCAGAAGTTGCAACCGGTGATTCTCGGACAATACGGTCAAAAAGTTCTGACCTTTCTCATCAAGCGCATCACCACAGATTTCGATCAGTGCAGTTGCCTGCTGTTGTGCAGTGACGCTGGGGGAGCTCAGCAGTTTCACCACGCTGGGCTGTTGTGCAACAGCTCCGGCAGTCGCTAGACTGTCTGACCAGTTCTGCAGCTCACCCGCCTGAGCGGCATATTCAAATGCTGCCTTTGCGTAGGGTCGGGCTAATGTGCTCAATTCTGCCATGATTAACCTCGATTAGAGCTGCGCTGCCAATTTATCAACCAGCTTGCGGTTGGCTTTCTCGTCGATGGACGCTTCGAGAACCTTCTCTGCTCCAGCCAGAGCCAAACCTGCCACAGAGGCACGCAACTCTTCTTTTGCACGATTCATCTCTTGCTCAATCTCGGCTTCGGCAGCCGCTTTCAGGCGGTCACCTTCGGTTCGAGCTTGATTTTTTGCTTCATCAACAATCTGGCCAGCGCGCTTGTTGGCTTGATCAATAATGCCAGCCGCTTCCTGTTTGGCATCTTTCATCTGGTCAGTCGCTTTGTTCTGAGCCAGCTCAAGATCCCGCAAGGCACGATCAGCCGCATCAAGACCATCGGCGATTTTCTTCTGTCGCTCTTCCATTGAGTCAATAATGACGGGCCACACAAACTTCATGCAAAACCACACAAAGAATGCAAAGGTTACCATCTGACCAAAAAGCGTTAGATTAATATTCACGCCATCACCTCTTTAAGGAGTGGATTAAAATCTCCAGCAAAACACTTGACCCAATAACTTTTAGACCAGCGTGTTGCTAAACTCTTATATCTGTTTGTTATGCGCCAACGCCTGGTGCAACAACAAAGATCAAGTACATCGCGATACCAACACCGATAATCGGCACAGCATCAATCAAACCAGCAAGCAGGAACATTTTTCCCTGAAGCATAGGTCCAAGTTCTGGTTGACGAGCTGTTGCTTCGATTAACTTACCACCCAGCAGGCCCATACCAACAGCTGCTCCCAATGCGCCCAATCCGAGCATGATTGCCGCAGCAATAATTACTAGTTCCATCGTAGACTCCTGATTTCAGTCATTAAAAATTAAAAAATTTAGTGGTCTTCATGCGCCATACTGAGATAGACGACTGTGAGAACCATGAAAATAAATGCTTGCAGGGTAATGACCAGAATATGGAATACCGCCCAGCCCCATTGCATCAACCCTCCACCCAGAGCAAACAGACCGCCACCTATTGCCATAATAGCCATAGATAACAGTACGGTTTTACCCGTAGATATTTTCTCTTTGAGGTTTAGCCAACATATACCACTGACCAACAAGAAAATTACTAGCCAGAAATAGCCGCTGGTGCTTTCACCAAAGAGTTCTGCATGCAGACCGCCAGACACAAACCCGGCTCCTGCGCCCGCTGCAAACATCGTTGCAATCAGGATAAAGATCATTTCGCCGGCATACATATTGCCGAACAGTCGCAAACCCAGAGAGAACGGCTTGGCCAGCAGGCCAACCGTTTCCATAAACAGGTTTACTGGAATAAAGCCCCAGTGATTAAACGGGTGCATGGTCAGCTCTTTGATAAACCCGGAACCCTTAATCTTGAAGGAGTAGTAGACCATCAGGACAAATACACCCAGCGCCATACCCAGAGTAATATTTGGATCTGTTGACGGAACAATTTTCTGGTAGGGGACACCAGCCATCATCAGTAGCTCGGGAATCAGATCAACCGGAATCAAATCCATCAGGTTCATTAGGAATACCCAGACAAAAATTGTCAGCGCTAGAGGTGCGACCATTTTGTTGCGGCCGTGGAAACTGTCTTTTACCGCGCCGTCGATAAATTCAACGATCATCTCAACGAAGTTCAACCAGCCAGCCGGCACACCGGTGTGAGCTTTTTTCGCTGCACGCAGGAACATCCAACAAAACAGCGAACCCAGACCTATCGACCAGATCATCGAATCAACATGAATAGCCCAAAAGCCCATATCTGAGGCTTCCTGACCACCGTGTGCCATAGTCCAGGTATCAGCTTCCAGAACTTCCACACCCTGTTCAGTGTGGCGCTCGTATCCTGCTGGCAACTTGCCGTATACCAAATTGGTTAAATGGTGCTGGATATATTCAGTAGTGCTTGCGGGGTTTCCACCTGCCATCTGTCACTCTCAATCAGTTAGGTCGTTAACTTATGCCGTATCAGTGTTTCAGTAATACCATTACTGCCAAATACTGCACCAAAATCATTACTACAAAGGATGAAAAAAGGGCGCTTATAGAAAGTGGTTTCACCATTATAAAGCTGACCGTAAATAACACAGTGGTTAAAACAATCTTTCCCGTTTCTCCCCAGTACATTGCTCGCACAATTGACTGTACCTTTCTTGCACCGGCGTATCTATACGCTTGCCGTGTAAACCAGGCCTGGGGGAAAATTTGAATCAACCCACCAATCAACACTGAGTAAGCCAACACGGAACTCCAGAAAAGAAGAACTACACAAACAGGTAGCAGTATGGCTAGCTGGTATAGCGCTACTCTTTTAACTGGTGGTAATGAAATGGTAGTCATGCGTGGTCGACACCTTTTCTCCGGCCCAGTCGGTGAGACTTTTAGGCCTGCTTCCGACGGGGTGCGCATTATAGGTATAGTGCTGTTGATATTCAACACGCTTAGCAACCTATATTTATCAATAAATACTTGCGGTGTGCTTTAGCCTGTGTAGTTATTTTAGGTGGGCGAGGATACCGTCAAGTTCATCGACACTGTTATATTTAAAAATCAACTTGCCCTTGCCCTTTGCGCTGTGTTGGATTTGCACGGGCGCACCAATTTTTTCTGAGATCTGCTCTTCGAGATGTTTGATATCCGGGCTGTTGGAAATGGCATCAGTCGGTTTGGCGCTATCAGCGGATTGCAATTTTTTCACCAGCGCCTCAGTTTGACGCACTGTCATATTAACCCCGGCAACCGTTCTCGCGGCGTTGACTTGCACCGCTCCTTGAAGGGCGAGAAGACATTTAGCATGTCCAAGCTCGAGGTCGCCGCGCTCGAGCAACTGTTGAACTTCCGGTTGCAGGCTGGCAAGACGCATAAGATTGGTCACCGCTGAGCGGGATTTGCCCACTGCCTCTGCGACCTGTTGCTGCGTCAGCTGGAATTCTTCCTGGAGACGCAATAGTGCCAAACACTCCTCCATGGCGTTCAGGTCTTCACGCTGGATATTTTCGATAAGCGCCATCGCGATAGCCGCTTCATCGGAGACCTCGCGAACAATCACCGGAACCTGGTCGAGCCCCGCTTGCTGGGCAGCGCGCCAGCGGCGCTCACCGGCAATAATTTCATATTTTTCGCCAGCAACCTGCCTGACTACCAGCGGCTGCATAACACCTTGAGTACGAATTGAACTAGCCAATTCCTCCAGTGCCTCAGGGTTAATATCGCGGCGCGGCTGATATTTACCGCGCTGCAGGAACTCAACAGCAAGTTCACGCAGCTGACCCTCACCGGGCTGGGTAGTCGACGAATCAGAGACATCTAAATTACTATCAGCTTCCATTCCCAGCAGTGCATCCAACCCTTTACCAAGGCTCTGTCGTTTTGCGTTCATGATTTACTGTCCTGAATTGGCCTGTTTTTGTTCGTCAGTTTTTTCTTTGGACTGGCGGAGAATTTCGCCCGCTAGCGCAAGATAAGCAACCGAACCTTTTGAGTTTCTATCGTACATCAGTGCCGGAAGTCCATGGCTTGGCGCCTCTGCGAGCCTTATATTGCGCGGAATACTGACTCGGTAGACACGACTACCAAAATATTTGCGCAACTGAGCGGTCACAGCGTTGGTCAAACTGCTGCGCGGATCGTACATGGTGCGAAGAATGCCCTCGATCTTCAACTTGGGGTTGATTCGCTTGGCAATCTGCTTGATCGTATTATTTAGCGCCGATAGTCCCTCCAGTGCGTAGTACTCACACTGCATGGGTATGATCACACCATCACTGGCGACAAGAGCGTTTACTGTCAGCATATTCAATGACGGAGGGCAGTCAATAATCACATAATCATAATCATCAGCGACAAGTTCCAGCGCGTGACCCAGGCGCGTCTCGCGGCCAATTTCCTGGATCAACTCAACCTCAGCAGCAACGAGATCACCGTTAGCTGGTAAGAGATGAATTTTAGCCCTACCACAACTGACAATGACGTCTTTGATATTTTCTCTCTCTGTCAGCACATCGTATACAGAGGTCTGGCACTGGTGTTTATCAATCCCGGCGCCCATGGTTGCATTGCCTTGGGGGTCAAGATCAATTAACAGTACGCGCTGTTTATATGCTGCCAGTGAAGCGGCCAGGTTGACGCTGGTGGTCGTCTTACCGACACCACCTTTTTGATTGGCTATTGAGATGATTCGCGACAATGCTCTGACCTTTTTAAACGTTGTTTATCTCTGCTCACTGAAGTTTACTGATTTCAATCAGATGCCGCTCAGCTTCTACACCGGGCACCCTCAAGCGATGCGAAACATCGACCTTATAATCTTTCGCTACCTGGCTCAACTCCGATTGTGGAAATTTACCTTTCATCGCCAAAAAGCGCCCATCCGGAACAAGTAAATGTTTGCACTTTTCCACCATCTCCGCCAATGATGTGAAAGCTCTGCTCAATACCGTATCGTAGCTTTGCTCGGGGATAAATTGTTCAACCCTGGCCTGTAGTTCCGTCAGGTTTTGCAGATTGAGCTGGCAACGCGCGTGAAACAGAAAGCGGGTTTTCTTACCGTTGCTATCGAGCAACTTAAAGGTTTTATCGGGACACATAATCGCCAGCGGTATACCAGGCAGTCCCGGACCAGTGCCGACATCGATTAACCTCTCGCCCGTTACATAGGGCAGAATAGCCAGGCTATCGAGTATATGCAGAGCTATCATCTGCTGGGGGTCGCGAATAGCTGTCAAATTATAGGCATTGTTCCAGGTCACCAAGAGACTGACATAATCGAGCAATTGTTGTATCTGTTGGGGAGTGCACTCGATACCCAGCTCCTCGATGCCAGTTTCAAGCTGTGCACGCAGTGCCGGCTCAGACGGCAAATTACGCGGCATGTTTTTTCAACTGCACGATTAACAACGATATAGCCGCCGGTGTGACGCCGGGAATTCTACTTGCACGAGCCAAAGTCTCGGGTGTGGCTTCACTGAGTTTTTGCTTAATTTCATTGGAAAGCCCGCTGACTGAATGGTAGTCAAAGTCTGTTGGGATGCGGGTTTTTTCGTGACGCTGAAGCCGATCAACCTCATCCTGTTGGCGATTGATATAACCTGAGTACTTCGCATCAATCTCAACCTGCTCGGCAATCTGCTGCTCAACCTTGTGTTCCGGGTAGAGGTTATTGAGAATTTTATAGTCCAGCTCTGGTCGCTTGAGCAAGTCATAGAGCGAATACTCACGGGAGAGCTTTTTTTCAATATGGGCTGCAAGCTGCTCAGCGACACCACTGCCCGGCTGTACCCAGGTATCTTTTAAGCGCTGCTGCTCAACTTCAATCGCCTCGCGCTTTTCACAAAATTGCCGCCAGCGATCCTCGCCAACCAAGCCGAGCTCGCGACCTTTTTCGGTTAGACGCAGGTCGGCATTGTCTTCGCGGAGCAATAAACGGTACTCCGCACGACTGGTGAACATTCGGTAGGGTTCCTGAGTTCCCATACTGATAAGGTCATCAACTAGCACACCAGTGTAGGCTGTATCTCGACCAGGGCACCAACTCTCCCTATCCTGAATCTGCAGTGCAGCATTGGTTCCGGCCAGCAATCCCTGAGCCGCAGCCTCCTCATAACCGGTAGTTCCATTTATCTGACCCGCAAAAAACAGCCCGTTAATCGCTTTGGTTTCCAGAGAGTATTTCAAGTCCTGGGGATTAAAGTAATCGTATTCAATTGCATAGCCGGGGCGGGTGATATGGGCATTCTCAAAACCCTGAATTGAGCGCACCAGTTCAAGCTGCACATCAAACGGCAGGCTAGTAGAAATTCCGTTGGGGTAGAGTTCATAAGTATCCAGACCCTCAGGCTCGATAAACACCTGGTGCTGATCCTTGTCGGCAAAGCGAACAATTTTGTCTTCAATCGAAGGACAGTACCTTGGACCGACACCGTCAATCACACCAGTGTAGAGTGGGGATCTATCCAGCCCTTTATGTATAATTTCATGGGTGGTTTTGTTGGTATAGGTAATCCAACAACACGTTTGCTGGGGGTGCTGGTCGACAGATCCCAAATAGGACATAACTGGCTCAGGTTTATCACCCCACTGTTCCTGCAGATGCGAAAAATCCACTGAGCGCGCATCAATACGCGGCGGGGTTCCCGTTTTTAACCGCTCAACCCTGAATGGCAGTGATCTCAAACGCTGGGAGAGACTGATTGAAGGCGGATCTCCCGCGCGACCGGCCGAGTAATTTTGCATACCAATATGGATCTTTCCAGCGAGAAAAGTTCCAGCAGTAACCACAACCGTTTTAGCTGAAAAGATCAGACCCATTTGCGTCACAACACCAGCCACCCGGTCACCCTCCATTACCAGATCGTCAACGGATTGCTGGAAAATGGTTAGATTTTCCTGATTTTCTAAGATAGATAGAATCGCCGCTTTGTAGCGTATTCGATCTGCCTGAGCACGGGTCGCTCTAACCGCTGGACCTTTGCGCGAGTTGAGAACCCTGAATTGGATACCGCCTAGATCTGTTGCCTGAGCCATGGCACCCCCCAGAGCGTCAATTTCCTTAACAAGGTGGCTTTTTCCAATACCGCCAATTGCCGGGTTGCATGACATCTGCCCGAGAGTCTCTATGTTGTGAGTCAGCAACAGGGTTCTACTGCCCATACGTGCGGCCGCCAGACAGGCTTCTGTTCCGGCATGTCCACCGCCGACGACAATTACATCAAAGGATTCTGGATAGTGCATAGGGTCTTGGTTACTTTAGCGTTATCAATAAAGGGTCGCCATTATACTGATGGTTGATTAAAATTTAACCACATTCTTTTAGAAATTAATTCTTAGTAAAGCTGATGCAGGTCTCTTAATAAATAACTTATTAACCAAATATTTATATATATAGTATAAAGAGATTATTGTTATTGTTATTAGGTCGTTATGGCTGTGGGGATAAAGTTTTAATTTCTAATATTTTCAGCATGTTACGTGTCAAATATGCTTGTATAAGCGGGGGGGTTATTATTCGGCAACCCGGTATCAACTGTGCTTTAAATTGTACAAATAGCTAGGCATTTTTCAAACATGCCGACTTCAAGATTTTTCTGGGGATAGTCGCAGAGCTTATGCAGAGGTTTTACACAGATTTACCTTTTATTCTGGATGCTTGTTGAACTTCGTGGATAAGTTGTTGGTTTATTGTTGTTACGCTGTAATGTAAGAGAGGATATCTACGCTCTTTCTTCTCAGGGGGAAAGAATTCAAATAAAGCGTTGAATTGGTGCGGGATTTTCATTAGAATCCCGCGCCCTAGAACGGTACTCATGGTTTGAGAATTGCATTACGCGACCAAGCGAGCTGGGTACAGTAGATATTATTCGGAATTGACGTTATGAAAAGAACATTTCAACCAAGCGTACTAAAGCGTAAACGCACTCATGGTTTTAGATCTCGTATGGCTACCAAGAATGGCCGTGCTGTTTTAAACCGTCGTCGAGCCAAAGGCCGTAAGCGTTTAGCTGCCTAAAACTTTAGGGGCTTCCAATGCCCAGAGCAACCTTCGGCAAAGATCGACGCCTACTCAAAGCCTCTGAGTTTAAAGAGGTTTTCGACAACAATGCGCTTCGGGTTGCTCATCCCAAACATCTTCTTCTCGTTAAACCCAATGACACCAAGGTGTCACGGTTGGGTCTTGTCGTCGGCAAGAAAAATGTTCCCACCGCAGTTGGTCGCAATCGTGTGAAGCGAGTGGTTAGGGAGATATTTCGCACAATACCCTTACCTGTCTCAGTAGATATCATTTTTTTGGCCCGCAAAGATGCGGATAATCTCCCCCCTGCAGAAATGTCCGCCCTAATTAACCAAACCTGGGCTAGACTAGTATCTCGTCTTGAAAAAGATTCTCACAAAAAGGTGTATAACGATGATGCGTAAGTTGGTGATAGCGCTTATTCGTGGCTACCAATATGCTATCAGTCCGCTTCTTGGGAAAAACTGCAGGTTCTATCCAACCTGCTCAAGTTATGCCGAGGAGGCTTTTAGGCGTTATGGAGTGTTTAAGGGGGGTTATCTTACGTTGCGTAGGGTTGTAAAATGCCAACCATTCCATTCAGGGGGTTACGATCCGGTGTTACCGGTAGAACATTCTGGTAAATCGGATGAGGTTGACGCCTCCAACAACAATTAAATAGAGTTAAAAATAGAATGGATTGGAAGAAAATACTTAATATCACCGCTATTGGCGTGGTTGCTTGGTTACTGGTTGTCGAGTGGAGTAACTTTAGTGACCTTCGCGACGCAGAAAAGAAAACTCCTGTTGCTGAAATTCTGATACCAGAGACAACCTTACCCTCCGAACAGCAGGAGGTGCGTTACAGTGATGAGCTACCTTCTCTCGAAGAGAAACCTGCCTTAGCGGTTAAAGAGTTTGTAGATACCCGGTTGGTTACTGTTACCACTGATACCTTTAAAGTCACTATAGATACTCTTGGTGGCGATATAGTTCAGGTTCAGCTTTTAAAGCATCTCACCGAGATGGCTGTTGATGGCGGTGAACCATTTACTCTGCTGACCAGATCCAAAAACAATGAATATATCGCCCAGAGCGGCCTTATCGGCAAAAACGGTACCGATACCCGAGAGGGGCGACCTGTGTATTCCGTCTCTCAGTCTAACTTTACCCTCGAGCCAGAAGAGCAGGGCTTAAATGTAGATTTAAACCTTAATCAAAATGGCGTTAATATCGTTAAACGCTTTAAATTCACGCCCGGTGAATACGATATAGAGATTGTTTACTTAATTGAAAATAATAGTTATGAGACTTGGGAGGCGACTTTCTATGGTCAAATTAAACGCGATTCCCATGAGCCACTGATTGAGTCCAGCGGTGGTGTAAGTCCCTACCTTGGAGCGGCTCTTAGGGAGCCGGAAAAAAACTTCTCAAAGTACGACTTTAACGATGTCCGTGAAGGTTCTGTTAAGACCGAGATTAGAGGTGGTTGGGTATCAATGGTTCAGCACTACTTTATCAGTGCTTGGATTCCACCGACAAATGACATCAACAACTTTAGCCTACGTAAACTTTCCGGTCAGGATATTTACCTCTTTGGCTTCACTGGTGAAAAGCTTGTTGTCCCTGCTGGTAGTGCTGGAGAGTACCGGGCGCAGTTTTATGTGGGACCCAAAGATCAGGAAAAACTAGAATCGTTGGCTGAATATCTAGATTTAACCGTTGATTATGGTTTTTTATGGATGCTCGCCAAACCCATTTTTGCTGCCATGAAGTTTATCTATGAGTTGGTGGGAAATTGGGGCTGGGCGATTATTCTGCTCACCATTGGTATTAAGATTCTGCTCTACCCACTCTCTGCAGCCAGTCTTCGATCAATGGCGAAGATGCGAAGCCTGCAGCCTAAGATGGAGCGTTTAAAGGAGACTTATGGTGACGACCGACAAAAGATGTCTCAGGAGCTGATGGCACTCTATAAAAAGGAAAAGGTCAATCCCGCCGGTGGTTGTTTTCCAATGCTGCTGCAAATGCCAGTGTTTCTCTCGCTATACTGGGTGCTATTGGAAAGTGTTGAAATTAGACATTCACCCTGGATCTTCTGGATTGCTGACCTATCGGCAAAAGATCCGCTATTCATACTTCCTCTGGTTATGGGTGCCAGCATGCTGTTAATGCAAAAGATGCAACCTATGCCAACTGATCCAACCCAGGCAATGGTCATGAAGGTAATGCCTATTGCGTTCACATTCTTCTTTATGATTTTCCCTTCTGGACTGGTTCTCTACTGGACGGTAAACAATCTTTTGTCGATGCTTCAGCAGTGGTATGTAAACCGCCAGTTGGAGGCGACACAAATCGCCTCAAGGGCAGGCAAAAAGTAACAAAAAGGCCCTTTTAAGGGCCTTTTTTGTTTGAGGATCTATGCTGCAAAACGACCTGGATACCATTGTTGCCACTGCTACCCCGCCCGGCCGCGGCGGGGTAGGCATCGTGCGTGTGTCCGGTAGGCATGTTGAACAATTTATTGACGCAATTATCGGCCGATCTCTGCCACCTCGCGAGGCTGTTTTTAGTCAGTTCAAAGGTCCCGATAAACAGACTCTCGATGAAGGGGTGGCGATTTATTTTCCTGCACCAGCCTCTTTTACCGGCGAGCACGTCCTCGAGTTGCAGGGTCATGGTGGCCCGGTAATACTCGATAGCTTGTTGCAGCGCTGCCTGCAGCTCGGTGCGCGGATGGCCAGGCCGGGTGAGTTTAGTGAGCGTGCTTTTCTCAACGACAAGCTTGATCTCACTCAGGCTGAGGCCATTGCTGATTTGATCGACGCCTCTTCTGCCCAAGCTGCACGCTGTGCAGTGCGCTCGCTGCAGGGGGATTTTTCACGGCTGGTCAATGACCTCGTCGACCAGATAATACAGGTACGTATCTATGTTGAAGCGGCTATTGATTTTCCCGAGGAAGAGATTGATTTTCTCGCCGATGAGCGGCTAGCGGCTAATCTTGTTCGACTCTCAAATGAGTTGGCGGACACTTTGTTAAAGGCTCAACAGGGCTCGCTTCTGCGCGATGGTATGACGGTAGTTTTGGCCGGTAAACCCAATGCAGGTAAATCCAGTTTGCTCAACGCTCTTGCCGGTCGAGAGGCTGCTATTGTGACATCTGTAGCCGGCACAACCCGTGACGTGCTGCGGGAAAAAATTACCCTTGATGGCATGCCGTTGCATATTGTCGACACTGCAGGTCTGCGCGAGAGTGACGACGAGGTTGAACTGGAAGGTATTCGTCGCGCCTGGCAAGAGATCGAACGCGCCGACCAGGTGCTTTTTTTAGTGGATTCCTGTGAGACCGATCAACCAGATTTGCAGTCTATCTGGCCAGAGTATTTTGAGCGCTACGCTGATTCGCAACAGCAAGTCACCGTTGTGTTAAATAAAATTGATCAAAGTGGCCTCTCTCCGGGTTCTGTCGAAAACCAGCCGGGAACCTTTGCCATTTCTGCCAAGCACAAAACTGGCCTCGATGAGCTTGTATTATCCCTTCAGGCCAGTATGGGCTACCAAGGTCAGGAGGAGGGTCTTTTCTCCGCTCGTCGCCGTCATCTGGATGCTCTGGAAAAAGCATTAAATCTGGTCAATACAGGGCGCAAGCAGTTAAGTGCCAATGGTGCTGGTGAGTTACTAGCCGAAGATCTCAGGCAGGCACAAAATCACCTCTCTGAAATTACCGGCCAATTCACCTCAGATGACCTTCTAGGGCGCATATTTTCATCCTTCTGTATTGGAAAGTGACTGTTTTTATTTGTTAAGTCACGAACCACATTTGCCACCTTGGCGATTAGCGTTGAAAGTACCGTTAATCCCTTATAAACACTGGTTTTTAACTGGATATACACAGGTTATTCACAGAAGTCGGTTAAAAAATAATCAATAATATGTTCCTACCCTGTTAATAAAAAAACTGTTGATATTAGCTAACTAGTTGATATTTATAATAAAATAAAATTTTGTTAAAAATTGCAGTTTTTTATTGGTGTGGATAAAAGGGTTTTTAGCGGATAGAATCTTTCCATCGTTAAGTAAAAAACTTTTCGTGCATAAAAATAAAAAAATTAAAAATAAATAGTGTAACTTTGTTGGCGGTTTTACTTTATATCTGATGTTTTGTGAGCCTTCGCAATCGCATAAAAAAGGCGGTAGAAAGTTGGGTGGGTAGACAGCTAAACCGGTGCTGAGTGCCAAATGGTTAGTAGAAAATTACTAGTACTCCAGTGAAGCTTTGCCTTCCAGGGTTACCGTGAGTTGGGAAGAAAAATAGGTGGAATTAAGAAACTCTTATGAGCATGGTGCTGTGGGTGTTGTTAGTGAAAACGACCTTATGGATTTAGATGCTCTCCAGGCTATCTGGACAGATTGTACAAAGCGGCTATCTAGTGAGCTGCCTCCTCAACAATTTAATACCTGGATTAGACCTTTAAAAATTCAATTTTTTTCGGGTGATATCGCGCTTGATGGAGTTTCACCGGCTCCTAGGCGAGTTCAATTGGTTGCGCCCAACCGCTTTATCGAGGACTGGGTTCAAAACAAGTTTATGGGGCGTATCCAGGAGCTGTTCACACAGATGGGTGGCATTAACTGTACCGTTGCAGTTGTTTCCGAGTCAGAGCGTGCGCCAGCCTTTAAGGATCAGTCCAGCTCTGCGCTGGTCAGCAAACAATCACCAGCCTCTGAAGAAGCGATCGAGACTGTCGAGGCGCCAAGATTGGTTGTGCCACCACCTCCAGAGCAGGTGGTCACCACTATTACCGCCCCGGAAATCATCACTTCTGCTGCTGAACACAGTTTGAAAAGTAATCTCAATAGCGCGTTTACCTTTGATAGCTTTGTTGAGGGAAAGTCCAATCAGCTTGCCCTGGCTGCAGCTCAGCAAGTCGCTGAAAATCCTGGTGGTTCCTACAACCCGCTGTTTATTTACGGTGGCGTCGGCCTGGGTAAGACTCACTTGATGCACGCCGTAGGCAACGCGCTTCGTCAGCGCAAGCCCGACGCAAAAATTGTCTATCTGCACTCTGAGCGATTTGTGGCAGATATGGTAAAGGCGTTACAGCTAAAGGCTATCGATGAGTTTAAGCAATTCTACCGTTCTGTTGACGCCCTGTTGATTGATGATATTCAGTTCTTTTCTGGCAAGGATCGGAGCCAGGAGGAATTTTTCCACACCTATAACGCGCTGCTTGAGCGCGGCCAGCAGATGATTCTTACCTCCGATCGCTATCCCAAGGAGATCGACGGTGTAGAGGAGCGTCTAAAGTCCCGTTTCGGCTGGGGTTTGACGGTAGCGGTTGAGCCGCCAGAGCTCGAAACCCGTGTGGCTATTTTGATCAACAAAGCTGAGCAGGTGGGCATGGATCTGTCCAGAGATGCTGCCTTCTTTATTGCTCAGCGTATTCGTTCAAATGTTCGCGAGCTCGAGGGTGCTTTAAAGAGAGTGATGGCTCATGCGCAATTCAGCGGCCGGGTCATAGATATCGATTTAATTCGTGAATCATTGAAAGATTTGTTGGCGCTGCAGGACAAGCTGGTTACCATAGACAACATTCAGAGAGTGGTCGCTGATTACTACAAATTAAAGATGTCAGATCTGCTCTCCAAGCGCCGCAGTCGATCTGTTGCCAGACCCAGGCAAATTGCCATGTCGCTGGCTAAAGAGCTAACCAATTACAGCCTTCCGGAAATTGGCGAGTCTTTTGGTGGACGTGATCACACAACTGTTCTGCATGCTTGCCGCAAGGTTAAAGAGCTAGAGAGCAGTGATCGTGAGGTCGAGCGCGATTTGAAACACCTTTACCGGACGCTTTCGAGTTAGATTGCTTTCTGGATAGAGGGTTTTTCAGCTAAAATGCACTGGTTGCAAGTTGGAAGACAGATAATAAAAACAGTATGTTTACAAGATGTATTTAACCGTGTCGGAGATACGAATTTATCATGAAATTTAGCCTTTCCCGTGAAGTTTTACTCAAGCCCCTGCAGCTTGTTGCTGGAGTGGTCGAAAGACGCCAGACATTGCCAATTCTCTCTAATGTGTTACTTAGTCTGGAGGGTTCGCGCCTCTCGGTCACTGGAACTGATCTGGAGGTTGAGATTGTTGGCTATACAGGGGTATCAGCTGCAGATGAGGCTGGCGAGGTTACGGTTTCAGCGCGCAAGCTTTTGGATATCTGTCGCTCTCTTCCCGATGGTGCCAAAGTTGATTTCTCCAGTAGTGATGGTAAGGCTCAGGTTAAGAGCGGCCGCAGCCGCTTTACTCTGGCAACACTTCCGGCCAATGAATTCCCCTCGGTGGATAATGGTGAAAATAATATTGAGTTCGATGTTGAAAACGAGACCCTGAAGCACTTAATTGAGTCGACCTCTTTTGCAATGGCGCAGCAGGATGTGCGCTACTATCTCAATGGCATGTTGTGGGAGGTCAGCTCCAATCGCCTTCGTGCAGTTGCAACAGATGGCCACAGAATGGCGCTCTGTGATGCCGACTGTGAGATCCAGATTAGCGATTTAACCAAGGCTATTTTGCCGCGCAAAGGGGTTATGGAGTTATCGCGATTGGTTAGCGAAGAAGGCTCGGTGCGCGTCGCCATGGGATCAAACCATATTCGTGTCAACGGAGCGGATTACTGCTTCACGTCAAAGCTGGTCGACGGAGCCTATCCGGATTACGACCGGGTTCTCCCCAAGGGTGGCGACAAACAGGTAGTAGGTGATCGTGCAGAGCTCAAGCAGGCCTTTGGGCGCACAGCTATTCTTTCCAACGAAAAGTACCGCGGGGTACGCATTATGCTCTCAAATGGCGCCATAAAGATGGTTGCCAATAATCCGGAGCAGGAGGAAGCGGAAGAGGTTGTCGGTGTTGAATACGCCGGAGATGACCTGGAGATTGGTTTTAACGTTAGCTACCTGTTGGATGTTCTTAATGTCCTTAAAGGAGAGGGTGTTCGCTTAACTCTTTCTGATTCCAGCAGCAGCGCCTTGGTAGAGGACTCGGCAGATGGTTCTGCGGTTTATGTTGTTATGCCAATGCGCCTGTAGCGACACCACTAGCGTTTTATTTGCTAGCTGCTCGCGCTGCTAATCTCAATAATATGCACTTATCTCAATTGGATATTTTTCATGTGCGCAACCTGAAAAACATCCGCCTCAGCTGCCACCCGCAGGGCAATATTATCCACGGCGCCAATGGCAGTGGCAAAACAAGCTTTCTGGAGTCCATCCACCTTCTCGGTCGAGGTCGCTCTTTTCGCCATCGTGATTTGCGCGTGGTGGTTAATAGTGGTTCTGATGAGCTTGTGGTGTCTGGGTCTCTGTTGCGCGATCAGGCTTCGAGGTCTCACCAACTTGGTATTAAGCGCACATCAAGAGGGCTCTTTGAAGCGCGCCTTGATGGAAAGCCCCTGCAGACTGCAGCACAGCTGGTTTCCGAGCTTCCCTTACAGTTAATTGATGCACACAGCTTTATGCTTTTGGAGGGCGGGCCTCTTCAGCGCAGACAGTTTTTAGATTGGGGTGTGTTCCACGTGGAACATGGTTACACCAATCTTTGGCGGCGCTTTCAAAAAACGTTAAAACAGCGCAATCAACTCCTTCGCCATGGTAGAATAGACGACGATATGTTGCGCACCTGGACGCTGGAGTTAATTCCACTCAGTGAAAAAATAACTCGCCATAGGCAGGAGTATTTAACAGCGCTTTCGGAGTTTTTGGCTCAGGCGGTTGGTGCCTTTGACGGTTTGGGGCAGGTTTCTCTTGAGTATTATTGCGGTTGGGCTGAAGGGCGCTCGCTGGCTGATGTATATGCCGCCGATCGTGACCGTGATATAGGGACAAAGACCACCAGTCACGGAGCGCACCGTGCAGACATAAGAATTAAAGTTGATGGTCAGAATGCTGCTGATCACCTCTCGAGAGGGCAGACAAAACTTTTGGTTTATGCGCTTAAATTGGCGCAAGCCAGCCACTATCGAGAGCATGCGGGGGAATCTTGTCTTTTCCTTCTGGATGACCTGCCTGCTGAGCTTGATTACCAGCATCGCGGTCAGGTGATTTCGTATTTAAACGATCTTGGTTGTCAGTATTTTATTACCGGGGTCGACAAACAAGATTTTGAAGGTTTGGTGCAGACAGTCCCGCACAAAATGTTCCACATGGAACATGGCGCTGCTTTAGTTGATTAAATAACAGGGTATAGGAAGTATATGACTGACGAACAGAATTATGACTCTTCGAGTATTAAGGTACTAAAAGGCCTCGATGCAGTTCGCAAGCGCCCGGGTATGTACATTGGTGATACCGATGACGGTACCGGACTACACCATATGGTCTTCGAGGTGGTAGATAATTCCATTGATGAGGCGTTGGCGGGGCATTGCTCGGAGATCAGGATCACAATCCACCCTGATGAATCGATTACTGTTTCAGATAATGGCCGTGGCATTCCTACCGAGATGCACGATGAGGGCGTCTCGGCTGCTGAAGTTATTATGACTGTTTTGCACGCCGGCGGTAAGTTTGATGATAATTCCTATAAGGTATCTGGTGGTCTGCACGGTGTAGGTGTTTCGGTTGTAAATGCTCTGTCAGCCAAGCTGCGTCTAACTATTCGCAGAGATGGCAAGATCCATGAGCAGGAGTATGCTCACGGTGTTCCCCAGGGGCCTCTCGAAGTTGTTGGTGAGACAGAAGAGTCTGGAACAGCAGTTCATTTTGAGCCCTCAATTGATACCTTTTCCAATATCAACTTTCATTTTGATGTTCTGGCAAAAAGACTGCGTGAGCTGTCGTTTTTGAACTCTGGTGTGCGTATTGTGCTGCACGATGAGCGCACTGGAAAAGAGGATGTCTACGCCTATGAGGGTGGGCTGAGCGCTTTTGTTGAGTTTCTCAACCAGAATAAAACCACTGTTAACAAGATTATGCATTTCAACACCCAGCGTGAGGATGGCATCAGTGTCGAGGTGGCGCTGCAATGGAATGATGGTTTTCAGGAGAGTATTCACTGTTACACCAACAATATTCCCCAGCGTGACGGCGGAACCCATTTGGCGGGCTTCCGCTCGGCGCTGACCCGTGGATTAAACACCTACATTGAAAAAGAGGGTATCAATGGCAAGGCAAAAGTTAGCACTACTGGTGATGATGCACGAGAAGGCCTAACGGCAATTATTTCAGTAAAAGTCCCGGATCCGAAATTTTCCTCGCAGACCAAAGATAAGCTGGTCAGCTCCGAAGTAAAGTCCGCGGTAGAGCAGGAGATGGGTGATAAATTCAGTGATTTCTTGCTGGAATTTCCCCAGGATGCCAGAGCTGTGGTTAATAAAATGATCGATGCGGCTCGAGCTCGTGAAGCGGCGCGTAAAGCGCGGGAAATGACTAGGCGTAAAGGTGCCCTCGATATCGCTGGGTTGCCCGGTAAGTTGGCAGATTGTCAGGAGAAAGACCCGGCACTCTCAGAGTTATACCTGGTGGAGGGTGACTCTGCGGGTGGTTCAGCCAAGCAGGGCCGTGATCGCAGAACCCAGGCGATTCTGCCGCTTAAGGGTAAGATTCTCAACGTTGAGAAAGCGCGCTTCGACAAGATGCTGTCCAGTGCTGAAGTTGGCACGCTGATTACCGCGCTGGGCTGTGGTATTGGTACGGAAGAATTTAACCCAGAAAAGCTGCGCTACCACACCATTGTTATTATGACCGATGCGGACGTTGACGGCTCGCATATCCGCACACTGCTACTGACGTTCTTCTTTAGGCAGATGCGCGAGTTAGTTGAAGCTGGCCATATCTTTATTGCCCAGCCACCACTTTACAAGGTCAGTCGCGGTAAAAGTGAGCAATATGTTAAAGATGACGATGCATTGCTCGCTTACCTGACCTCCAAGGCCCTGGAAAATGCCAGTTTGCATGTTAATGCTACTGCACCAGGTATTCAGGGCACGGCTTTGGAGGCGCTGGTCAATCAATTCCGCCATGTTATGAACCTGATAGAGCGTATGTCGCTGGTCTATCCAAAAGAGGTGCTTGAGGCATTGGTTTACAGTCCGCGCTTCTCTGATAAACTTCTAGGAAATAGAGGTGATCTTGAGGTTTGGTGTGGCTATCTTCGGGGAAATCTCGAAAATGTGATGGTTGGCACTCACCGTTATGAGGTGCTTGTGGAGGAAGATAAGGAGCGACATATTTACCTGCCCAAAGTTGAGATTACCGCTCATGGGATTCCAAACTATCATCTACTGGGCCGTGAATTCTTTGCCTCTAATGAATACAACGCGATCGCCGCTCTTGGTGAAACGCTGCACGGATTGATTGAGGAGGGCGCCTACATCCAGCGTGGTGAGCGCCAGCAGTCGGTGGAAAGCTTCTACCAGGCATTGGATTGGTTGATGGCAGAGTCGCGACGCGGACTCAACACCCAGCGCTATAAGGGATTGGGCGAAATGAATCCCGAACAGCTCTGGGAGACTACAATGGATCCGGACTCGCGACGTATGCTGCAGGTTACCATTGAAGATGCGATTGCCGCAGACCAGATGTTTACTACCCTAATGGGCGATCAGGTAGAGCCGCGCAGAGACTTTATTGAAACTAATGCGCTTTCGGTGGTTAATCTGGACGTTTGAACTTGGTGTGCCCCGTCTTTATCGGCGACCCCAGATATCCACATCCGCAGACCGCCGGCCTTTATTGCGCCGGCGGTTTTCTTTTTCTGGCTCAAACCGAACTTCGCTGCGGCGATCTCGGGTATGCCTGCGAACGCGCTTTCGTGAATCAAGTGCTGATCCGGTTTTTCCTGTTGTTTTCTTGGTGTCCATAGTTAACCCACAAGCGATATTATTCTTCGAGTATAGGTTAGATGGAGAGGGAGTTTTAAGCGCTTGCAGTATGGTTGCGGTTCAAAAAAGTGCTAGAGAGCGTTGGCAATCCACTGATGGGCAAGTTCAGTTAACTCGCGCGGGTTGTGCTTATCAGTTGCTATGGTCGGGCCGATTACAACGCTGATGGTCCCGGGGGTTTTTAACCAGCTGCCGGCAGGCCAGCACTGGCCGGCGTTGTGACGCACTGGCAAAATCGACACTTCTGCCGCTTTGGCCAGCGCGGCACCGCTGGTCATAAAGGAACCAACCTCTGAACCACGCACTCTAGTGCCCTCAGGGAAGATTATGACTTTAATGCCCTTGGAGAGTCGCTGTTTGCCCTGATTGAGCACCTGGCGAATAGCGCCTGCGGGCTTGGAGCGTTTAATTGCAATAGGGCGCATGGCAAAAAGCGTCCAGCCAAAAAAGGGTATCCACAGCAGCTCGCGTTTGAGGATAACACTGGCGGGAACAAACAGATGCTGTAGATAGAAAGTCTCCCAGGTACTCTGGTGATTGCTAAGCACCACACAGGCCTGATCCGGGATATTTTCCAGGCCGCTGACTTTGACCCTGATGCCACAGGTGAGACGCAGCCAGACCATTATCAATTTGTTACCAAGGGTCAAGAATCGCTGGCGATAGCGGAATGGAAGGAAACCAATCAAGGATACTGACAGGCTCATTAGAAGCACCAGTACGACCAATCCGCTATAGAAAGACAGGGCGCGTAAAGCTTGCCAGGTTTTTCTCATTGGGCAATAGCACTCATTTGCTAACCACAAGTTGCGAGATGTCGGCAACGTTTAAAAACAGGCTGCGCAAGCTATTAAGCAGCGCCAGTCGATTGTCGCGAACAGCTGGATCATCGACCATCACCATAACATCATCAAAGAACTGATCGACCGGGTCTCGTAGCGACGCCAGCTCTTTTAGTACAGCTGCATAGTCGCGCTTTTCCAGTAAAGGAGCTATGGTGCTACTAAGTGCAGAGATACTTTCAGCTAATTGCTGTTCAGCAGCATCGACCAGCAGGCTGTTATTAATAACGGATGGAACGGTGTCAGCGGACTGTTTAGCGAGAATATTAAAGACGCGCTTATTTGCCGCAGCCAGTGCAACAGCTTCAGGCAGGCGCGTAAACTGGTCAACGGCCTTGACTCTGGCATCGATATCCAGGGGATTGCTGAGCGCCAATGCGGCGACAGAGGCAAATACTTCCGCATCTATACCTTCATCCTTATACCATGATTTAAAGCGGTCTAAGGCATAAGTAAGGACTTGCAAACATATCTTGTCTGCAGTCTCATTTATGTTTAATTGTTCAGCTGCTGCCTTGATAGCCAGGTTGAGATCAAGATCTATATTGCGCTCAATGATAATACGCAGAATACCTAGACTGGCGCGTCGCAGTGCAAAGGGGTCTCTAGACCCAGAGGGCTGTTGGCCAATACTAAAGATACCAACTAGGGTATCCAGGCGGTCTGCAAGAGCCAGTGCGGCGCCAGTTTCAGTTGCGGGGATAGCATCGCCGGCAAAGCGCGGCAGGTACTGTTCCATAAGTGCCTCAGCAACAGCCGGGTGTTCACCATCGTTAAGCGCATAGTAGCGCCCCATAACACCTTGCAGATCATCGAACTCACCGACCATCTCGCTAACCAGGTCGGATTTGCAAAGCTCGCCAGCGCGACCTGCATGTTCAGCCGAAGCTCCGGTGAAGTCGGCGAGAAATTTTGCCAGCCCGCTAACTCGCTGGGTTTTATCGAAGATGCTGCCAAGTTTGGACTGGAAAATGACCGATTTAAGTGTTTCACGTCGCTCCTGCAGGGTTGATTTGAGATCAGTTTTGTAGAAAAACGCGGCGTCTGCCAGACGTGGGCGAATAACCCGCTCATTACCGCTGATAACTTGCTGCGGATCAAGACTGTCAATATTGGCTACTGTGATAAACAATGGTTTCAACTGGTTGTCGTCATCGACAACATGAAAATATTTTTGATGCTGTGCCATTGATGAAACCAGGGCCTCGGCTGGCACTTCAAGGAAATGTTCTTCGAATTGGCCAAGCAGTGGCACCGGCCATTCGTTGAGTGCGGTTACCTCATCGAGAAGATCTGCATCGATAACTGCGGTGCCACCAGCACTTTTAGCGGCGGCAGCAACACCCTGGCGAATGAGTTCGCGGCGCTCTTCAAAGTCGACAATCACAAAGGCTTTGTGGAGCCTGTCTTTATAGTTGGCAGGGGAGTCAATCAGGATATCACCCTGGCTGTGGAAGCGGTGGCCACGGGAAATATTGCTGCTTTCAATACCGAGTATATTGGTATTAATTGTCTTGCCATCAAATAGAACAACCGCCCACTGCACAGGCCGCACAAATTCCTGGCGACTTTTTCCCCAGCGCATTGGTTTGGGAATGGGGAGGGCAGCGAGGGATTGACTGATAATATCGCCGAGCAGAGATTCGGTCGGAATACCGACAACAGTACGGCGGGCACAGAGTTTATCCTGCTGACCATCGTTTTCAATCAGGCCAGCAAGTGCCGCAAGCGCTATATTATTCTTCTTGGCAAAGGCCTCTGCGGCGCGGGTTGGATTGCCATCACTGTCAAAGGCAACCTTGGCCGGTGGGCCCCAATTGACCACATTCTGATCAGGCGTCTGGGCTTCAAGGTCGCTTATCAGCAGCGCCAGACGTCGAGGCGCGCCATAGATTGTGACCTCGCCAAACGATAGCTGTTCTGCATTGAAGCGACCAGTAACTTCTTCAGCAAAGCTATCGCAGAGCTGACGCAATACTTTTGGTGGCAGTTCTTCGGTGCCAATTTCAACCAGAAAATCTGCGCTCATTGTGATTCTCCAGCAGCTTTAGTGCGTTGCTTTTGGGACTTTTCCAGCTTGGCAGCGGCCTGAAGCTTCTCTTTGGCTACACGCTCAATGACCTCTTTGGAAAGATCTTTATCGGCCATGGGAAAGCCAAGTTCCAGTCGCGAGTCAAAATAACCCTGAGCAACCGCTCGAGCGATGGTTCGCACCCGGAGAATGTAGCGTTGACGTTCAGTCACTGAAATCGCGTGACGGGCATCGAGTAGATTAAAGGCATGAGAGGCTTTCATGACCATCTCATAAGCGGGCAGTGGCAAGCCGCTCTGCGTTAATTTCAGGCAATCTTTTTCACACTGGTCAAAAGTAGCAAATAGGGCATCGACATCGGCGTGTTCAAAATTGTAAGTCGACATCTCGACTTCATTTTGATGAAAAACATCTCCGTAAGTTACATCGCCCTGGGGGCCATGGGCCCAAATTAGATCATAAATACTATCGACACCCTGCAGGTACATGGCGATGCGCTCGAGACCATAGGCAATTTCTCCGGTTACCGGGTAACACTCGAGTCCGCCGGCCTGCTGAAAATAGGTGAACTGCGTAATTTCCATACCGTTGAGCCAGACTTCCCAGCCAATACCCCAGGCTCCGAGGGTAGGTGATTCCCAGTTATCTTCAACAAAGCGAACATCGTGAACCGCAGTATCTATACCCAGCGAGCGAAGTGATCCGAGGTAGAGTTCCTGAAAATCACTCGGGGAAGGTTTCATAACAACCTGGAACTGGTAGTAGTGCTGCAGTCGATTGGGATTTTCCCCGTAGCGACCATCTGTGGGACGCCGGCAACCCTGCACATAGGCGCTGTTCCAGTTTTCCGGACCAATGGCGCGCAAAAAAGTCGCTGGATGGAAAGTGGCGGCGCCAACTTCCATATCCAGTGGCTGTAACACTACACAACCCTGAGTGGCCCAGTATTGTTGGAGTCTTATTATCAGATCCTGAAATGTATCAGGGGGCGTGCCAACATCGCTCACGGTGAATTCCTAAGATATCTAAAGAATGCGCAATTATAAGGCGGCGGTTCAATAAAGAAAGGGAAAAAAATAAGCAATAAGTCGTGTAACAGCTTATTAAAATAATCTTTTCAAAATCATATATGGATATAATGCGAGGCACAGATTAATCTAGCAAAATTATCAGTGGGGTAGCCCCCTAACTAACAGAGGACAACATTCAATGGTTCATGTAAGGCATGGAGAGAAAGTTCGCAAAGCAGTTTTTCCGGTGGCAGGTATGGGAACAAGATTTTTACCCGCAACCAAGGCAAACCCAAAAGAGATGCTGCCAGTTGTCGATAAGCCATTAATTCAGTATGCCGTAGAAGAAGCTGTTGAGGCAGGTATCACCGAGATGATTTTTATCACGGGCCGCAACAAGCGCAGCATTGCCGACCATTTTGACAAAGCCTATGAACTAGAGCATCAGCTGGAAGTGAACAACAAAAAGGCACTGTTGGAAATTGCTCAGAACATTGTCCCCAAAGGTGTTAGCTGTACCTATATCCGACAGAATGAAGCTCTCGGTCTGGGTCACGCGGTATTGACTGCAGCCCACCTGATTGGCGATGAGCCGTTTGCGGTAATCCTTGCCGATGATTTGATTCACGGTAAGAAAGGCGCCGTGCGCCAGATGGTCGAACTCTATGAATACTACAAGAGCTCCGTGATCGCTATACAGAAAGTACCTGGCCCAGAGATTTCAGCTTACGGTGTTATCAGCGGTAAAGCCCAGTCGGACCGCGTTTATTTGCTAGATGCGATTGTCGAGAAGCCCGCTTTTGAAGATGCGCCGTCGGATATGGGTGTTACCGGCCGTTATATTTTTACGCCACAGATTTTTCAGCATCTCGACCAATTAAAGCCGGGCGCTGGAGGCGAATTTCAGCTCACCGATGCGATTCAAACATTGCTGACTGAAGAGCAAGTACTTGCCTATGAGTACGAGGGCACCCGCTACGACTGTGGTAGCAAGATGGGACTCCTTAAAGCAAATATTGAGCTGGGTCTTTTACACCATCAAATAGGCGATGATTTGCTTGAGTACTTAAATAACGAGCTGCCGGAAAAACTTAACAAGCAAGCGTAAAGAGTTTGTTTTCAGTTTAAGAAAACAAACTGACAATACAGCCTTCCTGAAAAGGTGATCGACAACGTTGAAAAATAAAGTTCTTCTGTTTCTGTTGCAGTTGTTCGGTTGGCTTCCACTGACTGCGGGGCGCCTGCTTGGGCGCACTCTGGGTCGAGTGATCTACAGTCTAAAGTTGGATCCGGTATTGGCCTCCCGGGTTAATTTGCGCCTCTGTTATCCACAGATGTCACCTCAGCAAAGAGAGAGCCTGTGCAGAGAGCGTATGCTGCATCTCGGCCAGGCATTTATCGAAACCCCAAGAGTGTGGAGCAAGTCCAGCTCATGGCTTGAGAGCAAAATAGTTGCTGTGGAGGGAATTGAACTGTTCCAGGCGGCTATAGCCGATAAATCTGGCACCATTCTTATCGTACCCCACCTCGGCAACTGGGAAGTTGTCGGACTCTGGGCATCATCGCGCTGTAAGATGACCTCTCTTTACGAACCTCCAAAAATCCCTGAGCTGGGTACCTGGATCAAAACATCTCGAGAGCAGTCCGGCGCAACCCTAGTGCCAACCGATGGGCGCGGTGTTGCGGCCCTGGTTAAAGCACTCAAGAGAGGTGAAACAACAGCCATTCTTCCCGATCAGCAGCCAGAGGAGAGTGGCGGCATCTTCGCCCCTTTTATGGGTGTGCAGACTCGTACCATGACTTTGCTGACAAATTTATTGGCGCGCTCCGCTTGTCAGGCGCTGTTTTGCTCTGCCATTCGTGAACCCGGTGGCTGGCGTCTGCACTTTTTACCTGCCGACGAAGCGCTCTTCAGCGAAGATAAGACAACAGCGGTTAGCGCACTCAACGCCGGTGTGGAGAAGTTGGTTGAACTGGCCCCTGAACAGTACCAGTGGGAATACAAGCGCTTTCGTGCCCAGCCAGATGGCAGCAACCCCTATGCCAAAGGAACTCAGGAACATTAACCGATGACAAGAGGGCGTTTTTCAGATCAGCTCATCTGGCGTCAACCGCTGCTGGGTGAAGTGAGTAGATTGCCTGAGGCACTTCGCAGTTGGTTGCTGGATAGTGGCTCTCTAACTCGGCGCCTGCAACAGCTTAGCGGCGGACAGCTGAGAGTCGAGGTGCTCAACCAGTCTATGCAAGTACCTCGATTTTCCGAGTGTCGCGCCCTGGCAATGGCGCCTCGACAAGTGGCGCTGATTCGCGAGGTGCTGCTGTTTGGTCGCGGTGAACCCTGGGTTTATGCTCGCAGTGTGATACCACTACAAACTCTGACGGGTCGTCTGCGCAAGTTGCGGCACCTGGATAACAGGCCTCTGGGTGCGCTGTTATTTGGCGATCCATCCATGAGTCGCGAGCCGCTGGAGTGGGTCTGCATCCCAGCCTGTAATCCTCAGTCGCTCAACTCTAAACTACCCCCTTTTAATCAGCCAAGTTGGGGCCGTCGCTCAGTGTTTAAATTATCAGCTAAGCCGCTTTTGGTCTGCGAAATATTTTTGCCAGATTTTAAGCCCGGTGAACTAAGGAAAATATGATTAGTCGTTTAAACGCAAACCCCTGGATGCGCCTTATGCGCCTCGATCGCCCTATCGGCACCTATCTTCTGTTATGGCCAACCCTTTGGGCACTATGGTTTGCCAGCGAGGGACGCCCACAGTTGAGCAATCTGCTTATCTTTACTCTGGGTGTTGTGGTAATGAGGGCGGCGGGCTGCGTGATCAACGACTATGCTGACCGCAATGTGGACGGTGCAGTTGAGCGCACCAAAGACAGGCCGATTCCCGCCGGGCAGATTGATGCCAGTTCTGCGCTGCGTTTGTTTTTTGGCCTAATGGCATTTGCGTTGCTATTGGTGCTGCTAACCAACCCGTTGACGATCAAGCTGGCGGTTGGGGGTGCAGCAGTGGCAGCGCTATACCCATTTTTGAAGCGCATTACTCATCTACCCCAGCTGGGCTTGGGTATTGCCTGGGCCTGGTCGACGCCTATGGCCTTTGCTGTTGAGACCAATAGTTTGCCTGTTGAGTTATGGGTGATTTTTGCCGCAGTGATACTCTGGACTATTGCTTTTGACACCTACTATGCCATGGTTGATCGCAACGATGATCTTCACATAGGCATCAAATCCACCGCCATACTTTTTGGCAAATACGATCTTGTGATTATTGGGGCATTGCAGTTTGCGATGCTGGCTTTGTTGGTATGTGCAGGCTTATTATTTGATCGCGGAGCTGCCTACTTTGCTGGCCTAGTGGT
The DNA here is from genome assembly GCA_038150705.1 of Porticoccaceae bacterium. Classification (GTDB taxonomy): domain Bacteria; phylum Pseudomonadota; class Gammaproteobacteria; order Pseudomonadales; family Porticoccaceae; genus HTCC2207. The sequence continues at coordinate 139,983 of JAYOUA010000002.1, read as the reverse complement.
GGCCGCATTCTACTTTATCAATCAATTTGTTATCAGTCGGGGGCGAGATCGCGAGGCCTGCTTTGCGGCATTCCTCAGCAACCATCGAGTTGGCATGGTTATCTTTGTTGGCTTGTCAGCAGACTATTTAATCAACTGAGCCCGAATTAGTCGCGAACAAAAACCCATTTATCAGCCTCACTAAGGGCTGCATTGTATCTATAGCCGTCAGTATCAAAATCCTTGATCTGCTCAACCTCGGTAATACGATTTTTAATAATATAGCTACTCATCAGGCCGCGGGCTTTCTTGGCATAGAAGCTGATAATTTTATAGCGGTCATTCTTCTTATCCATAAATACCGGCGTGATAATTCGCGCGTTGAGATCTTTTGTTTGTACCGATTTAAAGTATTCATTTGAAGCCAGGTTTACCAGTACGGATGACTCCAACTTGTTTAGTTCTCTGGTGATAATGTCGCCCCAAAACTGGTAAAGGTCTTTACCGCGGGAAGTGGCAAATTTGGTGCCCATCTCCAGACGATAGGCCTGCATCAAATCCAATGGGCGAAGCACACCATATAGCCCGGAGAGGATGCGCAGGTGATTTTGAGCCCAGGTTAAGTCCTCGGCACTCATGCTCTCGGCGTCGAGGCCCTGATAGACATCACCCTTAAATGCCAGCACCGCTGGCATTGCATTGCTTTTGTCAAAAGGCGTGTGCCACTCTTGAAAACGTTGATAATTGAGCCCGCCTAGTTTGTCACTTATACTCATCAGCGAGCTGATTTCGTGAGGAGATAGGGCCTTTAATTCAGCTAATAAAATTTTCGTGTGATCTAGAAGAAGCGGCTGACTATAATCAGCGTCAAAATCGGGTGTCACGGAACTGAGTTTTTTGGCGGGGGATATAAGAATCAACATTGTTACTTCCTTTCCGACTAGCGAAGCTCATATATTAACATTAATAGCGTTCCACTTTTAAGAGAGTAAATCTCCAGTGGTTAAAACTCGCCTGAGCTAGCACTAGTTATGGAGAAGCTTATGAAACAAGACACGCCCCCTCCACCGTGCAGAGTATGTATGACAATTCGCAAGTTTTTGTTTGTATCTGTGCCTCTGCTATTAATTATGGCCTCTCAACCAGAAATCACGAGTGTCAGAGACTATGATTTGGGTGCTATCGCAGGTTACCTGGCGGTGCTGACCCTATTTGGCCTTATTTTTTATAAAGGTTACGTTGAGTTTTTTAGGGGTAGGGATGGTGAATGACCAGACTCAGCCTCCAGATTGCTGGAAGTGCAAATACTTTAAGATCACTCATGAAGTTAAGCATCCCTACAGTTGTGATGCGATGAGGTTTAAATCTAAATTGCTGCCGAGTATTGAGGTAATACAGGCGCATGGTTCGCCGTGCTTAAGCTTTGAGCTTAAGCCGCGAATTAAGTAGTTAATCTTTAACCAACAAAAATGGTAAAGCAGCTTTGCGCGTCTGCCGGCATGACAGGTTTCCGTTATAAGTGAAAACTGCGCATTTAAATTGATCTTGATGAAAGCCGCGACTCGCCGTCCAATAATTGGATACTTCTGCAGATGGGAATACATTCGTGTTTAGTGTCGGGGCGTGACACTGGGATTCCATTATTGACTTCATCTCGCTTTTAGATGGCAAGCGCCAAGTCGAACCGGTTTTCTCGGAAAATTCCTGAGCGTATGAAACGGCCTCATCCCAAGTAACTTTGAGACTTTCTCCTTTGCATTTGTTGTGGAGGTATTTCTGGCCTGCAGCGCATCTGTACCATTGGGTTCCATTTTCCTTGAACAATGCAATGCCATTTGACGGATATTCAAATCCGCCACGATCTCCAGGTTTAAAGAAATCATGACACTTAACATCCTTTTTCTTCAGGTCGCATGCGTTCAAAGACAGGAAGCAGGTTGCCAGGATTAGTTTTGACCAATGTCGAATATAAGAATTATTCCAAAGCAAAGTTGGAGCTGCGTACATTATTGCTAACCTTTTAAAGAATGCAGATTAACCGATCCTGCAAGTGTATTTTATATCGGCAAATTTAATAAAGACTGTAGTCGTTTATTTATGAAGTATCGAATCGAAGCTCAATAAAACCTCTCTTCTGCCGATAGTAACATATGAAAATTGATATGGTCTCTAGACCTTGATAGATTAATTAGCTCAACTTGTATTGAAGGATTTTGGTATGGATCTCGCTACTATCGCTGGATTACTCATTGCTTTTACGTTTATTGCTCTATCGATCAGCGACCCTGGGGCCTTTGTTGAGGCATCTTCATTGATGATCGTTTTAGGGGGCTCGACAGCAGTAGTGTTATACAGATCCTCTCTAGGTGAATTTCTTGGTGCAATTAAAGTGGCGGGTAAGGCCTTCAAAAACTCCCTCGATGAACCAAAGGCGCTGATAGAACAGTTAGTGGAAATGGCCACTATAGCCAGGAAAGACGGGATGATAGCCTTAGAAGGCCAAGAAATTGCCAACCCTTTTCTCGCTAAGGCTGTTGGAATGTTGGTAGATGGTCAAGATGAGGCTGTAATTAAAGCGTCTCTTGAAAGAGAAAAAGATGAAACCCGTGCCAGACATACCATGGGAGCTAAAATTTTCAGTGCATGGGGAGAGATTGCGCCGGCGATGGGCATGATTGGTACTTTGATTGGGCTGGTGCAGATGCTTGGTAATATGGATGATCCGAAATCAATCGGGCCTGCCATGGCGATCGCTCTTCTAACAACCCTTTATGGAGCGATCTTGGCAAATGTAATTATGCTACCGATGGCAATGAAGCTTGAAAATCAAGCTGACTTGGAAGAAACCAACAATGAGTTGATCATTGAGGGCGCACTTTTTATCCAAACAGGCGGTAACCCCCGAATTCTAAGTGACTTCCTCTCTTCATTCTTGAAGCCCGCGGTTCGAGCTCAATTGCTGTCTTCCGATTAAGGAAAAGATTCTGTGGCAGAAGAAGACATATCAGAGAACGAAGATCTTCAGGCGGAGCAGGCCTCTGAAGCTGTCGCCGAGGCGCGCGATCCAAGTCCTCCAGGTCCTAAGCCGTGTCCCCCATGTAAGTCGGGATCTCCTCCTTGGATGGCCACTTTTGCTGACATGGCTACACTCCTTATGGCGTTCTTTGTCCTGATTCTCTCTTTTACCGAAGTTAGTGTACCCAAATATAAACAAATTTCTGGGTCACTGAAGGCGGCGTTTGGTGTTGCGAGAGTAGTTCCGCCGATTTCAATACCCTCGGCGAGAAGCATATTGATAGAGGATTTTAGTCCGGCTGAAGCACAAAGATCACTGAGGAAAAGCCCCAGACAGCGATCTCTGGACACAACAAGAGAATTTGTGGTTAAAAAAACACAAACAAGTAAATCTGATTTTGAGACACAACAGGAATTTTTAGCACTTGAGAAAGTCCTCGAGGATGAAATTGCCGAGGGACAGGTAGCTCTTAAGATGTCCGGCGACAAATTGGTTGTTGAAATACAGTCAACCGAAAGAGCTGGCGGCTCCACAGGAAATAAAGATGGGGATCAAAGTGGTGGCAAGGTCAGTCAAGCGACGATTGATATAGCGAATAAAGTCGTTGAGGCGCAGTCTAAAATCGTCTCAGAAATACAAGTGCGAAGACAAGATTTGTCTCAGGGTTCTGAGAGTGCCGGCCTAGCCTCTACAAGACTAGATGAAAATTCCTCAGGTGAGCAGGATAGCGATAATCTTGGAGATCAAGAAAAATTCACGCAAATTAAAACTGATCTTAAGTCAGAAATTCAGCAGGGCTTAGTAGAGGTTGAAAAAGTTGATGATAAGGTCATTGTGCGTCTTGCGAGTCAGGGGTCATTCAGATCAGGCAGTGCAGATCTTCAGTTTGGTTTCGACAAGCTTTTAACAAAGGTTGGAATCAGTTTGAGAGAAGCGGGTGGTCGAGTAAGAGTAGAGGGCCATACTGACAACGTTCCCGTAGCATTTAGTGAACGGTTCCAATCCAATTGGGATCTATCCGCTGCGAGATCAGCTGCGGTGGCAGACTTTTTTATAAATGACTCTGGGCTTGATCAAAAAAATATAATAGTCGCTGGTCTTGCTGACACTAGACCTATTGATTCAAATACAACAAAACAAGGCCGAGCAAAGAATCGGCGAATTGAAATTATTGTCGACTGATGGTGATGCAAATAGTCGAAAAGAGATTTCTAAATGGCAGATGATATCGAAGATACCTCATTAGAGGAAAATGTGCAGAATGTTGACGTTGGAGCAGATGAAACTGCAATCCAGGAATCAATTGATGGCGCTGATCCTATAGAGCCTCCAAAAGAAGAGCCTCCAAAAGAGCGTGATTGCCCTAAATGTAAGGTTGGTGCCCCACCGTGGATGGCTACTTTTGCAGATATGGCGACTCTTTTGATGGCATTTTTTGTACTAATCTTATCTTTTGCTGAGATGAAAGTGCCCAAATATAAGCAGGTAAGTGGGTCACTGCAGAACGCATTTGGTGTTCAGCGAGCGATTCCTGTTGTTGAGCCTCCTACTGCCCAAAACATAGTCGCAACACAGTACAAGTCGGCTGAGGTGGCGCCGACGATTATGAATGTCATTGAAGAAGAGACAACTGATGAAGTCCAACCAGAGGATGTAGAGCTTAAAACTGACCTTAAGTCACAATCTTTTGACACTAACTCTGACGAGGAAATTGTTGAAAGAGCTCTGGCTAAAGAAATAGCAAAGGGCAAAGTAAAGGTAAAAGTTGACGGTGACTCAATAAAGGTTGTGGTCATATCCGAGGGCGCTGGTTTGAGAGGAGAATCAAGCAGTAGTGAATCTGGAGGCCAAATCCCTCAAGAGGAGCTCGAGATATTCGCCCGTATCGCCGCAGCACAGAGTCAAGTTCAGTCTTTGATTAAGGTAGATACCGCCTCACCCAGCTTCGACCAGGAAGGATCTTCGCGAGGAGAAATTCTTACAAAGCGGCGAGCGATTGCCGACCAATATACAAGATTAAGGGTCAAACTCTCCGATGAGATCAATAGTGGTCTTGCAGAGGTAATCAAAGACGGAGACAAAGTAATAGTGCGGTTAGCAGAGCAAGGTTCATTTAGGAGTGGATTTGCCGATCTACAGCCCCAGTCGCTTGAGTTACTATCAAAAGTAGGCAACTCGCTTAGTCCAGATACGGGGCTTATTACGGTGGAGGGACATACAGATAATATTCCGATAGCCTTTAGTGAAAGGTTCAACTCAAATTGGGATTTGTCGGCCGCGAGATCAGCTGCAGTTGCGGATTTTCTTGTTAGCAATACCGATGTCGTTGAGGGGAACGTGACGGTAATCGGATATGCCGAGACCAGGCCGCTCGCGCCGAATTCAACGGCCCAAGGGCGAGCCAAGAACAGGCGAATCGAAATAGTAGTTGAGGGCGGCAGCTAGCTAGGTATTATCAATCTTGTTTTCGGAGATTATCTCAAATATTTTCTTCGCATTTTCTTGCGGAATATTGAATCTTTGTCGTAACTCTTCGATATGGTTTTTTTCTTCATCAGTTACTACTCCATCACTTACCGCTAACCGAATTTCTTCTTCAAAAATGGCTTTACGGCGAGACATTTGAGCGGCAAATGCAGACGCTACTATACCTGTAAGCAGTGCGACTGTGCATACACCCATAAGAGCCGTGAGTGACCCAATTATTTTCCCCAAGGGTGTAATGGGAGCCACGTCACCATAGCCCACTGTTGTTAGGGTGATCAGGGACCACCACATTGTTTTTGGGATTGATTCAAAGTTATCTGGCTGGGCTTCATACTCTGCCAGATACATCATAGAGCTGGATAGAAACAGTGCAATTGCTATCAGGTAGAGAGCGGCACCAAACGACCTGCGCTCCTCATATATTGCTGAAAACAAGTCTTCAAGGGCTGTTGAATAGTGAGAAATTTTTAACAGCCGCACGAGTCGCAAAACGCGTAGCCACCGAAGATCCAAGCCACCTAGTATTAGAGGAAGAATCGATGGAAGAATTGCTGCTAAATCAATTAATCCAGTGAAGCTGAAAATATAGTTTGCTCTTCGACCAATGCTGGTTTTTTTAAGGTTGCTTTCATCTACGGCAATTGACCAAATTCGCAGCCCATATTCAATCACAAAAACGGATACAGAAAAGGCCTCAAATAAAAACAGTTGATATTGATATTCTGTCTTTATAGATTCAACGGATTCCAGACACACTGCCAGGAGATTGAGGATTATGAGCGATGAAAGAAATATATCGCACCACTGGCTAGTTCTATCGCCTCGAATATCTTTGTTAAGGATTTCCATCGTCCTTCTTTGATAATTGCGCATCAGACTAACGCCCTTTCTATGGATATATAAATACACGCTAAGTTTCATGAACCTACCGAGAACTGTCAAGCATAGGTGCGGGTGATAAATATCGGGAAAAATAGCCTGAGTGGTTGGCGATTAAAAAAGAGATGGTTATTCGCAGCTAGAAAACCTCTAAAGGGAAGCCGAGTTCTCGGATTCCCTTTAAGAAGTATCTAGGCTGCTTTATGGGGTATTAAGATGCTAGTGCGACTTTTTGGTTTTTAATCAAAGAGGGTAATAATTCCCAGGCACTAGTAATTTCTTTGAGCAAGCTTTTCACCTCAACCACTAACTTAGGGTCATTGCGAAGGTTTGCTTTTAAAAGCTGGCGGGTTGAGTAGTCGTAAAGATCATTAAGGTTGCGCGCTAATTCGCCACCTTTGTCAAAATCGAGCGATCCTTTTAGCCCGATAATTATTTTCGTTGCCCTTGAAACTGCAGCACTCTTGTTGGGTATATCGTTTGCTTTGATAAACCTTTCTGCGTCGGTAAGCGCATCCAGTAAACCATCAAATAACATTTGTATTAGTTGCACACCATCGGCATAACTAACCGCTGAACTTACTTGCACGTCTCTATATTCAAGCATTACTTTATTTGATTTCACTGTGTTCAACCTCGCCGAGTTAAAATAGTTACTTTAAAATATCGGCGTTAACATCGCTTTCTTTAGGCTTTTTTATGAAATTTATTGAGCTCGTTCAGCAGTTATACATTTTTTAAAGTTTTCTGCGGCTATACAGGTTGAAGCAATATTTTTAGCTTGAGAAATTTCAGCGTTATCAAGTAATAGTTCAGCGTAATAGGCTATCTCATCAGCACCGGCAATATTTCTGTATTTTGCTATAGACGCCCAGGTCAGGGCTTTTTTAGGGTCTGCTTTTCCTCCATCACCGGCTTGAATCATATACGCGTACATCATCTGTGCATCTCCGTAATTATTCTCTGCCGCAGACTTGAAGTAACGCCTTGCAAGAGGCAGGTCTTTCGACACTCCTTCCCCTTTGTAATAAATTAAACCGAGCATATATTCAGAAGCATGGATTTCATTTTTAGTCGCTCTGGTAAACCATTTTCTCGCAGCTCGATAATCCCGTGCAACACCATAGCCATGGTAATAAAGCATCCCGAGATTGTGCTGTGCCTCAGGCAGGCGTTGGTCTGCGGCTTTCTTATACCATTCTCTGGCTTGCCTATAATCCTGTGAGACCCCGAGGCCTTTCTCGTATAAGTGGCCAACATTATTTTGAGCTTCTGCTACTCCGCTTTCTGCAAGGCCTTTCCAGGCTCTCATTGCAGTAGCATGATGTCCTCGAGCGAGCGCACTTGATCCAGCCTTAAAGTTATCTGCATAAGCTACGCTTGGGCAAATTATCAAAAGGGTAAATGACACTATGGTCAATAAAAGAGGGTTTCGGTTTACTGAAAATTTTTTTTCAATCATTTATGTGCGCTCCATTTTCCTGACTTGCGATTGTATTTTCAAGATAGCCTGAAACAGTTCACCTTCAGTTAAAGTCCCCAGCATTTTAGACGATTCTTTATCAATAACTGGAAGGCTTTCGCCAACAAATTTACTGACTTTTTGCATTGCTATATCTAATGAATCATCTGAAATTAATATGATTGGGGTTTCACACTGCACATCACGTACAGTCTGAGAACCAGCAGCAATGACATCGAGAAGTTCTAGCTTTTTAACCAGCAAGCCCTCAGCATCTACCAGGTAAGCCTCAGAAACTCCCATAGCTTGCATATCTTTTAGCAATTCATCACATTGTATATTGTTTAAGACTCGTAAAAATTTGGGATTGATGTAGTCAAAAACTTTGGCATGATTGAGCGCTATCCATTCTCGACCCATATTAATCAATATCCCACGATCTTTGAGCTGTCTATCAAAGTAAGATTGATCAAAAACTCGATTGGTGATCAGCCCACAAAGAGTTACAGCCATCATCGCGGCAACTGCATACTCGTATGACTGAGTTAGCTCTAATACGATTAATACGGATGCGATGGGAGCGCCAATTACTGCTGAACTGACGGCTGCCATTGCAGCAATCGCCACAACGGTAGCAATGTCGGGATATCCAAAAGACACTAACAACTGACCAGTTAAAGAGCCTGCTGCCACACCTATAAAAATAGATGGCGAAAATACACCTCCAAATAATCCGGATCCCAGACAAACTGCGGTCATTGCGATTTTGAAGATCAAAACTACCAGAAGTAATTTAATGGTGTACTCACCTGAAAGCATGTCATTTACAGGACCAATACCCAAGCCCAGAATTTCAGGGACCCAAATACCTACCGTGCCACAAATAGTAGCTGCAATAAAAGTCAGTGTTACTGGTGACAAATTACTTCGATTTGCCCTGTTGGCAGCTTCCCTTAGAGAGAGCATAAATATTATCGCTACTAGGCTGAATAGTGGTGAAAAGATGGCAAGGGTTGGTAGTATTTCCGTCAGCGATGGAATTAGGGGATCGATTTCAAAAGTAGCATTTTTGGGCAAGACAAAATTGCTAAACGCGCTTGCCGAGACTGCTGAGACAGTAATTGGGGCTATGGTTCTCATTGAAAAATGACGAAGTATGGCTTCGTGCGCGAAAACTACCCCAGCCAGGGGAGCATTGAAGCCTGCAGCAATAGCTGCAGCAACGCCGCAACCTAGATATATTTCATGCGAAAGTCTACTTGAAACAAAACGTTTCACCCAGATTCCCATCGTGGCGCCGAAATGCACTACGGGCCCATATTGGCCTACAGACGCGCCTCCACTGGCAGAAGTAAAGGCCGCAAAGGTCGAGGCTAAGCCTCTTTTTATATCAAGTGGCTCATGAACTTGGTGAGCTGCATAAATAGATTCAGCCGGGCCCGCCCATGATTCTATATTGCATATGTAGCGTACCGAGACTACCAGTCCTGCTGCTAGCCATAAAAAGATTAGGCTTGAAAAGTTAATATTTACATCATGCAATGTAATTAAAAAAAGTTGGCTGTCAGCCCGCTGAGACGAAAAGTATTGAACTCCAGACACGAACAAATTAGAAACTATAGCAAGTACAAGCCCGATCAACGTGCCTATAAAAATAATAGTTATCATCTCTGTAAGCGAGGATCTTACAGTAGTAAGGGTGTTCTTTGACCAGTTCAGCAACGCAACTCCCTTGATTAGAATTAAAGTTTAATTACTTAAACATAATTTTCGTTATCCGTAAATTAGGTGTTAAAAAGATTTAATTGTGTATAGCAAGAAAATTTTTATTAGCCATGGTAATCTGACTGAGTGTAGACGCCTATGCAACTTGGCATAAGATAATTTTTGGAGAATAGATAATTGGGATCTCTAGCAGCTATTATTGGGCGAAGCCAAAAAATCCATGACCTAAAGGCATTAATAGGCCAGATAGGGCCCTCTAATTCAACGGTATTAATTTCCGGCGATAGCGGTACGGGTAAGGAACTTATTGCCAAGGCGCTGCATGCCAGTTCCGATCGAGCTGATCAGCCTTTTATTCCGGTTAATTGCGGAGCTATACCCAGAGATCTTCTTGAGAGTGAGTTATTTGGGCATCAAAAAGGATCTTTCACTGGTGCTGTGTCAGATAGAAAAGGGCGTTTTGAGCTTGCTAATAAAGGCACCATATTTCTGGATGAGATTGGAGATATGTCCCTTGATCTTCAGGTCAAACTGCTCAGGGTGCTCCAAGAGCGAACGATTGATCCGGTTGGTTCGAACCAGGTAAGATCCGTCGATGTTAGAGTGATTGCTGCATCGCATAAGAACCTTGAAGCTCTAATAGCAGAGGAAAAATTCAGAGAGGATCTCTATTACAGGCTTAATGTCTTACCAATTGAGGCCTGCGCTCTTAAAGAAAGGCTGGAAGATCTTCAAGATTTATTCGATCATTTTGCTAAGTTGTACGCTACAAATAATATCCCTCCATGCTCGCTTCATCCCTCCTCTCTCGTCACGATGACCAAGTATGATTGGCCAGGAAATGTGAGGGAGTTGTCCAACATTGTTGATCGATTCACTGCGCTTTATGGCGGTAAGCAGGTTGATCTACGACAGGTTCCCCCGGCTATGCTGCCATCGGGAATGAGACACCTTGTTGAACAGGAGGCTGGTGACGCTCTTAATAAAATCATGTTTGACCAAGAGAGTAATTTGACGCAAGAAACAGCTGAACATGGGAGTAAGGCCGATACTTTGAGTGATGTTGAACGCGTGGTGATGTTGGCTCAGGGTGTTGGTGAGCTGCCGGGCGATGGATTACATTTAAAGCAGCACCTTGTCGATATTGAGCGCAGCGTTATTCGCCAGGCTCTTGAAAAGTCAGAGGGTAACGTTTCTAAAACAGCAAGATTTTTAAATATCCAGCGAACCACTCTAATCGAAAAAATTAATAAATACGATTTAACCAGCAACGCTTAACCCCCCCTAGGTTTTCTCTCAGGCAAATTATGGTAGTCAAATAATCGTCTTTGCCGGTGGCAAAAATATGACACTTTTTTGCCGCTATTCTAATAACTTATTGTTTTTTATAGATATTTCAATTTGGCATACTCTTTGCAGAACCCTTGATTAAGAAATTAAATTATCTAGGATTTGTAAATGGCAAAGGCATGTACAGTTTTGTGGGCGGTTACTTCAGATGCTTTAACCGAAAGCTCTGTTGCGGCTTTTGCCGAGCGCGGTTTGATTATTCGCCAAATCAATACTGCCCAAATTGCAAGCACGTCATTGATTGATGTAGACGTAGCTGTAATAGAAGTATCCGATAGCTTAGATGCGCTTAATCTGGCTAAGACTGCCCTTGCAAGCTTGGGGAGGGATGCTCCAGTTGTAGCGCGTGTTCAGCGCAACCAATTTGAATTGGGCATTGAAATAATCAAGAGCGGTGTTCCGGAGGTTATTCCTGCCGACCACTTGGAGATAGATCTTTGGTTGTCATTGGTCGATCGTCTTGCTGCTAAGCCTCTGGGGGAGTCTAATTATATATTCGCGGATCCGCTTAGTCGCAATCTTCTGCATTTAGCTCAGAGAGTCGCCAAGGCAGATGTTAGCGTTTTGCTCACAGGGCCAACGGGCGCAGGGAAGGAGGTTCTGGCTCGCGTATTACATGATGCTTCGGACAGAGCTAGTGGGCCGTTTGTTGCATTTAATTGTGCGGCTATGCCAGAAAACTTGATTGAAGATATGCTGTTTGGGCATGAGAAAGGATCATTTACTGGAGCGGTGAAGTCGCAAGAGGGTCTTTTCGAGCAAGCGCAAGGTGGAACAATTTTCCTCGATGAAATTGGAGATATGTCCTATTCACTTCAGGCAAAACTGCTTCGGGTTCTACAGGAGAGGCAGCTGGTCAGGCTTGGAGGGCAAAAGGCAATCGAGCTCGATATAAGAGTTGTTGCCGCTACCAATGCTGATTTAAAAAATGCAATCGAGGCAAGACAATTCAGAGAGGATTTATATTTTAGGTTGAGTACTTTCAAGCTCTCCTTGCCCTGCCTGAGCGATCGTCCGGGCGATATTATTCCATTGGTAGGTGAGTTTGTAAGGCAGAGCAAGAATAACGGCACAAACTACACGATTACTGATCAGGCTAGATCAACATTAATCGCATATTCATGGCCTGGAAATGTTCGTGAACTCCAAAATGTAGTCGCTCGGGCTTTGATCCTTTGCCGAGGAAATGAAATTTCAGCCGAGCATCTAATCTTTGACGATTTGGGTGTTCACGGCGGCCAAGAACCCTCCTCGATACATGCATCGACTTCTATGGATCGTCAGATAAGTCGTTTGCCCGAGGCTGGTGCCTCAGATCTTGGGCAGACAGTCAAAGATAGTGAATGCCAGGCGATTATGGCCGCTCTTAATTCAGCTAAAAATAGAAACGAAGCGGCTCAGATGTTAGGCATTAGCCCCAGAACTCTTCGCCACAAGTTGCAGAAATTTAGAGAGCAAGGCGCCTCGGTAGCACGGGCCTATGCAAGATAGTACTGGATTGAAATAGAGGATATAGATGATTAACCCCACAAGCGCAGCTGACGTACAGGCTATTTTGAACCAAATAAAGGAATACCAAAGCCAGGCCTCAGCAGGAGTCTCAATAGATCCCTCCTTGGGGGTATCTGCGTCATCCGTTGAAAAAATACCAGGAAGCTTTTCTTCCGTCGTTGAGTCGGCAGTTAAAGAGGTTAATCAAACGCAAGCAGCTGCAAAGCAAATGCGAACCGCCTATGAGCGCGGTGAAGATATTCCTTTGACAGATGTTGTTTTAGGAATGCAAAAATCTTCGTTGGCTTTTGAGGCCACGTTACAAGTAAGAAACAAAGTATTAAAAGCATATGAAGAAGTTATGAATATGCCGGTTTAGAGCTTTAAGAAGAGATTTAAAATATGGTCACAGCAGTAGCAAATCCTAGTGATGTTTTGCCTTCAGAGGCAAACAAAGAACTACAAACGAATGTCGAGAGCGATGCAGTGCTGGCAAATCAGTCCGCACCTCTGCCTGCTGCATCTGGCCTGCCCGGCATAAGAACAATAATGGCTCAGCCGGCAGTTCGACGGGCTATGCCTGCAATTGTCGGTGTGCTGACAGTTATCGTATTTCTTATAGCATATCTCTGGGTTCAGCAACCGCCCTATAAAAGTGTTTATCCTGGTCTTTCTGAGTCAGATAAACAAGCGGCGTATGATGCTCTTATATCTGGAGACTTTAAGCCTAAAATTGATGAAATTACTGGCGACCTGCGAATTCCCGAAAGTGTTTACCACGAGGCGAGAATTTTCTTAGCGTCACGAGGACTTCCGCAGGGAGGATCTAAAGAGGGCTTTGATTCGCTTAGAAACGATACTTCAATGACAACAAGTCAGTTTATGGAGCAGGTGCGGTATACCTCGGCCATGGAGCAGGAGCTGGCGCGAAGCGTTGCCCAAATATCTACTATTAGTTCTGCCAGAGTGCATCTCGCATCGCCAAAACAGAGTGTCTTCGTAAGAAATAGAACCCCGGCTAAGGCGTCTGTTGTTGTTACACCACTACCTGGAAGAATTGTGTCTGCCTCTCAGGTCGAGGCGATTGTTCACTTGGTGGCATCAAGTATTCCTTATTTGGCTGCTGAGGATGTTGTTGTTGTAAATCAGCGAGGCAAACTTCTTACTGACTCTAGTACATTTGGGTCAATGCAGTTAAATACAGTCCAGATGGAATATAAACAGAGCCTGGAGGAAAGTTATCGAAATCGAATTGAGGCTATGCTCATCCCTGTGTTGGGAGAGGGAAATGTTAGATCTGAAGTTGACGTAAAAATAGACTTCACTCAAATCGAATCTACCTTTGAAGAATACGACGGTAACAATAATGGCATAAAGCCACGCTCAGAAATCCTAATGACAGAGAGAGGTTCTAGTCGTCTGGCTTCCGGTGTGCCCGGAGCAACATCAAATACTCCGCCAGCTGACAACGCGGTTGTAGTAGAAGGGCAGCTAACTGGCGGAGGTATTGCTCAGGGAGAAGGAATCTTAAGCGAAAAAACAACGCGCAATTACGAGATTGACAGAGCTGTTCGACATATAAAAAATCAAGGCGGTAATTTAGAGCGAGTTTCGGTTGCGGTAGTAATTAATCAGTTACGTGATGCGCCAGCGCAGTTAAATAGCGAGTTAAATGAAGGTGAACAAGATAATAACTTGCCGCTTGAAAACCAGGTTGCCCGAGAATTTACAGCTTTAGAAATTGAAAACTTCTCTAATTTGGTGAAAGGGGTCGTTGGTTTTGATGCAGAGCGAGGTGATACAGTCACAATCGTGCCAGCGGAATTTGAAAAACCAAAAGTTTTGAACATAGAAACTCCCTGGTATGAAAACACGGCTGCAATTGGAGGCATTAAGACGCTTGGCGGAGCTTTAACTTTCATAGCTTTATTGTTCATAGTTGTTAGGCCAGTTCTTAAAGCCTATCTGCCTGAGGAAGAGATCATTGAAGAGGTCATCGAGGAGCTTGAGGAAATTAAAGACGGTGAGTTGACTGCGGAAGAGCTTAATATGATCGAACTGGGCGATGACGAATCTCTCGAGGATATAAAGGCTAAATTGAAGCCTAAGCGCTCAAATATTTCGAAAGATATGCTAGACACAGCCAATACTTATGACGACAAGGTTGCGTTAGTGCGCTTGCTTGTAGCTGAGGATTCAGGCCGCGTCGCTAACGTTCTTAAAAAGATGATTAAACCCGTTTAGGCTGGGGTCAGGAGGCTAGTTAAATGGCAGATGTAGCAGAACAGATTGAGAACGCTCTAAACGCGGAAGAAGCCGTTCAGATCACTGAAGAACTTCAGGCTGAACTGGATGCAATGACGTCGACGGAGAGAGCTGCTGTAATTATGCTCCTATTGGGTGAGCAGCAAGCAGCCGACATCATAAGATACCTTAATCCTAGAGAGGTTCAGGCGCTTGGACATGCAATGGTGGGGGTGTCTGATTTGTCTCAAGAGGTGGTAAATATAGTGCTCGACGAATTTGTCGGCACGATCAAGACTCAAACAAACTTGGGGCTGGGCACAACTGACTATGTAGAGAATGTGTTGGTGAGAGCTCTGGGTGATGATAAAGCCGCAACCGTGCTTGGACGAATAATGCCTGGGTCCTCTAGTAAAGGTTTAGAAATCCTGCGTTGGATGGATGCAAGATCAATTGGAGAGATGATTAGAGATGAGCATCCACAGGTTGTAGCAATTATTTTATCGGTGCTTGAGTATGACATTGCTGCAGACGTTTTGAATTTCCTCCCGGCGGACAATAGGGCTGAGGTTATGCAGCGAGTCGCTTCGCTTGAGACGGTTCAGCCGTCGGCGATGGAGGAGCTAGAGGGAATTATGCAGAAGCAGTTCTCAACTAGCTCATCGGCTAAATCGTCCAGTCTGGGAGGTGTAAAGACTGCGGCTAAAATAATGAACTTCACCAAAGTCGATCTTGAAACACAGATTTTGGGTGGTGTGGAGCGTCTCGATGAGGCCCTAGCAACAAAGATTCAGGACAGCATGTTCACATTCGACAATCTTGTTGGTGTTGATAACAGAAGTATTCAGGTTCTGATGAGAAATATTGAGCCTGACTTGTTGATGACAGCCTTGAAGGGTGCTGATGAACTCGTCCGGGCTAAGTTCCTAGATAATATGTCTCAGCGTGCACAGGCAATGTTCCTCGATGACATGGAGGCAAAGGGTCCAGTAAGAATTACCGATGTGGAAGACGCTCAAAAAGGAATCATGCGTATTGCACGTAAGTTGTCTGATGCTGGCGATCTGGTTCTAGCGGGCCGTGGAGATGACTTTGTCTAGTATTGAGTCGAAAGTGTCCTGGCGCCTCAATGAGCTGCTTACTGCAGGCAAGAAGGCTAAAGAATTCGCTCAATCTCATTGGGACTCTGATGATAAGGAGCAGACTAATCAATTCGAAATATTCGAGCCTAAGTTGCTGGAAGGTGCTGAAGTTGATGTTGATGCTATTGTTGAAGAAGAATCGCCGTTTGAATCTGAGCTAGAGAGCAGCTCTTCTCTTGACGACGCAGCCGCAGAGCTTAGCGAAGAGAACCCTGACGATATTAGTCAAATAAGCCCTACCTTTTCTCGTGAATCCCTTGAGCAGGCCATTGAAGCAGCCGAGGCAGCTGCTTACGAAAAAGGCGTCCAAGAGGGAAAGGCAAGATGGGAGGAAAGTTCACTCAACTTGCAAACCATAGCCAATTTTCTCGATGAAAGTAGTCGCGATAATACTGAATATTTTGCCCCCTTAAAAAAGCTAGCAATTCACATTGCAGAAGAATTAGTCAGGGGAGAACTTTCCTATTCAAGTGATGCTATTAGTCGGCTTGTATCTGAAGCGATTGGCTATGTTGGCGATGAAAAGCGAACTGGTACGGTAGTTTATTTAAATCCGGATGACCTGACTGGCCTTGATGTGTGTAAATCTGAATGGCCTGATCAACTTGAATTCAGGTCAGATACCAACCTGAGTCGCGGAAGTATAAGAACTGCACTAAATGATGAGGGGATAGAAGATTTTTTAGACAATCGTCTAGCTTTCCTGTCTCAAGAGATGCTAGAGCTCTCTGGCACCCTCAGAGTATCTGACGAAAATAATGAGGCTTCTCAAGAAAATGAGGAGTCGACCATTATCGAAGCAAATGCTGATAGTGAGAAGTCAGATGAGTGTTAGTTTTGCTTCAGAAGTAGATCATCTTGCCACATCACTGCGTGCCCCAGGCCCCTCCCAGTATGGCAAGTTGGTTAGGGTGGTTGGTCTCACTTTGGAGGCTACTGGAATAAGTGCCCCGCTTGGCGCCTTATGCAAAGTAGCGTCTTCAGGCGCGCAATCGGCGCTTAGTGCGGAAGTAGTCGGTTTTCATGATGAAATTACCTATCTAATGCCTCTTTCTAACCCTGGAGCTGTCGCGCCAGGTGCAAAAGTGACTGTGATATCCACCAATCCTGCAGCCCGTCTAGGGAATGCAGTTTTGGGACGTGTTGTTGACGGATCCGGTAACCCTATGGACGATAAGGGGCCGGTGCGCTATGAGTGCAGGGTAACGCCAGATGACTATCGCATAAACCCTATGGAGCGTGGGGCAATTAATAAGCCCTTGGATACCGGCATAAGAGCTATCAATGCTTGTTTGACTCTGGGCAGAGGACAGCGAATAGGATTGATGGCGGGATCTGGTGTAGGTAAGTCGGTTTTATTGGCAATGTTAACCAGAAATACTGAGGCTGATGTTGTTGTTATTGGCCTGATAGGCGAGCGCGGAAGGGAAGTTCAGGAATTTATTTCCGAGACCTTGGGTGAAAGTGGGCTAGCAAAATCGGTTGTTGTTGCCGCCCCGGCAGATGTGTCCCCAATTATGAGGTTAAAAGCTACAAATCTAGCGCATTTAATTGCCGAGTACTTTAGGGATCAAGGCAAAAACGTCCTTCTTCTCTGCGACAGTTTAACCCGTGTCGCGCACGCACAACGTGAAGTTGGTTTAGCAATTGGCGAGCCCCCTACAGCAAAGGGATATCCTCCCTCGGTGTTTGCAACGATACCAAAGCTAATCGAAAGAGCAGGTGTTGGTAGGCGAGGGCATGGATCGATTACATCCATTTATACAGTTCTAGCGGAGGGAGACGATAGAGCTGACCCCATCGTTGATATAGCCAGAGCATCCCTTGATGGACATGTAATGCTCTCCCGCCATTTAGCCGACGCGGCACATTACCCGGCCATTGACGTGAGCGGTTCCATTTCTCGAGTTATGTCGAAAGTTGTTTCAGAAGAGCATCTACAGCAGGCTACCAAGTTTCGGCGGTTGTGGGGTCTCTACCAGCAAAACCAAGACTTAATTCAAGTAGGTGCCTACGAAGCAGGAACCAATCGTGAGCTTGATCAAGCAATAAACCTTTTGCCACAAATGGAAGCTCTGCTGCAGCAGCCCAGTCATGTAGATGTGAGATTTAGGTCCTGCTTGGATTTATTAAACTCGGTTATCGCATAATGAGACTCTGACCTAATTATGAACGAGCAATACAAAAATAATGCCGCCGTATGGCAGACTTTGCTTATCAAAGCTGAGGCTTCATCAAAAGTGGCTCAGTTACGATTGATAAAAGCGAATGCAGCTAGAAGAGAAGCTTTAACTCAAATAAGTAAGCTCGATGATTTGTTGCTCGAATACAAGCAAGCTCACTCGCAGGCATTAAAGGCCGCGAGTGATACATTCTTGGTCTCTAATTACCGTCAATTTGTCAGTCAGCTAGAGGGCATTAAAGCCCAGGCTTCAGACTCGCTAAACAATTTTGAGGCAGAGTGCGAAAATGCCCGGCAGGAATTAAGATCAGTTGATGTTGAGCGACAGAAAATGGAGTCGCTCGCATTAAAGGCTTCTAAAACACAAGAGCGCTTGGCCGAGTACAGGGATACTAAGGTAGTCGAGACTGAAAATCTTATAAGGCACAATACGTCCAACCTATGATCGAATCACCAAGTTGGCATGCCTATTGCTCCGTACATATTAGTTAACCAGTCTGTAGGGGAGTAAAAATGATTGATGTTGTCGGACTAATTGTCGGAAAACCTCTTAATAACAAGGGGTTGCAGGAGGCTCCTGATAAGCCAGCAGGTGATTCGGACAACTCAAATCTATTCTCGGGTATTTTGGCGCAGAGCATGGTGGCAACCGAGCCGCATCTGACTGGCAAAACATTGCCGGAAAAATCGCTGACTTTCCCAGATCTTGCTAAGCGGCCTGAAAAGATTAATGTTGTGACTGTGGGAGAAACACCCTCCGACGAAGATATTACTAATTTTGCCTTGAAGCAGGGCATAAACCCCGATGCTATTAAGGCTTTAATGACGGGTACTTCCAGTCAGGCCAGGTCCTCATTAAATATTCATGCTGAGGTTGCGCCTCAATTAGTGGCTGCAGAGAGTGTCGGCGCAAAATCCTCTGAGTTGTTAACTCAAATTCCCAGCTCGTCTCGATTAGGAGGCGAGGGTCTATCGTCCAAAATGAAAGGGTCACGCCCCGATTTTATTCCATTGTCTGGTACTGGCGGCAGACAGAGCCCTCCCTCGATTAACAATGCCGCTTTAGCCGCGAGTGATTCGGAGATACTTGCAAAACAGTTGCCCAATGGTCAGCTGTCAGTCACTAAGAATGACTTAGCGGCTCCAGCCATGCAGGCAAGCGTAATAAAAGTTGTGGAAGGTGGTGCGAGTGCGGATAAGATTAAGCAGTCACAGCTTCAAGTGAAAATAAACGCAGATATTCCTGTATTTAAGCCTCAAGCGCCCTTGGCTGCTGAGTCACCTGCTAGATTGGTTCTGGTTAAGCTGCCGATAACCGAGCCGATGCTTGCGCGCGTGAACAATAATACTAACAACTCCGCCAGCTCAGGTAACCTGCTGGTTCCCACTGCTCAAATTCTCGCAGGAGGCACGCAGGCGGCAGTAAGCGTGCCTCAATCGCAAGTTTTTTCTCCTCGTCAAGATTTGCGCGCTCTTTCAAACTATATGTCGGAAGCCATTGGTAAAAAAGTTGCTGCTCAAATTGCGAAGGGCGAGTGGAGAGTTGAGTTAGAGCTTCATCCGCGCTCACTTGGGCGAATTGAGGTACAATTAGAGTTTAGAAATGGGGATCTAGAAGCTACTTTTACAACAAATAATAGCCTTACCAGAGAGCTTTTAAGTGAGGGATTGCCTCGCTTGCGGCAGTCTCTTGAAGAAGGTGGCACGGAAAATGCTTTGCTAGAGTTAGAGCTCGCTAATAGCGATACGTCTGACGAAAATATGACACCTGCTGAGCAGCCTGAAGACATTATCGATGAGCCTGATGCTGAAGAAGCTTCTAAAGCTTCGGACAACCCCGACCAGGGGCTAAACATATTTATATAATTTGCAATGCGAGTTTAATAGTTAGAGGTATTCAAAATGGCTGATGAAGCTTTGGAAGAAGAAGGAAAAGCAAAACTTCCCATTCTAAAAATCATTTTAATTGTTGTGGGTATATTGCTGGTCGTTGCATTGACTATTGGCGCTACGCTTTATGCCAGCGGCTTTTTTGATGCAGAGAAAGAGGAAGATGCTGAGGCAGCCCTTGCGGCCCTGGAAGCCGAGGCGGCAGCTCAAAGAGCGGGGCCTGACAAAGTTCAGCTAGACAGTCCAGAGCTTTCTAGGTTTCAGCAGTCATACTACGAGCTTGAAAAAGAGCTCACAAGTAATGTGTCAAACTCTAGGAGAGTAATGCAAGCGAATGTCGCGATTATGACTCATTATGATGAGCGGGTTGTTGATAATGTTGAAAAGCACGTTTTCGCGCTTCGAAACGAGATGCTTATTGTAATGTCAACACAGACTGAAGCTGATTTGCAGAACAAAAATTTTCGAGGTGAGCTAGCAGAAGAGCTAAAGATTGTCATGAACGCCAAACTTGAAGAGCTAGAGGACTTCGGTGGAATCGAAGCCGTCTACTTTACAAATTTCATTATTCAGTAAGCCTAGTCAGGATTAATTACGAAATGGCAGATCAAGAAAATCTTTTATCCCCAGAAGAGTTGGGAGCTCTTACAGCCGGTATTGAGGACGGCAGTATAGAGACTGATACAGGTTTAAATACTGAAGTAAGTGTTCAAAGGCATGATCTTACGAATGAGGATTTCACGCTTGGCATAAACTTAGCCACAATTGATCATATCAATGAAAGATTTATTCGTCAGTTTCGGCTTGGGCTAGTCGAGGTTCTTCGTACTACTCCAAAGATGACAGCGTCAAAAGTAGAGATAATCAAATTTGGCGACTATCTCAAAGAGCTAACGCCTCCGCTGGCAGTGAATACGATTAGATTGCATCCTCTCAGAGGTAACTCGATGGTTGTAATCGAGCCATCGATCATTTTCTCGGCCCTAGATAACTTTTTTGGTGGATTCGGTAACGCAATGGAAACATTGCCCTCTGGAAGGCTATTCACTCCAACAGAATCTAGCATTATTAAAATCATGATGGATGTATTGTTTGGATCCCTTCACGAAGCATGGGGGCCGGTCTTACAGATTGACTGCGAGCATATTGGCTCTGAAATTAATCCCCAGTTCGCCCAGATAGCAGACGAGAATGATTTGGTTGTTGTAAGTCGTTTCAAGTCAGATCTAACCGAGGGAACGTCAGGAAATATGCATGTTGTATACCCTTACAGTTCTCTCAAGCCTCTGAGAGAGCTGCTAAGGAGCAGTGTGCAGTCAGGCGACGGTGACGAGCAATCAAATCAAATATGGAGTGAAGAACTACATGCTGCTGCGCTCGATTCTGAGATGGAATTGGCGGTCAAGCTAACTGATATCCAAACAACTCTTCGCGCATTCAAAGAGTTGAAACCAGATGACATTATCTACATCGCTCAAACAGAGAGTGCCAGGGTCTATATAGATGATGTCCAAGTTTTTGAAGCCGACATTGGGAGCAATGGAACGCACATGGCGGCAAGAATTACGAAATCATTGAGCCCCCCCGTCAACTAATGGTGGGTTCAGATTAATTACGGAGAAAATTATGGCTAAAACAGAAACCAAAGTCGAAGGGTCAAAGTCAACAGACTATAAAGTTACTGCCGAGGATGCAGAGAATAATAAGATTAACGCTGATGTTCTTCAGAATATCCCGGTAACGATTTCTGTGGAAGTAGGTCGTACCAAGCTTAAAATTAGAGATTTGATGCGCCTGACCCAAGGAAGTGTTGTTGAGCTTGATCGTTTAGCTGGTGAGCCTTTAGACTTACTGGTAAACAATACTCTAGTCGCACAGGGAGAAATCGTTCTCGTCAATGAGCGTTATGGAGTAAGGCTTACAAGTGTTGTGCCTACTGCAGAACGGGTAAAGAACCTATAGGTTTAAAATGACTTCTCTGAATCTTGGAATGGAAGGCTTTTTATCGATGCTGGCATCGCTGTTCTTCGTTCTGTTGCTATTATTAGTTGTTTTGGCGATGATGAAAAAGTTGGGAAGCGTTAATGTAACCTCACCAAAAAAGAAACTGCAGATAAGAGACAGTCAATCTTTGGGCGCTAGACAGAAGCTCGTTCTTATTACAGTTAGAGGTAAAGACATTTTACTGGGCGTTTCTCCACAAGAGATTAGAATGATTTCGGAATGGGAAAGTGTCGCAGACGAACCGGAATTAGACGACGAGAAATCAAAAAAAAGTTTTAAAGAAGGGCTCTTGGCTCTATTAAGTAACAGGCCTTAGGCAGTCTATATGAATAGGGTAGTCCAACACTTTACTAGCCGACGTGCGGTTAAGTTCCTGGTTATTGGGTTGTTCCTGCTTTCAAGTTCGGTAACTTGGAGTCAAGGTCTGCCTGTAATCAGTGCATCAGACGCAGGCAACGGAGACACGCAGTACAGTCTCACGCTCCAGCTGTTGGGTCTTATGACTGTATTGACCTTGCTGCCCTCTTTACTGCTAATGATGACGTCCTTCACTAGAATTATTATTGTTCTATCCCTTCTTAGGCAAGCATTGGGAACTGCCCAAACCCCCCCCAATCAAGTACTTTTAGGGCTGGCGCTCTTCCTCTCAATGTTCATTATGGCGCCAGTGTTTTCTAATGTTTATGATTCAGCAATCACTCCATACTACGAGGAAGAAATTGGTTTTGAAGTTGCGCTAGAGAAAGCCCAGGCTCCGTTTAGGGAATTCATGCTCAACCAGACCCGAGAATCTGATATTGCAATGTTCGCAGATATTGCCAATGACCAGTCTATAGATGCCCGAGAGGATGTTCCCTTTTCCACTTTAGTTCCTGCATTTATAACCTCGGAGTTAAAGAGTGCATTTACTATAGGGTTTCTGATTTATATCCCCTTCGTGGTTATTGATTTAGTAGTTGCCAGTGTCTTGATGTCGATGGGTATGATGATGCTTTCGCCTATGATGATTTCGATGCCGTTTAAATTAATGTTATTTGTTCTGGTAGATGGTTGGACACTGATTATGGGTTCGCTTTCATCCAGTTTTGTGGTTACGTAGAGCTATGGACGTCGCACAAGTCATAGAGTTAGGTCAAGAGTCGCTTTGGATCGCGGTTTTAGTCGCGGCTCCTCTTCTTGGTGTTGCCCTTGGTGTCGGCTTAATGATCGGCATTCTTCAAGCTGCAACATCCATCCAGGAGATGACTTTGAGCTTTATTCCCAAGCTCGCAGCAATGGTATTTGCGCTATACCTTTTTGGTAATTGGCAGTTAACCGTGATGATTGATTTTTTTAATCGAATTTTCGAGAGAATTCCAGCGTTGTTTCTCTGATGGACCTTCTTATAACAGAGGTTGTAGAGCGCTTCTATTCGCTAATATGGCCCATGATACGAATTTCGGCCTTTCTATTAGCCGCACCTTTCTTTTCCTTGAGAGCGGTAACCGTCCGAATTCGAGTCTTATTAGCGATTGCTTTAACCTGGATGATCTATCCATTGCATGAGTGGCCAATATTGGACCCTACAACAGCTGAAGGGCTTAGAGAGGCTTTTTTTCAGGTGGCGATCGGTGTACTGATGGGGCTCACTCTGCAGATAGTAAGCGCAGCCTTAGTTATAGCCGGTCAGTCTATTTCCACGTCAATGGGCCTGGGTATGGCAAATCTTATGGATCCTAACATGGGTAATGTACCCGTGATTTCCCAGTTTTTATTGATTTGTTCAACCCTTATTTTTTTAGGCCTGGGCGGACATGTCTTAGTGATTACAATGGTGCTTGAGACGTTCAGGCTGATTCCCATAGGAAGTGCTATTGAATTGACAAATTTATTTGGGCTGGTAATCAGCTGGAGTGCCATGATTTTTCTTGGCGGCGTACTGTTGGCTCTTCCCATTATTGTTGCTTTATTGTTTATTAATATTGGTTTGGGTGTTATCACCCGGGCAGCCCCTGCATTAAATATTTTCGCAGTTGGCTTTCCGGCCATGATTGTTGCGGGGATACTGATTCTCTCACTCTCTATGGGATCAATTGGATACCGCATCCACTGGTTATGGCAACAATCGTTCGAAGTTATTAATCAAATGATAGGGCTTGCTTGATGGCAGAAGAAGATACTGGTCAGGAAAAAACTGAAGAGCCCACGGCAAAGCGATTAAAAAAAGCGCGAGATGATGGCCAGGTTGCACGCTCACAAGAGCTTTCGGTTGCTGCAATGATGATAGGCTCAGCAGCTTTCATGTATCTATTTGGCGCGTCTCTGATTTCTAATTTACAGCAGAATTTTTCGATGGGCTTCGTATTTGATCGAAAAGCGGTTTTTTCTGAAAAATTGCTCCCAGGAGCGTTTGGAGAAAATGCTATCTCAGGTCTTCTTTCGATGGCGCCGCTGTTCATATTTGCGATTGTCATAGCACTTGGCTCTGCAGGTATTCTTGGTGGATATATATTTTCGCCTAAAGCATTAGCGCCAAAAGCGAGTAAATTGAATCCTCTAAGTGGTTTTAGGAGAATGTTTGGCTTGAAAGCAGTAGTAGAGCTATCCAAAGCACTTACTAAGTTCACCCTAGTCGGAGCCGTTTTATATCTTGTGGTAAGTCAGAGTTTTGCTTCTTTAAATCAGCTTGGATTTATGGCTTTAGAGCCTGCCATGAGTGCTGCCGGAAACATCATAGCCTGGGGCACTATCCTTGTGACGCTTACGCTTATTATTGCAGCTGGAATCGATATCCCATACCAGATTCATGAGTTTAATAAAAAGTTGAAAATGACCAAACAAGAAGTCAAAGACGAGCTCAAAGATATGGAGGGTCGCCCTGAAGTCAGAGCGCAAATTAGACGCAAGCAACGTGAGATGGCCATGGGATCAATGCTCGAGGCGGTTGCGGAGGCTGATGTGGTAATCGTCAACCCCGAGCACTTTGCTGTAGCTTTAAGTTATGATCCATCTAGCAGTAGCGCCCCTCTGTTAGTTGCCAAAGGGGTAGACTTTCTTGCCGAAAGCATTAGAGACAAAGCAAATTCTGGTGGCGTTCAAATATTTTCTTCTCCAACTCTTGCCAGAGCACTTTATTTCACTACTGACATTGATGAGCCAGTTCCTGAAAGTCTCTATCATGCCGTGGCCCAAGTCATAGCATATGTATTTAGTTTAAATGGCAGAAACCCAGCCTCTGGTTCTTTGGATATTCCGGTGCCTGAGGTGCCAGCAGAGATGAGGTACGATAAAGATGGTACAGTTCAGGGTTAACAGTTTGGGAGCGTTAAAATGGTTGAGAACCCAATAGAGCCTACTTTCGATTTTCGAGATTGGTTTGATGGTGGAAATATTTTCTTTAGAGGAAAGGACAAGCAGCGGTTCCACTTTGCTCTAGAAGCCATCACTGACAGAGGTCTTAGTCTTGCTGTCATCGGTGACAATGAAGTGGTTCTCGACCACTACTACAGGATGATGTTGGCAAAGTTGAGAGAGCGTAGGGACTTTGATGTAGAAGTTATGCTGCCAGCCAGTACTGAAAATTTGTTACAAAGGTTCAATGAAATGGTCGAGGCGATGACCATTGAAGAGGCGAGGCAGCCAGCAGCAAAAGATTCATCGACTAAGCTGCTGATAATCAATGATGCGAAATTAGTTGAGTCTTCCCAATGGGCATTATTAGAGCGGCTTCTTGCAGACTTTCCTGGTATCAATGCTCGCGTAATTTTGTTCATAGATCGTAGCTACAACGCCTCTTATGAGGAGGCGTTGAGTGTCTTTGGCAGAAAGCTTCACAGATGGGTGTCTGAAACGCCATCAGATGACGAAGTAAAGTTGCTTATTGAAGCCGCAGATGAACATGGATTTTCATCGGAAGTACGAGATTTGATGGATAAAGCGGGTATATCTGTTTTGGATCAAGATCCCCATCAGGTGTCACTAGTGGAAATTCAAGACGACTTTGATAATGCTGTAAGCAAGGCTCAAATTGATGATGAAAACCTGAAAGCAGATAGAGCGGGCAGTTCTGTTAACAAAAATATATTGGTAATAATCTCAATCTTCGTCATATTTTTTGTCCTCGGTGTGGTAGCTCTTAACTATTCTGAAATAAGCGATACGATAAAATCTGAACTCAAAGAGTTAAATTCGAAACCACAGGATGTGGCCGATATCGAAGTAGGCCTGACGCCTGACAAAGATGAAAGAATACCAAAAGATGAAAATCTTACGGATGTTTTGGTTATTGATGATAGCCCGATTGAGTCTGATACAGTAATTACAGACGGCGCCCCTGCAGTTATAGACGAAGTGCCTCCAGTTATTGCCAAAAATAGACCGTCGCCCCAGCCTGTTGAGTCTGAGATGTCAGCTGCAAACTCAGAAAGCCTCATCAATAGTGCAAATCCGGCTAGCTTCTTTGTCCAACACGTTGTTCTCTCATCAAAAGATGAAGTTGTTCAATTTGCCAGCCAGTATCCTGATTTAGGCTCTAATCTAGTTATAGCTCTCAACAAAAATAAAACCAAATTCGCCCTTATTTCAGGGCCATATGACTCGAAATTAGAGGCAAGTGCGTCTATGAAAGAGCGAAATCTCCCTGACACTTTCTGGATAAGATCGGCAAGCGGATTACAGTCTGTTCTAAAAGGTATCTGAGATATCTTCAGTTTGTGATACTCCGAACTGGTTATTCTTCTAAAGAAAAATTATTGGCTGTCGATAATCTTCTTACTAAATTAAAAGTTAGCAGAGCGGCAAGGGAAGACTTTGATGAGTGACGAAAAAATCGAGGATGTTGACAATGAAGCCTTATCGGAGGAGGTTGAAAGCGGTTTAGCTGAGGATGATACCCCTGCAAACGGGGACGGTTTCAGTCAGGGGATTGAGGGGCATAACCTTCAAGATGATTTTGACAAGATGCCAGGCTTATTGAAGGAAGTTAAAGATCTTAATGATAAGCTTGAAGTTCTCATGCCCAGTATTCTGCAGTCTGCAGAGGCGTCAACTGAAACTGCAGAGATTAGTCGTCAGTCCTCAATAAGTTTGCATGAAAATTCGAATAAGCTTGAGCGCAAGGCTGTACTGCTAGCGGAAACTAACGAACGTCAAAATCTAACTTCGTGGCGCATTGTTTCTGGTGCTGCAGGAGCTTTATTAGTCGCGCTAGGGCTGTTTGCATTCATGTCGGTTCAGCTTGCGGATCGAGTTGTTAAAGTTGATGCCATGATCGTTGCGGTTAGTAAACGAGTAGTTGAAATGAATGCTGCTCTGGATGAACTAAGCGATTTGAATGCGAGCATCAATGAAGTCTCTGTTGATCAGAGACGGCTTTCTTCTGAACAAGCGAATTTTGTTGCAAGCCTGAATAGCTTAAAAACTGAAGTTGGCTCGTTATCCACATCTCTGCCCAATACAACTGCTAATAGCGTTGAGGAAAAAACAACTAAGTTTGTTTCTAAAATTGAAATGTTGGCAT
Source organism: Porticoccaceae bacterium (assembly GCA_038150705.1). Classification (GTDB taxonomy): domain Bacteria; phylum Pseudomonadota; class Gammaproteobacteria; order Pseudomonadales; family Porticoccaceae; genus HTCC2207. Next base: position 112,635 of record JAYOUA010000002.1, on the reverse strand, counting down.
CTTCAGTTGATTCTCAAAGTAGTGCCATATCGTCAGCAACTCTTGGTATCAACAGGCTCGACAAGAAAATTGAAGCTCTTGAATCAGAGTTACAGGGTGTTAAAAAGCTTAACAGGAGCGTCACTGCTCTCGTTGCTCTGGAGCGAGAGGATTATATTTCTGTGCTAAGAGAGCAAACTGAAGTCCAAAAGGAAAGGCTTGCAGTTGAGGCAGGAATCATCGATGACCCCAAGATAGTAACGTTTCCCAAGCGTTAATCATCTTTTGCGACCTCGATAGCTGTATCTGTTCCACTTCCACTTTCACTTTCATTTGGCGTCAGAAGTCTAGTGGAAAAAAGGGTGCCCAGAGTAATTTCCACTCTGGCAAAAAGATCTCCAACGGTCTCGTCAAGTGACGTAGCTAGATAGTTAAGCTGATCTTCACGGGCATTAGCAAATTCATATCCAATTTTATAAATAACTGCGACGTTTGCCGGGGGTAGCCACGATCGAACTTCTCCCCGCAGCATGGGGAGTATAATCCCTGGAGAAGGATTTTTAGAAGGAATACCATTTTCCGCATCTGCTTTGCCTTGGCTAAAAATTGTATCAATATGTTTCTGTATTACCTGTTCATAGCGCGGTTTAAGTGCAATTAAGTCATCGGGATTAAAACCCTCTGGAACTTTTCCGCACATCACATCCCACAGAGCTTTGCCTTGAAAGCCCAAAAATCCGTTATCCTGAGCAACAGCTAGCTGTGATGGTGCAGCCGGCTGGTTAAGCTGAGCCAGACGAGAGGCCTGCTCAAGACGATTGATCCGATCGATTAGATAAATTATCAGGACTACGGTTGCTGTAGTTCCAAGTAATACTGACAACAAAAGGGCGGTAATCATTAGTTTACTCCTCTTTATCCCCTTCAAATTCAATAGGGCCTTCGCAATCGTTTTCAGCCTCTGTAGAGCCCAAAAGCTCCTCTCTTAGAAATTCTAGGGCACGAAATGGCTCTTCAATTCCTATATCTAGGCTAATTCTATCCGCCAGGTTTTGTGCCATTTCTAGCGCGGTGTATCCGTCTATTCTCATATCCTGATACATGCACCCTAGTCTAAAAATTTCCTCTGTATACTCTATCGGTAGATAGGTATAAATTAATCCATTTATGCTTTTAGTCTTTTGGAAGAGTTGCGCTTTTGGTGGCGATGGTGGGTTCTTGCCTTCGATTGTTGCGCGCTGAACTTTAGACTGGTAGTTGAGCGTTTTTTTTGCCGCTTCCACGAACGTCAAGTCAAAATGGTTTCTACATCTATTTGCAATACGAGCCTTGAAAGCCCTGTCCGTACGAGAGTCGCTCGTTATAGAGCAGGCTCTGATGTAATCTGATTTGGCTTTTTCTTGGGCCTTAGAGGTTTTTTGTTTGAAAAATGAAAATGCCACCTCAGTCTCCAACATTACTCATTTTGGTTCTTAGCTTTTTAACACATGAAGATAAAATCTGACTGACTCGAGATTCACTCACTTCCAGAATCGCACCTATTTCCTTCAGGTTGAGCTCCTCAACATAATACAAAGAAATAACCATTTGATCACGCTCAGGCAGAGTCTCAATAGACTCTTTTAGCGATGCAATAATTTCACTGTCGGCAATAAAAGCCTCTGGACCTTTTGAGTTGGTCGCAGGAATTTCTCCTGTATCCATGCTCTCATCGTCAAGTGACATTGTCTGGAAGCGATTGGAGTGTGTTCGCTCTTTGTGAAACTCGTCAAGATCTTTGCCCATGAATGCGGCTAATTCTGTATGCGTAGGGGGCCTGCCCAGTTGGGACGACAAGATAGAAGACGCCTCATTGTGGGCCCGAATATTTACAATCGCAGATCTTGGAAGATGAGAGAGCTTACGAACTTGATCTAGTATAGCGCCTCGAATCCTATTCTTCGCAAACACCACGAAGTCGACACCCTTGGATGCATCGTATGTTTTGTCGGCCTCAATAAGCCCGATCATACCGACCTGAATGAGTTCGTCTAGCTCCATAAAACTAGGTAACCGAGCCTTTAGATGAAGTGCTACTCTTTTTACCAAAGCGATGTGCTGCATCAGGCCCGCATCATTGGCACCATTATCTTGAGTATCTTGGTAAGCCTTGATATCTGTCATCACATACTCATTGCCTTCGAGGCATTTTGATTAACCATTTTCTCAAGGAAAAATTGTAAATTTCCGGTTACCTCTGATAACTGTTCCAACGCGACCACTGCATTTGCTAACTCGTTAAAGTCTTGACTGGCAGGTGATTCTGGATTGTGACAGACAACAGGAGCCGAAGCTCTAATAGCCTGCAAGACCGACGAGTCTTCCCTGATTGGTTGAAGACTTGTAACTTGGGAGTCTAGGAACTTTTCAACTACCGAAGCAATATTGTCACTCAACTTTTTTCCTTCAGTGTGGCTTCTAACACCGTTAGGAATAAGCTTGATATTATCCAGCTTATAGTCACGCAACATTACTTTTATTATTCCATAGGCATCTGCGATAGAGGATGGCTCATTTTTGAGGACAACAAATCTATGTTGACATGCCTGTAGGAATGTCAACACCATATCAGAAATTCCGGCTCCCAGATCTACAATCAAGAAATCTAAGTCCTCTTCGAGCTCTGAAAATCCGCTGATGATGCCGGCTGTCTCGGAGGAGGATAGAGAGGCCAATTCTCTTATGCCACTTGCTCCTGGAATAAGTTGAACACCTTCTGGGCCATTAAAGACTATTTCTTTTAAGGTCTTTTCCCCTGAAATAACGTGGCCAAAATTGAATTCTGTTCTGCACCCAAGGGCAAGTTGAGCATTTGCGAGGCCCAGGTCAGCATCAAACAACATGACTCTTTTACCAAGCTTGGAGATTGCTACAGCAAGATTGACTGAGACGGTAGTTTTCCCAACACCACCTTTTCCGCTTGCAATACCGATAACTTGAGTCATTTTCTTGTTCCTAAACTGCCGTAAGCTTTTAATTTAAAATAATATCATACTTGTCAGTTATTTTATTTTAAGAGTTACGGCCCTTCTATGTAAGCTTGCTATCGCATTGGCCAAAGCTTAGCGGTAGGTGGCTTAATGCGTGATGAGCTAGAGAATTGCCGTCTATAATCATAGCGGGATCAATGATTGATGGTCCAACAGCCCCTACAGATACTGGTACTTGGCCCTTTAGCAGGCAGTTAATAGCGGCCCAAGGATAAACGTGATCCTCTAGTCTGGATAACATCAATGAGTCCCAATTAAAGTTAACAGGATCAAAATACCTTTTGGCTGATGCTTCTGAGGAGTCTCCGGCCATTACGAGATGCTTCTTTGCCATCGGCACTATATCTGTAAGAGCTTCTACGCTAGAGATGGGATACTCACCAGGAGTATCTATAATAATCAAGTCTCTAAATTGAAGCTCCTCAAGCAGGCTGCGTAACATTTCTGGTGAACTTGCTCTAAAAGTTTCAACGCCCGATTGGGAGCCCACGAGCTGTACTCGATTCCATGCACCAAATGCTAAATCGTTATAGCTGATAATGGCGACAGACTGTTCTCCTAGTGCTACGGCACCTTGCTTGGCCAAGCGGCCAGCCATTAAGGTCTTGCCAGCACCTGAAGCCCCGGCCAAAATATGGATCCCAGTTAGATCGTCAAGGATATTCAAGCTTGAGATTCCTTTTCCAAGCGCAGTCGAAATCTCAAATAAAGCTTCAGACATAGTTGTATTTACATCAATGGATGATGTCACCAAAGACCTGAGAGCTACAGGGATTCCAGTTTCATTTAAAGCTTCGATGAGCGGTTTCATTTCTTCCGAAACCGAGTGAGTGCCAGCCCACACATCCAGTTGCTGGGCTAGGCGAAACTCTTTGCGTAAAATTTCCAGCTCTTGCTTGACTAGATCTACAATCTCTCTGGCTTTGAGTTGATCTCTGAAGTTCTCTTCCTCAGACACTTCAGGTATTAAATGCTCACTGTCGATAGCCTCGTTGGGCGCGCTCGCCATGTCTGCGAGTTCAATACCATTATGCTCCGTATCTCCAAAGATTTTTGCGTTCATAACGGACTGAAAATCTGTTTGCTCCTCATTAACAACCTCAACAGATTTTTCTGGCATCACTTGAATTTCATCTAAGGAGGTTTTGGCTTCCTCAATCAAATCTACAGCAACAATGACCTCAGTTAGCTCATTGGCTTTCTTATTTGAGATAACAAGTGCGTCCTCACCATATAGTCTGTGCACCTGATCAAGTGCCTCTCTTGTGTTGTGAGCTAGAACTCTCTGAAGTTGCATTTTTTGATCCTTTACTTATCTAAACTTTTATCTTCGACGTCTACTGTGGCGACTACTTTCACAGCTTGGTCATCTGGTATCTCACTGTAAGAAAGTACTGTGAGATCACTGATTCGATTGCGAATGATTTTTGACAGCCAAGGCCGTATTCCAGGAGAAACTACCAGAATAGTTGGATGTCCTTGATTTTCTACTTGCTCAGCATTTTCGGCTAAGGCCTTGAATAATCCCTCGGCAAGCTTGGGCTCCATAACCAAACCATGATTACTTGCACTTTGTTGCAGAATGTTATGCAGAATCTGCTCTAGATTCGGATCTAAAGTAATAACCGGAAGGCTGTCATCAACATCAATTAAGCCCTGTACGATCATTCGTCCTAGTCGAGGCCTTATGGCTGCAGTTAGCTCATCGGGATCTTGTGTTTTCGTGCTTTCAGTTGCCAATACTTCGATAATGGTCCGCATGTCCCTTACCGACACTGATTCCTCTAAAATATTTTGAAGAACTTTGGTAATCGTAGCCAGAGGTAATTTGCCTGGAACCAAATCCTCAACCAACTTAGGAGATTTGGTTGCTACTTTGTCCAATAGTTGCTGCGATTCATCATGGCTCAAAAGTTCTGAGGCATTTTTTCTCAAAATAGTATTTAGATGAGTCGCTATAGCTGTGGCGTTATCGACTACTGTATAGCCCAGTGTTCGAGCATAGTCTCTTTGAGAGGGGTCAATCCAAATTGCATCCAGTCCAAAAGCTGGCTCTTTAGTGGGAATACCTTCTAGCTTTCCATGAACGTACCCTGGATCGATAGCCATTTCTTTACCGACTTTAATAGTCCCTTTTCCTCTAACCACACCGTTCATCACGATATGATAGATATCTGGCTCTAGATCTAAATTGTCTCTAATGCGTATCGGCTGAATTAAAAAGCCCAGCTCAGCGGACAACTTTTTCCGTACTCCTTTTACTCTTGGCAGCAGTTGACCGCCGGTTTCAATATTTACAAGTGGAATCAAGCCATAGCCAATATCAATTCCAACTAAATCAACTTGGTCGACATCGTCCCAGTCCAAGTCCTCACTCTTTTCAACTGAGCTGGCAGCTTTATCAGCTTCCAGGTTTAATGATTCACGCTCTGTAGAGATCTTGGCGAGGTAATAGCCAAGACCAGCCACAATAATGGCCAAGCTCACAAAAATTAGATGAGGCATACCCGGGACGATTCCGAGCATAAGCAAGATGCCAGATGCGATGAAAAGCGCCGTTGGGTTATTGAGTTGTGATTTTGCCTGCTCTGTCATTGAGTCGGAGGTGGTGACTCTAGTGACAATAATAGCGGTTGAAAGAGACAGTAGTAGAGACGGGATCTGTGCGACTAGTCCGTCTCCGATAGTTAGCAATACATATATTTTCCCGGCTTCAGAAAAACTCAAATCATGCTGAGATATTCCAATCGCAAGACCGCCAATAATATTAATGAGCAGTATCAGAAGTCCGGCGATTGCGTCACCGCGAACAAATTTTGAAGCACCATCCATAGAACCAAAAAAATCCGATTCTTGACTGATCTCCTCTCGTCGCAGCTTTGCAGTTTCTTGATCTATTACCCCTGCGTTAAGGTCAGCATCAATGGCCATCTGCTTGCCCGGCATTGCATCAAGAGTAAATCGTGCGATTACTTCGGATACCCGTCCTGCACCTTTGGTCACAACAATGAAATTAATGATCATTAAGATGGAAAAAATAATGAAGCCCACTAGGTAATTGCCTGCAATGACAAATTCACCAAATGCCTCGATAACCTTGCCTGCTGAGTCGGGCCCCTCATGACCTTTCACTAAAACTAAGCGTGTAGATGCAACGTTAAGTCCCAGACGCAGCATTGTTGCGATAAGTAAAATTGCTGGAAAAGCTGAGAAATCAAGGGGTTTAGAGCTGTTTATGGCCACCATTATGATAACCAGGCCAACCACAATATTAAACGTAAACAAAAAATCGAGTAAGAACGCAGGTAGAGGCAGGATTAGCATTGAAAGAATCAACAGCACCAAGAACGGAAGACCTAGCCCGGATAGTTCGATTTTTGACATATCTTGTCGAATGCCTGACAGTGCCGCTAGAGCCATATGGTGAAAATCCTATATAATTCAATATCTTATAGATTGATTCGCTTGCTTTTTTGCTTCTTCAATTCTATCTCTAACAGGGATGCAGCAATAAGTGTGCCAGTCTTTGATATCACTGCAGATCCTGTAAAAAATGACCTAGGTCTAATTAAAGAAGTACGCCAATCTGCCGATTGTTAAGCGTGGAAGCGATAATCTAAAGTAAAAAAATTTCTAGTTAGCATGGCGGCATACTTATGACACTAATTCAGCATTTTGAAAACTATGGCCACAACTCCAAGGGAGTGCGAAAATTAGGATTGATCTTAGCGCTTTGCTTTGTCGCTTCCTGTGCGAGCACCAACCAAAAATATGGGGCAGCAGCAACCGAAGTCATTGTTAATGAAGACAAAAACATAATGGGTACCGGTTACGCTGTCATAAGTATTCAGCAGCACAGCAACCCTGCACAGCAGCGATTGCTATCAATACGAGCGTCCAAACTGGACGCTTATCGTGCGTTGATGGAGCAAGTTTATGGGCAGTATCTGGATGCAAATACTACGGTAGCTGAGATGGTTGTTGAGAGTGATGCGTTTAGGGCCCGTGTAAATGGAGTTGTATACGGCGCGAAGCTGGTAAGCATTAAACCCATTGGGGACGATACATACGAAACAACTCTCTCGCTTAGTAATTCCACAGTGCGAGATCTTAGAAAATTGTATCTTGATCAACTAGCATCTGCCCAAGGTTCCTAAAGGGTCAATTTGATGCTGAACTCTGATACAACTTCTAGATTATTTTCAGCGGCCATCTTTTTGGTCGCTGCTCTTGCCGGTTCTAGTGCAGTGAGTCAAACGATCACTGCTCAAGAAAAGCTTGAAGCTACACGGCAAGCATTACTAGAGCTTGCTGTCAGCTCTAACATGAAAGTTTCAAATGCGGCATATATAGACTCTATGGGGGTGCTGCATGAATCTGCAACGTTTAGAAGCGATTCAGAAATACGCGGAATCAGAGTTAAGGAGTATATTGAGGAGTCAGGGGCTTTAAAAGCCAGCCTTCAGGCAGATGTCACGCCACTAGCGATGTGCAATCCAGATGAAATGCCTTTTAAAAAGACTGCGCTAATTAATTATGGCAATGGGTCAAGCGATCGGGAGAGTGGATTCCGCGTAGGCGATCACTATGCTTCAGAGATCTCTGAAGTTATTTTTTCGGAGCTTTCATCCCAGCTTGAAAGCTCCGGCAAGTGGGCGTCAAAACTACAAAAAGCTTTGCCTACAAGTTACAGTTCATTGCTAACAAGTGACGGGGCCGGTAATGCGCGCTATAGCTTTGATATTCGATTGCAGCCTCAGCGCGAAAAGAATAGCCATAGGTCTAAAGATGCCGGAATCCTTGGTAAAGCACAAAACATCGGCAGCAAAATGACGAATGCTTTGCGCCAGAGTATCCCGGAAGTATTTGTGACAAAGCCATGGCCGACCCAATATATGTCATTCAATATTTCCGTTTTTGACAGTGTTAAAAATGAACAATTTGTAAGCACCGAGTATAGATTACAATACAGAGCTGTAGATCGTGGCTATTCGAAATCGGCCCTGCCCACGCATCTAAAAAATAGCGTACAAAGATCAGTGGCACATTTTATTGATAACCTAGAGCAGGAGATTGATTGCTCTGACAATCGAATTGCCTTTGAAAATCCAGGCGTTTCGCCAGATGTGGCATCACTTAGCGTAGGGTTTTCAGCAGGGCTTGATATAGGCGCTCAATTTATAGTGACTCGATCAGGCGTGCTGTTAAGCGATGCTTTAAGTCCTGCAAAGCTAGATTCAATGGTGTTAGCTGAGGTAATTGATATATCCCGCTATTCATCGACGATAAAGCGTATTGCGGGTCCCAGTTTCCCCAGAAGTGGCGACCGAAGAGTGGCATCCTATTTTTCTGGGCAGTGAATTATCGGTGCTGACCAACAGTATGAAAAGGTAAACGACATGAACTCCTCCATATTAGAAACTTGCCCTTATCGCAATTACCAGCGACATGGGTTTTTAGCGGCCATTACCCTCACTGCTTACCTTGCATTTTTTTCGGAGGTGGCCGTTTCTGATGCACAAAGCGACGCTCTAGCCGTCTTGCTGGATGGATATGACCTCTATACAGACATGCCGATGATGGAAAACCCGGGGACGACCAATGGATATTATGTGGTTAAAGAGGGTGAAACACTTGATCAGATAATATTGAACACCATGCCCAAAACAAATATTAGAAAATCTATCATAAAACGCGCGTTTGTTAATGCCAATCCACATGCTTTTAAGAGAAGCAATCCAAATTGGATGTATGCAAATAAAAGATTAAAGTTGCCGGATGCGGACGATATTAAAGGTGTGGTTTTTAAAAATAAAAATTCAATTAATAAAGACAAGATCAGTGATCAAGACAAGAAAACCTGGGTAAGTTATCCCTGAGATAATCCTGTGAATATTTATCGTTTAGTAGTAGATGCTGATGCTCGGCCCTGAGCAGATCAACCTTGGGGTTCGCAATGTCCCGATATTCTTAGAAGGTCAGGTCTCGATAAATGTCTCTGAAACCACCGCGCGGCAGCTGGCGCTCAAAGATAATCAAATCGTCAGAGGGGTGATCGAGAGCCAGAGCGGCAAATTACAATTAGTTATAGATGACAAATCTATTCCACTGGCAAAGTTGGGCCGGCTTCAGTTGGGAGATACTGTGGCTCTAAGGGCTATAGTTAAGCCAGATGGGTTAACCCTAGTTCCAATTAATGCCTTTCCGAAAGCCCCGAAAACTGTTCCAGAGTACTCGGATAGATTTTTGCGACTTCTCTACAGCCCTAATGTGCCTGGCCTAGGGTTGAAAGGTCTGCAGCCAGCAACCCTCAATATGCTTGCGTCGCTGGCAGGATCGGCAAGCGGTGTCTTCCTTGCCAGTATGAGTAATATCTCTCGAGATACAGTGAAAAGTGCTTTTCTAAATTCAGGACTATTTACTGAATTAAACCTCCTTTCCAAGGAGCGCTTCCGACCTGACCTTAAAACTATGCTGCGTACACTATTGGCTCTCAACGTAATTCGGACTAATGCCTCTTTGGTCAGCGATATCAATTCAGCTGTTGACCTTATAGAAAGTAAACAGCTTGACAGCTTGGCGGCACAATTAAATCGAGAGACCCTCTATAGCTTTATTTTGCCCTTTAAAGATTTCTCGCCCGTCGAGGTTGATATCGAAAAGTATTCTAATATTAGTGGTGGGCAGGGCGCGTCATGGATTATCAACTTGTTTAGCAGTTCGGACGAACTTGGTGATATGTGGCTAAAAACTACCCTTCTGCCGCAGCAAGAGCTAGATGTCATGATATGGGCAGAGAGAACCAATACGGCTCAGTGTGCAAGTGCCGCGATGTCAGAGTTAACGCATCAGCTCAAGAGCTTTGGATTGTCGCTATCAGGGGTTCAGGTATTCAATTCGGTTAGGCCGGCGCCTGATCGAGACTTATCCACTCCGGGTCATATGGTAAACGCAAAAGCATGAACGGATACCTAGATAAAAAAGCCGTCGCTTTAGAATATGGCTCTAATGAGGCTCCTACAATCTTGGCAAAGGGCGAAGATGATTTTGCTGATGCGATTGTGGCAGAGGCCAAGTCGAGAGGTATACACATCGCCAAAGATCCAAATTTAGTGGCTCTATTAAGCCGATTAGAGCTGGGAGAAGAAATTCCAGAGGATCTTTTCGTGGCCGTGGCGGTGATTTTATCCTGGGTGTACTGGCTAAAAGGGCTTACGCCGGATGATCTTGACTAGTTAAGCGTCTGAGAAATTATTGTTGGATCTTGAGGATTTGAGCTTGCCAAGTTTGTCGTAGATTTCAACGGAGCTCAAAGGGTCTTTTGATTGAATAGTCGCAAGTGCCGAGCGGATTGAATCCAGCTTGCTATTGATTAGTATTTCATTTCTCTGGTGGAGGGTTTTGCATTCTTTAAGGATGTCCATGACCTCATCCCACACGTCAATGGGATATTCTTGGCTATCGCCAGCTCCTGCCCTTGTTTTGATCTGATCAAAAAGACTATCTTGAGAGAAAAACGTAAAGATCTCAGATTTTTGAATCTGAAGTTCTTCAAATTTCGTCAAATTTTGTTCTTTCAAAGCCTCGAATTCGCTGGATAGAACCTTCTTCAAGCTATTCGCTTTATGAAGTGATTGAGATAGGGCTTGGTTAAGTGACTGCATTTGAGGATAGTAGACCGTTTAAGGGGCGCAGGGAAGAAAAAACGCCCCTTGAGGATTAAAAGCTATTTAATACCAATCATCTTTTCTATGGCGAGAAAGCTCTCTGCCGTTCTTTTTGCATCAAGAGGATAGTTGCCTGACTCGATGGCGGCCTTAATACTGGCAACTTTCGCGGAGTCAAATGATGCGTCAGACAAAGCGGCCTCTATACCTTGGCTTAGCACCACTTCATCTGAGGCGACGCTTGTGGGAGCCTTAACGTTGTTATCAGTGACTTTCTCGGCATGGCCTTTTGAGGGCGTATCTATATTGTTGGCAGGCCTGACATGGGCCCTGTTACCAATTGAAAATGAATCTGTCATAACTACCTCCCTAAAGGGAACATTTACATTACAATATTATTATCGGCACAAGTTTGAATTTCTTAAGCCCAAAAATCAAATTTTTTACAATCAAGGCGCAAAGCCTGTATTCTAGGGCTATAGGCCCTTAACTTTTCTTTTGCCTACTACGATTCCTGGCACTAAATCCTTCGATTCTGGATTCATCAGCGACACCTGATCGCCTATTTTACCGTCTTCCATCGCTATCATTTCTGAGCTTATGATTAGTGCGCCCTTCGAAACAGTTAGCTGCACGGACTCTCCCTTCAGCACCATTTTTGCGGGCCGTAAATCTGAGGTCTTAATTACTTCCCCTGCGTTGACGGATCGCGTTATTTCCATATCCTTGGCGTCTAGCAAGCTTGTTAAAGAGTCCTTGGATAATTTTTCATAGGTAAAGCCAAGGGTAAGGTTGTCACTATCTAACCCTTGTCCTCGATAGATGGGTTTACTGCTAATAACAGCTGAACGCCTTACTTTAATGTCGCTATTGGCGAGTATGGTGCCCTTTTTTAGGTCTCTTCTGGCTTTGGCACCGGTCAATGGATCGCTTAGAAATCGCTGACTAGCAGCGGCTTTACTTGCCCCCATATATCCCCTGCGGACATTCTCTTCCGTTAAAAATGTGTTTTTCTGTATATCTTTTGTAGTCTCAAATACGAGGACGCCCTCATCAAAATGGCTAGTTTTTACGAGCTCTCCTTGCACAACGTCTTTGAGTAATATTGGTTTATTTAGGGCCTTGAATTCACTGCGAACGGACAGGATGCGCATGTCCGAGGAGGCTGTGGTGGAGGCTGATAAATGGTCAGCCGATAGCAGCGAGCCCGCTGGAAGTTGAGTGCTATAGACAAAGGCTTGTTTTTCAATTTCGGAAGTAATAGTCAAAAACAGCTTCCACTTTGTGCCAGGACAAGAAACTACAACATTGCGCTTACTGGAGGCGTAGAGGTACTTTATTTCAAAAGGCGCAGAGCAATCAGGGATGCTTAGTCGCTCATCAATAGTCGATATTTTTACGTTATTCCGATCCACCGATTCTGAATTTGCATACCAGCTGACAACAAGTGTCAGAAGATCGCTGGCTCTTGTTGGGCGATCTTCGTCGGCCAGCGTTGGAGTAGAAAACGCTGCGATTAAAAAAACTATTACAAATCTTGACATGCTTAGAGTATGTAGTAGCCGGAAAGCTGACGCAATACTGACATAGTGGCAAGAATGGACGGCAAATAATTGCCGTTTAAGCGGCAAGCAACTTTTCTTGACATGCCATCAACATTTCAACCCATTGATTTTATTGTTAAAAATTAGAATTGTTTGGCCCGAACCCCAAGTTGGCACCCGTTTTGCAAAGTTCCAGCAAAGAGGTCCATTTTTAACAATCGACTCATTTGGATAAAACTTTAGAGACTTTGAAATGAAGATATTTGATTCTGCTCTCGGAATTCACGAAAAGGCTTTGGGGCTGCGTAGCCAGAGATTAGAGGTGATTGCCAAAAATATAGCGAATGCTGATACACCACATTTCAAGGCCCAGGATGTTGACTTCAAGGCGGCTCTGGACTCGGTTGAGACAAGCAGAAATCTTTCTACAACTGATTCAAAGCACTTCGATATTCCTGATATGGGAACAGGGCGTAACCTTGTATACAGCGTTCCTTTTGGAAACTCACTAGATGGAAACACTGTGGAGCTTAATGTTGAGCAAGCTAAGTATGGTAAGGCGGCAGCGCAGTATCAAGCCACACTCCGGTTTCTTGAAAGCGACATAAGCGGAATTAGAAAGGCGCTTAAGGGCGAATAGACGGTATTTGATTATGGCTTTTGACAATATTTTTGGAATAGCAGGTACGGCGCTCAATGCTCAGATGGTTAGGCTCAATTCGACAGCGTCTAACTTGGCAAATGCTAGCACCGAAGCATCAACTGAAGAGGCAGCCTTTAAAGCAAAAAGGCCAGTCTTTGAAGCGCTTTTGTCTGACGAAATGACAAATGCAGGTGCACAGTACGTTGGCGGAGTGAAGGTCTCAGGAATGGTCGATGATCAGGCGCCAAATATTAAGGTGCATGATCCCGGCAATCCCAAAGCTGATGCTGACGGATTTGTCTATCTCTCCAACGTTAACGAAGTAACGGAGATGGTTGAGATGATGGGGGCTGCCCGAAGCTATCAAAACAATGTTGAGGTCATCAATACAGCTAAAGCGCTGATGATGAGAACTCTGGATATAACAAAAGCATAAGGATTCTGAGAATGGTTACCAGCGCAGTAAATTCTTCTTTTCTGACCGCAGAGCAATTTAAGGAGCAGCAAATTCAGTCTACAACTGAAGAGGATATGTTGGGGCGTGATGCGTTCTTAAAGCTTTTGACTACTCAATTAACAAATCAAAGTCCCTTGGATCCAATGGATAACGAGGCGTTTGTTGCGCAGCTAGCTCAGTTTTCCTCGGTTGAGGGTATCAAGGGAATGCAGCAATCCTTAGAGCAGATGGTTACAGGTATGCGCCAGGATCAAATGCTTACCGGAGCTAATTTAGTCGGTAAGAGTGTTGCTTTGGATGGCGGGCGTTTTTACGGCGGTAATGGTCAATTCTCGGAAGCATCTGTAAGTCTCGACAATGGAGCGCAGTCGCTTATTTTAAGTGTCCACGACCGAAATACGGGAGAGCTGGTCAACAGAAGTACGCATGGCCCACAACCTGCCGGGCAGATGTTAGTAGGTTGGGATGGCCTGGACCAAGATGGCAATGTAGCGCCTCAAGCTGAATATGTAATGTCGGCCAGTGTTGTTAGATCAGGAAAGCTCGAGGCAATGCCAGTGACGACTATGAATAGAGTTAGTGGTGTGCGATGGGATCCCGATGGGCAGCAGCTCTACTTAGATATTGGCAGCGGAGACTATGTCTCTATGGCTGAAGTAAAACAAATTGGTGGCTAGTAGCCTGTTTTTAAAATAGTTGAAGGCGCTCTTAGCTGCGCTGTAAGGAGAAAAAATGTCATTTTATACTTCGTTAACTGGCCTTAATGCGGCAACTACCGAGCTCTCGGTTACATCAAACAATATTGCCAACTCGGGCACTTCTGGGTTCAAAAGATCTAATGCTGATTTTGGCGACATCTTCGCAACATCACCGCTTCAGAAAGCGTCAAGTGTCGTTGGGCGAGGCGTAGCACTTAAAGAGGTAAGCCAAGAGTTCACGCAGGGAAACATTGAGTTTTCCGCAAATTCTCTGGATCTTGCCATTACAGGTGATGGATTCTTTCCGCTTGAATCTGCCGATGGCACTAAAATCTATACCAGGAATGGCGGCTTTATGCTGAATGAGCAGAATCAGATGGTTAACAGTGCTGGCCAAGCGCTTCAAGCGCTGCCAGTTGATTCAACCAATAAAGCTGACTTCGGAGAGCCGCTGAGCGCCCTAACCATTCCGCGAGCTACGGTGTCAGAATTTTTGCCGACAACCGAGGTGGAGTTAGGCTTAAATCTCCCATCAGATGCAATACCAATCACTGAGGCTTTCAATCCAGCCAAGCCCGGGACGTACCATAAGACGACATCATTAACTGTGTATGGAACGTCTGGATCAGATCATCTTGCGACTATTTACTATGTCAAAACTGCTGAAGCCACAGCTGACGAACCATTCAATAAGTGGCAAACCCATGTCTACATAGATGACCAGCCTGTTGATGCGGCATTAATCCAGGCTTCCGACAATGCCAATGATAAGTACTTTGTGAACAAATATGGTGAAGTTAAAACTCAAAGTGAGTTGCTAGAGCTTCAGCGCACTAGTTCTGAGAGTGGTAAATATTTGGTTACAACGGGCACACTGTATAAGAAATATTCGTTCGATAATCTGTCCACACCGACAGAATCCAGACCTGCGAGCGTTGAGTTTCCCATTGATCCAGCATCACCCTATGTAGATGCTTTGAATCTAACCAATAACAGTGACGGTGTTGATTTCGCTGGTGCAGAGATGACAAGGGCGGAATTATCCAATTTGTTCACCCTCAGTATTGATGACTCAACAGAAATTTCTATCGGACTCGAGCATTTGGCCGGAAGTAGCTCCAGGCTATCTGGGTCTGAAATCGCTTTTGAGTTAACGAATGTAATTAATGAGCGGTTTGGAGATGGGAAAAAGTTTGATTTTTCAAGTCAAGATTCCCAAGAGCTGCGAATTTCTCGGGTAGATAATAACGGGAATGTGGTTTCTGCAACGCTTAATATTCCCGCTTTGATGACAGCTCATAGTCCCGCGGATTATGTCGGTGGGCAGGTTGCATCTGAGCCACTCACTTACGCGATTAACACTGAATTGTCCTCACGGACAGGATTTGATGACCTCACCGTTTCCTATGATTCTGCCAATCAGGGATTTAGATTTATTCAGGCTGATGGCGGTATTGATTCTCTTTACCTTAGCTCGGGCCCATTAGGTACTCCAAGTAACGATGTATTTGGCGTTGGAGCGGAGACAGCAGAATCCTATGGTACGTTGCTAATGCCGTTGGATTCAGATTTTTCTGACACGCTGCTCGGAGGTGTGCTTCCCAATGGAGATATAGATACAACTCCCGCAAATCAGCGTTATGGCATTTCAGTTTCATACTCTGAGGGTAAATTTAAGGTTTCCTCTGGGACTACTGGTGACGAGTCAAGTATTTCCATTGCTAACGTGTCCGCAATGGGCACTGGTCTCCTCGGTATAGATCCTCTTGGTTACGCCGTTCAGGCGGAGGTTTCTCAGATAAACAATTTGCCTGCAGTACGAGGGCAGCGATCAGAGCCTGCTATCGTTCAGGGTAATCAGATGGGTGTTGATCCCAGGAAGTCATTTCTTGTAAATGAAGACAACCGAAATGTAACCGTGATTATCGATGGTATTTCAGCTCAAATAAAACTTGAGCGAGGTCAATATTCAATCGGAACATTCACGGAGCACTTGCAAGACAAAATCAACCTAATGTCGGACTCTTTGGGGCGAACCGTCTCGGGTGTAAAAGTCGGCTTTGACGAAGCATCTGAAGCAATTGTTATCACAGGAGCCACAGCGTCAGATGACTCATTTATTCAGGTGGCAGGCCACTCTGATTGGGGGCTTGAAGACATTGAGGCTGGATTTGGTAAGACATCTACTTATATAGAGCTCTTTGCTGACATGTCAGGTACAAGTGAAGTCTATGTTACTCAGGATAGTGATGGTAACTGGGCTGAAACAACAGACAAAGCAGAGTTCAACGACGCGGATATTCCCTACTGGACACCGATATTCCTTGATAAAGGCGAGCTGACCTTTGATACAAGTGGATCACTAGTTTCTCCGATTGGCGGTGCAAAACTAGAAAGCGCGAATATCACCGGTGGCCCTATCAACCTTGCGTACAACAATAGTACCCAGTTTAACAGTCCGTTTGCAGTTTTGAGTCAGTCTCAAAATGGCGCGCCTGAGGGTGATTTGGTGGGTGTCAATATTGGTGATGATGGTCTCGTGGTTGCAAGTTATTCAAACGGATCGCAGAAATCCTTAGGTAAGATTATTCTGGCAAATTTTGCCACGCCAAAGGATTTGCGTCAGATAGGTGATACAAGCTACTCCGCTACTTCAGGCTCTGGTGATGCCACTCTTGGTGAGCCAGGAGGCGCTGGATTTGGCACTATCAGGGCTGGCTCAAGAGAGCGATCGAACGTTGATTTGACGGCTGAACTCGTCGATCTAATCACGGCTCAGCGAAATTTCCAAGCGAATGCAAAGGCTATTGAGACCAGCTCATCTCTCACGCAAACCATCATTAATATTCGTGGTTAATAGCGGTTTTAGAGAGTTAGGAGAGATATATGGATAGGTTTGCCTTTACATCTTTATCAGCAGTTAAGAGTCAGTCCGAGGTCAGAGCTCAGATAACCAACTCGTTGGCTAATGTTTCAACAACTGGTTTTAAAGAAAGCTACGAGATAGCTACTCAGACTGCAAAGATTGATGGTGACGGATTTGAATCTCGTTTTGTGCCAACCGTCGTTAAGAAAGACATCATTAAATTGACGCCGGGAAGTGTTATGACCACCGGAAATCCAATGGATGTGTCATTCAATGACGCAACAGTTTTAGGTATTCAGGCAAAAAATGGTGATATCGGTTTTACCCGCAGGGGTGATCTACGTGTAACTAGCACCGGGCTTATCGAGACTGCCGCTGGGGATCTAGTGATGGGTGAGGGCGGTCCGATCACTGCTCCGCCTGGTCAAATCATCTCGATCGCTCCCGATGGAAGTGTTTTTGCTGGCTCGGCTGTTAACCCCGAGGAGCAACCAGCTCTAATTGGAAAGCTGATGCTTCGAGATGCAAGCCAGACACCCCTGATTAGGCGCGAGGATGGTTTGTTTGAGCCGCTAGATGAAGAGTTCAGAGGCGCAGATTTCCCAACAGGGCCTAACCTTGCGTCATTACAGAGTGGAAGGCTTGAGGGTAGCAATGCAAACCCGATTGAGACGATGGTTAAGTTAATCGATTTCAGCCGGTCGTTTGAAAGCCAGATAAAAATGATTAAGGAATCTGAGTCGCTGGATGAAAGCGGTTCAACAATGATGAGACTACCTTAAATCTCAATTGAATTTTTAAAAGAATGATGAGGAAATAAAAATGGATGCATCGCTTTGGATCGCTAAAACGGGACTTTCAGCTCAGTCAACCAGGATGCAGGTTATTTCTAATAATCTAGCTAACGTTAACACGGTTGGGTTTAAAAAAGATAGAGCTGTATTTGAAGATCTCCTTTATCAAAACATAGTTCCTGCTGGTGGCCAGGCAGACGCAGAATCTGAAACGCCAACTGGACTTATGCTTGGAACAGGTACTCGAGTGGTTGCGACCGAAAAGAACCACGGTCAGGGAAATATAATGACCACCGAAAACGCTCTCGATATAGCAATTACTGGAGCTGGTTTCTTTGCTATCCAACAGGCAGACGGCACCATAGCCTATACGCGTGACGGCGCCTTCAAGCTGTCTGCAGAGGGGCAGTTAGTGACAGCGGGGGGTGAACCACTTATTCCCGCAATCAATATTCCCCAAAACACGGCGAGCATAACTATCGGACGTGATGGAACCGTGACCGCTGAATTAACTAATGGTGGTGGTGCTGCCCAGGTGGGCCAGATTCAGTTGACACGCTTTGTCAATACAGCCGGCCTTCAGCCTATCGGGCGTAATCTAATGCGGCCAACTAACGCAAGTGGTGATGCGATAGTAGGAATTGCAGGAGAGGATGGCGCAGGAAGTTTGATGCAAGGATCGCTCGAGGCATCCAATGTCAATGTGGTAGAGGAAATGGTAAACATGATTGAGACGCAGCGTGCCTATGAAGTGAATTCGAAGGCTATCTCCGCTGCTGATGGCATGCTGCGGTTCCTCAACAATAATCTATAGGCCACAGGATGAATGCATCTAGATTTACACTTTTGGCCGCTATTTTAGCTCTGCTTAGTGGATGTGCGTCACAGCCAAACCTTATGCCCTCCGCTGAGTTTGCACCTGTTCAGCCGCTACCTGACGCCCAGCCAAAATTAGCAACCGGTGGTATCTTTGCCAATGGCCAGGACTTATTTGGTGATTTAAGGAGCTATCAGCCATCCGAAATTAAAGTAGGTGATTTGATCACGGTTCTTCTTAATGAGACTACCCAGGCTTCAAGATCGTCTGCGATGAGCACATCCCGCGAATCAAGTAATGATGCGATTGGCGCAAACCAAAGGGATTCTATAGCTGGCAATGTTATTGAAGTTCTGGGTCGTGGAACTCGCTTCTTTTCTGACCTAAATACAGCAGGTGCAAATATTACCAGCGAGGGTAGTGGAACAGCAGGTCAGCAGGCCTCTTTAACGGGCTCAATTTCAGCCATGGTGGTTGAGGTATTAGCTAATGGCAATTTGGTAATCGTTGGTGAAAAGCAGCTTGCTTTAACCGAGGGGACTGAATTTATAAGGATCAAAGGCATAATCCGTCCGGCTGATATTCAGCCTGATAATACGATTCTTTCTCAACGAATTGCTCATGCTCAAATTGCCTACCGTGGTACAGGTAATCTTGCTTCAGCGTCTAAAACGTCTTGGGGCAATCGTCTCCTCTACAAACTATGGCCATTCTAGGAGTTGATTGTGAAAAAGTTTTTTTGTCTAAAAATATTGTTGGCCTTAAATCTTATATTTGCCTCCGGGTTCGCTGCGGGAGACCGAGTAAAAGACCTTGTGGATATAGGTGGAGTCAGATCCAACAGCCTAATTGGCTTTGGTCTCGTAGCTGGACTTCAGGGCACGGGCGACGGGAAGGACTTACCTATAACAGCCCAGGCGCTTAAAACTATGCTGTCAGGGTTGGGAGTAAGTGTTGACGGCCCAGTAAGTGATTTTGACTTGGGTGAGCAGCTAACATCTCTTGCTGCTCAGAATGCGAAAAAAGAGATCAAAGTCGAAAATGTAGCCGCAGTAATGGTCACTGCGGATATTCCGGCTTTTGCCAAGCCTGGTCAGAAGATAGATGTCAATATTTCGGCCATCGGCGTCGCCACTTCACTTCGTGGAGGAAGTCTTTTGATGACACGGCTGCGAGGCGTAGACGGAAAAACCTATGCTATCGGTCAGGGCGCGCTCACGGTTACTGGAATTGCAGCGGATGCGGCTGGTGCCAGCATCCAGATCGGCGTGCCAACTTCCGGGCGAATACCAAATGGTGCGACAGTCGAGCGAATGGTTGAGACACCATTTGAGACCTCAGAATATATTGTTCTCAATACACGCGGTTCTGACTTCTCTACAACCAATGCTATAGCCGAAGCCATTAACCTGACGTTCGGGCCAGGTGTAGCATCGCCAATCGATGGTGTTTCTATTGCTCTTCAGGCGCCTCAAAACCCCTCTCAACGAGTAAGTTTTTTAAGCTTAGTAGAGAACCTAGAGGTGACTCCAGCAGAGCCCTCGGCAAAGGTAGTCATTAACTCTAGAACCGGAACGGCAGTAATTAATCGTAATGTAAAAGTTACTGCTGCTGCGGTGACCCACGGTACTATCACTGTCAATATTTCTGCCACTAATGAGGTAAGCCAGCCAAACCCGTTTGGAGATGGCGAAGCTATAGAGGTGCAAAATGCGGAGATTGAGGTGACTGAGCCAAACAACAATATGTTTCTGTTTCAACCTGGTGTTGATCTAAGAGATATTGTTGAAGCAGTTAATCAAGTGGGAGCCACACCATCATCACTTATTGCGATATTAGAGGCGTTGAAAACTTCAGGTAGCCTGCGGGCCGAGTTAGTGGTGATTTAAATGATAGATACCTCTTCACCAGTAAAGTCGTACTTCGATATGTCGGGGCTTAATAACCTTAAGGCACAGGCTCGAAGTGATGGTGATGCTGCCGCTAAAGATGTGGGCAAGCAGTTTGAGGCAATGTTTTTACAGATGGTATTCAAGTCGATGCGTGAGGCCAATGAACCCATGAAAAGTGGGCTTATGAGCTCTGCTGGCTTGGATGCATTTGAGCAGATGTTCCATGAGGAGATATCTCAGGCAATGTCCCAAAATGGAGCTATTGGTATGGGTGATTGGCTAGCAAATCAAGTACAAAGCCAGACAAAATTAAAGAAAGCAGCGGATGTATATAAAGAAACTGAGAGATCCTTCGGGCTACAGGATCATCAGTTGAACACTGAAGCGTCCAAGAAGGGAGTATTACGATGAGTGATCTTCTCTCGATTGGCTCAAGTGCAGCGCAACTGTACAGACAGTCGCTGTCAACAGTGAGTAATAATATTGCAAACCTTAATACTGAGGGCTACTCAAGACAGGAGGCTACCTCCGTTGAGGGCATGCCAAGCCAGCAGGGGACTGTATTCCTGGGGACTGGCGCGAACTTGCAGGGAATTTCTCGATCGTATGATGAATTCGTAGAAAACACGCTGCGCAATAGTACGAGTGATTTAGCTACGCAACAGCCCGTCATTAAATATGCGGAGCGAATAATAGATGTCATGGGTTCAGAGACATCAGGCCTGACGAGCGCATTTGACCGTTTTTTTGCGGCTGCTAACAGCTTGAGTGCTGATCCAGCTTCGAGTGTCACTCGGGGTGTCTTTGTGAGGGATTCAGAAGCTTTAGCTTCAAGATTTAGAGAGCTCTCTGGCTCGCTCGACGCCATCGACAACGAAGTGAGAAATGAGATTGGTCAGAAAATTAAAACCCTTAATACTCTTGCCCAGCAGCTCGCAGTAATAAATGGTCAGCTGGGAGAAAAGATTTCTTTAGATAAGCAGCCAGCTAGATTGCTTGATCAGCGCGATATGGTCCTTAGAGAGCTTGCAGATATCGCCAAAGTACACGTTTCAGAGGCTCCTTCAGGGGCTGTTTCAGTAAGATTGGGAAGTAGCGCAGGATCTCTAATAGTCGATAAAAAATCCTCTGTAGACTTAGGCGTGCGATTCGACAACTCGGATCCCGGGCGTGTTGATATTTTGCTTGACCCATACGGTGACGCATATGCGAGTAGCACAATTTCAAGCGGCAAGCTTGGAGGTCTTATTAACTTCCGAAGTCAGACTTTGGGCCCAGTATTAGACGGTTTTGATTTTCTGGCACAAAAATTTGTATCTGAGGTTAACCAAATTCATCGCTCGGGTATGGATTCCAGAGGTGACAGAGGTAAAGACCTATTTGCAATTAACCCAGCATTCAGCATTAGTGGAGATACAATATCTAGTCAGGTAAATGTATCAATAGACCTCCAAAATCCCGAAAACTTTCAATATTCACCTTTTAATATGACATGGGTTGATGCTGAGGAAAGCTGGAAGATTACCTCTCAGCAGACCGGTGAAATCATAAAGATCAAAAATGACCTACTCGGTATTAGTTATTCAGGTTTAAGCATCAAAGTACAGGGCGTAATGCAGGATGGAGAGACGCTGCAAATTGTTCCTGAAACCAGGCCCGCAGCGGGTGTTTTTCTGAAAGAAACTGACCCTATGTCAATAGCTGCTGCGCGACGCTTAAGCGTTAGCTCTAACCCAGATAATATTGGAGATGCGCAAGCAACGTTAGCTATATCGGACAACCCTTATTCTAAACAGTTTGAATATGGGACCAATATTTTATCCCTAGGCAATAATGTCAGCCCTAGCGCTGCGCTAACGGTAGGGCCATCGTCATTAGAACCGTCCTTTGTAATACCGAGAGGGGCCTTAGATGCAATGCTTATGATGGAGGTTCCCCAGGAGAGTAACCTGCAATTTCAAGTTATGACCGCAGAGGGTATACATGTCCTGGGTCATGCGGTCGATCAGTCCACACAAATGGCATTAATGTCAAAAGATAGCGGTTTTAATACGAATGCTAAGTACAGCGACTCTTATCTCAATGCAGAGGATAGTGCGGCTTATAAAGATCTTGGGTTAACGTATGGCTTTCTCGCCGAAAGTTCTGAGATCACCACTTGGGTGCCAAGTGAAGATGGAACAGGGATGCAATCGAGTATTGAATCGGTTAATGCAATAGTCCAAACACAGCCAGTCAGATACTTTGAGAACACGACTAGTCAAACAGTAAAGCTAATCGACGAAAATAGCCTGATGTTGAATGGCTACTCCCTGCCTGCGCTAACCGTTGATGCAGGGCAAGATAGTAATGCTGCCATGATCTCTGAATGGTTGAATGGTCACTCAGAAGAGACAGGCGTTATATCTTCTGCAATTAACGAAATCCGTGTTGCCAATAATGAAATTGATTTCTACCAACAACTCGAAATTAATGGAGTACTTATCACGGGAACACACAATACCGTAGATAGCCTGTCAGATGCGATTAATGCTGTATCAGCATCTACCAATGTTGTTTCTTATGTAGGGCGAGAGGGCGGACTGGTAGTAACTAATGCGGAGGATTTTGCGGGTGCAGACATTCGTCTTGGTAACCCAGATAAAACCCAGTCAAGCAATGCCCTAGGAGTGCAGAACACTACTTACAGTGGAGCTCTGGAGCTTACTTCTTCTGAGAGGGTAAGGTTTACCTTTGCCGCCAATGGGCGACCCTCGGACCTGTCGGTACTCGGGCTCAGAACAGGAATTTATGTCGATGGAGCCGTAGATGAGGATCTAGCTGTTTACGTCACGGGCTCAGAGGCCGCCAATGTTTCGGTTGGCTATGGGGAGTTGGCTTCAATAGATGTTCAAGATAAAGATAGCGCTTTCGATTTAAAGTTTGTTTCGGCCAGCGAATACCAGATTATAGATAGAGAGTCAGAGACTATTCTGGCTACACGAGAATTTGACGGTATATCTGATATTCAATATGGATCTGCCGTTATTAGTTTTGCCGGTCCCCCGGCAGCAGGAGATATATTTTCTGTTAGCAGCAACGTTGGCGGAGTGGGTGACAATGGCACTATGCTAGAAATTTTAGCCCTGCAAACAAAAGAGATTTTGGCGGGAGGACGCTCGCTCAGTGACTCTTTTATAGATTTAGTTACAGATGTGGGCAATAAGGCGACCCTGAGTAGAGTTTCTCAAGAAGCATTGCAAGTCGTTCAAGAGCAAGCAGCTGAAGCCAGAGATCGAGTTTCAGGTGTAAGCCTTGATCAGGAGGCTGCGGACCTTATTCGGTTTCAGCAGGCCTATCAAGCATCGGCACAGATAATCCAGATGTCATCAAAAATATTCGATTCCATATTGGCAATAAGATAGAGAGCTAAGCGATGAAGGTTTCCACTACACAGGTTTTTGACAGAGCAATTGCACAAATGTCTTCTCAACAGGGGAAGGTGGCTGAAATGCAGGCCAAACTTGCAACTGGAAAGCAGCTTATTAAGCCAAGTGATAACCCAGAACAAAATGGCCTCATACAACGATTAAACTCTGCTGTAGAAAGGCAAGAAAGTTACGAAAAGAATCTAGGCACATTAAACAATCGACTTGTTGCAGAAGAGGTATCTCTTAGAAGTGCTGAGAATATTTTGCAGCGTATTCGAGAGCTTGCTGTTCAAGCGGCCAATGGATCGTTGACAGCTGCGGACAGAGAAATAGTTGCTATAGAAGTGAAGACTCTAAGAGAAGAGTTTGTCTCTTTGGCCAATACTAAAGATGTTTCTGGGAACTATGTATTTTCGGGATCCAAAGTAAAAACGCCTCCTTTCTCTGAAAACCAGGAAGGTGTCTTAACCTATCAGGGCGACTCAAATATTATCTCCCTGAGCGTTTCGGAGCAGCGCCAGCTCGCTATGAACAAGCCAGGAAATGAAGTGTTCACAAGTGTTGTTAGATCAACTGAAGCCGGTCCTGAAAAGGTTGGTTTCTTTTCTGTTATAGACGACTTTTCCGCTGCGCTGGAAGACAATGATGTCACTAATATTCACAGGGGCCTCGCCGAGGTTGGACATATTGCAGAAGCACTGTCACTGTCCCTTGCAGATGTCGGTAGTCGTATGACAGTTGCTGAATCTCAAGGCGATTTACTTGCAGATACAAAAGCTCGCTACGATGCTCTTTTATCGGACACACAGGATCTCGATTACTCTACTGCAGTAACCAAATTGTCAGCAGAGCTCTTGTCACTTGAGGCTGCGCAGAGCAGTTTTGTAAAGATTTCACAGCTCAGTTTATTTAACTATTTGAGATAGATTATTCATGCCCGAAGTTAACAACGTAGGTTCGAAGGTACTCAATACCCTAGACGTAGGTTCTGGACTCGACGTTGCGCAACTCGCTCGAGATTTAACTGATGCTGAAGGTACACCTAAAACTGAGTCATTAAACAAAGAAATCGCCGCCAGTGAAGCGTCAGTTTCCGCCTATGGTCTGGTGAAATATCAAGTTAGCGTGCTTCAGGCTGCCTTCGAGCAGTTAAATGACGCAGATGAATTGGCCACAAGTACCGGCGCGTCCTCTGCGTCGAGCAAAGTCGCTTTTTCGTCTGTTTCAGGAGATGCTCAGGCTGGTGCATATGATATTTCCGTTAGCCAGTTGGCACAAAGCCAGCGATCGATATCGGATCAATTTGCTTCAAAAACAGCGACTATTAACAATGGTACTGCCTTCGAGCTTTCTCTGACCGAAGGCTCTAGCAGGATGGGAACCTTTGATGAAAAAATTTCAGAGGAGGCACTGCGAACAGCTTTGGCCTCGGGTTCAATCACTGTCATTGACGGCTCTGGTAATAGTATTTCAGTCACTCAGTCAGAGGTAAATTCTGCAGGTGGTACATCTACTGGAAGTGAGACACTTGCTGGATATGCCGCTGCTTTGCAGTCGAAAAGCTCTGGTAGTTCATTCCAATTTACAGTTTCGGTAAATGGTAGTGAAGGAGTCACATATACTCAAAAAGCAGCAGGGACGCATTCACTGGTCAGTGCTTCCGGGTCAATAGTTGCAGGCGTTCCCGGTGTGACGCCCGTCGCTGGCGTAGCAGCAAAATATAGTTTTACCGCCACAGCATCTGAAACTACCACCCTTGTCTTAGGTGACGGTATCAATACTGTATCGGTTGATAGCGCAACCTATACCAGTGTTGCTGATCAGGTCACAGCAATAAAGTCTGCGAGTGGATACGACAAATTACTATTTACTGTTGCTGAAAATTCAGGTGCCATTGAACTCACATATAAAAAGACAGGTGCTATTAGTAATGCGCCAACATTCACTGGCTCGGGGAGTACTCATACGATAAGTAATCCGATTGCAGGAGTCACAGCAGTGAATTCTCCTGTAGTGACTAGAGTCAGTGTCACGGATACGACGCCAGAGGGCATTGTTGCGGCAATTAATGCCAGCGATACCAATATCAGAGCGAATATCCTGGATACCGGGTCTTCAGGAGCAAATTATCGCATTGTGCTCGCTGGCGCGACAGGCAGTAACGGAGTGTTCAGTGTAAGCTCAACACCAGATCTTGGTTTTGGTGATTCTGAAAACACACTTCAGTTAGCTCAGGATGCAGTGGTAGATTTTGAAGGGATATCTTTGACGAGAGAAACAAATGATATTTCCGACATGGTTGAAGGTGCGACCATTTCGTTACTCGCAACCACTGACTCTGCCATACGATTAAATATCAGTAATGACAGATCTACTCTCAAGAGCAATCTTCAAACGGTAGTCAATGCCTACAATGACTTGGGCGGTCTTTTTGATACACTGACTTCGGTTGATTCAGAGGACGAGCTGGGCGGTTCGTTAGCAGATGATTCGTCAGGTGTTAGATATTTGAAAAATCAGATTCGTGAATCTATTTTTGGTAACTCATCAACTGGTTCGGGCAGTATCAATGCGGTGAGAGACTTAGGGATTAGCATTGACCGAAAAGGCGCTATGACATTTGATGAGTCTAAATTTGATGCAACCTTACTATCGTCATACGATGATATTTCTATGATGTTGACAGCTGGCACGAGTGATCAAAATCTGTTCTCCACAGCTAGCAAGGGCCTAGCGCAAGATGTTGCAACAGCACTGGAAAATCTGACTGATTCGGATGGGATCATTACCACTAGAGCCAATAATTCTTCTGAGGAGGTAAAGACCTACAAAGAAGAGCTTGTTAAATTAGAAGCAAGATTGGAGACAGTTTATAACCGATATCTGACGCAGTTTGGTGCGATGGAATCCTTAATGGCATCCATGGATGCAACAAAAGACTACCTAACGGGCCAGCTTGAATCTCTATCAAAAGCTTATGATGATTAAAAAAAGAGGCCCGAAGGCCTCTTTCAGCAGTCCTAAAATTCCAAGCTTACTTCAATAAAGCAAGAACTGTTCTAGGTTGCTGATTTGCTTGAGCTAGCATGGCCGTTGCAGCCTGCTGAATGATCTGAGTGCGTGCAAGTTCGGTAGTTTCCGAAGCATAGTTCGCATCGAGAATTCTACTTCGTGATGCAGTAGCGTTTTGAGAGATATTAGCGAGATTGTCTGCAGCATATTCTAGACGATTCATAGCCGCGCCAAAGGTAGCCCGCTGAGTGTTAACAGCCGTTATTGCAGAACTGATCGCAGTAATATTAGCGGTAGCTTCAGTGGCATTGTCCATGTCCAACGTGCTTGTCAATGTGGACCAGTCCACTCCAAACTCAAAGTCTCCAAAATCCACACTTATCGTTTGGCTTGCATTAGCGCCGACCTGAAAATCAATTTCCGCGTCATCCGTTGTTCCAGTAACATCGCCATCAAGAAGATTAGTGCCATTCCACTGAGTATTCTGCACAACCCGACCAATTTCATCTCGCAAGGCTTCAAATTCAGTTTCAAGAGCTAATACATCAGAGGAAGCATTTGTCCCAGTAGCGCCTTGCACTGCAAGTTCACGCATTCTCTGAAGCATCTCTGTGACTTCAATCATAGCCCCATCTGCGGTTTGCACCATTGAAATGGCGTCGTTTGCATTTCTGACAGCTTGATTGAGACCATTTATTTGAGACGTCATCTTGCTTGCAATAGCAAGTCCAGCTGCATCATCGGAAGCTGAGTTGATTCTAATGCCGGTGGATAGCCTTTCCATGGCTTGCCCCATGGCACGCTCATTCCTATTAAGTGCGTTGGCCGTTATTGTCGCCGCACTATTTGTATTTATAACCATAATTATAAACTCCAGTAAGTTTTGGTTTATATCTCTTCAAAGAGCCGTTTTTTGGTCCGGCCTTAGCGGCGACCTACTACTCCTATCTACCATATCGACATAAAGCGGCAAACCTTTACCGCTTTCGGCATATATTTGCCGCTTTCTCTGGAGATTTTTTCAGGTCAAAAAAAAGGCTAGCAATAAAGTGCTAGCCTTTTTAGTGCGCTTGACTTTACATTACTTCAAAAGCGCAAGTACCGATTGTTTCTGAGAGTTAGCCTGAGCCAACATTGCTGTAGCAGCTTGTTGGATTATTTGAGTGCGTGCCAGCTCTGTTGATTCGCTTGCATAATTAGCGTCTAAAACTCTGCTGCGAGAAGCCTCGGCGTTTTGAGAAACATTAGCCAGGTTATCTGTAGCATATTCAAGACGATTAATTGTTGCACCAAACTCGGAACGCGTCGCGTTCACCTCGGCAATTACAGTGTCGAGGCTAGTGATAACGCCGCTTGTATTAACAGCTAAGGCGCTGATGTCGGCACCTAGGGCATCATTAGAGGCTGAGCCGGTGGACCAGCTTGTTGCTGTACCGGTAGCGGCTAAGTTCCAGTCTCTGAAATTTACATCAATAGTTTGAGATGCGTTTGCGCCCACTTGAAAAGTTACCTTTCCATAGTCACCAGCTGAACCATCCAGCAAGTTAGACCCATTCCACTGAGTATCCGAGGCGATATCGTCAATCTGACTGCGTAGTGCGGTAAACTCAGTATTAAGGGCGGTTACATCGGCAGTTGTATTGGTGCCAGTAGCAGCTTGCACGGCAAGTTCACGCATTCGTTGAAGCATATCTGTCACTTCAATAGCGGCGCCATCAGCTGTCTGGATCATTGAAATTGCATCATTTGCATTGCGCACGGCTTGGTTTAAGCCGTTGATTTGAGATGTCATCTTGCTTGAGATGGCCAGTCCAGCAGCATCATCTGCTGCAGAGTTAATACGCTGTCCGGTTGACAGCCGTTCCATTGCAGTTGCCATTGCCCGTTCATTTCGTGAGAGTGCATTGGCAGTGACTGTAGCGGCACTATTTGTATTGATCACCGTCATTTTTAAGCTCCTAATTTAGACTTAAATTATATAGTTGAAGATGGTTTGTTTTTTGGCCTGGCCATCTCAGGCGGCCTACAGACCCTCAATTAGGTAATCGGCACGGAGCGGCAAACCTTTACCGCTTTCGGCAAAATAATGCCGCTTTTCTGAGAGGGGTTGCCCAATGAGGCATAAAAAAAGACCGATGAGCATTGCTCATCGGTCTTGAGGTTTTAGAAAAATTCTTTACTTAAGGAGCGCTAATACTGACTGAGAAGACTGGTTAGCCTGAGAAAGCATAGCTGTTGCTGCTTGCTGGATAATCTGTGTTCTTGCTAATTCAGTAGTTTCAGACGCATAGTCCGCATCCAAAACACGGCTGCGTGATGCAGTTGCGTTTTGAGATACATTAGCCAGATTGTCCGCAGCGTATTCAAGACGGTTTATGGTTGCACCTAGTGTAGCGCGTTCGGTGTTAACAGCCTTAATTGCCTCATCAATCGCATAAATTGCTTCGGCAGGACCGCCGCTAGCGGTAATATCCAGCTCATCCAGGTCAGGCGTCAGAGCGCTTGCACTTGCACCGTCTCCGTCAAGCTCATCAAACACAGAGCTGTCAGCACCTGTTTGGAAGTCGGCAAAAGTTACTGAGATGTTTTGGCTTGCGTTGGCCCCGACTTGAAAGCTAACAGATCCAAGGCCGTTAAGAATATTCGTGCCGTTCCACTGAGTATCGTCCGCAACGCGCTCAATTTCTGAAACAAGCGCATCGAATTCGGTATTCAAGGATGCTATATCTGTCGTGGTGTTAGTGCCGGATGCGGCCTGGACTGAGAGTTCTCTCATTCGTTGAAGCATGTTAGTGACTTCTATCAGGGCTCCTTCAGCAGTTTGGACCATTGAAATTGCATCATTTGCATTTCGAACAGC
The DNA here is from genome assembly GCA_038150705.1 of Porticoccaceae bacterium. Classification (GTDB taxonomy): domain Bacteria; phylum Pseudomonadota; class Gammaproteobacteria; order Pseudomonadales; family Porticoccaceae; genus HTCC2207. The sequence goes on along the minus strand of JAYOUA010000002.1, from coordinate 82,967 downwards.
CTGATTCAGCCCAGTAATTTGAGAAGTCATTTTACTCGATATAGCCAATCCAGCTGCATCGTCTGCCGCAGAATTAATACGCAGACCTGTGGAGAGCCTCTCCATGGTTTGACTCATGGCTCTTTCATTTCGTGATAGCGAATTTGCAGTAATGGTAGCTGCGCTATTTGTATTAATTACAGTCATGATATTTCCTTTGTCTTGCTTGGTTAAATTCTTGCGGCTTTGTTTAAATCAGTGTTTTGCCGCTTACAAGATATCAATCGGCAATAAGTGGCAAAACTTTACCGATTAGCGGCTTTAATTTGCCGCTTATGCTGATTCCAGTCAGGAGGTTAATGATTGGGAAAGTTGCCAGGCAGGATTTTTGGGTGTAGCCAATGTGGTTGCTATACAGATAAATATGCCGGCTGGAATCTGGGCAGCCGGCATTTTCAAAGTAGAAAGCTGTTTACTTTAAGAGTGCAAGAACTGACTGCGAGCTCTGGTTAGCTTGCAAAAGCATAGCCGTTGCAGCTTGCTGAATAATCTGTGTCCGTGCTAGCTCCGTAGTTTTGGAAGCATAATCTGCATCCAAAACACGACTGCGAGATGCTTGAGCATTCTGTGAGACGTTAGCGAGATTGTCAGCTGCGTACTTAAGAGGATTAATGGCAGCATCATAGCTTGCGCGTTCATTCTTGGTTAGTGCATTCGCGGTAACTGTTGCGGCGATAATTGTATTTATAACAGGCTTTTTAAAGACCTCTAAGAGATTAGTTCAATCAATCGATGTTAATGCCAATTTGTTGATAACGATTGATAGTTGATTCATGCAAAAACTCTATCGGCACAAAGCGGCAAACCTTCCCCGCTTGTGCGGATAATAATTGCCAAACTATTAAATATGTTGCCTTTAGCTTTTTACAGGTCTGGTTTTAGGTAGCCAGATAACTAATTTAATTTCTAGAAGGGTGGTGGCGGATTTGTAATTTTTAGAGGCGATTAAAGCAATAGAGCTTGGGGATAAAAGGATTACCTCGCACCTTTATGACTATTGAAAAACAAAGGACATAAAAAAACCCGGCTTGCAAAGCCGGGTTTTGGTACTTCCAGGGGGAGCGTTACTTGAGTAGCGCCAATACTGACTGAGCCGCCTGATTTGCCTGTGACAACATTGCTGTCGCTGCTTGCTGGATAATCTGAGTGCGGGCAAGCTCAGTGGTTTCTGATGCGTAATCAGCATCAGTTATTCGGCTGCGTGATGCGGTGGTGTTCTGTGAAACATTAGCCAAGTTGTCAGCCGCATATTCGAGTCTATTCATGGTTGCACCAAGGGTCGCTCTGTGAGAGTTAACCTTACCAATTGCATAATCTAAAGATGTAATTGCTGTATTGGCGTTAGATGCGCTGGTTCCAATGTCAAGACCCAAAAGGTCTGTAGTTGCAGTACCTGAGCCGTAAGTAGCTGTAGTCAGGCCAACCACCAAGCCGGTATCAGCATCGGCATCGTCTGCTTCTGTTACTGTAGTTGCCACACCGTCAATGTTAAGGTCACCAAAAGTGATGCTAATTGTTTGACTTGCGTTGGCGCCAACTTGGAAATCCACTTGACCAAGCGAACCATCAAGAACTTTTGTTGCGTTCCATTCAGTATTATCGCCAATTCTATCGATTTCCGACTTCAATGCTTCGAATTCTAGGTCCAGTGATGCTCGATCCGAGGCTGAGTTAGTTCCAGAGGAAGCCTGTACTGCCAGCTCTCTCATTCTCTGAAGCATATTGGTGACTTCAATCAATGCACCGTCTACGGTTTGAACCATTGAGATAGCGTCATTGGCATTTCTGACAGCTTGATTCAGGCCGTTGATCTGAGAGGTCATGCGAGAGGAGATAGCAAGACCTGCTGCATCGTCAGCTGATGAATTAATTCGTAGGCCAGTTGAAAGGCGCTCCATCGTCTGGCTCATTACGCGCTCATTTTTAGTTACAGCATTTGCAGTGATAGTTGCTGCTGAGTTTGTATTGATAACAGTCATGCTTGTATCCTCTAATTAAATTCTTTTCGTACGTTTTGTTACTTGAGTTGTGTTGCGTTGTAATAACAATATCGTCAAAACTTCATTTAACTTTAGGATTTGTTAAAAATTGAATTTGTGAAGTGCTAGCAAGCTGAGCACTGTGCAAAAGAGGTGATGATGCGGTATTTGGATACCTGGGCTTCAATGCAAATTTTTTTAAAAAGCTAAAAATAGAAAAACTCCACATGGAGGGGATACCATGTGGAGTCAAGACGCTAAGCTAAGAGACTTTTTAGTTCTTTAGAAGGGAGAGTACAGACTGAGACTTCTGATTGGCCTGGGCAAGCATTGCTGTGCCTGCTTGCTGGATAATCTGAGTTCGGGCTAGCTCTGTTGTCTCATCTGCATAATCTGCGTCTTCCAGACGGCTTCTAGATGCTTCAGCATTCTGAGCAACGTTGGTCACGTTATCGATTGTGTATTCAAGCCTGTTCATAGCCGCACCATAGTTGGCTCGCTGAGTGCTAACGCCATCAAGAGCGGTACTGATTGTGCCTAGAGCTGTATTGGCGTTAGCTGTAGTAAGGACGTCAAGAGCCGATAGATCAACACCAAATACTCCAGTAGTAATGTTTGTTGCCCAGTTTCCAAATTCGACTTCCAATACTTGGTTGGCATTTGCTCCAACCTGAAATTGAATAACTTTGTTGACTGGAGAGGCTGTAGTAGTTGCACCCTGAGAATCGTCAAGTATGTTTTCACCATTCCATTGCGTTTGTGAGCCGACTCGTCCAACCTCTGCAAGCAGCGCTGCAAATTCGACATTGGCCGCGTTCTTATCACTAGTGGTAAGAGTGCCAGTTGCTGCTTGCACAGCTAGTTCTCGCATGCGCTGTAACATGTCAGTGATAGCCTGTGTAGCGCCATCGGCAGTTTGAATCATAGAGATTGCATTCAGAGCATTGTCGGCAGCTTGCTCAAGACCCTGCATTTGCGAAGTCATGCGTGAAGAGATGGCTAAGCCAGCAGCATCGTCTTTTGCTGAATTAATCTGTTTACCCGTTGCGAGTCTCTCCATGGTTTGATTCATAGCTCGCTCATTCTTATTTAATGCGTTGACTGTTACAGTCGCTGCGGTGTTTGAATTAATAACTGTCATTTATCTTCCCCTTACTCTCTGCTTAGTTGCAAACCCTCACAAGCAATATGGAGGGCAAGATAACAGCAGCAAACATCGTGCCAAAGTTAAAATATGCAATTAAAACAGTGGGTTATAAGTGGGAAAGTGTAAATATCATATTTTTTAGATAAAACTGGAAGGTCTGTTGCCGCTTTTTTGACAGGCTCAAAAGCGGCATTTGCCGAAATTGCCGCTATTAGGTTGAGAGGGCAGTTAATTCGGCAGGTTTTTTCTGGAATTTAATACTATGCGGTAATATCAATATTTGTCGTCGAAAAGAACCCCCTTGAGAGACTCAATTTGATGGGCCATGCGGAGAGTTGCTTCTCCGGGAACATTGCGAATAACTTCACCGGAGAGAGAGTCAGTCACTATGACAACGAATCTTTTCGAGGAGTCATCTACCGAAAAAACCAGGTTTGTAGGAATTTTCTCCATAGCCGCATTTAAGTGGTCGATCGCAGACCTGATTTCATCGAGATTTTCTTTTATGAAGTCAACGGATTCATCTTTTTTAACCTCAGTGACTTTCTGTATCTGCTCAATGCTTATTGTTGTCGTTTTGGTTTCGCGGGACGCAGGCACATCATAGCCCGGCTGAGACCTTCTTGGTTCGGCTGGCTTTTGTGTGGTCGCAGCTGCGATAGGAGCTACATTTAATTCATTTGCTGACATAATCTAACCTATACCTTGGTCTCTTTCGTTAAAGGGAGCCTTTGCTTACCGGTCTATATCGGCAGGTAATTTTAATTCTTGAGTATTTTTTTATTTTTTTTTACAACCGGCGCCGGTTGTGTTTCAGTTTGTTTTTTATCGTGGTTCGGTGGTAATGATTTTAAAAAAACTGATTGGGCTTTTAGACAGCCTTTGTTCTAAATCTGGTTCAGCAGTTAAGTGGCTGTCTGTTCTGATGGTCATGGCCATAGTTGTAGTTGTGACCGCTCGACTTTTTGGCATAGGGTCTATAGCTGCTCAAGAATTTGTAACTTATCTGCACGCCTCTTTATTTATGCTTGGAATGTCATTTGCGCTTAAAAATGATGGCCATGTAAGGGTCGATATTTTCTACCGGCACTTGACCAGCTTTGGAAAGGCGATAGTAAATTTGGCAGGTACTATTGTATTTTTGTTGCCTATTTGCGCTTTTATCTTCTTTAGCAGTTGGGATTATGTCGCTGCGAGTTGGAAAATCAAAGAGGCCTCCTCAGAGGCTGAAGGCATAGCAGCTGTTTACCTTCTAAAAACGCTGATGCTAATTATGCCCATTGCCTTGGCACTTCAGGGGATTTCTGAAGCTCTTCGCAGCTATCTTATTATCCGGGGGAGACAGATAGATGGCTGAATTAATACCAATTGTTATGTTTATCTCAGTGTGTTTGGTTCTTCTTTCAGGCTACCCCGTTGGTCTTTCACTAGGTGGGACAGCTCTGGTATTTGCGCTGGTGGGCATTGCAACCGGCTCTTTTGATGCGGCGTTCCTAAGAGCCTTCCCTAATAGATTATTCGGTACCATTGAAAACACTACGCTTATGGCTGTTCCTATGTTTGTTTTTATGGGAGTTATGCTTGAAAAGTCCAGGCTTGCTGAGGATCTATTAGAAAGTATGGCTGAGCTTTTCAGCTCTTTAAGAAGTGGCTTGGCTCTCTCAGTAGTTTTAGTGGGAACCCTATTGGCGGCAAGCACAGGAATTGTTGGGGCAACCGTCGTCACTATGGGGCTAATGTCACTGCCCGTTATGCTTAAAAAAGGCTATCCAGCTTCGCAGGCTACAGGATTAATCGCAGCTACAGGCACCCTTGGGCAAATCATTCCCCCGTCTATCGCTCTGGTCCTACTTGGAGACACCCTTTCAAGTGCATATCAGCAAGCACAACTCAGTATGGGAATATACACTCCTAAGACGGTTTCTATTGGTGACCTATTTATGGGAGCAATTATTCCTGGGGTGCTGTTAGTGCTTATGTACTGCGCTTACATTGTGATTTCATGCAGCAAGCTGGATTTAGCGGAGTTCAACTCTACAGCGCCAAGTATAAATATGCCGAAACTGCTGAAGAGCTTGCTTCCTCCCGTGGTTCTGATAGTTGCGGTGTTAGGGTCGATTATCTCCGGAACAGCTACGCCAACAGAGGCGGCTGGCGTTGGTGCCTTCTGTGCGATTTTGCTAGCTCTTGGGAGGCGGCAGTTAACCATTGCTAAGTTTAAGGAGGTTGCTGCTAAAACAACTCAAATAACATCCATGGTTTTTTTAATATTGATTGGAGCCGCTATTTTTTCATTAGTCTTTAGAGGCTTTGGCGGCGAGGAATTGGTTGAAGATTTCTTTAGAGGATTGCCAGGCGGATTATTTGCGGCAACTATGTTAGTCATGGTGGTTATTTTCCTTTTGGGGTTCATCCTGGACTTTATTGAAATTACTTTTGTTGTAGTGCCCATAGTCGGTCCAGTACTGCTTGCAATGGGCTTAGATCCAGTCTGGCTGGGCATTATGATTGCGATCAATCTGCAAACGTCCTTTTTGACGCCACCATTTGGCTTTGCGTTATTCTATCTGCGTGGTGTTGCGCCAGCCTCAATTGAGACTACGCATATGTACCGCGGAGTAGCACCATTTATTGTCATTCAGCTGTTTTTAATGCTGATATTGTCAATATGGCCTGCGCTGGCAACCTGGTTGCCGGCGTTGGTATACAACTAAATTTTTTCAGGGAAGTTTTTTGGCAAAAGCCGATTTCGCACCTTATCCTGTTAAAGCTTGATTGCCGCAAAGACTTTTTTACGCAAGTCCTCTCGCTCGTTCACCAAATGGTGACCAGCACCGGGAATAATATTAAGGCTCATTTGGGGAAATTTTTTCTCAAACAATTTTATATTATGGCGCCAATCCAGTGTTCCATCCTTATCTCCCTGGATAATGTTGATTGGAAAACCACTGCCGGGATGAGCCTCTATTTCCTCAACCCATTGCGCCATGGCGCCAATCCACTGCTTGGGTAATCTCTCAGGTTGGAAGGGATCCACATGCCAAAGGAAATCCAGGAACTCCTGATCGTGAGAGTTTCTCCGAAAGACTCTTTTTAATGTCTTTCGGAAAGGGCCGGTAAATTTGAAAACCCAGCGATTCAGCCACCAGAGTTTTGGGCGAGCAAGGGGTGCCAGAAGGTTGAGGCTGGCAAAGGGGTTATCATTGGTGCTGGACTGCTCGAGTAACTGTTTCAATAGTATGGCGCCGCCAGTACTCTGTCCGATGCCATGCAGTGGGCCGGGATAAAATGTTGATACAGCCTTAACCACAGTGTCTAGCTGGCGGACATATTCACAGTAATTGTCAATATAAGCGGGCTCTCCACTCGACAGGCCGTGGCCAATAAGATCAAAGCAGATTACCGCAAACTGTCGGTTGAGAAGCTCGGCAATAAGGTTTCTGTAGAGACCGGTATGGTCGAGATAGCCATGCACGATAACCACCGTTCCTCTGGTGTCAACAGGTTGCCAGCCCATTATAAAAGTCTGCTGATCAGCGTCGCTAAGGTGCCCGGCATGAAGCTGCAGGTTGGCGCTCGGGTACGGCAGGCGAAAAAAATCCAGGTACTTCTTCAGCGTACTGTTAACTGTGACATCGGCCACTGCAGTGGCATTGAATGGAGGGAGTTTTTGACACAGGCTCTCTATGCTTGGCGGTGCAATATCTGACTGTGCGTAACTCATAGATTTATCCAAAAATTGTGTTAGAGTTCCTTAAAAATACTTATCCGATATGTAACCGAACAACTCACATCTTGTCAGAATGAGTATGAATTACAATAATAAAGACTTCGTCGAAGGTTTAATTCATTCCCACAGTTCAACGCTGGTTCGTTTCTTGGCGCGGCGCATGAACAGCCGTGAAGATGCCGAAGATATCGCGCAGGCTGCATTTATACGTCTCTACACTCTGGACGATCCCAGTAAGTTATCCAATGCTAAAGCTTTCCTGTTCCAAGTCGCTGCCAATATGTCCATTGATCAGCTGCGCAGAAAAGTTTTGCACCAAAACTATCTTGAGCGTGAGGGTGCTAAACCTCCAAGTGATAGTTCTATGGCTGCCAGTGCCACGTTTGAGAATATTCCCCTTGAGCGTGAAATGGAGGCCAAGGAGACCCTGAGGTTTATTTATCAATCTCTGGAAGGGCTGCCGCAAAATCCAAGGCAAGCCTTTATTCTAAATCGCGCCAAAGGCCTTACTTACGAAGAAATTGCCAAGCAGATGGGCGTTTCAGTAAGCTCTGTTGAGAAATATATCCTTGAGGCGCTCAAGCATTTGCGCAGCGCGCTCGCTGATACAGGTCAATAGTGGTTCCTCTCTAACAAGCCAGTAAAAACAGAAGTAAGGCGTTATTACGGTGCGTTTGCACCCTTTTGGGTCATTTTAGCGCTTATTTTAAGTCCGCAATCTTTGAGCTTGTTGCCGAGGATTTTCCTGCAGTGCAGGATCTTACTGGGCTCAGGCCAGAGTTGCCGTCAGCAATGTCTCATGGCACAAATCTTGTATGCAAAGGCTTGAAAATTCCGGGTTTTTTTGCCGAGATGGTCTGGGGTATTTTCCCTCCTGTTCGTCTTAGGTGTGAGAAATCCGTTGAGCGTAGAAGCCCGCTTTTATAAGAGCGGCAAAAAGATATCAGCCACCTGAGTACAAGCCATTGACTGCACTACAAATTGACCAAAACGCCCTCGATCAGGCCTACGCCTGGATAGTTGCGTTGCGTGGCGAAAAAGTGAGCGAACAAAACCTTGAAGCATTTTCAGGTTGGCTTGCCGAGGATAAATCTCACCAGCTTGCCTGGGATGAGGCGCTGGATCTCTGGGAGAGAATGGGTGTGGCCCGCCATCTTCCGTTAGACGAGCTTCTGGCTGACAATTCTGTCGCGTCAAATAATGATGCTGAAATAAATGCCGAGTCTCAGTCAGTCGCGGACTCTAGCTTGCTAGAAAAAGCTCTAGGGCTCGTGAAGCCCATATCACTGGCCTTTCTATTGGCAGTGATCGGCTTGGCTGCAGTTATTAACCTTCAGCCACAGGGTGCAATTTATACTGCCGGCATTGGCCAGTACCTAGCGGTTACACTCGATGATGGCAGTGTGGTTGAGCTCAATACCAATAGTGAGATTACTGTATCCATGACAGAAGATCTCCGTGAGGTTGAACTGCACAAGGGCGAAGTCTTCTTCACAGTTGCCAAAGACAAAGACAGACCATTTATTGTGGATATTTCTGGTGCAACTGTTCGTGCAGTGGGCACTGCATTTAACATTTACAGGGCCTCTGATCAGAGCGCAATTGTCTCGGTAAGTGAGGGTATTGTGCGTGTAGAGGAAGCGGGCGGATCCTCAACAGCCTCAGCGCAATCACAGCTATTGGCTGTCAGCGAAGCTCTGGAAATTAATGCGCTTCGGGGTCTGTCCCAAGCAGATATAGCAAACCCTCAAGCCACTGCATGGCGACAGGGGCAGCTGTTATTTGAAAACACCCCAATTGGCCAAGCCGTTGACATGCTAAATCGCTATCTGCGTAAAAAAATTGTCGTCGCTGATGATGTTCCCAAAAACATCAAAGTATCAGGCACTTTCTCATCCCGCGAAAAGCAAGCTACCCTCGCAGCCGTTGCCCAGGCACTGGACCTGGAGTTGACTTCCCGCGACAATAAATGGCTGTTGTCTCAGCCCAACCCATAAGGTTTAATGATTCTCTGTACTCAGGCATGGATCATGCCACATGGCATTATTTTGGGTTTTGGATACACTTTTTCGCCGTCTGTTGGCTGACAGCCAAACACTGTCACGTACTAATGCCTGTCTATTTTTTCTATTCATAAGTACGACATTCTTTGGTTCTGTGGCGCAGGCGATAGTGACCGATATCTATCCTGTGGAGCTACCCCGGAATAGCCTGCACAGTTCACTGATAGCGCTTGGCAAGCAAACCCAGTCTTCAATTATTTTTCCTTCCTCAATGGGCAATGATCAAAATGTTCCGGAGGTGGTTGGTAGCTACACTGTGTTGCAGGTATTAGATCAACTGATTGATAAGCGTGATATTGAATACCGTATTGTCGGTCCTGAGACAGTGGTGGTTTTGCCGCGCTGCAAAGTGGGGTTCGACTGTAGCGCGATGCCTTGGGAGCTGCAGCGCAGCAAAAGGCAGTATCCGATGATCGAGGAGCTTATTGTCCGAGGCAAGCCGCTGACTGGCTCCAGGTTTAAGCAGATTGACGGTAACTCATTTACGCCAACAGATATCATTACCTCTACAGAAATTCGCCTTTCCGGTGCGCAAACCCTGTCGCAACTGATGAGATATACCCCGGAAGTGGCAGGAAATTCTGCGAGTACTGCGGTAAGCAATGGTGGCAATGGTACTGGCAGTGTGACCTTGCGGGGATTGCCGGCGACCAATACGCTGGTATTGATCAATGGATCGCGCAGCGCAGTCAATGCCATTGATGGTGGTTCAGTTGATCTCAACAGTATTCCCCTGGCGGCAGTGGATCGTATTGAAATCCTTAAAGATAGCGGTTCATCTATCTATGGTTCGGATGCCATTGCTGGTGTGGTCAATGTTATTTTGCGTAAGAACTTTGATGGTGTTTTACTGGATAGCTTTTTTGGAGCGTCGTCTGTAGGTGATAATCAAACAGCTCGCTACGATATTTTGGCCAGTGGCAAAGTTGGCGGGGTAGAGCTGTTAGCCATAGCCTCCCACTATGACCAGGCTGGTTTCTATAGCCGCGATAGAGAAATTTCACGCACTGCTGATGGACGCTTGCAGGGTGGTATTGATCAGCGATCAAGCGCCACGGAGAATGCACGCATTCTCGTTGGGGATCAATTTGTTACCCTTGCTGATGGTCTGGTGAATGGAAATTCCCCGGCAGATTTTCGCAATGCGACCGACGGCGACCTGTTTGATTATTCTGCCTATACTTCCTCACTGGTGCCTGCAGATCGAGATTCGCTGTTTCTCTCTGGCAGCCTGACTGAACTGAATTCACTCGAGAGTACTTTCGAGCTCGGCTATGTAAAAAATACCACCCATATTACTTTTGCACCGGCACCAGTTTTTACTGCATTTGAGGAGCAGCCAATCAGCATTTACGCCGACAATGTCTTCAACCCCTTTGCCGAGAAAATAGTCGATGCACGAATCAGACTCGTGGGTTTGGGCCCCCGAGTGCAAACGAATGAGTCTGAAACTTTTCGCTTTAACAGCAAGCTTATGGGAGCCCTGAGGGATGGCGAGTGGCAGGCCAGCTTCAACTGGAGTCAGAACAAAGCAGTTGAACAGTGGAGCAACCTGGTTGATGCGGCAAACCTCGCTCTAGGACTTGGTGACAGCTCAGCCTGTGCCAGCATAGATGGCTGTGTAGCCATTAATTTTTTTGGCTCGCCACAGACTATTGGCAATGAGCAGCTCGACTATATACGCGGCAATGCGCTCAACCGAGGCCGATCAACACTGGCGTCGGTTAATTTAGATATCTCGCAAATTGCCAGAATTTCTTCAGTGGAAAATATCGAGTTTGCTGCAGGTTTGGAAATTCGCCGAGAGACCTTCGCCACACAGGCCGACCAACGAGTTGAAGAAAATCAGCTAATCGGCGGTGCATTTGGCAGCAGTCGCGGAGACAGGAGCAGTACAGAATTCTATTTAGAATCCCTGGTGCCACTTATTAGCGGCGAGAACAGCGTTGCAGAATCTGTCTTGGAGGCGAATATTTCACTTAGAGCTACCGAGTACAGTGATTTTGGTTCAGAAGCCAACCCCAAGTTGGCGATGCGTTATCGGCCGAATGGGGATTGGATATTTCGCGGAAGTATCTCCCAGGGGTTTCGAGCTCCCTCACTTTTTGAGTTAAATCAGACCGAGAGTATCAGTCAGGCATTTTTGATCGATCCCTGTTCCATCTCTAATAATATTGGCTTACTGCCGGGATGTGATGTGCAGACTGATCCCTTGCGAGTTCAGTACCTGACCGTGACCGGTGGCAATCCCGAGCTGCGCCCTGAAATCTCTAAAAACGTTTCTTTTGGCTTTATTTACACGCCACCAGGATTGCGCAATTTTACATTTGAGCTCGATGCCTACCGAATTGTCGTCGATGATATTATCGGTGCGAGTGGCCAGTTTTTTCTCGATCAAAACGCTGCTGATTTGAGCTTTGGTGATCGAATTGTTCGCGATGAGAGCAGCGAAGTTGTGAAAATTTTGGCAACCAATGAAAACCTTGGCTCGCGTGAGATTTCAGGTTTTGATGCGGATATTTCCTGGCGGGTTTTTATCGCCAAGTGGGGAAGCTTGGGTATTGATCTGAGTGGCTCACATGTAAATTCATACCAGTTTCAGCGCGGCCGCAATGCAGAGGTTCAAGAGTTGGCGGGAACTTTTTTAGATGAGGCGGCAGAGGGCTCTGGCGCCCTTCCAAACTGGAAAACTAGACTTAATCTCATCTGGCAGTTTGGCCGCTGGGAGGTCGCGATGTCCTCGTTTAGAGTCAGTAGTATACTTGAGACGGTCAATGGTCAGGGTAGTCAGCGCGCCTCTGGCGCCTGGTCCCGCGAAGATGCGCAGATTAGTTATCACTTCAACGCTGGCGAGTCGCGGATAACCCTCGGAGTCGACAATATACTCAATGAGACTCCTCCCTTTCTGGCCTCTGCATTCAATGATAATTTTGATCCAAGAACCTACGATTCGACTGGCAGGTTCTTCTACGCCAGATTCAGTCACCACCTATAAGAAAAAAGCCCCGCATATCGATGCAGGGCTTTATTTGCGTATGATGGAGATTTAGTTATTCGTCAGTCGAGAGAGAGACGTCATAGACGCCGGCTTCACGAGCCTGGTCTGAAATCAGCACAAATAATTCAGTTTTTGATTTTGGATGAGCGCTGACGATAACCTTAGCTTCCGGTTTCTCAGCATGCATACGTTCAACATTTGCACGCACAGCACGAACATCAATGCGCCTACCTTCTAGAGTCAGCTCATTACTCTCAGAAACACGAAACACAATATTGGTATTTTCAGAATCTGGTGGCGGCTCATCCGAGGTTGGTGGACGATTAACATCAAGCCCTGATTCGTTTACAAATGAAGCCGTTACAATGAAAAAAATCAGCATGATAAATACAACATCCAGCATTGGAGTCATATCAATATTTGATTCTTCCTCTTCCTTTCGTCGTTTTCCTAGCGCCATCGATGGTGCACCTTACAATCTACCGAGTTTTCATAGAAACGCGCATTTTACTTGTTTTTATTGGAAATGCCAGCACGCCCAGTTGCATGCAGTAACGCTCAGGAAACTGCATGTATACTTAGACGTACAGTGTGACAGAAAACAACCCGGTTGGGAAAAAATCATTGAGAAATTATGCCTGAACTACCTGAAGTCGAGACAACCCTGAGAGGAATCGAGCCATATATGGCCGGTGCAGTCATAGAGAAGTTAATTATTTATAACGGCTCTTTGCGCTGGCCAGTCACCGAGGATATCTCTGAGATTGCCAGAGGCCAGCGACTCCTTTCCCTGAGCCGGCGCGCCAAGTATCTTCTAATGCACCTTGAGCGGGGCTCTATGTTAATCCACCTGGGCATGAGTGGCAGTTTGAGGTTTGTGGATAGAGATACTCAGCGCCGCAAGCATGATCATATTGAAATGTGTCTGAGCAATGGCAAATGTCTTCGCTACCATGATCCGCGACGCTTTGGTGCCTGGCTGTGGTCTGACGATAAGCATCAGCAGCTTGATCATCTGGGCCCCGAGCCGCTAACAGATGAATTTAATGGCCAGCGGCTTTTCGACCTGTCACGCAAGCGCAAAATAGGTGTTAAGCCGTATATTATGGACAACAAGACTGTGGTAGGTGTCGGGAATATCTATGCGTCAGAAGCATTATTTCGCAGCGGTATAAGGCCGGATCGCCAGGCGGGCAGGGTCTCTCTGCAGCGCTATGAATTACTGGCCGGCCATATAAAAGATGTTTTGCATGCCGCGATTGAACAGGGCGGCACAACCTTGCGGGATTTTGTAAATGGCAATGGCGAGCCGGGCTACTTTCAGCAGACATTGGCGGTATACGGACGCGGCGGCGAGCCGTGCATTAGCTGTGAGAAACCTCTAAGTGAAACAAGGCTGGGTCAGCGCAGTTCGGTTTTTTGCCAGCGCTGTCAGCGCTAGGCGCAAAAGCTCTAGGGGTGGGCAAAATAGTCGGCAGACTATTTAAATTTTTTGCCTAGTGCCTCTACAACATTGGCTGGGACAAATTTCGAAACATCGCCTTTTAACGAAGAGATCTCTCGTACCAGAGACGATGATATATAAGAGAAGCGCTCCGCCGGTGTCAGGAAAACGCTCTCTAGATTCGGTGAAAGTGCGCGGTTCATATTTGCCAGCTGGAATTCATATTCAAAATCCGAGACGGCTCGCAAGCCACGCATGATCGCATCGGCCTGGCAATCTTTTACAAAGTTAACCAGCAAATAGTCAAAGCCGAGGACTTTAATGTTGGGAATATGGCGCAACGCATCTGATGCCAGCTGGATACGCTCATCCACATCAAAGAGAGGCCCCTTTCGTTTGTTTGCAGCAATGCCGACAATTACTTGGTCAAATAATCGCGAAGCGCGTTCGATTAAATCTATATGCCCGTTTGTAATCGGGTCAAAAGTGCCGGGGTAGACAATAGTCTTCATGCACAGTACCGCTCTATTGGAGTTCGCGCATAGTACTCAAATTAAGCCGTTGGCTCAATGCGCGTGAAAAGTATGTAGTTAACACTACTGGAGTGCTTGTTGCGGGACACCTGCCAATTGGCCGGAGGTGCAAAGTTACTTTGCTGTGCCGGAAGCTCGCAGTAAATAGCCCCGCCGCTGGAAACCCAGCCGTTGCTCTCCACGAGCGCACAGGCTTGATTGATTAAATTCAAATCAAATGGCGGATCGATAAAGATGATGTCATAGGGTTTTTGCGCCTTCTGTTGTAGATATGCGAGTGCATCTTTATGCGCCACACTGAGCTCGACGGCACCCAGCAGTGACTTGGTCTCGGTCAGGCATTTGATGGCCTGGGGGTGTTTCTCGAGAGCGAGGCAGTGGGCCGCTCCACGTGAAAGCGCTTCAAAACACAGCGCGCCGGAGCCACTAAAAAGATCTAGACAGCGCGAGCCGACAATATCCGCTGCCAGCCAGTTAAACAGGGTCTCGCGAATTCGGTCGCCGGTCGGTCGCAGGCCATCAATATCGGGGAATCGTATCTGACGGCTGCGCCATTTGCCGGCAATAATTCGAATTTGCTGTTTGCCCGCCAAGTAGGGACTCCTTTTTAGTCATTTTAAAGCACTTTTTAGGTGCCTGTGATGGTAGGATACACGAGAATATAATCAAATTTAGAAATGAACATATATGGACTCGAATTCAATCGACAAACAGCCCTCGGAAAAGAAAAAACGCAGCTTTCTGGATCGCTTTAAGCGCGACAATTCGGCGCAGCCAGAGACTGAGGTAACAGCGCAGCCGGTATCTCGGCCAGAAAGCCTGCGAGCCAAAATGCAGCGCGCACTGTCGCGCACCAGTCGTGGCCTTGGTGATTTGTTTCTCGGCGCCAAAACCATTGATGAGGATGTTTTCAACGAGCTTGAAACTCTGTTGCTGATGGCCGATGTGGGTATCGAGGCGACCACGAAGATTATTGCCGAGCTAACCGAGCGCTCTAGCCGTGCGGCCCTTAAAGATGGTGCGGCCCTGCAGGCGGCGCTGCACGAAATACTCCTCGAAAAGCTCGCCTGTTGCGAGCAGCCTACGGAGCCGGTAGCTGATGGCGGGCCCTTTGTCATGCTGGTGGTCGGCGTCAATGGTGTTGGCAAAACCACTACCATCGGCAAACTGGCGCGACGTTTTCAACAGCAGGGAAAATCAGTCATGCTGGCCGCTGGTGATACCTTTAGAGCGGCCGCTGTTGAACAGCTACAGGTCTGGGGAGAGCGCAACCAGGTCGCCGTTGTCGCACAGCACACCGGTGCCGATAGCGCCTCGGTTATCTTCGATGCTATTGAATCGGCCCGGGCTAAGAATACCGATGTGATTCTCGCCGATACTGCCGGCCGCCTGCATAATAAAAGTAACCTTATGGAAGAGTTAAAAAAAGTACGCAGGGTTGCCAGCAAGCTCGATGAGCACGCACCCCATGAAGTGCTGCTGGTGCTCGATGCAGGCACGGGGCAAAATGCGGTGGCGCAGATGAATGAATTTCATGCTGCTGCAGGGGTAACAGGTATAGCGCTAACCAAGCTGGATGGCACCGCAAAAGGCGGCGTTATCTTTGCGCTGGCGGAGAAATACTCTGTTCCTATTCGCTATATTGGTGTGGGTGAAGGGCCGGACGACCTGCAGCCATTTGTTGCTCAGGACTTTGTTGCAGCGCTGCTGGATACAGATGCTCAAACTAGTCAGGGAAGTTAATAGTCTATGATACGTTTTGATAATCTCAGTAAACGCTATCCCGGTGGTCTCGAGGCGCTGCGCAATGTCAGCTTTGAGATGGACAGCGGAGAAATGGCCTTTCTTACTGGGCACTCCGGTGCGGGCAAGAGTACCCTGCTGAAACTATTGATGCTTATCGAGCGTCCAACAGCCGGCAGTCTGCTTATAAATGGTAAAAACCTCAATCGCCTCTCGAAGTCTAGAATTCCCTTTTATCGACGCCAGCTTGGTGTGGTGTTTCAGAACCACCAGCTGCTATTTGATCGCTCGGTTTTTGAAAATGTTGCTCTGCCGCTGCAGGTATCTGGCTACACGCCCGCGGAGATCGGCCGCAGGGTCCGTGCAGCACTGGATGGTGTTGGTCTGCTAGATAGGGAAAAAAACAATCCGATCGAGCTCTCTGGAGGTGAGCAGCAACGCGTTGGCATCGCCCGGGCGGTGGTACATAAACCGAAAATACTTTTAGCCGATGAGCCCACAGGTAACTTGGATCCTCAGCTATCGGCTGAAATCATGGCGCTGTTTAAACGTTTTCAGGATGTCGGCGTCACTGTGCTGATTGCCACCCACGACGTAGACCTGATCAATAAAATGAATCTGCGGATTATGCGCCTCAATCAGGGCGAACTGGAGCTGGATGGGGTGGGCAATGGCATCGACTAATCAATCCCGCGATTCTCAACGTCGTGGCGCACGGGGCAGTTCAGTCGGTCTTTTGGATAAATGGCGCAGCTACAAATACCACCACCGCACCACGCTGCAGGGCAGTTTTGCCAAAATGTTACGCGAGCCGCTGCAGTCATTTTTGACCGTTGTTGTCATCGCTATTGCACTAACCCTGCCGACAGCGCTGTATATCAGTGTGGAAAATATTCGCCAGTTAAGTGGCGGTGTTGAATCATCTGCACAGATGACAGTGTTTGTTAAAAAAGGCGCTCGAACGGGTGCAATCGAAAAACTCGGTGAACAGTTGAACAAATTGCCGGGTGTCGCATCGGTCAGTTATATTTCTGCGCAATCGGCATTGGAGGAATTTACGGCGCTGTCCGGGTTTGGTTCGGCGCTGAAATATCTCGATGAAAATCCGCTGCCAGAGGCTTTTCTAGTGCAGCCGCTATTGCTAAACGATACCGCCACACTGGTTGCCGAGATTCGCCAAATAACGCTGGTAGAGGATGTACAGCTGGATATGGAGTGGCTGCGCAGGCTCGATGCGCTGTTGGATATGGGCAGGAAGTTAGTGCTCGCACTCGGTGTGGCGCTTGGTATAGGCGTAATTCTTGTGGTTGGAAACACCATACGGCTGGCAATTCAAAGTCGCCGGGACGAAATTGTTATTGTTAAGTTGGTTGGTGGTACAAATGCCTATGTACGTAGGCCATTTCTTTATAGCGGCCTGCTATTTGGCTTTTTTGGCGCCTTGATTGCCGCCTTGATGTTGTTTGGTCTGGGCTTGTGGCTGGAACCATCGGTAAATAAGTTGGCAAGTCTCTACCAAAGTCAGTTCAGACTGAGAGGCCTTGGCCTGCCGGAATTTGTTGCGCTGCTGGGCATTGGCGGGACTGTTGGCCTGATCGGCGCGTGGATTTCTGTCAGCCAGCATATGCGGGACATCAAACCACGTTAAATTGGCCTATACTCTGACTATCTAACAGGTGATACAAACTCAGTGCAGAGCCGTAAATTGGTGACTAAACCAAGCTGTAGAGCAGTGAGTCAGCCCCTCAGAGAGTACTTCTCAGGACTATGAACTGCTGATTAATTAATGGTAGAATCGCAGGCCAATTTTGGAAAAGAGTGGTATATGAGCAAAGCCCTTCAAACAATGGAGTGGATGGCACCCGGCGGCAACTTGAATGCGTACATTCAGGGTACCGCAACTGTGCCTATGCTAACCATCGATGAGGAGCGCGCTCTGGGTGAAGCCCTCTACTATGAGGAAGACCTCGACGCAGCGCGTCGCATGGTTATGGCTCACCTGCGTTTCGTAGTGCATATTGCCCGCTCATACAATGGTTACGGACTGCCTCTGGCCGATCTTATCCAGGAGGGTAATGTAGGCTTGATGAAGGCGGTTCGTCGCTTCAACCCTGAAAAGGGCGTGCGTCTGGTGTCCTTTGCGGTGCACTGGATCAAAGCTGAAATCCATGAGTTTATTCTGCGCAATTGGCGCATTGTCAAAATTGCTACCACCAAGGCGCAGCGCAAATTGTTTTTCAATCTGCGCAGTGCCAAGAAACAACTTCAGTGGCTGACAGCTGACGAGGCACAGGCAGTCGCTGAGGATCTCGGGGTTCAGGTCAAAGATGTGATGGATATGGAGATGCGCCTAACAGCGCGTGATTCGGCCTTTGACGCACCGAGCGATGATGATGACGACAACGCCTACGCACCGGTCTATTACCTTGAGGACAAGAGCGCCGATCCGGCAGAACTCGCTGAAAATGATGACTGGGAAGGCGATAGCAATGCCCGTCTGGCGGAGGCGGTAAACAACCTCGATGACCGCAGTCGTGATATTCTCAGCCGCCGCTGGTTAAATGACCAGAAGGCGACACTGCATGAACTGGCCGCTGAATATGGTGTATCCGCTGAGCGAATCCGTCAGCTGGAAAAGAATGCTATGAAAAAAATGCGCGGGTTAATGGAAGCTTAAAGAAACTGCGAGACATACTGATTAAGAGAGATCAAAAGCCGCTCCAAGCGGCTTTTTTATTGCTATGAATAAACCGCTCTGGATAAAAATAACCGCAGTTTGCGGTGCGCTGGCTGTGGCACTGGGAGCTTTTGGCGCCCATGGTCTAAAGTCTCAGCTGACACCGCTCCTGATGCAGACCTACCATACAGCAGTTCAGTACCACTTTTTTCACACCCTGGCACTACTGGCGCTCCTCAACCTGCCACTCAGCGAGCGCCGGCTGCAATGGGTCGCTCGTTGCTTTCTGCTGGGTATAATTCTCTTTTCTGGATCCCTATACGCCCTTGCCCTAACCGGCATTAGTGCATTTGGCATGTTGACCCCCCTTGGCGGCTGCGCATTTATCGGCGGCTGGCTGCTATTGATCACTGTAAAAAGTCTAAAAAATAATGGAAATTAAACCCGAGTACCGTAAAAAATCTATCCGCAGCTATGTTGTACGTGCCGGACGAATGACTGAAGGTCAGCGCAATGCCTTTGAGACCAGTTGGCCTTTTTATGGCTTAAAACTGGATGATGGCACAATTGATGCTGAGAAAATTTTTGGCAGAGTGGCGCCGCTGGTGGTCGAAATTGGCTTTGGCATGGGAGATTCACTACTGGAGATGGTCAGTGCCGAGCCAGATAAAGACTTTATAGGAATAGAGGTTCACCCGCCGGGTGTAGGCAGGCTGATTAACAATGCAAGACTTGCGGAATTGCCAAACTTACGCGTTTATCTCGCCGATGCCAATGATGTGCTCAACGAATGTATCCCGGCAAACAGCATTCATCGTCTGCAACTTTATTTTCCCGATCCCTGGCATAAAAAGAAGCACAACAAGCGGCGCATCGTGCAGCCGGAATTTGTTCAGCTGATTCGCCAGAAGCTTGAGTTCCACGGCACGTTTCATATGGCGACAGATTGGGAGCATTATGCCGAGCAGATGCTCGAGGTGTTGGAGGAGGCACCGGGCTACAAAAATTGTGTTGGCGAGCAGCAATATTCTGAGCGCCCTCAGTACCGGCCCCTAACCAAATTTGAAAAGCGCGGGGAGCGCCTAGGGCACGGAGTCTGGGATCTACTATACAGCAAAATTGACTAGTCGATCCGCGCAGTGAAATAGCTTAGAATTCGAACGATCATTTTTACCCGTTCAATTGAGTTTATTAAAAGTTGCGGCTAAGCTGCCGCACCCATTATTAAGGAAAATAGTATGAAGATCGTTAAAATTTTACCCGTGGCTATGCTTATGGCGCTGGCTGCATGCGAGAAACCAGCTGATACAGCCCCAGAAACTGCAGTAACGGCTGAGTTGAGCACCCTGGAGCAGAGAGTTAGCTACCTGATGGGCATGCAGAATGCCGCCAGTACTGCAGCCATTGAGCTCGACAAGGCCGCCTATGATGCTGGTTTCTCCGATGGCCTGGCTGGCAACCAGCCAGCGATGAGCGAAGAGGTTATCGCCGAGACTGTTACCGAATTCCAGGCGCAAATGACCGCCAAGCAGGAAGAGCAGCAAAAGCAGGCCGCTGAATCAATGGCTGTGGCCGCAGAAGCTAACCTCAAGGAGGGCTCAGAATTCCTCGCTGCCAATGCTGCTAAAGAGGGCATAGTAACAACCGAGAGTGGGCTGCAGTACAAGATTATTACGGCGGGCGACGGCGCTGTCCCCTCTGCTGAGAGTGTTGTCGAAGTTCACTATGCCGGTCGTCTGCTCGACGGGACAGAATTTGACAGCTCAATCAAGCGCGGCGTTCCAGCGCAATTTGGAGTGACTCAGGTTATTGCTGGCTGGACAGAAGCTCTGCAGCTAATGTCAGAGGGTTCAAAGTGGGAACTTTATATTCCTGCCGATCTGGCCTATGGTCCCGGTGGAACTGGCCCAATTGGACCCAACCAGACACTGATCTTTGAAGTGGAACTGTTAAAAGCTAACGCCGATACTGAAGGTCAGTAGAGAAGTGGCACTTACCAGCAATAAAAAAGCCCCGACTAGTCGGGGCTTTTTTGTATCTGCCTGCTGTAACGTTGTCACCCTTAGGCGGACTGCGTAGAGTGTTCAAGCTGATAGAGATGAGCGTTATGCAGAACCTCAATCATCTTGTCTTCACACTCAAATCGCAGTTCCAGTGCTTGGCCGACAGCTGAAAGATCGACAGATAGACTGTCGAGATCATCAGTCTCAAGGTATTTATCGTTAAAATCGAGAACAGCTTCGGTTGAGGGCTGAATTTTGCCCATCAAATTGGCGCCAACCCTAAGGCCGTCTTTATCACTAAAGGCCTGGGCCTCCTTGACTAGTTCCTCATAGACCTCGAAATGTCCAACCGACACGTAATCGACCATCACCTCGCAAAAGTCTTTAAGTTTTTCGCCGTGGCCTTTATTAGCACTGTCGAAATCGTGGATTTCAATCAAATCACAGTACTTAACCAGTAATTCGCGGCGTTCGTCTAACCAGCGGTCGACGATATCACTGACGCCGCCCCAGTGTGATTTTAATGCTTGTAGATCTTCTAACATATGCTCCTAGCCTCATCACTCCCTAAAGGTTTTACAGTTTACTTCCTTTTTGTGCCAAGAATAAATACTCAGGCAAAGAAAAAATCTGACCTGCCAGACTTGAAGGGCAAAGTTAGACCGCTTCTTGCCGGCGCAATAATTGAAATACAGCGACGCCAGCAAAGCCTATAAAGCTCAGTAGCACCCACCCAGGCATGCTTAGACCAAGCAGTTGCCACTGTACTTCCGCACAGTTGCCATCACCGCGCAGCAGCATTGAAATTGCCTCGGAGGCAGAAAAGGCATCAAACAGATAATCAACTGGCGGCCCGCAAGCGGGAACCTTGCTCTCTGGAAGATTTTGCAGCCACAGCTGTTTTATTGAGAAGTAACTGCCAATACTTGCGGTTGCAACAATCAGGGACATATAAATTCTCTGTCCCTTAATCTGAGGATTATGTAGTGCTGAAACAAGAAAAATAACTCCCACAGCAATAATAAATACCCGCTGGGTAATGCACAGGTAGCAGGGTTCGAGACCCAGGTAATTTTGAAAGTAGAGGATCGCAATAGTGATAAGCGCGGCGCAGGCACCGGCCATTAAGAAATTAATTGTACGATTAGCAGGCAAGTTCAAGGTTAGCTCCCAATGACTTCTCTAGTTTTTCAGGTTGTCACGCTGGTAATAGGCGGTGAGAAAATCGTCAAACGAGAGAGTCTCTGACGCCTCAATTTGCTGTTGGTCCAGCTGCGATTTTGCCGCCAGTTGCTGGTATTTTTCAACCACCTGTGGAGCAAGCTTCTCGCTGTGGAAATACTCGCGGTGCTCAACAGCCTTGCGCATAGCCATACGGTAGTAGGTCTCGTTATGCTGCTGCATTTCACTGAGTAGAAGGGCCGCAGGTGTCAGTGCGTTATTGCGCAGACGTTGCGCCATGCTGGAAAGACTACCCTGAAACTCATCGCAACTGTTAGCCCTGTCAAGCAGCGCAGCCACCGGCTGCATTTGCGCGATCAGCTGCAAACCCCAATCCACAAGCTTGCGCTGCTTGTCACCATCGACAAGCTCAAGGTCGGGGTTACGGCCATCAGCGACCGTGCGGCGCTGATTTTCGGTGATTTGCCAATACTCGCTATTGTTGGTTTTAGGGCTCTCCTTAAGCAGGCAGAACAGCAAGAAAGTATCCAGAAAACGAATAGTCTCTCTATCGATACCACAGGCCGCTAGGGGATTTAAATCTATACAGCGCACCTCGATATACTCGACACCAGAGCTCTTCAAGGCTTCGAGGGGTGTTTCGCCTGAGGCCGCAGTGCGCTTCGGCCGAATAGGGCTGTAAAATTCATTTTCAATCTGCAGCAAGTTGGTCGTCAACTGCTGATAATTTCCCTGGCTATCTTTTAATCCAAGCTGTTCATATGGCATATAGGGAGTCTCAAGAGCCCCTTTCAGGGTTCTGGTGTACTGGTCAATATCGTTGTAGCAAACAACCAGTGAACTCTGCGCATCGCTCTGGTAGCCCAGGTTTCCCATTCGCAGCGAGGTGGCATAGGGCTTGTGCAGGCTGTGACTATCATTACCGACCGGTACCAGGTCATGTTCGCGATTGCGTACAAAACTCTTGCACACAGCTGGTGCCGCACCAAACAGGTAGAGTAACAGCCAGAAATAGCGGCGAAAATTGCGAATTAACGCGAAGTAACCTTCAGTTTTGTAATCCTGCAGAGATTGCTTGTTATTTTCATCGGCCTGGAGTTCCTGCCAGAGTTCATCGGGAATAGAAAAATTGTAATGGATACCAGCAATAGTCTGCATCAGGCGACCGTAGCGATGTCCCAGGCCCAGACGATAGACCGTTTTCATGCGGCCAATATTGGATGTTCCGTATTCACCCACCGGGATACTGCTATCTTCACCGAGCTGGCAGGGCATACTATTTACCCAGAGTAGCTCATCGCCAATATTTTCGTAGGTATAGCGATGGATCTCTTCCAGCTCATTGAGCACCTGATCGACGGATGCTGAGGGAGCAGTGATAAATTCCAGTAGAGCCTCAGAATAGTCGGTGGTAATTGAGGGGTGAGTAAGCGCCGAACCTAGTGCTTTGGGATGGGCGGTTTTGGCTAGATGGCCACTGGCCTCAACACGAAGACTCTCTTTTTCAATACCGCGGACAATCTTTCTGAGCAGGGGTGAGTTATTTGCATCGTCCAACAGGGCAAGGCGGGCTTCAAGAGACAATCGAGTACTCCCGATCAGGCTGCGTCAGTTTGGATATTGTTGGCAGAGGCAGAATTAGAAGCAGGGGCAGCTGCAGACTCTAAAAGCAGTATTGGACGTCCTTTCTTGTCCGCTTGGCACTCGATAATCTGCGCGCGCAGATTGATGTCTTTTGCATTGAGTTCTATCAGCTGATTGAGGGCAACATCACGGTATTCTGTATTAAAAACCAGGGTTGCATCTGTACCGTCCAACCACTCAAGATCTTTGCCCAAGATGCGTTTATCGTGATTTTTTATAATATAGATTTTCATGCCAATCCCGTGACAGTTTGCTTTATTTGCGGCACAGTGTAACTTATATCTGTAACTGATCGAAAGGGAAAAGCATGATTAAAACTGCACTTGTACCTATAGCTGAGGGTAGTGAAGAACTTGAGGCGGTGACAATTATTGATGTATTGCGCAGAGCGGGTGTAGAGGTGACCGTGGCCAGCGCCAATGAAGGAAAAAATATGCAAATTATCGGCTCCAACGGCATCCATATTGTCGCTGACAAGATGTTGCATAACTGCGCTGAAAACACCTATGACCTAATCGCCGTGCCTGGGGGAATACCAGGTTCAGAACATCTTGCCGAACATTCTGTATTGGACAGCCTGCTGCGCCAACAAGCGGAACAGAGCAAGCTTATCGGCGCGATCTGCGCCGCCCCGGCACTAGTTCTGGGCTGCAAAGGTCTGCTGCGTGATAAAAATGCAACCTGCCACCCAAGCTTTCAGCAAAACCTTGAGGCAAAGGAAGTCGATGGCGAAGCGCGAGTTGTTGTGGATGGCAACTATATCACCAGCCAGGGCCCGGGAACCGCGCTGGACTTTGCCCTGCAGCTGGTCGAGCAACTCTGCGGCTTAGTTAAGCGCGAAGAAGTCGGTGCGCCGATGGTGCTCACCACCTCTGCAACTGCTTACTACTAGATACTTTGTAAACTGCGAAAGTCGCCTTGGCATTCGCCTAGAAGCTTTTAGGGTTTTAATTTTGCATTGTTCTGTGGAGGCTTAGCCTGGCTCTTTATTGCCGTACTCGTCGCGGTCAGAGACCTCATAAAAGACCGACTCATCCAGCATCCCCTCGCTTTTGGCCACCACCGAGGTCACAGTGCTATCACCGGTGATATTCACCACCGTGCGCATCATATCCAGCAAGCGATCAACGCCAATAATTAGGCCAATTCCCTCAACTGGCAGACCCACCTGCTGCAACACCATAGACAGCATAATCAGGCCAACACCGGGTACACCCGCAGTGCCTATCGAAGCCAGGGTTGCAGTGGCAATCACCGCCAGATACTCGGTTAGTCCCAAATCCAGGCCGTAGGCCTGGGCAATAAATACCGTTGCCACACCCTGCATAATCGCTGTGCCATCCATATTGATGGTGGCACCCAGAGGCACAGTGAACGAAGCTACAGAGTTATCTACGCCGACCCGCTTTTCCATTACATTCATGGTCACCGGCATGGTTGCATTGCTCGACGAGGTACTAAAGGCAAATAACATAGCCGGGCGAATATTCTTTAATAGCGTGAGTGGATTGAGGCGAGTAAACAGGCTGAAAATACTGGTATAGACCGCAGCTGCGTGAATAAGCAGCACCAGAGTAACGGTCATAAAGTACAGTGCCAGGTTAAAGATCGCCGCAAAGCCCTCCTCGGTAAACAGCTTGGCCAGCAGGCAGAAAACTCCAAAGGGTGCTAGATGCATCAGGATGGTTACCATGCGCATAATCACATCGTTGAAATCCCGAAAAACGGAGAGAATCCCCTGGCCGGCCTTGCCCGCCTGAGTGATCGCAACACCCACCAGTATCGAAAAGACAATAATCTGCAGCATATTGCCGTCGGACATCGCCTTGATTGGATTGGTCGGGAAAATACCAATTAACACATCTTTAAATGAGGGCGGAATGGGGGCGCTAAACGACGCCACCGCCGCAGTATCGATGCCGACCCCTGGGTTGATAATATTGGCAAAAGACAGCGCCAGTGTAATCGCGATCGCCGTTGTTAACAGATACAGCGAAAGTGTTTTAAATGCGATGCGTCCCATCTTGATATTTTCACCCATGGCCGCCGAGCCGCAGACCAGGGAGACAAACACCAGAGGCACTACCAGTAGTTTTAGCGAAGCAATAAAGATTCGCCCCACCACATCAAAGATATATTCCACCACCCAGGCAGTCAGTGGGCCGGAATCACTGCCAGCATTGATTGCGTTGAGAATCAGGCCGACCACAACCCCGAGTACCATGCCGAGAATAATCTTTGATGACAGCTTCATAATGAAGTCCTTATTTTTATAATTGAGGTGTCACTCATCGCGACGATTGCTAATACAGGCTAGAAAGCGCAGTTTAAATTCCGGAACACGCCAAATTAGTAATAACAGAAATAATAGATTGGCCGCAGAAATAGTCAAAAAGAACTGTGGAATACTCATCTGCACCATGCTCAGGCAGACAATACCAATAACAGCACCAGAAACCATAAACAGTGCATTGAATACATTGTTGGCGGCTATTACTCGAGCGCGCTTATTGCTCTGTGTACGCGACTGCACCATGGCATACAGAGGAACAATAAAAATACCGCCAAAAAGTCCTATAGCCATCAGGTCAATAAACACCCTAATACCGCCATCCAAACTCAGAAACTGCAACGGTTTCACCGCAATCACAGAGGGGTTGGCCATCTGGAATGCGATTGATGACAAGAAAATATCCGCACTAAATAATGTCAAACCTATGGCCCCCAGGGGGATAAGTCCCGGCTCTACCTGCTTGCCAGAGACCCTGGCGCAGAGAATCGAACCAATTGCCACGCCAATAATAAATGCTGCCAGCAGCACAGAAATCAGGGTTGGATGGCCCTTCAGCACAGTTACCGCAAAATTAGGTACCTGGGTTAAAAAACTGCCACCAAATAGCCAAAACCAGGAAATACCCATAATGCAGTAAAACACCGTCATATTTTCCCGGGCAAAACCGAGATTGCGCCAGGCCTCGCGAACCGGGTTTAGACTGATATTGATTTCACCTTTATCTGCTGGGGCATCGGGGATCCGGCAACTGCTATACCAGCCGACCAGCGACACCACAATCGCTAGTGATGCTACCCAGATAGGGCCCATAGGAAAAGTCACCAGCCAGCCACCGAGCAGGGTGCCAAGTAAAATCGACACAAAGGTTCCCATGCCCACCTGGGCATTCCCCGCCATTAGCTCCTCTGGAGAGAGGTGCTGCGGGATAATGGAGTATTTAATTGGGCCGAAAAACGAGGATTGCACACCGAGGGCAAACAAAATAAACATCATCAGTGCAATATTGCCGCTGTAAAGCGCATAGTAGCCGACCAGCATAATTATGATTTCCGCAAACTTAATGCGCCGGATCAGCCAGGCCTTATCGTATTTATCCGCCAACTGACCTGCGGTGGTTGAAAATAGAAAGTAGGGCAGGATAAACAAGCCTGCAGCCAGATTGGTCAGGAAGTTGGTATTGGTTGCCGCCTCGGAAACTCCTCGGCTGACAATAATAACCAGCAGGGCATTTTTAAATAAATTGTCATTAAGGGCACCCAAAAACTGGGTTGTAAAGAAGGGCAAAAATCGCCGCTGGCTAAAGAGATAAAACTGCCCCTGTCGTCTATCCACACCTGTAACCCCGATTATTGTTGTCTATTATTGGCCACTGTAATGCAAATCATCTTACCCTAGTCGTCGCGAGAAAGATGCGCTAGCGACGCGGCGTTTTTCTCCCAGTTTTGCCCATCGAAAATATCCACGCTCAGAGATTCGATAAACCTGCGCTCAACACAGCGCAAATTTACGCTGTAACCATCGGGATTAGAACGTGGTGTATAGAAGGGTTTGATGCCACACACTTTGCAAAAAGTATGCTTTGCACCGCCGGTATTAAAGGTATAAGTGGTGATTGACTCGCTACCGCAGACCAAGCGAAACCGCGAAGCCGGCACAATCATCTGGTCGCCGCCGCTCTTATAGCAGATAGAGCAATTGCAGGCATGGGCATGCAGATGACTGGGTGCATCCACTTCAAACTGAATCGCACCGCAATGACAGGCGCCCTTGTGGGTTTTTAATTCGGACATGATTTATACCCCGCAATTTATAATCCGTTGGCTGATTATAAGTATTGTTTTACAAAATTGGGGGAATTTGTCGCGGCCATGAAAGAGGGCTAGGAGACAATATCAAAGCCGAGAACGGTTGTTTTTCGACTGCCAGATTGTCGGCGATCCAGATCGCTGAAAGTACAGATCTCCACAAAACCCGCCTTGCGCATCATGCCTGCAGATGCAGCATTTTCCTCATGACGGTCGAGAAGTACTCTGGTGGCACCCAGGCTCTTGGCCCTGACAATAATTTTATTCAGTAACTGACTGCCAATGCCGCGGCCGCAATAGTCATTGTGAACAACCACTTCTGCCACATAAATTGCGGGTTCCGACTGGGCATATTGTTGAAAGTTTTCCGGCAGGGCAGAGGGGTAAAAGATAATGGCCAGGCCAACAGTTGATTCGTTGTCACAGGCAACAAGGGCTTCACCCTTGCTCTTGGCGATCAGGGAAAAGGTTTTATTGATACCCTCTTGGGGCAGATAGTTCCAGGGATTGGAGCCCTGCTCAACAAGGAAGCCTTTGAGGTGATGATGCTCGCCAGAGCAGGCTTGTCGAAACTCAATCACTAGATCGTTTCCCTTCACAACAATTTTGTTGGGCCGTTGAAATGAAAATCTGTCTTCTACTGCTGTGGCATTATAAACAGCAACTTCTTTGTTAGTTGTCCTGATTAATCTACCAGTCGTGAAAAACCGATCTAAAAAGCATTAAGCGCCAGATAAACAAATTTTAGGGCGCCAAAGGTTTTGATGTCAGTCAATTTTTGTCTGGCAGTTTTGCGCTATCTTCACGCCTGCCAATGCAGTCAATATTTCCTGATTATTACAGCTTCGCCGAGCAAACCGAGGCAATGATCGAGCAGCAGATTATTGAAATCAACCAGAGGCGAGGCTTCTGGTGGATATAAATTCTTTTACATTCAGCTAGAGGATATTTGTGTTGCGCTTAAAAAATAAAATCGCCTTAGTGACCGGTGCCGCAAGAGGCATTGGTCAGGCTGTGGCAGAGCAGATGGCTGCCGAGGGTGCTTTGGTTATTGTCACTGATACCAATGATCATGATGGCAAAAGTGTTGCTCAGCGGATTGGTAGCAATGCCGAATTTCATCATCTCGATGTCACTAGAGAATCCGAATGGGAATCCCTGTCCGAGGATGTTTTACAGCGCTTCGGTCATCTGGATATTCTGGTCAACAATGCAGGCATTACTGGGTTGACGGAAACCAGCGGCCCTCATGATCCGGAAAACCTCGATATGGACAGCTGGCGTAGGGTGCACAGTGTCAACATCGATGGTGCGGCACTGGGTTGCAAATACGCTATTCGTCTGATGAGAGCCTCAGCTGCTGCAAGCATCATTAATATTTCCTCGAGATCCGGTATTGTAGGTATTCCAACCGCTGCGGCCTATGCCTCGAGCAAGGCGGCGCTGCGTAATCACACTAAGTCTGTTGCCCTTTACTGTGCGCAAAAATCATATCCGATTCGCTGTAACTCCCTGCATCCAGGCGCCATCCTGACACCGATATGGGATGCAATGCTCGGTGAAGGGCAACAGCGCGACAAGGCTATAAAGGCGTTATCTGCTGATATTCCCCTAGGCACAATGGGTAAGCCAATTGATGTGGCTTATGCAGCAGTTTATCTGGCATCCGACGAGTCAGGATATGTCACCGGAAGCGAAATAAACATTGATGGCGGCATCCTCGCCGGCAGTAAGGCGGCGCCTTCAACTCAAAAGGACTAGCGGTGGGGATCTTAGGTGCCATTATATTTGGGGCTGGATCCTAAGAGAGTCATGCTGCTATGCTACCTAGACGCCATGTCGTTCAGTTTTGTTGCCTAGTCATTAGAAAGTTCTGTCTGAGTCTAACGTTTACTGATAGCTAACAGAGTGACTTAACCTGGATAGCCCTCTGGGAATTGGTCGCCAATCAGGTTGAGTTCGATGCCGTGCTCAAGCCAGGCCTTAAGTCCGGCCAAGACCATGGTGTAACCACCCTTTTCTTCAATTGCCATCGACAGAGTCTCTTCATGATTATTAGAAAAAACTAGAGTGGATATCTTAACTAGTGTCATGTCATCTTTCAGGGGTTCAAAGTTCCACTCAACAGTGGTTGCATTACTATCCCACTTGATAAATATGTTTCGATTGTGCACAAGCCCTATGACTGTAAGATCATCACCGACACCAAACATTTCCCAATCCCAGCGCACTTTTTTACCCGGCTCAAGTCGGCCGCTACTTTTTGTGAACCAAAATTTGATGGTAATTTCAGGATTTATGAATGCTTCGAAAACCTGTGACACTGGTTTG
Source organism: Porticoccaceae bacterium (assembly GCA_038150705.1). Lineage (GTDB taxonomy): Bacteria > Pseudomonadota > Gammaproteobacteria > Pseudomonadales > Porticoccaceae > HTCC2207. The sequence goes on along the minus strand of JAYOUA010000002.1, from coordinate 53,356 downwards.
CGAATAAGCATTTGAGCCTCTACGTCTTTTGAGTGCTTGCGCTTCATATCGCCATTTCCTCAGCCATTTCAAAGCTACCGTCTTGCGCCTAAAGATTTTTAAACTATAGGTATGACTTGAAAGGCTTGCCAGTTTTGTTCAAGGCAAAGCAGGAGAGGAGATCTAACTTATTTGAGGTCAATGCCCAACTCATCCCAGAGCTGATCGACCCGCTGTTTTACCTTGTCATCCATCACAATAGGCTCACCCCATTCGCGATTGGTTTCGCCGGGCAATTTATTGGTCGCATCGAGTCCCATTTTTGAACCCAACCCGGAGACCGGTGAAGCAAAATCAAGGTAGTCGATGGGGGTATTATCAATCATCACTGTATCGCGAGTGGGATCCATGCGCGTGGTAATTGCCCAGATCACATCTTCCCAGTTGCGTACATCGACATCGTCGTCGGTAACAATGACAAATTTGGTATACATAAACTGGCGTAGAAATGACCAGACACCCATCATTACGCGCTTGGCATGGCCGGGATACTGTTTCTTCATGCTGACCACCGCCATGCGGTAGGAGCAGCCTTCTGGTGGCAGATAAAAATCGACAATTTCCGGAAACTGTTTTTGCAGAATGGGCACAAACACTTCATTCAGAGCTACGCCGAGCACCGCGGGCTCATCCGGTGGTCGTCCGGTGTAGGTGCTGTGATAGATTGGATCTCTGCGGTGAGTGATACGGTCTATGGTCATGACCGGGAAGCGCTCAACTTCATTGTAGTAACCAGTGTGATCACCAAAGGGTCCCTCATCGGCTTCTTCGCCGGGATGCAGATGACCTTCGAGAATATATTCAGCAGTGGCGGGAACCTGCAGATCACTGCCAAGACATTTGGCGACCTGGGTTTTCTCGCCGCGTAAAAGTCCGGCAAAGGCATATTCAGATAGGGTGTCAGGTACCGGGGTTACGGCGCCCAGTGTGGTGGCCGGATCGGCTCCCAGGGCAATCGCCACCGGGTAGGGTTTGCCGGGGTACTTTTTTTGCCAGTCGCGATAGTCCAGCGCGCCACCGCGATGGGCCAGCCAGCGCATAATTAATTTGTTTTTGGCGATCTTTTGCATGCGGTAGATGCCAAGATTCTGGCGCTCTTTTTCCGGTCCGCGGGTAATTGCCAGTGCCCAGGTAACCAGGGGTGCAGCATCGCCGGGCCAGCAGGTTTGGATGGGCAGTTTTTCCAAATCTACATCCTCGCCTTCGACAATAATTTCCTGACAGGGGGCTTTTTTGATCTGTTTAACAGGCATATTTAACACTTGTTTAAAGTCATGACGCTTTTCCCAGAGATCGCGAAGGCCTTTGGGCGGTTCCGGTTCTTTCAGGAAGGCGAGCAGTGTGCCGACATCTCGCAGGGCGCTGACGCTCTCCTGACCCATACCCATAGCCACTCTATCGGGGGTGCCGAAGAGGTTGCAGAGTACAGGGGTGTCGAAGCCTTTGGGATTTTCAAACAGCAGTGCTGGACCTTTGCCGCGCAATGTGCGATCGCTGATCTCGGTCATTTCCAGATAGGGATCGACTTCCTGTGAGATGCGCACAAGCTCTCCCCGTTTTTCGAGGAAAGCGATAAAGTCGCGTAGGTCAGAATATTTCATGAGCTTTAGCCGTGGTCACTGCGTCGGTGATTATAGTACGCAGTATGCACGTTATTTGGCGCACTATTTGCGCTTCATTGCACCAAAGAACTCTGCGTTGTTCTTGAAGCCTCTGAGCTTCTCAACCATAAATTCGATAGCGGCAAGGTCTTCCATATCGTGAAGCAGCTTGCGCAGAATCCATACGCGTTGCAGCTCCGCCTCGTCCATTAACAGATCTTCACGGCGAGTGCCGGAACGGCGGATATTGATCGCGGGGTAGACACGCTTTTCCGCAACCTTGCGGTCCAGATGAAGTTCCATATTACCTGTGCCTTTAAATTCTTCGTAGATCACTTCGTCCATCTTTGAGCCGGTATCGACCAACGCGGTGGCGATAATTGTCAGGCTGCCGCCGTTTTCGATATTTCGCGCGGCACCAAAGAAACGCTTGGGCTTTTCGAGGGCGTGGGCGTCAACACCACCGGTAAGTACTTTACCGGATGATGGGATAACGGTGTTGTAGGCACGGGCCAGTCGGGTGATCGAGTCGAGCAGAATTACCACGTCTTTTTTGTGCTCTACCAGGCGTTTGGCTTTTTCGATAACCATCTCAGCGACCTGAACATGACGATTTGGTGGCTCATCAAAGGTCGAGGCGATCACCTCACCGCGAACGGTGCGCTGCATTTCGGTCACTTCTTCAGGGCGTTCGTCGATAAGCAGAACAATAATATGGCACTCGGGATTATTGCGAATAATCGATTGGGCAATATTCTGCATCATAATGGTTTTACCGGCTTTAGGCGGCGCAACAATCAAGCCGCGCTGGCCTTTACCTATAGGTGAAACCAGGTCGATGATTCGTCCCGTCAGGTCTTCGGTAGAACCATTGCCCGCTTCGAGGCCAAGGCGCTCGTCGGGGAATAGGGGTGTCAGGTTTTCAAATAGAATTTTGTTGCGGGCGTTTTCCGGGGCATCGTAATTGATCTTATCAACCTTGAGCATGGCAAAATAGCGCTCGCCATCTTTTGGGGGTCTTATCTTGCCGGAGATACCATCGCCAGTGCGCAGGTTAAAGCGCCGAATTTGACTGGGTGATACATAGATATCATCCGGGCCCGCCAGGTATGAAGCGCCAGCCGAGCGTAAAAATCCAAAGCCATCAGGGAGTATTTCTAAAACCCCGTCACCATAAATATCTTCACCGCTCTTGGCGTGTTTTTTCAGCAGAGCAAAGATAATGTCTTGTTTACGGGAGCGAGCTAGGTTGTCGAGTCCCAGGGACTCCGTCATTTCAAGCAGTTCGCCAATGGGTTTTTGTTTTAATTCTGATAGATTCATAGGAGGGATTTTTTTTGAGTTGCTATAGGTTTTGGAAAGAGGTTGGGCACAGTGCCGGTGTTATTAATTTAGTTTGGGTGGCTCGACAGTTGCTTACAATCTCGGAATTAAACGGAAGTACAAATAAAGGAGGTAGTGAGTTGTGTAACAGGAGGAGCCTTTTTGGGGTAAATCTTTAATGATTTGTGGGAAGTATAGCGCGCGATAGGCAAAGAGCAAGAAAATTTTTGCGGCCCGAAGACCGCAGCCAGAAAATCTGGCGCCGCTTTTTTAGCGATTTAAAAAAGCGGCGATAAAAATTAAAGAAGGCTGTCGACAAATTCGACCAGCTGGGCCTTTGACAGAGCGCCAACTTTTGTGGCTTCAACAGTGCCGTTCTTAAAGACCAGCAAAGTTGGGATGCCGCGAACATTAAACTTTGCTGCTGTTTCCGGATTGCTGTCGACATCGACTTTGCAGATTTTGACACGGCCGGCATATTCATCGGCCAGCTCATCGAGAAGTGGCGCAATCATTTTACAGGGTCCGCACCAGGCTGCCCAAAAATCTACCAGAGCAGGTATATCTGACTGTAGTACATCGCTTTCAAAGCTTGTGTCTGTGGCGTGAACGATAGCGTCGCTCATAAACTGGTCTCCATGGCATTTAGTTTTGTAAGAGTTTCTTTTAATCGACTCATGTTACCATCCCCTGCACTAGAGTCTCAATGCAAATTAGATGATCTTTTGTCTAAACACTAACTACAAAATAGGCTCAAGGTTGGATCACATTAAAGTGAGAATTCTTTGGTCTAATGCCCAGTTGATTCTCTTACAGCGATATTTTCGAAGGGACAAATAAATTGATAAAAAGAATTGCACTGCTTATGGTGATTGGTGGCCTCCTGTGGGCCTATTTTTCTCTGGATGGCCAGCGCTATCTGTCCGTAGACTTCTTTCGAGGTTTTTACCAGCAGCAGCCGTTGCTGACCGCGGCGATCTATTTTTCAGTCTATGTGGTTGCCACGGCACTGTCTATTCCCGGCGCAGCGCTACTGACGATTATTGGCGGTATGGTGTTTGGTTTGTGGACGGGAACACTGCTGGTTTCATTCGCTAGTACAATTGGAGCCACCCTGGCTTTTTTAGTATCAAGGTTTCTACTGCGCGACTGGGTGCAGGGAAAATTTTCCGGCCACCTCAGCACCCTAAACAAGGGCATGACTGAACAGGGTGGGTTCTACCTGTTCGGCTTACGATTAATCCCTGTCTTCCCGTTTTGGATGATCAATCTGGTGATGGGTATAACCCCGATCAAAACCGCGACTTTTTACTGGGTCAGTCAGCTGGGAATGCTTGCCGGAACGCTGGTCTATGTTAACGCCGGTGCCTCGTTAAGCAATATTGAAGAGTTTTCCGCCAGCGGAATCCTCACACCCGGCGTTATTTCTTCCTTTGTATTGCTGGCAGTCTTCCCGTTTATTGCCCGTGGCTTTATGCGCAGCCTGGAGCAGCGCAAACGCTACCGCGGCTACAAGAAGCCAGTGAAATTCGATACCAATCTGATCGTTATAGGTGCTGGTAGTGGTGGTCTGGTCAGCGCCTATATTGCCGCAACCCTCAAGGCCAAAGTCACCCTGATTGAAAAAGAGCGTATGGGTGGGGATTGCCTAAACACTGGCTGTGTGCCGAGCAAGGCATTAATTCGCGCAGCCAAATCAATGGCGGAGATTAGAAAGGCAGCGCAACTGGGCATTAATGTCGCGGCTCCGGAAGTGGATTTCCCAAAAGTGATGGGTCGCGTTCAAGAGGTGATTAAAACTATTGAGCCCCACGATTCTGTGGAGCGTTATACCGGCCTCGGTGTCGACTGTGTCTCTGGCCACGCGCGTTTGATCTCTCCCTGGGTGGTTGAAGTTGATGGCCGGCAGATCAGTGCTGAAAAAATAATTCTTGCCACTGGTGCCCAACCCATAGTCCCGCCAATTCCCGGACTGGATCAGGTCGATCCGCTTACCTCTGAAAACCTCTGGCAGTTGAATGCATTGCCCCGACGACTGCTGATTGTTGGTGGCGGTGCAATTGGCTGCGAACTGGCCCAGGCATTCCAGCGTTTGGGTTCACAGGTAATCCTGGTGGAAATGCAGACGCAATTGCTACCCAGGGATGACCGTCATGTGGCAGAGTTTATGGCCGACAGCCTGAGTGCCGAGGGTGTGCAAGTGCACACCGGCTATGCCGCGAAAACCTTTACTCCTGTTGGTGAGGGCGGTTTGGTTTCCCTTACTTCAGAAAAGGCGGAGGATCTTGAGATAGCTTTTGATCGCGTGCTTGTGGCTATAGGTCGCGCGGCGAATACCAGCGGTTTTGGTCTTGAGGAGTTGGGTATTCCTCTGCATGCCAATGGCACAGTTGTCACCGATGAATATCTGCGTACCTGTTACCCGAATATTCTCGCCTGTGGTGACCTTGTTGGTCCCTATCAGCTAACCCATGCGGCAAGTCACCAAGCCTGGTATGCGGTGGTTAATGGCTTGCTTGGCAGATTTAAAAAATTCCGCGTCGACTACCGGGTGATTCCTCAGGTGATCTTTACCGATCCCCAGATTGCGCGGGTAGGTCTCAACGAGCGTGAGGCGGCGGCAAAAAATATTGAGGTAGAGGTTACACAATACGACCTCTCGGATTTGGATAGGGCTATTGCAGATAATGATGCCAAGGGGTTTGTAAAAGTGCTCAATGCCCCGGGCAGTGACCGTATTCTCGGCGCGACCATTGTCGGCCCTCAGGCGGGTGAGCTAATCAGTGAATTTGTCATCGCCATGAAAAATGGCATGGGGCTGAATAAAATGCTCAGCACAATTTACAGCTATCCAACCTTAAGTGAAGCCAACCGCTTTGTCGCTGGTGAGTGGAAGCGCAAACATGTGCCGGAAAAATTGCTGGGGATTTTAAGACGCTATTTGCACCGCAATCTGCGCAAAACAGGTTAGGTTAAGCGCCTTACTTTCAACCTTTATTTTCACCGCTGTGAAATTCGGCCACCGCTTCATGGCCGACCACAGACTGTGGGTCGATATGGATAATAATTTCCGATCCCGGGAAGACGCTGTGGATATTTTCCTCCACCTCGTCAGAAATTTTGTGGGCCTCCAGCAGGCTTAAATCGTCGTCCAATTCCAGATGTAGTTGAATAAATGTCATGGTTCCCGAGTGACGAGAGCGCAGATCGTGAAGGCCCCTGGTGCTTGGATGCTGTAGCACTAGGGCCTTAATTTTTTCCCGGTCTTCATCTGGCAGCTCGCGATCCATCAGATGGTCGTAGGAGGTGACAATTATTTCCCGGGCGCTATAGAGAATATAGACACCAATCGCCGCAGCAAATACACCATCAAATCCATTCAGGCCGATGCTCGCCAGAACCAGCGCGACAATTACACTGCTATTGACCATTAAATCGGTGCGGTAGTGCAGAGCATCTGCACGGATGGCTGTAGAGTTGGTTTTGCGAATTACATATTGTTGAAAGGCCAGCAACAGCAGTGTGGCGACAATTGAAACAACCATCACGATGATGCCCAGCTCAATTGATTCGATTTGAGTTGGGTTGATAATGCGGCGCCCCGCTTCAACTATTAAAAAGCCTGCAGAACCGGCAATAAACAGTGACTGGCTTAGGCCGGCGAGAGCCTCTGCTTTGCCATGACCAAAGCGGTGCTCTTTATCCGCAGGCGTCAGCGCATGGCGCACAGCGACCAGATTAATAATCGATGCCAGAGCATCGAGCATGGAGTCGATCAATGTCGCGAGCAGGCTAACTGAGTCGGAGGCGTTCCAGGCAATCAGCTTGGCACCGATGAGAAAAATTGCCACGGAGGTTGACGCATAGGTGGCCAGGCGCAATAGTCTTGCGGTCTCCTGTTGGCTGAGCGGGCCGGCGCTTTCGATGGCATCTGACATGGTTTTCTTCACGGCAATTTAAAGCCTGAATTCTAACAAAATAATCGCTGGGGAGTCAGCTTAGGAAAACCCCTGCAACAGACTGTTGAGGAATTGGTAGCCTAGGGGGGTAGCGCGAAACTGTTGGCTATCCATCTCCAGCAGGCCTTGGGATTGAAGCTTTATTACCTGTTGTTCAATCGATGAATATGCCAAGCCGGTTCTCAGTGAAAAATAATCAGTCAGCACCCCTTCGCGAAGGCGCAGCCCGTTCATCATAAACTCCATCGCCAACTCTTGTTTGGGAATGGGTTTTTGCTGACCAAGCATTTGCAGGTCTCGCGTTAGATAGTGGTTGGGCTGACGGGTTTTGCTGCTGCGGATAATTTGCTGTTTTTGCTGCAGAGTGATCTTGCCATGAGCACCGGCACCTATGCCCAGATAGTCACCGAACTGCCAGTAGTTAATATTGTGTTTTGAGCGTCGACCGGGCTGGGCAAAGGCTGAAACTTCATACTGGGCAAAGCCATGCTGATCCAGTAGGGCCATGCCCATCTGCTGGATATCGGCGAGGATGTCATCTTCCGGCAGTTGAGGCGGGCGCGAATAAAATTCTGTATTGGGTTCGATGGTCAGCTGGTACCAGGAGATATGCTTGGCACCCAGATCTACAGCCTGCTGGATATCGGCTCTTGCCTCGGCAAGGCTCTGGCCGGACAGGCCATGCATTAAATCGAGATTAAAGTTTTCAAACCCAGCCTGGCGAGCGGTGTTGATAGCCGCCATAGCCTGCTCGCCACTGTGAATTCTTCCAAGTTTCGTCAGGTGAGTGTCGTTAAAGCTCTGGATGCCAATAGAGAGTCGATTGATTCCAGCGTGACGAAAGCCGGAAAATTTTTCCTGCTCAAAGGTGCCGGGGTTGGCTTCCAGGGTGATTTCTATAGCCTCGTCAAAGCCGATAATTTTCTCAGCAGCAGAGACAATCTCGCCAATACCCGCGGCGGAAAAAAGACTCGGCGTGCCGCCGCCAAAAAATATTGAGTGCAGTTTGCGCCCCTGGGCCAGGGGATGATCCTGCTGCAAGTCGGCAATCAGTCGCTGTATGTAGGCCTGTTCGGGAATTTTCGGGCCGGCGGCGTGAGAGTTAAAATCGCAGTAGGGGCATTTGCGCACACACCAGGGAATATGCACATAGAGTGACAGTGGTGGCAGCGAGGCATCCAGTTGCAACGAGCTGTCAGTCATTGTGGACTAGATGCGCTGGCGAAGCTGTTCGAGCAACTGCGCCGTTGCTTTGCCCCGGTGACTGATGCGGTTTTTGTGAGCTTTGTTCATCTCGGCGGCGTGGCAGTCTAGATCCTGCAGATAAAACAGCGGATCGTAACCGAAGCCGCCTTCTCCGCGGGGCTCGAGGGCAATATGCCCCTCCCAGCTGCCCTGGCAGATTATTGGAGTCGGGTCATTGGCATGACGCATATAGACGATAATACACTGGTAGCGGGCCCTGCGCTTTTCCAGCGGGGCATCGCCGAGTTGTTGCAGAAGCTTTTGGTTATTCGTACCGTCGGTGGCGCCTTCGCCGGCAAAGCGCGCGGAGTAAATCCCGGGTTGACCATCGAGCAGATCAACTTCAAGGCCAGAATCATCGGCGATGGAGGGTTTTCCGGAAAGCAGGGCGGCATTTCGCGCTTTGAGTATGGCATTTTCAACAAAGCACAGGCCGGTCTCTTCAATATCTGGAATGGAGAGCTCCTGTTGGGGAATAATCACCACCCCCAGATTCGCCAGCATATCCTGTAGTTCTTTTATCTTTCCGGCATTGCTGCTGGCTAATACAACGTCCAAAGTTTTATCCTTAGCTTTTCTATAAAAGCCGGTTAGTCGTGATACATTTTTTTCTGGAATTTTAGTTGGTAGGCGGGCTTGTCCGGATCGGTTTGCACCGAGATTTTAAAAGTTAAAAAGTCTTCGTTTTCAAATTCAAAGGGCGCCAGGTAATAAACTGTATCCTGTTCGCGCACTTCAAAAAATTCCAGCTTCTGGCCCATCTGGAAAATGTTGTAAACATTGCCGCTGATTATCGCCGTTTGGCCGCTGCCGGCTTTTAAGACCACCGCTATATTGACCAGCCCCTTGTCTTTGCCGCGAACAATATTGTTGGCAACAGCAATATCCGGGTCGATAAATGTGCTGTTGAAGGCGCTGAAGAAAATCTTGTGTTCGCCGTGTTTTTTGTAATTGTGCTGATCCGCCTGAGCAGTCAGGCTAAGAACAAGTGAGCACAGCATAATTAAATATCTCATTGGTCTGTTCCTCCGTAGTGAGCCTCTTGATGGGTGAGCCTCCTAAGTTTAGCGGCACTCTAGTCTGTATGCTGCGCTGGCAGCACTGGTCGCTTATTTGCTGAGATGATAAACCGCAGTTTCAGCAAACAGGTTTGGCCGTAGATTTTTGAGTAGTCGATCGGGGAAATGTTCACCGATAAACTGCTTACGCAGGACGCTAATATTGCGTTCACGACACAGGGCCTCGAAATCACTATAGGTAAAGAAGTGAATATTTGGAGTGTCATACCACTGGTAAGCCAGCTGCTTGGTCACCGGCATGCGACCGCGCAGGGTCAGGTAGGCGCGGGCCCGCCAATGGCCAAAATTGGGGAATGTGATTACACACTGGCTGCCAATCCGCAGCATCTCATCGAGCACCAGATGGGGGTAGCGCATGGCTTGTAGCGCCTGAGTCATAATAACTGTATCAAAGCTGTTGTCGGGGAAATTTTCCAGGCTTTTATTGAGATCCTGCTCAATAACATTGACCCCTTTGGCGATACATTGATTGATTGACTGGGGATCTATTTCCAGTCCATAGCCACTGATATTGCGCTCTTTTTTTAGCTCGGCCAGCAGGCTGCCATCGCCGCAACCAAGATCGAGAACTCGCGAATTGGTTTTTATCCAACTGCTCATAAAGCGGATGTTCTGGGTCATTGACAATTGCCCTCCAGCTGGTCGGCAATGCCGCTAAGATAGTTGCCTAGCACTTGCTCGTAGCGTGGGTTGGGCAGCAGAAAGGCGTCGTGGCCGAGATCAGATTCGATCTCAGCATAGGAGACATTTTTCCCGGCGCCAATCAGGGCATCGGTAATTTCTCTCGAGCGCTGCGGTGAAAAGCGCCAGTCACTGCTGAAGGAAACCACTAGGAAATTACATTTTGCATGACTGAATGCTTCAACCGGATTGTTTTGATACTCCCGCGAGAGGTCAAAGTAGTCGAGCATCTTGGTAATCAAAATATAGGAGTTTGCATCAAATCCACTGGAGAACTTGTCGCCCTGATAGTTCAGGTAGCTTTCAACCTGAAATTCGACTGGCGTGGCTTCGCCCTGAGAAAAAGTCCCAGAGCGCAGTTCGCGACCAAATTTTTGGCCCATCAGTTCATCGGACAAATAGGTAACATGACCTATCATCCGCGCCAGGGCCAGACCGTGTTTTGGCAGGGCGTTGTTTTCCAAGTAATTGCCGGCGTGAAAATCCGCGTCAGATTTAATCGCCCGACGGGCTATCTCGTTAAAGGCGATATTCTGTGCCGAGAGTTTCATCGATGAGGCTATAACAATGCTGTTGGCCAGTTTGTCTGGATGTTCCAGCGCCCAGCGCATAGCCTGCATACCTCCGAGGCTGCCGCCGATAACGGCTGCCCAGCATGCGATACCCAGATGCTCCATGAGCAGTCGCTGCGACTCAACCCAGTCTCGGGCGCGCAGGGCGGGGAAATCGGCTCCCCAGATTTTTCCGGTTTGCGGGTTGATTGACGTGGGGCCGGTACTGCCAAAACAGCTACCAATATTATTTAATGAAACAATAAAAAAGCGTTCGGTATCCATGGGTTTGCCGGGACCGATATAGTTATCCCACCAGCCGGGTTTTTCGTCGCCTTCATAGTAGCCAGCTGCGTGATGACTGCCACTAAGGGCATGGCAGATCAAAATGGCATTGCTGTTGTCGGCATTCAGGGTGCCATAGGTCTCAACCATCAATTCATGGCTGGGCAGGACGACGCCGCAGGCCAGTTTTAGGGGCTTATCGATAAGAATTTTTTCTGCCGAGACGATCCCGACAGAGTTTTTTCTGCTATTTGATGACATGCAAATGCAATCCTGAATCCAGTCGCTGAGTCTAAGAGGCTGGTTGCTTTAATGCAATTGTGTGGTCAATGTTTTATCCGGTATCTGCGGTTATACGAGCATAGATTTAACAAACCCACCGATCACTGGTAGCACTGAATTGCGAATTATGATTAGGCTGATAATTGCGACCATGGGTGAAAAATCCATCATTCCCATCGGCGGAATAAATTTGCGGAAGGGGCGCAGGTAGGGTTCGACAATCTGTGAAACCAATTGAACAGAGGGGTGGCTGGTGGTGCCAATCCAGCTGGATATGGCAATTATAAAAATACCCCAGAAATAGATCTCTATTAAAATAAACAGCAGATTAAAGGCCGCCAGGGGAAGATAGGCGAGGATGCCCAGCAGAGACACGCCTTTGATAAGCCCTAAGATTAAATAAAATGACCACTGCACGGCAATGGCTGCGACCAGAACTGCACTATTAAGCGTGCCCAGCGTGGGAAACAGCTTGCCGAGGGGTTCAACCACAGGCGCGCAAATCTTCAGGATAGTCTGGGAAATTGGATTGTAGAAATCAGCCTGCACCAGTTGCAAAAGCAGGCGAATCAACAGTAGTGAGCTGAAAATTTGTATTGCCAGATTAAGGATGTCGGCAAAAGCATTCATGATTATTCCTTGAGGTACTAATTTATTTTAATCAGATTATGAAGTGTAATCCTATCGCCTAGCTGGAAAACTCTTTGGACATTTCTTCGGCGCGGTTAAGAGCCGCCTGCATAGCATGACGGAAGCTTTCCTCAATGCCACCAGCCCTGAAGATTTCGATTGCTGCATGAGTGGTGCCACCTGGCGAGGTGACCTGTTGGCGCAGCTGGCTGGTATTGAGATTTCCCGTGCTGGCCATCTGCGCGGCGCCAAGAGCCGTTTGTATAGTCAGCTGTTCAGCAGTCTGCTCCGATAGCCCAAGCTCTGCGCCAACTTTCTGCATCACTTCCATCACCAGAAAAAAGTAGGCCGGACCACTGCCGGAGACTGCGGTAACCGCATCTATCTGTGCCTCGCTTTCGACCCAGCAGGCAATGCCAACAGCACTAAAGATGGCCTGAATAGCCTCTTTCTGCTGGCTGTCAATCAGCGAGTTGGCAAATAATCCAGTGGCACCGGTACGAACCATTGCCGGGGTGTTGGGCATGGCGCGAACAATGGCCTGGCTGTCACCGAGCCAGTTCTGCAGATCGGCGATCTGAATACCGGCAGCAATGGAGACCACTGCGCTGGAAGGGTTTAGAGAGGATGCCAGATCGCTGACCACTGGCCCCATCACCTGCGGCTTAACTGCCAGGATAACTATATCTGCACCGTCGACAGCGGCGTGATTGTCGCTGCTTGCGGCAATGCCGTGGGTCTTCTGAATATTGACGCGCGCCTGCTCACCGGGATCGCTAACGCGAATCTGCTGCGCGGAAAAGCCGTTGGCCAGCATGCCGCCGATAATGCAGGAGGCCATATTGCCGCCGCCAATAAATGCGATATTAGTCATTCCTGTTGTTCTCCTTTAGGGAATTCTTAGAGTCTCTTTTGCCAAATATATCAGTGCCAACCCGTACCATGGTCGCGCCCTGTGAAATTGCCGCTTCCAAATCGTTGGACATACCCATGGAGAGGGTATCCAGTTTTTCTGAATTGTCCAGAGACTGGTTAATTTGATCGCGCAAATTATGCAGGGCGTTAAAGGTGATTTTCTGTTTTTCCACCGCTTGGTGTGACTTGGGAATTGCCATCAATCCACGCAGACGCAGATTGGGCAGCTGAAGTATTTCCTCTGCAGCGGCGAGAACCTGGTCGGGGCTAAAGCCGGATTTAGTCTCCTCATTATCTATATTGACCTGCAGACAGATATTCAGAAGGCCGAGTTCTTGTGGGCGCTGCTCGCTGAGGCGCTGGGCAATTTTCAGGCGATCGACACTGTGCACCCAGCTAAAGTTTTGCGCCACAAGGCGGGTTTTATTGGTTTGCAGCGGCCCAATAAAATGCCATTGCAGGGGCTCTGCTGACTCTGCGCTCAGACGTGCAATCTTTTCCACGGCCTCTTGAACATAGTTCTCGCCAAAGTTTGTCAGACCAGCATTGATGGCACAGCGGATATCATCGGTGCTGCGAGTCTTGCTCACTGCCAGCAGAAGAACCTCGTCGGGATTGCGATTTGCATCCTGTGAAGCCTGTTCTATTCGCCGGGTAACGGCGCTAATGTTATTTTCAATCTTTGGCATATACTTATCAGATCATCAGAAGTCTTACGCAGCTTCACACGCCGGCTTACACGAAGACAAGGAATAAGCGAGATAGAGCATGGATATAACGGAACTATTGGCTTTCAGCGCCAAAGAGGGCGCATCAGATTTACACATTTCCGCGGGTCTTCCCCCTATTATTAGAATTGATGGCGACGTGCGGCGCATTAACTTGCCGCCCATGGAACATCGTCAAGTTCACAGTTTGATCTACGAAATAATGAATGACAAGCAGAGAAGGGACTTTGAAGAGTTTCTGGAAACTGACTTCTCTTTCGATGTGCCCGGTATCGCCCGATTTCGTGTCAATGTGTTCAACCAAAATCGCGGCGCGGCGGCGGTATTTCGCACTATTCCCTCTCAGGTGCTCAACCTTGAGCAATTAGGCATGGGTGATATTTTCAAAAAGCTCTCGCTGATGCCCCGCGGACTTGTGCTAGTAACTGGGCCGACCGGTTCGGGCAAATCGACAACGCTTGCGGCGATGATCGATTACGTCAATGAAAATCGCTACGACCATATACTGACAATTGAAGATCCTATCGAGTTTGTTCACCAGAGTAAAAAGTGCCTGATCAACCAGCGTGAAGTGCACCGCGATACCCATGGCTTTAGCGAGGCGTTGCGCTCGGCACTGCGTGAAGATCCGGATGTTGTTCTGGTGGGTGAATTGCGTGATCTGGAAACCATTCGTCTGGCGCTAACGGCGGCGGAAACCGGGCATCTGGTTTTTGGTACCTTGCATACCACCTCGGCCGCCAAGACCATTGACCGGGTGGTGGATGTCTTTCCCGGTGGTGAAAAGCCGATGATTCGCTCTATGCTCTCTGAGTCCCTGCAGGCGGTAATTTCTCAGACTCTGCTAAAGAAAATTGGCGGTGGGCGCGTCGCTGCCCACGAAATCATGATCGGTACTCCGGCGATCCGCAATCTGATTCGCGAGGATAAAGTTGCTCAGATGTATTCAGCGATCCAGACCGGCGGCGCGCTAGGGATGCAAACGCTGGATCAGTGCATGTTGGGCCTGGTGGATAAGCGTCTTATTAGCCCTGATGTGGCTCGGGAAAAAGCCAAGATGCCTGAGAGCTTTTAGTTAACAAGCAAAATCTGTTTTTAAGGAGAAAAGCGATGTTGGACCAGACCCTCGAAAAGCTACTTAGGTACATGGCTGAAAAAAAAGCCTCAGACCTATTTGTCACTGTGGGTCTGCCGCCCTGTTTAAAGGTCAATGGGGCGGTCATGCCAATTACCAAAAACAAGCTCTCTCAGGCCGAGTGCGAGGCGCTGGTGTTGAGCACTATGGACGATAACCAGTGCCGAGATTTTAAACATCGCAAAGAACTCAATTATGCTCTCGTCAGTGATGCCTGCGGGCGTTTCCGCGCCAGTGCTTTTTACCAGCGAGGTGAAATTGGTATGGTGCTGCGGCGCATTGAGACGGAAATTCCTACACCGGAATCGCTGCTGTTGCCGCCAATCCTCAAAGAGCTGGTGATGAATAAGCGCGGTATTGTGATTTTTGTCGGCGCCACCGGCACCGGTAAGTCGACATCCCTTGCAGCGTTAATTGGCCACCGTAACAAAAACAGTCGCGGTCATATTGTCTCTATTGAGGATCCCATTGAATTTGTGCACGAGCATCTGGGGTGCATTATTACCCAGCGGGAAGTGGGGGTAGATACCGAGTCTTTCGATGTCGCGCTTAAGAACACTCTACGCCAGGCGCCGGATGTTATTTTGATCGGCGAGATTCGCACACCAGAAACCATGCAGCACGCGATTACCTTTGCCGAAACCGGCCATCTGGTACTGGCCACCCTGCACGCCAACAATGCCAACCAGGCGCTAGACCGAATTGCGCATTTTTTCCCGGCAGATCGTCACGATCAGTTGTGGATGGACCTGTCGCTCAACCTGCGCGGAATAGTCGCCCAGCAACTAGTGCCGACCAAAGATAGCAAGGGGCGGCGCGCGGCAATTGAAATTATCATGAATACACCGCTGGTGGCAGATACCATTCGCAAAGGCGAGGTACACAAGCTCAAGGAAATTATGACCAACTCCACTGAACACGGCATGCAGACCTTTGACCAGGCTCTCTATGATCTCTATATCGAAGACCAGATAAGCTATGAAAACGCTATAGCCCATGCCGACTCGAAAAACGATCTGCGATTAATGATAAAAATGCAATCGGATACACATATCAATCAGCTGGATGCAGCGGCAGATGACCTTACCATTGAGGAGGATCAGGCGGATAAGTTGCGCTGGTAGTTCTGGTTGTAACTATGATACTGCGACGTTTTGGGGGTCTTTTACGGAGCGGTGCCAATTTCCGGGCAATCCAGCCAGCTCTGTAAAATCAATGATGCTGCGAGATGATCTATTTTTGTCAGGTCCTGGGTTCCCTGTTCGCGTCCAAGCATCTTTGCCTCGCGGCTGGTCAGTCGCTCGTCGACCATCTCAACCTCAACAGCAAAGCGCCCCTGCAAGCGGCGGGCGAATTTTCGCGCTCGGGTAGATAATACACTTTCACTATCGTCCATATTGAGTGGTAATCCGACGACCACGAGGTCGGGCTTCCACTCATCTAATAGGTTTTCCACCTCTATCCAGTCGGGAATGCCGTCCACCGCTTTGAGGATGGTCAAACCACTGGCAGTGCTGGTTAGTGTCTGGCCGCTGGCAACGCCGATCTGTTTTAAGCCATAGTCAAAACCCAGTAGATTTCTGGGCTTGCCAGCATCAGGCATGACCGGCCTCATGGGACAGCATCCGCAAATCCAAGCCAATGCTCAGGGCTGCCGCTGAGGCCCGCTCAGCACAGTTGGTATTAAAGATAATATCGGCTTCGGCGGGGATGGTAAGCCAGCTGTTGTCGCTGAGCTCCTCTTCGAGTTGCCCCTTGTCCCAGCCAGTGTAACCAAGAGTAATCAGCGCGTCTCTTGGACCTGTGCCCAGGGCAATATCAGAGAGGATATCTTTAGATGCAGTCAGGCTCACCTCATCGGAGATAGCCATGGTTGACTCCCACTGTCGATCACAGCTGGGATGAAGAATAAAACCGCGATCGCGCTGAACCGGGCCGCCATCAAAGAGCAGGGAGCGGGCGTATTCATCCTGGTACTCGACATCCAGCTGATCGAAGATAGCTTTGACCGGAATATCCAGCTGATGATTGATAATCAGGCCCATGGCGCCATCGGCATTGTGCTCGCAAACATAGATCACTGAATCGGCAAAATTGGGATCAGTAAGACCTGGCATGGCCAGCAAAAAGTGATTTTTGAGGCTGTTTATCTTTTTTGGTTTAGAAGTTTCCATAGTTATCAATATGGGGTTTTACCGAGACAAACTCAAGCTTTGAAAAGGATTAGTTTGTGGTTAGCACATTATTGGATTGATATTGCCAGGTGCGAATAATATGAATTTCGTCGCGATTGCGCAGTTCTGGCGGAAATGGCTTGTAGGGTGACGCCAGCTGAACAGAGCGCACGGCGGCCTGGTCCAGGAGTCGCGATCCAGAGGTTTTGGAGACTTCAATATGCTTGATACTGCCGTTGGCAAGCAGGGCCACAATCAACTGTACGTGACCATAAATATGCCGTGCCCGCGCCTCCTCGGGATAGTTAACATTGCCGACCTGCTCTACACGTTTTTCAAAATAGTGCATATAGGCGGCTTCCTCTGCTGATTTGGTCGATGCTGAAGTCATTCGCAGCACCCGCGGCAATTTGCTGTAGGCGCGCTGCAGACGATCAAGCTCGGCGCGAATGGCACCAATATCCCGATCAGCGATGCGCGCTTCCTGGGGCGGGAGATCAACGGTTTGATGATTAGCCTGGGGGTTGTTTTGAGGAATGCCCGCGGCGGCCAATATATTTCGCTCCTGTGACGCGCTGCGCTGTTGCTGTGGTACTGGCATCTGGCCCTGAATGTCGCTTTCAAAGGGCGAAAGCTGATCTGTTGTTGGCTGAATAGACTGGGCCTGACTGCCACTACCAAGCTGATCGGCCTGGGCTAAAAAATCCGCCTCGTCCGATGCCTTCTGAGTTTTATAGTGGGCCAGAGTGACTTCAATAGAGTTACTTGGCATGGAGTCTAAGGGCAGCGAAAAACTGATGCCAATTAACAGGGCTAAGTGAAGAGCCAACGCTACCGAAAACGTCTTGCGCAGGCGTTCCTCGGTTGTATTCCAGCTGCTGTCAATTAAATTCTCCACGACGGTTCCTGTTAATCTGCGCGGGTTATCTGCCCCTACCTCTGTTCAAGCCGGGCCTGAATAGCGTCAACCAATCGATCGCCAATCCGGGTATTTTCGGCATTATCAATTTCACGGATACAGGTTGGGCTGGTGACATTTATCTCGGTTAGATAGTCGCCGATAATATCCAGACCAACAAAAACCAGGCCGCGCTTCTTTAATGTTGGTGCCACCTGTTGGGCGATCCACTGATCTCGCTTGCTGAGCGGCTGCACAACACCGCGACCGCCAGCGGCAAGATTACCTCTAAAGTCACTGCCGCTGGGAATGCGCGCCAGACAGAAAGGAACAACTTCGCCGTCAACAACCAGAATTCGTTTATCCCCCAGAGTAATTTGCGGCAGATACTTCTGCGCCATAATAGTCTGCTGACCATAGTTGGTCAGCGTCTCGAGAATCACGTTGAGATTTTGATCACCCTCGCTGACTCGAAAAATAGAGGTGCCACCCATGCCGTCCAGCGGTTTGTAAACCACATCTTTATGTTCCTCTAAAAACAGTTTTAGGCGCGATTGGTCGCGACTGACCAAAAGCGCAGGCGTGCACTGTGGAAACTGCGTGGCGAATACTTTCTCATTGCAGTCGCGCAGGCTCTGCGGCTTGTTCACCACTAGCGAGCCTCGCTGTTCAGCTGCTTCTAGAATATACGTGGTGTAGATAAATTCACTGTCAAAGGGCGGATCCTTGCGCATTAGCAAAACATCCATCTCTTGCAGCGCAACAACACGACTTTCGCCGAGCTCAAACCATCGCTGCGGATTATCGAAGACGCGCAGTGGAGTTATATTGCCGCGCGGTTCACCATTCTCTAAAAACAGATCATGTTGTTGCATGTAAAACAGCTCGAAACCCTGGCGCTGGGCGGCGAGAAGGATCGCCAGAGTGGAGTCTTTTTTGAAAGAGATGAGTTGAATCGGGTCCATAATGACCCCAAGAGTAGTGCCCATAAAATGACGGCCTTGTGCTGAGTTTTTGCGCTATAACTAAGTGTGGCAATAGCGGTATACGTGCCACAAAAAAATCTGTGACCTATAAATCATTTTTCTTATTAAATTTAGAGGCTTGTGGATTATATATTACAAGTGTGTTTAAAATTCCACATCTTGAGTGACATTGACGGTGCTTAAGGCGTTAAGTGGTTTTACAGTGGTGATAAAATGGATGTTCAGGGCCTTAAAGTGCTCGTCATAGACGACAGTAATACAATCAGGCGCACGGCAGAAACCCTGCTTGCCAAAGTGGGCTGTGCCGTTTCTACCGCATCAGACGGTTTCGATTCTCTCGCCAAAATCGTCGATATCAATCCCGACATAATTTTCGTCGACATTATGATGCCTCGGCTCGATGGATATCAGACCTGCGCACTCATCAAAAACAATCCCGATTTTAAATCTACACCAGTGATTATGCTCTCAAGCAAGGATGGCCTTTTCGACAAGGCCAAGGGGCGCATTGTTGGCGCGGACGACTATCTGACAAAACCATTTGGTCGTACAGAGCTCCTCGATGTGTTGGACAGATATATTTAAAACTAAAAAGGACTTAGAGGTTGGATCATGGCGAAAATATTGATTGTGGATGACTCCCCCACAGAAACATATAAATTGACAAATATCCTTGAACGCAACGGGTTCTCGGTTCTCTCTGCTGACTCCGGTGAGCAGGGCGTAAATCTGGCAAAAGACGAGCAGCCGGATTTGGTGTTGATGGATATCGTTATGCCCGGTCTGAATGGATTTCAGGCCACCCGCCAACTTAGCCGCAGCAAAGAGACAAAACATATACCGGTGATTATTGTCACCGCAAAAAACCAACAGGCCGACCAGGTTTGGGGTGAACGCCAGGGCGCCAAAGGCTACCTGGTAAAGCCGATAGACGAGAAGCAGTTAGTATCGGCTATTAGCGCTGTGCTGAACTAGGGATCGCAGAGTGACTAGGAATATATTCGCGGAGATAAAAAGTGCCGCCAGACGTTTCGACGAGGCGTCCGCTGGCTTGCCGGCACAAAAGCAAATTGTTGAGCTTCGCAAGCTGGTGGGTTTTTCTGTGCTTGGCGAGAACTACGTTATTCCCCTCAATGAACTGAGCGAAGTGCTGGAAGTTCCCAAGTGTATCAAGTTGCCGAGAGTTAAATCCTGGGTTTGTGGATTATCCAATGTTCGTGGACGACTTCTGCCGATTATTGATGTCGCTGATTTTTTTGGTGGGACGCTGACTGGCCCGCTTCGGGAGAGGCGTGTTCTGGTACTGGACAGGAGTGGGATCTATGTCGGCCTGATTGTCGACGCGGTTTATGGCATTAAGTCTTTGGCGCTTAGTGGGTATAGAGAGACGCAACACAATGGGCCTCTGGCCCCTTTCGTCGAGGGCAGCTTTAGCGAAGAAAATAGAGAGTTACCACTTTTTTGTGTCCAAAAACTGATTGAAGACGGCCAGTTTTTGAGTGTTTCGGTGTAGGGATGAGTGCCGCAACGCTTTATTAAGCACAGCAAAACAGAATCAACTTGGAGGATTATATGAAACAAAATGCCGGGAAAGGATCGCCATTACGTACTTTGATTATCGTTGTGGGGATTGCCTGCATAATGGTTGGCACCTATAGCGCCATTGAAGTTAGTCGCCAGGTTAAGAGTGATCAGAGCAACATCCAGAGTATTGCAAATCTGCGGGTCAATGCGCTGCGAATCACCCAGTTGGCGGATGATGCCAGCGCTGCTAATGAAACTGCCTTTGACGCATTGAGCAACCTCAACAGCCAGATGACCCAGGCGTGGAGCAGGTTAAGCAGGCGCCTCTACGATCAGGGCGAGATATCTCGATCACAAATTCAGTCTGTAGCGGATACTTGGAATACGGTAAGTGACAAATTGAAGCTCTTGGCTGATAACCGGGAAACGATCTTGTTTGTCTCGAGAGTGGCGGGTGAGCTCAATGCAAAATTACCCTTGGTACAGGACAACTCCGGCCAAGTAGTGGATGTGCTGATTTCACAGTCGGCACCTGCGGGCCAGATCGCAATCGCCCAGGAGCAGTTGTGGCTTGTCGAACGAATTGGCCGCAATATCGACAAGATAATTTCCGCCAGTAGCGATGCCAATGAAGCTGCAGATCAGTTTAAAAGTGATTCCAATGTGTTTCGCGACACCTTGGACTCGATGAAAAATGGCAACTTTATTCTTGGCATTACCAAGGTGACAGATGCAGAGGCGATTGCCAGTATTGATCAAATTCAGGAATCTTTTGAGGTGGTTGCCAATGATATTGACCGTATCTATGAATCTGCAAATGATCTCTCTGTGGCACGAAATTCGGCGGCAGCCCTTCTCGGTGATGTGCCGGCACTGTTGACAAAATTTGATACCTTGGACAACACAGTAGCTGGCCTGAATGCCTCAGGTACGCGCATCTTTAACAACTTTACAACCCTGATGGCCGCGGCGGGATTTTTTGCCGCGCTGGTAATGTTGGGGTTTATTAACTTCCGAGCCACCAGGCGTAACCTGTTGGAATCCGAGCAGGTCAAAGATAAAAATCAGCAGGCGATACTGCGCCTGCTCGATGATATCTCCGATCTGGCAGATGGTGACCTGACCGTCGAGGCAACAGTGACAGAGGACTTTACCGGAACCATTGCCGACTCAATTAACTTTGCAATCGCTGAGTTGAGAAGCTTGGTAGAAAATGTCGCCAACTCATCGGCCAGTGTGACAGGCTCTGCGGATGCTACCAGAGCAATATCCCTGCAGTTGGCTGAGAGTGCTGAGCATCAGGCCCAGGAAATCGCCGGAGCTTCTGCGGCAATTAACGAAATGGCGATAACTATCGACCAGGTATCATCGAACTCTGCCGAGTCCGCCGCTGTTGCTGAGCGATCAGTGTCCATTGCAAAAAATGGCGCCTTGCTAGTGCGCAATACCATCGACGGCATGGATACGATTCGCGAGCAGATTCAGGATACCTCCAAGCGCATTAAACGTCTGGGCGAGAGTTCCCAGGAAATTGGCGACATAGTCTCGCTGATTAATGAGATTGCCGACCAGACAAATATTCTCGCACTAAACGCGGCAATTCAGGCGGCGATGGCCGGTGAGGCCGGTCGCGGTTTCGCGGTTGTAGCGGATGAGGTTCAGCGACTTGCAGAGCGCTCGGCAACGGCAACCAAACAGATTGCCGGACTGGTAAAAACCATCCAGACCGATACTAACGAAGCAGTTAGTTCGATGGAGCAGACAACCGCAGAGGTTGTTAAGGGTGCTGAACTTGCCAACAGTGCAGGTACTGCCCTTGAGGAAATTGAGTCTGTATCCACCAATCTTGCAGAGCTGATTCAGGATATTTCCGAAGCGGCAAAACACCAGGCTACTACCTCCGCGCATATCTCCAACACGATGAATGTCATCCAGGAAATTACCTCGCAAACCCTGTCCGGGACCAATGATACGGCAAACTCCATTGGTGAGTTGGCTGACATGGCGGTGGAGATGAAAGAGTCTGTCAGTGGCTTTATCCTCCCCGAAAAAAATGTTGGTGAAGAGCCCGTCGAAACTGACGACTCGGCCGAACTCAGCGAGATGGATGATGGATCCCTGGGAGATTTATTTGCCGTCGCTGAATCCCCTGACAATGGGCTAGTTGAGCAACCCGCTGTGGTTAAGAGCAGTAAAGAACCTTTTCTTAGCAATGCTGAAATTCTCGATCTCAGTTTTGTGTCAGCAGATAGCCCTGAATCAGCGCCCGAGCCTGGCAGTGAACAAGATGATGAGTTTGATAAACATCTCGACGAGGATCTCGAAGTTGATGAGGCAGAAGAACTAGAGCAGCTTGAGGAATTTGAGGCTGAGATTGAAGCCATGCTGACCGAGGGCAGCGACGACAAACGAAACTAGCTAAGCGAAGGCATAGGATTTGGCCGTGGCTAACAGTACGGAGAAGTCAATCAGCCAGAATGGCGATTTCGGTTATTTCGATGTCTGGAAAGCGGCTATCGAAGAGCGCACTGGCGTCCAGATTACCCCGGATCGCGAGAGGGCGCTGGCACTTTTGCTTGAACGTAGAATGAAAGAGCTGAATTCCCGAGATATGGATCAGTATATGAGCGATGCCATGGATATAGGCAGGGGTGCTCAGGAGTGGAGCGGTCTTATCGACGGTCTGCTGGTTAAGGAAACCAGTTTCTTTCGTCACCGGCCCTCGATGGAGTATGTGCAGAATTGGGTTAGGAATACTGTAAATACTAAGCCAGTTACAGATCCACTGTGGGTATGGAGTCTGGGATGCTCAACCGGAGAAGAGGCCTACTCGCTGGCGATCACAATTGAGCAGGCGATGAAGGCCGAGGGCCGCAAGCCGTGCTATGGAGTTATTGGTACTGATATAAGCCGTGAGGCGATTATTCAGGCGCGCCGCGGCATCTATCGCGAGAGCAAAATGGCTGTGCTGGATAAGACTATCAATAGCACATATTTCGATCCGGTTGGCAAAGGGCTGTGGCGTGTAAAAGCCGATCTGCGCCGTCGGGTATGTTTTTTAACGAGCAATATTTTGACCGATGGATCGCCTCTTGTACGGCGCAAAATGCATTTGATCTACTGTCAGAATATGCTGGTTTACTTTCGTCGCTG
Organism: Porticoccaceae bacterium; assembly: GCA_038150705.1. Classification (GTDB taxonomy): domain Bacteria; phylum Pseudomonadota; class Gammaproteobacteria; order Pseudomonadales; family Porticoccaceae; genus HTCC2207. The sequence continues at coordinate 30,168 of JAYOUA010000002.1, read as the reverse complement.
GAAGCGTCGAGAGATTATTGCTCAACTGAGCAACCACCTGGATAATCAGGGATGCCTTTTGCTCGGATTGGGCGAGCTGAGTAACTGGCTGCCAGGCGGATTTACCCGGGTAAACCAGCGTAATATTCAGGCCTATATCAAGGACGAGACAGTTGAACAGGGAGAAGCTCGATGAGCAATGTTCATGATAAAAGTGTTCATGAAAATAGAGACCATAGAAAAAAGTTTCAAGTAAAAAATGTAAAAACCTTTACCGGTCTTGAGTGGCTGGTTGGCGAAATCGAAAACAGCCTGCAGGCAGCTTTTACCGAGTTGGAAGCATTTACCGAAAATAACAGTGATGAAACAAAAATACGTTTTTGTCTCGGGCACCTGCATCAGATTGCCGGCTCTTTTAAGATCCTTCAGTGCGAAGGCTGTATTCTGCTGGTCGAGGAAATGGAAGCTCTCGCCCACGGGATAATCGAGAAGAAGATTTCCAATGTTAATGAAGCCTGCGAAATTCTTGTTCAGGCGATTATTAAACTGCCAATTTACCTGAGGCAAGTACTCTCCAGTAGAGAGGATCACCCTGAGGCGCTGATAATATTGCTCAATGATCTGCGTGCCGCTCAGGGGAGAGCACTGATCTCTGAAGGCGTTCTGTTTTCTCCTGATCTAGGCTCTTTTGAGAATGCCCCCCAGCCAGTAGCTAGTGTAAATCCAACAGCAACAGCTGATCTGGTAAAGCGTCTGCGCCAGGTCTATCAGCTGTCATTGATCAAGCTTATTAAGGGCGAAGAGAAAAATAAGAACTGCGTGAATTTGATAAAAGTCTTGCAGCGAATGCAGGAGTTATCTAGAGGCAGCTGGCGTGAAAATTTATGGCGAATTGCGCGACACATTCTCGGCCTAGTTTCATCTCGTGAGATTAATTTTAGTATTGCCCTAAAAAAACTTTTTCGCGCCCTCGACAGCCAATTGAAAATACATGCTAAAGAGGCGCTTTCTGGCGAGAGCAGTGAAGCAGATATTAGCTTGCTAAAAAACCTTCTCTACTACCTGACTACTGTCGAACCCAACACCGAAGAGCTTAAGGAGATTTGGAGTGACTACAGCCTTGGCCAAGCGTTCCCCTCAGGACAGGTAAGTCTCGAGGGTGGACGACTTATGCCGCAGTATGACCCCCAGGTGGTACGTGCACTGGTCAGTGCTATCCAGGGTGAGTTGGCAAATGTGCGTACGGCTCTCGAGCGTTTTTCTCTGGAGGGGGGACTCTCTGCGGATGATGTCCGCGATAGTCTGCCGGTATTGCTTGGTATGGCAGATTCTCTGGCTTTGGTTGGTCAGGGTAAATTGCGTGATGCAATCAGTATGATTGAGCAAAAGCTTAGTAAGATTTTTATCGCAGATGGTTCCGGTATTAATGATGAGAATATTATTCAGGCAGTGCAGCGCCTCACTGAAGTTGAGTTGGCATTGAATGCCTGGGCGGCGAGTCCAGACAGATTCTCCGGCACTGTTGACTTGGATAGCCAACAAAACCAATTTGAATATAACAGCGCAACCCAGGCACTGTTGGCCGAGTCGCGAACCGGTATTGAGCGAATAAAAGAAGCTGTTGTTGAGTTTATAAATTCTCAGTGGGATCTACAGCTGCTGTCGCAAGTGCCAACTATGTTTCAAGAGCTGCAGGGCGCGCTAAATATTATCGGCCTAGGTAGGGCGGCGGCGGTGATCGATGGATGCCTAAAGTATGTGCAAGAGGTGTTAATCGATCAGGGACGTACCGTGGAGTGGCAGGCGCTCGACATCTTTGCCGATGCCATTACTGTTGTTGAATACTACATCGAGCAATTTGATGGAGTTACAGTTGGCCAGCAGGAGGATGTTTTGGTTGCAGCAGAGGAGAGTATTATCGCGCTGCTGGAAAACCGACCTGCTCAGCCAAAAATAGAGATTGATCAAGAGCTCTATGCTGAGTCGCAAGATATCCTCGAAGAACTGGTTGAACTGCAAGATATTCAGTTCGGCGACAAAACCACGGATTCAATAGGTGCAGAGGAGCAGATAGAGTCGACCAAAACCTCAATAGCAGAGCAGCAGGAACCGGCATTGCTAGCCAGTGATGGCAGCGGAGACATTGACGATGAGATTATCGAAATATTTATCGAAGAGGCTGAAGAGGTTTTAGAGAACCTGAATGTCTTACTGCCACCCTGGATAGAGCAGCCTCAATCCAAGGAGCAGCTTACAGATATTCGCCGCGCCTTCCATACCCTAAAGGGCAGTGGGCGCATGGTGGGTGCCGAGGCTATCGGCGAGCTGGCATGGGCAATTGAGGATATGCTAAACCATGTACTCGACGGTCGTATCAATTGCAACACAGCCATGGTTGAGTTGGCGGAGCAGAGCATCCGGCATATGCCATTATTAATCTCCGCTTTTGCTGAAAAGCGTCCTTCACCAGATGCCGAAATCAGTCAGCAAATAATTGCCAGCGCCGTGCGCCTAGCTAAGGGTAAGGGTACAGCAGAAGAGAATTTCGCAGTTCTTGAGCAAGAGCACAACATCGAGGCGCAGGAGCACGAGGAAGCAACATCCTCGGCAGCGGAAGAGATTGCTAGTGGATCGCCGGAGGCTATGGCGGAGAATGAAAATCTTGAGCAGGGGGCTTCCGACGAGGAGGAGCATGAGGCCATACTGCTGGAAATCTTTGTCAATGAGGCCCAAAGTCACCTAAAGACAATCGACAACTTTGTCGCCGCTACACGCAGTATGGCGCCGTTGTACAAAGCACCACCATTGTCGGTGCAGCGCGCGCTGCACACCTTAAAGGGCACGGCGGAGATGGCCGACTTTTCCGAGCTCAGCGATCTGGTTGCGCCACTAGAAGAATTTATAAAAGAGCTTCACCATCATCAAATATGCCTAGATGAAGATATTGTTCATCTTGTCGAAGATGCCGCAGCTTTCTTCCGCAGCATATTGACCCGGATGACCGGCGGCGATGCCGACACCTCGGAAGGCCTGTTAATGTTTCGCGCGCGTCTGGCAGAGCTGCGTGAAAAAGCCGTCGGCCATCTTTTTAATCGCGGGGATGATGAAGGCAGCGTCAAGGATTTTTCTGCGGTAAAAAAGCTGATGGCCGAGGGGTTGCTTTCCTTGCAAAACTACCCGCAGTTATACGCGCAACTGCAACAGAATACGGCGCCGCCGCGCGTTGTTTTCCATGCGTTTCTCAGTGACTTAAATGAGATTTTAAGTAAATTAAAGGATGTCGAAATTGAGCCCATTCTGGAGCTCTCGACAATATTGGCCGAGGTCTATCAGTTGCTGCAAAGTATTGGCCAGACACCGTCAGCGCCGGTGATTGAGCTAATGCAGCGCAACCATGAAACACTGCTAAACCAATTCGATATGCTCGCCGCAGATCAGGATTTAATTGCGATTCAAGAGACGCAAAAAAATGCCTTGTTGGTATTAAAAGATCAGCTTGCCGAGCAGTTGGCTGACAGAGAAAAAAGTGATCGTGAACAATGTCTAAAAGATCAGGCCGTGGCGACAGCTTCCCAAAAAGAGGAGCTTGCAGAGCAAAAGCAGCCAGATCAAAAAGTGGACGAGCAGGGGTCAAGACAACAAAGGCTTAGAGAGTCCTCGACTGAAGATCAGCAACAGGCGACCAGTATGGCTGAGAGCGACTCAGTGCAGACATCAAATGAGTCGGAAATTAGAGAAGGTCAGCCCTCGCACTCAGGCCGACAGTCCGCAGAGCCAGCTTTAACTTCATTGATCGATGCAGATCTAGATCCAGAAATTGTCAGTGTCTTTGTGGAAGAGGCTGACGACATTGTCAGTAGTATCGAAGAATCGGTGCTGGCGTGGCAGTCGAATCCCTCACAGGTGAAACTTGCCGACCGTTTAAAGCGCGATCTGCACACGTTAAAAGGCGGTGCGCGCATGGCTGGCTTTAATTCTCTTGGTCAGCGAGCCCATGCCATTGAGTCGCTGATAGACGGAACAAAAAAACACAATAAAAAATTCTTTCAGACAATAGTTACCGAGCAGGAAAAACTTGTCGGTGCATATGATATTGTTCGGCAGATCGCCAGCGGGGGTGATCTGACCGTCCTAAGTCAAAAAATGGAAGTGCTTGAAAATCAGGCTATACAACAGCAGTTTCCTGCCGAGGCCAGCCTGCCATCAGTATCTCCACGATTACAGTCGCTGCCCAGTATTTCTCGGGGCTCGTCGGCAAAGACGCCTCAAGAGACTCGGGAGCAGGCATTTTCAGTGCAGGGCGAGATCAAGGAAGTCGTTCGTATCGGGGCTGAAGTTCTGGATACACTGGTTAATCTCTCCGGTGAAAATATAATTTTCCGCGGCCGAATTGAAGAGCAGATCAGTGAGTTTAATCAGTTTCTCGACGAAATGGATGCCACAGTCGTACGCCTGCATGAGCAGGTAAGGCGCCTAGGCACAGAGACCGAAGCGCAGATTGATTTTCGTCGCGAGCAAATTGAAGCCTCCGGAGAAGGCGACAGCTTTGACCCGCTAGAGATGGATCGCTACTCCCATCTTCAACAGCTAACCGGCTCACTAATGGAGTCCGCATCGGATCTATTCGATCTTAAGGAGACCCTCTACGAGAGATTGATTGGCACTGAAGCACTACTGTTGCACCAATCACGCATTAACACCGATTTGCAAGAGGGATTGATGAAAACCCGCATGGTGCCATTTGCGCGAATTGTTCCCCGGTTGCGGCGTATTGTGCGACAGATCGGATTGGAGTTAGGCAAAAAAGTTGAATTGCGCATGGATAACATTCACGGCGAAATGGATAGGTCGGTACTGGATCGCATGGTAGCGCCTCTAGAGCATATGATTCGCAATGCCGTTGATCACGGTATTGAGCCAGAGCAAAAGCGTATTGACGCGGGCAAGCCCGCAACGGGTAGCATCGCAATTACCACTTACCGGCAGGGCGGTGACATTGTTATCCACCTAGCCGACGATGGTCGCGGTCTGGATGTCGATCGAATTCGCGAAATAGCTCTTGAGAAGCAGCTGATCAGTGAAGACGCTGCACTCTCAGAACATGAAATTGCCCAGTTTATTTTTCATCCGGGATTTTCAACATCCGAGGCTGTTAGCGAGATCTCCGGGCGTGGTGTGGGTATGGATGTGGTCAACAATGAAGTTCGCCAGTGTGGTGGTAGCGTAGATATTGAAACCTCCGCCGGCCGCGGCACCCAGTTCACCATCGTCTTGCCCTTTACTCTCTCGGTTAACCGTGCGCTGATGATCAATGTCACTGGCGACCGCTACGCGCTGTCACTTAACTCCATTGATGGCGTTCACTTTATGTCATCGAGCGCCATTCAAAAGGCGGTTCAGGACGGCGGTTTGATCAACTATGCCGGAAATAAGTACGAACTATGCTACCTCAGCACCCTGCTCAATCCGGAGATCAGCCGGCGCCTCGATAACCTAGATACAGATGCTGCACTGGTGTTATTTCACTCCGACAACCGACACTTTGCGGTTCAGGTGGATGAAATTATTGGCACTAGGGAAATTGTTGTTAAAACGCTGGGGCCACAGTTCTCTGGAGTTCCGGGGCTTGGCGGGGCAACAATATTAAGCGACGGTCAGGTGGTAGTGATTATCGACCTCAACGAATTGGCGAGAGTTGCCATTGTCGATCTGCCGCGTATTGACCAGGCTGGCAAAACAGCCCTTGAGTCGGATAAGCAGCCCAGCCAGCTTAGGACGTCTATTGATCACACTACGACGGTACTGGTCGTCGATGACTCAGTAACAGTGAGAAAAGTCACCAGTCGGATACTGCGCCGTCAGGGATACCGGGTGCTGACCGCTAAGGATGGTATTCAAGCCCTCAAAAGTATGCAGGAAGAGATACCCGCAATTATTCTACTGGATATTGAAATGCCTCGAATGGATGGTTTTGAGGTGGCTGCGCGGGTTCGGGCCAGCCAGGATTTGAAACATATACCCATTGTGATGATCACCTCGAGAACCGGTGACAAGCACCGTCAGCGGGCGATGGAGCTGGGTGTGGACCAGTATATGGGTAAGCCTTATCAGGAAGAGCAGTTGCTGGAAACGCTTAACCAATTATTGACCGTAGAGAGCTGATTGCCGGCCATGCAGCCCTTGACTGGAAAAAGGATCTGGCTGCTTGGCGCATCCACTGGTGGTCTCCAGGCGGTCAGGCAATTCTTGTCCAGCGTGCCACCCAGTGATGACTTGGCTTTTGTCTACGCCCAGCATATTCCCGGGCAACAGATAGCGACTGTATTGAGAATGATTGAAACTCAAACCGGATGGTCAGCTCGCGAGCCGTCTACGGGGCACTTTATTCGTCCCGGCACAGTGACGGTTATATCGCCACAATTTGAAACAAGGGTTAGTCGAGAGGGTTGGATACTGCGTTTTGCCTCACCCTGGCGCGGCCACTACGCGCCCTCGATTGATCAGCTGGCCAATCGTTTGGCGCAACTCTATCGCCAGCATAGCGGGGCAATTATTTTCACCGGAATGGGCGACGATGGTGCCAGGGGTTGCTGTGCTATTAAGGAGTATGCCGGGCAGGTCTGGGTGCAAGACCCTGGGGATTGCACAGTACCGGCCATGCCTCAGGCAGTCATCCAGCGCTGTGAGACTGACTTTATTGGCAGTCTGGATGAGCTTGCCAGCAGAATAAATGAAGATATTGATCAAATGGAGGCTTGCAGTTAATGAGTGTGTTTTTTCTCGATCAACAGAAGTCAATGGCCGATATAGACTGTCTCTCAGTCAATATAGGTTCTTCGAATGGGGGCAGCCCCAACATATTGGTACCCATGTCTGCAGTGGCAGAGATTATTCTCAATCAGGAAGTGACGCCGGACAAACAGTCGCCAGTCTGGATGTTTGGTTGGATTAACTGGCGTAATCTGGATATTCCGCTAATCGACTTTGCCGCTCTGCAAGCCAATCAGCCGGCAAAAGATTTTGCCGGCAGCACGCGAATACTGGTTCTCAATAATCCCAGCGAAGGTCACAAACATCCCTACTATGCGATTATTTCTCAAGGTTTTCCCCACACCCTGAGAGTCGCGGAAGACGCCGCTTTGAGGATTCAGGACAGTGTGGCGACAGCATCCTGTATAAGTATCAACATCGATTCTGAGGGACAGCTTTTGCAGCTGCCGGATTTTCAGCAAATTGAAAACCATCTCCAAGAAATATCGAGTAAAAACTAGGGGGTTCTCTTCTAAAATTACTTTCAACAAAAGTAGTGCGGTTGTGACCTGTGGTTCACTTTTAAATTGTTTTACACAGATTGCCGGAGTGATAGTCTTAGACACTGGAATCTTGAATGACGGTGAGGAATTAATATGCACGGCTTAATGATGGACTACCAGCTAACTATAACAACAATAATGAAGCATGCTGATCGTATCCACGGTGCCCGCGAAATTGTCTCCGTGACCATGGATAATCCTTGCCATCGCTATACCTACAAAGATGCCTTCCGACGCGTTCGACAACTCGGCAATGCTCTCCAGAATATTGGTTTTGACATGGGCGATCGAATTGCCACGCTGGCATGGAATGACTACCGTCATTTTGAGCTTTACTACGGCATCTCCTGTTCCGGGCAGATATGCCACACTATCAATCCAAGATTATTTCCCGAGCAGATCGAGTACATCATTAATCATGCCGAAGATAAATGGGTGTTTACTGATGTTCTGTTTGTACCCTTGCTCGAGCAACTTCAGGATAGGCTGACCACTGTAGAGGGGTTTGTGGTGCTTACCAACGAAGCCAATATGCCCGAGACGAGTTTGCGCAATGCCCACTGTTATGAGACCTTTATTGGTTCCCAGAGCGACACATTCGAGTGGCCGGAATTTGATGAGAATACTGCCAGTTCGATGTGCTACACCTCGGGTACCACTGGCAACCCCAAAGGCGTTGTCTACAGCCACCGCAGCACACTGCTGCACTCAATGATGGGGTCGCTGCCGGACATTATGAATCTCTCCGGTGACGACGTAATTATGCCGATCGTACCAATGTTCCATGTCAATGCCTGGGGTACGGCATATAACGCACCTATGGTTGGCGCAAAGCTGGTCTTTCCGGGGCCGAAGATGGCCGATGGAAAAACCCTGACAGCACTGATTAACAGCGAAAAAATTAATTACTCTCTGGGTGTGCCAACAGTCTGGCTGGCGCTGGTAAATTACCTCAATACCTCTGGAGAGACAGTCGAATCCTTAAAAAGTGTTGTGGTCGGAGGTTCCGCCTGTCCGCTGTCGCTTATGAAGGAAATGGAAAAACATGGTGTGTGGATGCACGCTGGGTGGGGCATGACAGAAATGAGTCCGCTGGGAAGTTACAACAGGCCCATGGCGTGGATGCAGGGCCGGCCTCAGGAAGAGATTGATGCCTATCGCATTCGCGCAGGCCGGGTGGTCTATGGCGTCGAGATGAAAATTGTCGACGCTGACAACAATGAACTGCCCTGGGATGGAATAGCCTCCGGTGTTCTCAAGGTCAAAGGCCCCTGGGTTTGCAGTGGTTATTACAAGCTCGACGACGGTGCCGATCTGGATGAGCAGGGCTGGTTTGATACTGGCGATATGGCGGCGATTGATGAGTACGGCTATCTGGTGATTACCGATCGAGTCAAAGATGTTATTAAGTCCGGGGGTGAATGGATCAGCTCGATCGATGTTGAGAATGCCGCCATGTCACACCCGGATGTTCTGGAGGCTGCAGTAATTGGAGTGCCTGATCCTAAGTGGACCGAAAGGCCGCTGTTAATTGTTGTGCCCGCGGCAGGCGTAAGTCCTGACAAGAAAAGTATTCTCGCCTCACTGGAGGGCAAAATAGCCAAGTGGTGGATACCGGAAGACTGTGTTTTTATCGACGAAATCCCCCATACGGCCACTGGTAAAATTAGTAAAAAAGATCTTCGCGACCAATTTGCCGATTACCAGCGCTGCTAATGGGGGCGCCCAGCTTTTAGGTTGAACAGTGAAGGGCAAATTATTTGCACCTAATAACGAAGTCGCGCATAGTTACGCCTAAATTAACCGCCGGTGTTTTATGACTGATTTTTTGATTGCTCCATCCATTTTGTCCGCCAATTTTGCTCGCCTTGGAGAAGAGGTCGACGCAGTACTAGAGGCCGGGGCCGACGTTGTCCACTTTGATGTGATGGACAATCACTATGTGCCAAATCTCACCATTGGGCCAATGGTCTGTAAAGCCCTGCGCAATCATGGTGTCACCGCGCCCATTGATGTCCATCTGATGGTGCAGCCAGTGGATGATCTTATTCGCATGTTTGCCGATGCCGGCGCAACCTATATCACCTTCCACCCGGAAGCCAGCAATCACGTGGATCGCTCTCTGCAATTGATTCGCGATCTCGGCTGCAAAGCTGGTCTGGTGCTCAATCCGGCCACCGGCCTGGACTCTGTGCGCTGGGTGCTGGATAAGATCGATATGCTGTTGCTGATGTCGGTTAACCCCGGCTTTGGTGGGCAGAAATTTATTCCATCAACTCTCGACAAGCTGGCAGACGCAAGAGCATTAATCGATGGTAGTGGCCATGATATTCGCCTTGAAATTGATGGCGGTGTCACCGTGCAGAATATCCGTGAGATTGCCGCCGCCGGGGCAGATACTTTTGTTGCTGGATCGGCCATTTATGGTGCCGAGGATTACTCTGAAGTTATAAGTAAAATGCGCAGTGAGCTTGCGCAGGTCTGAGAAGGTCAAAATTATTAACCAACTTTTGCCAGACGCTTTGTTGAATCTGCGCAATTGATTACAATAGTGAATCCCTTGACGGAGACTGGGTCGTGAAATACTTGAGTTCCAAACAGTTTGACAGTAATTGTCGCGAGTGGCGTTGGCGCATCTAGTGCCATACGAGACGTATTAGCGTCAAAAAAATCATTCTGTAAAGAATCAGGAACACCTATTATGACCCCCGAAATATTTGCTGATTTAGCCCGCCAAGACTTTAACCGTATCCCGGTTACCCGCAAAGTCCTCGCCGATCTTGAAACTCCCTTAAGTGTTTATCTAAAGCTTGCTCAGGGCCCCAACTCCTATATGTTCGAGTCTGTTCAGGGCGGTGAGAAGTGGGGGCGTTACTCGCTGATTGGTCTGCAGACATCCACCGTGCTCAAGGTTTTTGGCCAGCGCCTGGAGATTGTTCGCGACGGCAGACCCATGGTCAATCGCAACACCACCGATCCTCTGGGAGAAGTCGAGAAATTCCGTCAGCTGTTCAGTATGCCCAGTCTTCCGGATCTGCCGCGCTTTACCGGCGGCCTGGTTGGCTACTTTGGTTACGACACCGTGCGCTTTGTCGAACGCCGTCTGGCCGAGAGTGCACCGCGAGATGAGCTCGGTACCCCGGATATTATGTTGATGGCTTCGGATGAAGTTGCGGTCTTCGACAATCTTTCGGGAACCATTATGTTAGTGGTGCATGTCGACGCCAAAGATCCCGAGTCACTGCAGAAAGCTGAGGCTCGACTCGATGAACTGGAACAGCAATTAGCCCAGCCAATCCCGGAATTGCCGCCCATGAATCTGCGCGGCGATGGAATCTCGGAAAAAGATTTTGTCTCCAGCTTCGGCGAGCAGGAATTTAAACACAGCGTAGAAAAGATCAAAGACTATGTGATGGCCGGCGATGTTATGCAGGTGGTTCCATCACAGCGGCTGTCGGCGCCCTTTGATGCCTCGCCAATTAACCTCTACCGCGCGCTGCGCCGCCTCAATCCATCGCCCTATATGTATTTTCTCGATATGGGTGACTTTCATATAGTCGGCTCATCCCCAGAGGTATTGGCGCGTCTGGAGGATGGTGAGGTTACAGTGCGTCCTATCGCCGGCACGCGCAAACGCGGGGAGACGGCAGAGCAAGATCAGGCCATGGAAAATGAGATGCTTGCCGATCCAAAAGAGATTGCCGAACATTTAATGCTGATCGATCTGGGGCGCAATGATGTTGGCCGTATTAGTAAAACCGGCAGCGTCGAGGTCACAGAGAAAATGGTTGTCGAGCGCTACTCCCATGTTATGCATATTACTTCCAATGTGGTCGGCCAGGTGGTCGATGGCATGGGCAGTCTGGAAGTACTCAAAGCTACCTTGCCCGCAGGCACATTGAGTGGCGCACCAAAAATTCGTGCCATGGAAATTATTGATGAACTGGAGCCGGTCAAGCGCAGTATCTACGGAGGCGCGGTTGGCTATATCGGCTGGAATGGCAATATGGATACCGCCATTGCCATTCGCACAGCGGTGATCAAAGATGGCATGCTGCATGTCCAGGCTGGTGCCGGTGTAGTGGCAGATTCGATTCCCGAACTGGAGTGGAAAGAAACAATGAACAAAGCCCGAGCGGTGATGCGCGCGGCGGCAATGGTTTGCGGGCCTGTTGAAAAACAGTCCAATATAGAATCTGCTGGAGAGTCAAAATGATATTAATGATTGATAACTACGACTCCTTCACCTACAACATCGTGCAGTACCTTGCCGAATTGGATGCCGATGTACAGGTTTATCGCAATGACGAAATCACTATTGCCGAGATCGAAAAACTCGCTCCGGAGAAAATTGTTATCTCTCCCGGCCCCTGCACGCCCAACGAAGCCGGTGTTTCCGTCGAGGTGATTAAAACCTTCGCCGGACGCATTCCGATTCTGGGTATCTGTCTCGGGCATCAGAGTATAGGCCAGGCCTTTGGCGGCGATATTGTTCGTGCCAAACAGGTGATGCATGGCAAAACATCGATGATGTACCATAGTGACAGCGGTGTTTTTAAAGGGCTGAGCAAACCCTTCGAGGCCACGCGTTATCACTCGCTAGTAATCGACCAGGCAACCCTGCCCAATTGTCTCGAGGTCACTGCCTGGACCCTGGACGAGGATGGCGGTATTGATGAGATTATGGGCGTACGGCATAAAGAGCTGGCGATTGAAGGGGTGCAATTTCATCCCGAATCGATCCTCACCCAGCACGGACATGATCTGTTAAATAATTTTCTGAAGGGTTGAACAGGAATTTAACAATGGATATTAAACAGGCATTGGAAACAGTTGTTAATGGTCAAAACCTGAGCTCGGCTGAAATGCGCGATGTAATGCGCCAGATCATGACCGGTAATGCCGGCGATGCCCAGATCGGTGGTTTTCTAATCGCCCTGCGTATGAAGGGTGAAACCATTGACGAGATTGCCGGGGCCGTCGAAGTAATGCGCGAACTGGCAACCGGGGTAAAAGTTTCCGGCGACGACCTGTCGGATCGGGGCCTTGTGGATATTGTCGGCACCGGTGGTGACGAATCCAACTTATTTAATGTATCCACCGCCTCGACATTTGTTGTCGCAGCGGCTGGCGGTCAGGTTGCCAAGCACGGTAATCGTTCAGTCAGCAGTAACAGCGGTGCGGCAGATCTCCTCGAAGCTGCCGGTGTGAATTTAAACCTGAGTCCTGAACAGGTAGCACTCTGTGTGCAGGAGTTGGGCGTCGGCTTTATGTTTGCCCCAGCCCATCACAGTGCCATGAAACATGCGATTGGCCCACGACGTGAGCTCAGCCTGCGAACTATTTTTAATATTCTCGGCCCCATGACCAACCCCGCTGGCGTTAAGCGACAGCTGATCGGTGTCTATGACAAGGCACTGTGCAAGCCAATGGCAGAGGTTCTGGGGCGACTGGGTGCAGAGCATATTATGATCGTTCACTCCGCTGATGGACTGGATGAAATCAGTATCGCCACAGACACCTATGTCGCCGAATATAAAAATGGTGAAGTCACAGAATACACAATTGCACCGGAAGACTTTTTGGTCGAGCGCCAGAGCCTTGAAGGGCTGGATGTCGAGGATGCCAAACAGTCACTGGCAATGATCATCGATGCGTTGGGCAAGCAGGCGGGGTCAAATGCTGGCAAGGCCGCAGATATTATTGCCCTGAATGCTGGTGCCGCACTCTATGTTGCCGGTTGTGCAGCGGATATGAGTGAGGGTGTCGCCATGGCCCAGGACGCTATAGGCTCAGGATTGGCACGAGCGAGAATTACAGATCTGGCAACCTTTACCCAGGTTCAGCAAGACGGCGAATAAATATCAAGAGATAAAAAATGAGTTCTGATACACCCACCATATTGAAAAAAATACTTGCCCGAAAGCATGAAGAGATTGCCGAGCGCAGTGCCCAGGTAAGTATTCCCCAGCTCATCGAAAAAGCTAAAACCGCATCAGCACCTCGGGGTTTTGCCGCCGCCATAGCCGCGAAAATTGCCGCTGGTCAGTCTGGTGTTATTGCCGAGATTAAAAAAGCCTCGCCGAGCAAGGGCGTTATCCGCGAGGACTTCGATCCCGCAGCGATTGCCCAGAGCTATGAAAAGGGCGGCGCCTGCTGCCTATCAGTTTTGACTGATGTGGATTTCTTTCAGGGTGCAGACGAATATTTGCAAATGGCCCGCAATGCCAGCACATTGCCGGTGATTCGCAAAGATTTTATTATAGATGAATATCAGATCTACGAAGCCCGGGCCATGGGTGCAGATTGCATTCTGTTAATTGTCTCGGCGCTCTCCGAAGAGCAGCTGAACCAGTTGCATAAAGTTGCCCGATCTATGGGTATGGATGTCCTTGTCGAAGTTCACGATGGTGCAGAACTGGAGCTGGCTCTAAAGCTGGATAATCCAATGGTTGGTATCAATAACCGCAATCTGCACAGTTTTGAAGTCTCGCTGGAAAACACCTACCAGCTACTCGGCAAAATTCCCAACAATAAAATTGTCATTACCGAGAGCGGTATTCACAGTCCAGCCGATGTTGCCGCAATGCGACAACATAATGTAAATGCCTTTCTGGTGGGTGAAGCGTTTATGCGCAGTGAAGAGCCGGGTGAGCGCTTGGCGGAGATGTTTAGCTAGATTTGCTGATGTCCTAGCGAGTACCAAACACAACCATCGTCTTGCCGGTTACAGAGACCAGCCCCTGCTCCTCAAGCTCCTTGAGGACGCGGCCAACCATCTCTCGGGAGCAGCCGACAATACGTCCAATCTCCTGTCGGGTGATTTTAATCTGCATACCATCCGGATGGGTCATAGCATCCGGCTCTCTGCATAAATCCAGCAATGTGCGTGCAACCCGCCCGGTGACATCGAGGAATGCCAGATCACTGACTTTGCGGGTGGTATCGCGAAGGCGCTGGGCAACCTGCTTGCTGATCGCAAATAGAAATGCCGGGTGTTTATGGCTGAGTTCGATAAACTTGGTATAGCTGATTTCGCCGACTTCGCACTCGGTCTTGGTGCGAATCCACGCACTGCGGTGCTCTTGGTCAAAAAGACCCATCTCCCCAAAGAAGTCTCCAGGGTTTAGATAGGCGAGAATTATTTCCTTACCGTCACTGTCATCTTCAATCATTACCGTAACCGAACCCTTGATAATGTAGTAAAGGGTGTCTCCCTGATCTCCGGCGTAAATGATAGTGCTCTTCGCCGGGTAACGGCGTCTGTGGCAGTGGGATAAGAATTCCTCTACATTGTCAATATGTGGGGTGAGGGGTGCAGGCGCCAATTTGTTTCTCCATTTACAAGTTTAGCTAAATGCCGCTATATATAGTGTTTATCCGCGACTCCTAGAGGTAATAGTAGTAAAAAAAAGCGCTTGTCGAGTAAATTTTGCGCGCTGCTCTATGGTAATCTTTGCGCTCCTGAAAGCGAGGCAAATTATGAAGGCGACAATTAAGTGGGTAGATGGCGTAATGTTTCTTGGCGAGTCCGGCAGTGGCCACACGGCAGTGATGGATGGCGCCGAAAGTCAGGGTGGCCGCAATATGGGTATTCGGCCCATGGAAATGTTATTGCTGGGTCTCGGGGGCTGTGCCTCATTTGATGTGATGAGCATGCTCAAGAAGAGCCGCCAGCAGGTAACAGATTGTCGCGCTGAGATTGAGGCCGAGCGAGTGGATGCGGTTCCCGCAGTTTTTAACAAGATTCATCTGCGCTTTGTGGTAACTGGTGTCGGGCTTAAGGAGAACCAGGTAAAGCGCGCTGTTGAATTGTCTGCTGAAAAATACTGTTCCGCATCGATTATGCTGGAAGCGGCGGGCGTTAAAATGTCCCACAGCTACGAATTGGTTGAAGCTTAGGCAGCGGTTAAATCGCGGGCAAAAAAAAAGGAACCTGAGGAAGGTTCCTTAAATAAAATCCTTGGATGAATCACAAAGAAAGGGGTAGGGGTAAACTGTTTAAGAGTTACTTCTCAGCAGCTCTTAGAAAAACTCATCAAGCTTTCAATGGGTGCATAATAAGAATCGTCACCCCATACATCAAATGCATTGTTTGCATCAGGGTCATGCAATTTTGTAATACCACTGAAAATACCAGTAATTACCGGGGCCAGAGTTTGACTGAGATTCTTATGTATGTTGGATATTGGTGCAAAAAAAAAGGGGCCCAGGGGTTGGGCCCCTATAAAAAATCCTATAGCAAGGATTAAGAGGGGTTTGGTATCAAAACGCTAGCTAGCGGTGTTAGCGTCTTTCTGAATATCGGTGTTCCTGAGTTTTGGTGCTTTAACGTTGGCGAAGTCATCTTTCGCAATTGCAGCACCCGCTAATCCGGCAAATCCGATTAGTACGTAAACGAGTGTCATGTCCTATCTCCGTGGGGGTTAAGTGGGTCATCGACCCTATGCGTGACAATATACTCAGAGGCATGACATAATCCAAATGCATTGTTAGCATTATTTATATGCTCTGAAGTTATGACCTAGGCTAAGTCTATGAATTTACAGAAATTATCTCGTCTTGATCTCAATTTGTTGGTCTCCCTGCAAGCACTTTTAGAAGAAAAAAGTGTGACAAGAGCTGCAGAGCGTCTGTTTATTACTCAGCCGGCGATGAGTCGAGTCCTCCAGCGACTGCGAGAGCAGTTGGATGATCCGCTGTTTACGCGCACCGGAAACAAGCTGGTTCCAACGCCCAAGGCACGGGATCTACAGCTGCGTTTGCCGAGCATGCTTGAGGACATCCTCGATATGATCACCGAGGGTGAATTCGATCCCGCCGCCTATGTGGGTGAGGTGACCATCGCGATTCCAGAATTTATCGCCATTTCATTGGCTTCCAAGTTATCCGGAGTATTAAATAAATATGCACCGGGCGTAGTGCTGTCGATTTCCAGTGAGACGGATTCTGTTGAAGGGGAGTTGGCTGATGGTGTGCTGGATTTCGCCATCGACATTGAAAAAGATATTACCAGCGATATTACCAAGCGACATCTGGCCATTTTTAGCCCGACAATCTGGATGCGCGAGGGCCATCCTCTGGCGCAAAAGTCACGAGTAACACTCAATGAAATTCTTGAGTATCCCTTTGTTCAGTACTATCTTCTGATTGCCAAGCGGGTAAGCGCCAGAACCGATGCGCGTTTTGACCGGGCGTTACGAGAGCTGGGACGCAAGCGTAAGAAGGCCATGGTAACCAACCAATTAATGACCGCCATCGAGACTATCTGCGATACAGACTGCCTGATGGTTGCGGCAAAATTTGGTTCAGGGATGGAGCGCGAGCTGCACCGGGTGGTGAGCAAGCGCTACCCGGCAGACCTGCCACACGAGGGCACGGTTCCCCTGGTATTGCTCCAGCACAAGCGAACTCTGGGTTCACCCATGCATCGCTGGTTGTCAGAAATTATTGTTGATCTGGCTACTGGTATGGAAGGCTCGGGGAGTCAGCTGTTGCCGCAGGGCGAGAAAAACTAGAGGCGGTAACTGCTCGCGGTCATGGCCGAAGAGATCACTGTCATCAGCTTTTTAACCGGGCTTGGGAAAGGGTAGCCGCCGGCATCCAGCGCGGTCTCGGCATGATGCTTCTCATCGATCAGCATCTGCTCAACAACGGCACGGCTTTTACTGTCACTAGCCGGAAGTCTATCCAGATGCTCCTGCAGGTGATTGCACACCTGGTCTTCTGTGGCGGCGACAAATCCAAGACTGAGTTTGTCGCTGATCAATCCAGCGGTTGCACCTATACCAAATGAGGCAGCATACCAGATTGGATTTAGCAGGCTGGGTTTGCCATCCAATTGCTCAATGCGCTCCTCGCACCAGACCAGGTGATCAATCTCTTCAGCGGCAGCCTCGGCCATTTGCTGACCAACTTCAGGCAGCTTTGCGGTCAGTGCCTGGCCCTGATACAGCGCCTGAGCACAGACTTCCCCGGAATGATTAACCCGCATCAAGCCTGCGGCATGACGTTTTTCTTGCTCTGACAATTCACCCTCAGCAATTTCCCTTGCCGGTGACTGGCGGCTTGGTTGTGGTGCATTTCCTGCCAACGTGCGCAGGGCTTGGTCTGCCTGAACTAGGAAATGATCAATGGCGGAAAGTCTCGGTCTTGACATGGTGATTCTCAAGCTATGTTTAATTAATCTGCCTAACTGCTATTGTAGATGAAATTTCTCTATCTTAGGAAGCAGTTACGCAACAGCAGTCTTGGAAGATTTCTTAACCAGTAAAAATGGCAGGTAAGCCAAAGTAAATAGCGCCATGGCCACCAGCTCGGCAACCAAGATATACAGTGGCCAGGGGCCAAAGAGATCCAGTATGGAAGCGTTGCCAGGCTTGCTGATCAGATAAAAATAGTTGGCGCCAATGGCAATATTTAGCGGATAGAGAATAGCCGAATAGATATTAATCCAGCCGAAGGTCAGCACCACACCTTTGAGTCTTGGGTAGAGTTGAAAGGCAAAAATACTATGCACAACTAATAGCACCACACCGCCGTGAACAATCCAGTATTTAAAGAACTCATTACTCGGATAGCCAACATAGAGATCCGGTGTCAGCATCGCCTGAAAAGTACCAACCGTGACCAGAAAGTACATGACTTCCAAGCGTCGTTGATGAGGGCGCCAAAACAGCAATGGCGCCAGGGCGGCAAAGAGATTGCACAGGGACAGTGGCAGATCGACGAGTACATTAAAGCGATCAAAATAGACTTTTATCGCTGTCCAAATTACCACTGTAAAAAAGATAAAAATCGCAAAACAGCGGCTCAATAACAAATTTTGGCCAGGATTCAAATTGCGAACAGACCAAACAGTCGCGGCAACAAAAAGGCAAAACACTAACATTACGGCAAGGTGCTGGTCGCCAAACGCCTGAAAATCATAATCGTTGCGAAGAAAACCCTGCCACATAGGTAGATGCCTCTAGCTATTTTTTTCGCGCTCTATAGCGCGCCAGGCAATATCCGTTCGCATGTAAACATCCTTAAAATTAACCGTAGCTGCAAGCTTGTATGCGGCCTGTTGCGCTTCGGCAACGCTGTTTCCCAGTGCCGTGGCACAGAGAACGCGACCGCCGTTGGTCACCACCTGGTTATCAAGCATAGCGGTGCCGGCGTGGAAAACTTTTTCACCATCGACATTCTCTACGCAGAGTCCATGAATCACCTCGCCCTTTGCATAGCTTCCAGGATAGCCGCCGGCCGCCATCACAATGCCCACGGCAGCGCGGGAATCCCAATCGGCCTGTTCAGTATCCAGATTGCCATCCAGTGCCGCCAGGCAGTGAGCCACCAAGTCCGACTTTAAGCGCAGCAGGATTGGCTGGGTTTCCGGATCGCCAAAGCGACAGTTGTACTCGATAACCTTGGGCGTGCCATCGGCCATAATCATCAGGCCGGCATATAAGAAACCCGTGTAATCGTTACCCTCAGCGGCCATACCTTCAACAGTCGGGTTGATAACGTCATCCATCACTCTCTGGAAAATAGTTTGGTCAACCACAGGTGCCGGAGAGTATGCCCCCATGCCGCCGGTATTAACACCGGTATCGCCATCGCCAACCCGCTTGTGATCCTGGCTGGTCGCCATAGGTAGTACATTTTTGCCGTCGACCATAACGATAAAGCTGGCTTCCTCGCCATCGAGAAACTCTTCGATAACAACCCGATGGCCGGCTTCACCAAAGGCATTGCCGGCAAGCATATCGCGAACAGCGGCCTCGGCCTCTTCCATGGTCATGGCGACAATCACACCTTTGCCCGCGGCCAAACCGTCGGCCTTGATAACAATCGGCGCACCCATTTTATGCAGGTAGGTCAGAGCCTCGTCTATGTCAGTAAAGTTCTGATAGGCGCCAGTGGGAATATTGTGGCGCAGTAAAAAGTCTTTGGTAAACGCCTTTGAACCCTCGAGCTGTGCCGCACCTTTAGAGGGGCCAAATACTGGCAGCTCGCGCTGGTTAAAGAAGTCGACAATGCCATCTACCAGAGGTTGCTCTGGCCCGATAATGGTCAGACCAACATTATTGCTCTCGGCAAAGTCTGCCAATGCTGCGAAGTCATCAATTGCAATAGCGACATTTTGCAGATTTGCCTCTATGGCAGTGCCGGCATTACCGGGTGCTACAAATACAGTCTCAACATCAGCGCTCTGCGCAGCTTTCCATGCCAGGGCATGTTCGCGACCACCTGAACCGACAACCAATACATTCATCACTATAAATCCACAATCAAAATTAAAGCCGCAGATTGTACCAGAGTAAAACGTCAAATAGGCTCAAATGCTAAATCGTCGATCAATCCACTCGCCTGTAAACCTGCGTAAAAAGGGCATAAAAAAATAAAAGGAATGCGCTATCTCACAGCCAACCATTCTCTGGTTTCGACAGGACATTCGTCTCACCGACAACCCTGCACTAGTCGCCGCCTGCGAAGCTGGGACGGTTATCCCCGTATTTATTTATGAGGATGACCCTGATCAGCAGTGGCCGCTCGGTGGTGCCAGCCGTTGGTGGCTTCATCATGCGCTGGAGTCATTGAATACAAGTTTGCGCGGCAAACTCAATGTTTTTGTGGGCGAGCCTCTGGCAATACTCTCGCAACTGGCGCAAGAAAATGATGTCAGTCGAGTCTACTGGAACCGTTGCTATGAGCCCCAGAGTATTGAGCGAGACGGGTTGATTAAATCCAGTCTTAAACAGGCTGGACTTGAGGTAAAGAGTTTTAATGGTGCACTGCTCTGGGAGCCCTGGCAGGTTTTGAAAAAGGATGGCACAGCCTACAAGGTTTTTACTCCCTATTATCGCCGAGGCTGCCTGCAGCAGCCGGCACCGAGAAAACCACTGGCGGTGCCGCTTAATATGCAGTTGCTCAAGCTGAAAAATGGTTTAAGTGTTGCAGGCTTATCTCTGCTGCCGGAAATAGGCTGGGATAAAAAGATGCGTGAGCACTGGGATATCAGTGAAGAGGGCGCTAGAGATCGTCTGGATGAGTTTGTCTTTAACGGGATTCAGGACTACCGTGAGGGGCGTAATTTCCCCGGCAAAAAGAATGTCTCGCGGCTTTCTCCCTACCTGCACTTTGGTCAGATCTCTGTTAATACAGTCTGGTATGCGGCAAAGGACGCGGGGGCATTAATAGACAACGAGGCGAACCTGGATACTTTTTTAAGTGAGCTGGGCTGGCGCGAATTCTCTTACTACCTGCTCTTTCACTTTCCCGAGCTGCCAAGCAAAAACCTGCAAGCGCGATTTGATCATTTCCCCTGGGCGCAAAATACCGATGTAGATCTTCGTGCCTGGCAACAGGGCAAAACCGGTTACCCGCTGGTCGATGCTGGCATGCGGGAACTCTGGCAGACCGGCTATATGCACAACCGTGTGCGCATGGTGGTCGGTTCATTTATGGTTAAAAACCTGTTGATTCACTGGCACAGTGGCGAGCAGTGGTTTTGGGACTGTCTGGTGGATGCAGATCTGGCGAGCAATAGTGCCAGCTGGCAGTGGGTCGCCGGCTGTGGTGCAGATGCGGCGCCATTCTTTAGAATCTTTAACCCGATTACCCAAAGCGAAAAATTCGATAAACAGGGCGACTATATTCGCCGCTTTGTGCCAGAGCTGGGTAATTTGCCAGCCAAGTATATTCACGCACCCTGGTTGGCGCCACCAGGGATTCTCGCCGCAGCGGGCATTGAGATTGGAGTAGATTATCCAGCGCCAATAGTCGATATCAAAGAGTCGCGGGAGAGAGCCCTAGCCGCATTTCAGCTAACCAAAAATGAGGTGATTTAATTGGGCTTGATCTGGGTCGGTGAAAAAAACCTGCTTAAGAAGCTCCTAAGCAGGTTTGGTTTTATCTGGCTGTAACCTCAGTCTAGTGCCTAAAGTGACGCATCCCGGTAAACACCATCGCCATGCCATGCTCATTGGCCGCGGCAATAACTTCATCGTCGCGCATTGAGCCACCGGGCTGAATGACACAGCTAATTCCCGCCTCAGCAGCATTATCGATACCGTCACGGAACGGGAAGAAGGCATCTGATGCCATCACCGCACCCTTGACCTCAAGGCCAGCGTGCTCAGCTTTAATGCCGGCAATACGCGCAGAGTTAATACGGCTCATCTGACCAGCGCCAACACCGATAGTGCGATTGTTCTTGGCGTAGATAATGGCATTGGACTTGACCATCTTGGCGACCTTCCAGGCGAACATCATATCGGCCATTTCGTCGTCGCTTGGCACGCGCTCACTGACAACTTTAAGATCTTTTTCAGCCACCATACTGTTATCGCGATCCTGAATTAGCAGGCCGCCATTAACACGCTTGTAGTCAAAGTCCTGTGGTCGCTCAGAACCCCAGCTGCCGCACTCGAGGAGGCGCACATTCTTTTTCGCGGCAACCGCGGCGACAGCTTCATCAGACACTGAAGGGGCAATGATCACTTCAACAAATTGCTTCTCGCAGATTGCCGCAGCAGTTGCTGCGTCCAGTTCACGGTTAAAGGCAATAATGCCGCCAAAGGCAGATTCTGGATCAGTGGCAAAGGCCAGTTCGTAGGCCAGATTGATATCTGTCGCCACAGCCACGCCACAGGGATTGGCGTGTTTGACAATGACACAGGCTGGCTGATCAAACTGCTTGACGCATTCAAGGGCCGCGTCAGTATCGGCAATATTATTAAACGACAGCTCTTTGCCCTGTAACTGTTTGGCGGTTGCAACACTGGCTTCAGTAGGGTCGGCTTCAACATAGAATGCCGCTTTCTGATGCGGGTTTTCACCGTAGCGCATCTCTTGGGTCTTGTAATACTGGACATTATAAGTATCGGAGAAGTTGCGAGCCTTATTATCGGTATCGCGAGCACCAAAGTAATTGGCAATCATGCCGTCATAGGCTGCAGTGTGCTCAAAGGCTTTAACCATCAGCTGGTAGCGCGTGCTGTAATTAAGCTGGCCCTGATTGGCCTGCATCTCTTGCAGAACAGCTGAGTAGTCACTGGCATTAACCACAATAGCGACATCCTTATGGTTCTTAGCCGCTGAGCGCACCATGGTTGGCCCGCCGATATCAATATTTTCAATCGCAGTTGGCAGCGGGCAGTTTGGATCTGCAACTGTCGAGGCAAAAGGATAGAGATTTACCACAACCATATCGATTGGCTTGATGCCGTGTTCCTGCATTACGCCGTCATCAGTGCCGCGACGACCGAGAATGCCGCCATGAACTCTCGGGTGCAGAGTTTTTACACGGCCGTCCATCATTTCTGGAAAGCCAGTGTAATCCGATACTTCAGTGGCCGGGATATTGTTCTCTGTAAGAAGGCGAAAGGTGCCCCCGGTAGAGAGTATTTCCACACCCTGTTCGGTCAGGGCCTGGGCAAATTCAACAATGCCGGTTTTGTCAGAAACGCTTATTAGTGCACGTGAAACTTTTTTCAGTTCGCTCATGGAGTCCTCGAGGAAAGATTACAGAAGGTCATATTGTTTTAATTTTTTTCGCAATGTACCGCGATTGAGGCCGAGAGTTTCCGCGGCCCTGCTTTGATTTTGTCTGGTGTAGGCCATAACCGCTTTCAACAGTGGCGGCTCGACCTCGGCCATCACAATATCGTAGAGATCGTGAGTCGCCTGTCCGTCCAGGTCAGAAAAGTAACGCTGCATGGCTTCGGTAACACTCTGCTTCAGAGACTGGCGCTGATAGTTGATGCGGTCTTCTTCAGAGTCGCCGGGTGTTTGTGGTGCAGAATTCATGCGGCCTGTTCCTGGTAAATATGGTTTTGTTGGAAAAATTGCTGCAGGAAATCCTGCTGCTCAAGATGGTTTTCGATTGTATTAAACTGCTTGGCAAAAGCTTTGCCGCCAGCCAGGCTATTGACGTACCAGCCGATATGTTTGCGCGCAATGCGCACACCGGCGTATTCGCCATAGAACTCATGGAGTGCTTGCAGATGTCTACACATCACGCGCTCCGACTCTTCAATAGATGCCTTGGCAGCCTGTTCGCCAGTGTCGAGAAAGTGATTGATCTGTTGGAAAATCCACGGATTGCCCTGTGCGGCCCGGCCGATCATAACCGCGGCAGCACCTGTGTGCTCGAGTACGGCCAGAGCCTTTTTTGGCGAGGTGATATCGCCATTGGCAATCACCGGGATTGACAGGGCGGAGACCACATCGGCAATACTGTCGTACTCGACCTCTTTAACAAAGCGACAGGCTCGCGTGCGGCCATGAATTGCCAGAGCGGCGATGCCGGCATCTTCAGCGATTTTGCCAATGGTTACTGCATTGCGGTTTTGACGATCCCAGCCGGTGCGAATTTTCAGGGTGACAGGTACATCGACACTGTCTACCACGGCATGGAGAATATCTCGCACCAGATCAGGCTGGCGCAGCAGTGCAGAGCCGGCAGCTTTTTTCAGGACTTTCTTGGCCGGGCAGCCCATATTGATATCAATAATTTCAGCGCCTTGCTGAACATTAAAGCGCGCCGCCTCTGCCATCATCTGCGGGTCGTAACCGGCTATTTGCACCGATCTGGGTGCTGGCTCATCGGCAAATTGAATACGCAGTTTCGACTTTTTACTCGACCAGGTGCTGGGATCTGCAGCGACCATTTCAGAGACAACTAGGCCCGCACCCATCTCGCGACAGAGCTGGCGAAAGGGCAGATCAGTAACGCCAGCCATAGGCGCCAAAACGGTCTTTCGCTGAATCTGGTAGGGCCCAATATTGAACACATTAGCCTCGAGATAAGCCTGAAATAAAAGGGCGCTAATCATACCCTTTGGTTAGCTGATTAAAAAGTGATCAATTGAAAAAAGCCAAAATTTTTATTCGTATGAATTTGGAATAATTAATCGCTTAGCTCTACAACATAATTAACCGCGCTCAGACCTGGGTCGACCAAGGTAAAACTGATGTGGGCCTGGCGGCCGCTGGCGATACTTTTTGGTTCTGGTGTGCTCTGCTGGTGGTGCCGAGAGAGGTATTCCTGCGCCGAAAAAGTGCGCTGGGCAACAAGCTGGCCCTGCAAGTCATCAAAGCGCACCTTAATCTTTGGGAAGGGCTGCCGGAACTGCGCCTGGTTCTCGATCAGCATATCGACAACAACTGCCTCAGGCTTGGTTGGGTGAGACTGGACAATAAAGGTATTGATTGAGAGTTTGTCTACATCACTGTAGGGATCGATTTTGCAGCCAAGATAGAAACAGCTATCGATCAGTATCTGGCGATAATCTTCATTGCGGCTCAGATCGCCGCTAAAGAAATAAACAGTTTGCCCGGCAAGAACCAGTGCGCCAAGGGCAATAACCGCAAATTTAACAAGAAAGCTTTTTAGGTTGCTCGGTGCCCTGGGGCTGCGCCGTTGTTCATCGAACTCATTGTGAATTAACGCGGTCAAGCGCGGCAATTGTTCTTCTGTAAGCTGCTGCTCGCCAGATTGGCGCGGCTCTGGCGTTGCCGTCTCATTGGGCGGCGCAATTGACGAGAGAACCCGATGCTCTGGCGCATTAAACACACCGATACAGTTCCCGCAGCGCACCATGCCCTTTGCAGTCTCTAGTTGCTCCGGGGTAACTCGAAAGGCAGTCTCGCAGATTGGGCAGCGCGTGATTAGCTGCCAACTGCTTTTTTCAGAGTCGACTTTGTCTGACATGGATATTCCAAAATATCTTTGCTTGAGTTTAGCAGCATAAAAATATTGCGACAGCCCGGGAGAGATGTCGTTGCATTAAGGTTTTTTTCGCGCCGAGAGCTGCGCCCATTCGGATTCTGTCGCCGGTTGGTCAAAGATAAAGTCTTTGCCGTAGGGAAGGCTTACGGCATCTATCTGGTGTTCAAGCAGGCCCGATAGGCAGAGCAGGCCACCGGCTGCGGTATGGGCAGTTAATCTAGGAGCTAATTCAATCAATGGTGCGGCAAGAATATTGGCAACCATGGTTGTAGCGCATACATGTGCGGGCAGTTCCTCGGGCAGGTAGGTGATCAGCCGCTCCTGGGCAATATTATTGCGCTCGGCATTGTCGCGCGTTGCCAGCAGTGCCTGAGGGTCATTGTCTACTGCGATAACTTTCTCCGCGCCGAGCAGCAGAGCGGCAATACCGAGAATGCCGGAACCACAGCCATAATCAATAATGGTTTGGCCGTTGAGATCCTGCTTGTCGAGCCAGCGCAGACAGAGATGAGTGGTCGGATGGCTGCCAGTACCAAAGGCAAGTCCGGGATCGAGACTGAGGTTGATAGCGTTGGCTTCTGGTGGTTCGATCCAGCTCGGACAGATCCACAGTCGCTCTCCACACTTTACCGGCGAAAAATATTTCTTCCACTCTTGGGACCAGTCCTTATCTTCGAGCTGTTCCCAGCGCAGGGCGATCAATTGAGGAGCCAGCGATCGCAATTGGGACTTTAATTGATAAGTGATTTCAACCGTATCTGTATTGGCATCAAACAACGCTTTGATCTGACAGTTGTCCCACAGCGGGGTTTCGCCCACGCCAGGTTCAAAGATAGGCTGGTCGGCAGCATCTTCGAGAGTGACAGATGCGGCACCACAGTGGAGTAATGCATCTTCAATGCGACTGCTGGTTTCGCGAGTCGCACTGATGATTAGCTGAAGCCATTGCATAAATATATGCGCTATAAGGCGACGAGTTTTTAAAAAAGCCGGACTGTAAGTTACAGTCCGAGCTTCTTCTCGAGATAGTGAATATTGACGCCACCTTTCTTAAACTCGACGTCTTCAACCAGATCCTGGTGCAGGGCAATATTGGTTTTAATGCCATCAATCATCATTTCATCCAAGGCATTACGCATTCTTGACAGCGCAGAGTCGCGGTTGTGACCATAGGTGATAATTTTACCAATCAGCGAGTCGTAATTTGGTGGAACGCGATAGCCATTGTAGATATGCGAGTCTACGCGTACGCCATTGCCGCCTGGTGCGTGATAAGTTTTGATGGTGCCGGGCTGGGGCAGGAAGCTGACCGGATCCTCGGCATTAATTCGACATTCAAAGGAGTGGCCGCGGAAGATAATATCTTCCTGTTTGATGCTCAGCGGCTCGCCGCCGGCAATTAACAGCTGCTCCTTAACAATGTCCACACCGGTAATCATTTCAGATACAGGGTGCTCAACCTGAACACGGGTGTTCATTTCGATGAAGTAGTAGTTGCCATCTTCATAGAGAAATTCAAAGGTGCCCGCACCGCGGTAACCGATTTGAATACAGGCATTGGTACAGCTTTTGAAAACCGCCTGTCGTGCCTCTTCGGGGATCCCCGGCGCTGGCGCTTCTTCGAGAACTTTTTGGTGGCGACGCTGCAGTGAGCAGTCACGGTCACCCAGATGGATAGCATTGCCCTGGCCATCAGATAAAACCTGAACTTCCACGTGGCGAGGATTTTGTAAAAACTTTTCCATGTACACAGTACCATCACCAAAGGCAGCTTCCGCTTCGGTTTTGGTGATAGTAATTGAAGTGATCAGGCTCTCTTCGTTTTCGACAACCCGCATACCGCGACCGCCGCCGCCTGCAGCTGCCTTGATAATCACCGGATAGCCAATACGCTTGGCCATTGCCTTAAGGGTTTCGGGATCGTTATTAAGCGGGCCATCGGAACCTGGTACCGTCGGTACCCCGGAGGCTTTCATCGCTTGAATCGCTGCCACCTTGTCGCCCATGGTGCGGATACAGTCAGCGGTTGGGCCAATAAACACAAAGCCACTGTTTTCTACCTGCTCGGCAAAATCGGCATTCTCTGCGAGAAAGCCATAGCCGGGGTGTACAGCTACGGAGTTGGTGACTTCCATGGCGCTGATAATAGCCGGTATATTCAGATAGCTCTGCGGAGATGGATTGGGTCCGATACAGATAGATTGATCTGCAAGCTTCACGTGTTTGAGATCTGCATCCACTTTTGAGTGAACCGCAACAGTTTTAATTCCTAGTTCTTTGCAAGCGCGCAAAATGCGCAGAGCAATTTCGCCGCGATTTGCGATCAGCACTTTATCGAGCATGATTTTATTCCTGACTGGGTTTATACAATGGTGAACAGTGGCTGGTCGTATTCAATAGGCTCACCGTCTTCGACAAGAACTGCACCAATTGTACCGGCCTTGTCAGCCTCAATTTGGTTCATCATTTTCATTGCTTCGACAATACACAGAACATCGCCAACTTTCACAGCTTTGCCTGGCTCAACAAATACTGGAGATCCCGGTGCTGGTGCACCATAGAATGTTCCCACCATTGGTGAGCGCACTACATGGCCAGTCAGTTCATTGGTGGCTGCTGGCGCTGCAGCTGGTGCCACAGCGGGAGCAGGCGCAGCAGGCGCTGCAGCGATAACGGCTGCTGGCGCTGCGGCAGGGACAGGGGCTGCGGCAACAGTAGCGCCGCGGCTAATGCGAACTGACTCTTCACCTTCGGTGATTTCCAGCTCATTGATGTTTGACTCTTCGAGTAACTCGATTAGTTTTTTTACTTTGCGAATATCCATGAATATCTCTCGTTCTGGGATTAATGATCAAGCCTGCTGAGCGCTGCTTGCAGAGCTAGCTGGTAACTTTTCGAGCCGAAGCCGCAAATAACGCCTTCAGCAATATCTGAAAAATAGGAGTGATGACGAAATGCCTCACGGGCGAAAACATTCGACAGGTGCGCCTCAATAAAAGGAATTCCCACACCGAGCAGAGCGTCACGAAGGGCAACACTGGTATGGGTGAAAGCGCCGGGGTTGATAATAATAAAATCGACATCTTGTTTTTTCGCATCGTGGATATGCTGAATAAGCTCAAATTCGGCATTGCTCTGCGCAGCGGAGAGGCTGTGACCGGCTGCGGCAGCCTGAGCGCTGAGAGTTTGATTGATGTCCTCGAGGGTTTCTACGCCGTAAACGTCTGGTTCTCGTGATCCGAGCAAATTTAGGTTGGGTCCGTGAATTACCAGTATCGATGCCATAGGTAGTATTTCCCGATTACCTTCTGCGAGGTGTCTATTAGTGCGGGAAGTCTGCCCGAAAATAAAACAGCTGTCTACGGATAGATAAAAAAATACTCTTTTCGCCGACATTTCCCGAAAATGTCGACGATAAAGACAGTTTTTTTGTATTTTTAAAATTAGTGGCTCTGTTGAAATGCGACGTTCAGGTTTTTTAAGGGACTTTTCTACGAAAAAGCGCTCTAAATACGCTTAAATTGTAAAAATTCTTCCAAATTCGCCTAATTTGCAGCTAAAAGTCGATAAAAACAGTTAATTTACTCGGATGCGTCGCTCAGGGCCTTGACAACCATCGATTCGCTGAGAATTTGCGGCAAAATTTTTGCCGGACCAGTGCCCCGCGGGTAAACCAGATAGAGCGGCACTCCACTGCGCTGGTATGAATTGAGTAGAGTGGTGATCTGGGGGTCACTATTTGTCCAGTCGCCTTTCAGATAGACGATTCCCCGCTCTCTCATCAGCTCTGCTAGCCTCTCTGAACCCAGTGCAACACGCTCATTGACCAGACAGGTGATGCACCAATCGGCGGTCAGGTTAATAAATACCGGTGTGCCTGAGGCGCGCAGTTCGGCTAGGCGCTGTGGGCTGTAGGTTTCGAAAGCAGACAGCTCTGCATCTTCAGAGAGGGTTGCAACAGGCGCTGCCAGAGCGGCACCGAGCACGGCGATGGCGACGAGTTTTCCGGTATACCTGGCACTTAATTTCCAAATCCACATTCCCATAACCATTAGCACCAGGCCGACGATTACCGCTGCAGCTACGTCCATGGAGGTCTGTCTGCCGGCGACCCAGAGTAGCCAGGCTGCTGTTATATATAGAGGAAAGGCGAGAAACTGTTTAAAAGTATTCATCCACGGCCCCGGCTTTGGAAGGCGTTGGCTCAACCCCGGGATCCATGCCAGCAGAATAAATGGCAGAGCCATACCCAATCCAAGGCAGGCAAAAACCAGCATCGCCATATAGGCCGGCTGCGCGATAGCAAAGCCCAGGGCAGGACCCATAAAAGGTGCTGTGCAGGGGCTGGCAATGGTTGTTGCCAGAACACCTGTCATAAAAGAGGACATCAGTCCTTGCCGGTGTTTTGATAGCTGACCCAAAGCCATCAGGTTGCTGCCAATCTCAAGATAGCCGGAGAGACCCAGTCCCATAACAAAGAACAGATAAACTAGGAAGATAACAAATAGTGGCGACTGCAGCTGAAAACCCCAGCCGATGCTCTCGCCCGCAGCGCGCAGTGTCAGCATCAGGATTGCGATAGCGACAAAGCTCAATACCACGCCAGCGGTGTAGACCAGGCCGTGTATGTGTCGGCTGCGAGGGCTTTGATGAGTAGTGGTAAAACTTAAAACCTTGATTGACAAAACCGGAAAGACACAGGGCATCAGGTTGAGGATGACGCCGCCAAGCAGGGCGAAGAGCAAAACAACTGCCAGGGAAATAGTCTCTGAAGAGTTTTCTCCCGGTTGTTTCGGTGGTTCACTGCTAATATAAACGGCACCAGATTGTAGATCGATTTCCAGCCATTGTTTGTAGGGTGGGTAACAGAGGCCGGCATCGGCGCAGCCCTGCGATTCAATCTGCAGATGTAGCCTATCAACAGATGCGCTAAATGGAAGCCGCACACTGGTCTGCGAATAGTAGACCTCGAGTTCCTTTTCAAAGAACTCATCCCACTTCACGACACCCTTTGCAAAAATGGGTGTCTGCAGTTCAAGGCCACTGTCGAGAGATCTGAAGTCGAAGCGATCGCGGTATAAGTAATAGCCATTGCGGATATCCCAGTTGAAAACCAGCGCCTGATCTTCAATCAGCAGATTAAATTGATAGGCCTGT
>JAYOUA010000001.1:0-229825 GCA_038150705.1 Porticoccaceae bacterium | reverse complement strand
GTGTGTCTTTAAGTGTTGGAGCGGATAGTCCCTGGCGCTTGCCTTGAGATCGGTCCTTATGGTTTTCTAATTTTCAGCGTTCGCACAACTCCCTGGCGCTCAAACAAGTGCTCTCTTAACCTGAAAATTAAAGAACCATAAGCGGGCCCTGACTGATCTCAAGGCAAGCGCCAGGACCTATTTGCATTTATGCAGTACATCCGGCCTTTTTATCAGATCTCTTGTCGCTGCGCTCTATCGAGATAGCAGATATTACCCGGCGACTGGTCTCCCTGGTGTTCCCTGCATAAAGGGTCCGTCTACACAGATGCGCTTGCCATCTGGTGAAGCACAGGCGCCACAGATACCCACACCGCACTTGGTCAGATAATCAATAGCACTAAAGATCTGTTGGTCTTTACAAAATTCGCGCTGAACAGCAGCCGCAGCATGTACCATAGGCGAGGGGCCACAGTTGTAGAACACCAGATTATCCAGTTCATCCTGAGACATTTCCTCAAGACGACTGCGCAGAAGCTCGGTAACAAAGCCCTTAAAACCTTCGCTGCCATCATCGGTGGCAACATGGACATCGGCAATCTTTTTACACTCTTCAAGATAGTACAGACGTTCAGCAGTTCGGGCACCGGTAAATACTTCGGCATTACCAAAGTCTCTGGCCAGCTGATAAACAGCTGCCAATCCGGTGCCGCCAGCAACAGCCATAATCTTCGCGCCTTCTGGAGGAGATGCCGGTATACCGTGGGGTCCGCGAACATAGACTTGAGAGCCCACTGGCAGATCCATCATTGCATGGGTAAAGGTACCGACATCAATAACCGCCAGTTGGAAGGGGTCATCTGCAAGGGCGGAGAATGGTTTCTCACCCAATCCCGGAACCCAGAGGAAGATAAATTCACCAGCCTGGATATTGATCTTGCGATCAAAGGTGAGTACGCAGATATCCTCACATACACGCTTATTTTCAATCAGAACTACAGGTTCAAAGTCCATATCAATATCGTAGCGAATATGGGCTTCAGCTTTATTTGAGTCAAAACAGATATCCGATTCAAGCTGGCTGAAGTAACTCGCCATATCATCGGTAGTCATACCGGTCAGGGCAGAACCGACACCGACAATAGTCGAACCGGCGCTGATAAATTCACGAACATCTGCAGCGCTGCTAACACCGCCACAGCCAATAATCGGCAGATCAGTAGCGGCGGCAATTTCACGGACGCATTTAAGAGCTATAGGCAGTACACCTTTGCCCGACATTCCTCCGGCACCATTGCTCAATACAGGATGACCATGGGACGAGGTGTAGCCTGGTCCAACAGTATTAATCGCACACAGCGCATCGGCACCGCCAGCGGCGGCAGCCTGGGCTATCTCGGCAATATTTGGTGTATTGGGGGTCAGTTTTGGGATCACTGGAATATCGACAACCGCTTTAACTGCAGCGGTCACTTCGCGCACCAGTTCGGGATCCTGGCCCATCGCCATACCATAGCCCTTGGCGTGAGGGCAGGAGAGATTTAACTCCAGACCGTTGGCCACTGGCGCCATGATTTTTGCCACCTCGACAAACTCCTCAACACTACCACCAAAGATAGAGACCAACAGGAAGCGATCCTCGGGGATGCATAACGTTGACATCGCCTCGGCGGCAGCCTGAGCACCGGGATTAGTCAGACCAACGGCATTCACAAAACACCCCGGGGCATATTGGCTGTAAACCGGCTCGCGGTTGCCTGGGCGCGCATCGGGTCCGACACTTTTAGTGGTCAGAACACCCACCTGTGGCATATGATCGAATACATACTGGATGATCGAGGTGGCGGTTGTAACAATTCCCGAGGGAACTGTGAAAGGGCCGGATAGAGTTTTACCGAGAAATTCTGTTTTCAAGTGAGCTCGCTTTTACTGGCTGTATTGAGGATTATATTCGGTCGCCAATTATACCCATTTGTAAGAAATTTTCTGCCCTCAATTTTGAGGAATAAGCTCTACGGGTAATTGCAAAAACGTCAGGCAAAAAAAAGGCGGAGTTGGGGTCCGCCGAAAAGTACCGTAAACAAATTGTTAAAACTGGTTCATTGTGTTGTCTTTGCCTGATGCTTTAAGTGCAGCCTCACCGGCAAAGTACTCTTTGTGGTCGTCACCCATATCAGAGCCAGCCATGTTTTGATGTTTTACGCAGGCAATTCCCTGGCGGATCTCTTGGCGTTGAATTGAGGTAACATAGCCAAGCATAGCCTGCTCACCAAAGTACTGCTTGGCGAGATTATCTGTGGACAGCGCAGCTGTATGGTAGGTCGGCAATGTAATCAGATGATGAAAAATACCCGCATCTCTAGCGGCATCAGCTTGGAAGGTACGGATTTTTTCATCGGCCTCGGCAGCCAGTTCAGACTGATCATAGCTAATATTCATTAAGTCTGTGCGATCGTATCCAGTCATATCCTTTCCAGATTCTTTCCACGCATCAAAAATTTGCTGGCGGAAATTCAGCGTCCAATTAAATGACGGCGAGTTGTTGTAGACGAGCTTGGCATTCGGAACCACTTTACGGATCTCATCGATCATGGCGCCGATCTGACCAATATGCGGCTTTTCCGTTTCTATCCAGATCATATCGGCACCGTTCTGCAGGCTCGTAATGCAGTCCAGTACACAGCGTGCTTCACCAGTACCCTTTTTGAATTGGTAGAGATTGCTCGGCAGACGTTTGGGACGTACAAGTTTGCCGTTTTGCTTGATGAGCACATCACCGTTGTTGATATCGTCTTCAGAGACTTCATCAGCATCGAGAAAGCCATTGTATTGGTCGCCAAGATCACCTGGCTCACGTGTCACTGCTATCTGTTTGGTGAGACCCGCGCCGAGAGAATCAGTGCGCGCGACAATTACGCCGTTATCGACACCAAGCTCAAGAAAGGCATAGCGAACGGCATTTATCTTGGCGAGAAAGTCCTCGTGGGGAACCGTTACCTTACCATCCTGATGACCGCACTGCTTTTCGTCAGAGACCTGATTTTCAATCTGGATACAGCAGGCTCCGGCTTCAATCATCTGTTTGGCCATCAGATAGGTGGCCTCGGCGTTACCAAAGCCAGCATCAATGTCGGCAATAATTGGAACTATGTGAGTTTCAAAATTATCAATCTTGGTCTGTATAGCTGCTTTATGTTTAGCGTCTGCTGCGTCCAGCTGGCGAAACAGATCTCCAAGCTCGCGGGCATCCGCCTGGCGTAAAAAGGTATAGAGCTCGGCTATTAGAGAGGCGACAGCTGTCTTTTCATGCATCGACTGGTCGGGCAGGGGGCCAAACTCCGAGCGCAGAGCAGCTATCATCCAGCCGGAGAGATAGAGATATTTTTTCTGGGTTGTTCCGAAATGTTTCTTGATGGAAATCAACTTTTGCTGACCGATAAAACCGTGCCAGCATCCCAGCGACTGTGTGTATGCGCTTGGGTCTGCGTCATACTCATCCATGTCTGCACGCATGATATCGGCGGTATAGCGCGCAATATCGAGACCGGTTTTAAATCTGTTCTGTGAGCGCATTCGTGCAACATATACTGGGTCAATAGCGCTCCAGGCAACAGATTTGTGATTCTTCAATGCACTGATGGCATCTACATCATTCGAAAAACTAGACATCAAAACTCCCTGTGTTGACTGGTTAATTTCCTAACTGTGGCCTTAGTCTAATAACCGTGACATAATTTATCTAGTTGATGGTTTGTATCCTGAGTATTTTTTTTATGAATATATCAAAAGTTGATTTAAATCTGCTGGTCTACCTTGATGTGTTATTGCGCGAGCGCAATGTTACTCGTGCTGCGGAGGAGTTGGGTATCAGCCAACCGGCGATGTCGAACAGCCTTAGACGCCTGCGTGATCTGTTTGATGACCCGCTTCTAGTGCGCACCAGTGAGGGCATGACGCCCACAGAGAGAGCTCTCGAACTCAAGCCGCTGGTGCGCAATGTGCTTGCAGCGGCAGAATTAGCGGTTCTGCCAAAAACGCTGTTTGATCCCTCGGAATCCGAGCGCATCTTCCGCATTATGGCCAGTGACTATACTGAGGCCACTCTGCTGCCGCGTCTGCTGCAGCGCCTGAGTATCGAGGCCCCTGCGGTTCGCCTGGATATTATGACACCCAGCGATGTGAGTTTTCACGACGTTGAGCGCGGCAAAGTTGATTTGGTCATCAATCGATTTGACACCCTGCCACTGTCTTTTCACCAGATTCATCTCTGGGACGATAGTTTTTCCTGTGTGCTCAGAGCAGACAACCCGCTAATCAACAACTGGAATCTTGAGGCTTATCTGGCCGCCAAGCATGTCTGGGTAAGCAAGACCGGCATGGGTGTTGGGGTAGGTATGTCCGCAGATGATGTGCAGCGTCTTGGCTGGGTTGATGAAGCCTTGACTAAAATTGATGCCAAGCGGGTTATTTCTCTGTTTACCCGGCATTATCAGGCAGCACTGCTTTTGGCAGAACACAACGATTTGGTAGTCACTATCCCGACCCTGGCTGCGACCTCTATGCTCGAGAATCCCCACGTGGCAATACTCCAGCCACCTTTTGAGATACCTCGAATGCGCCTAAAAATGGTGTGGAGCCCACTCTTGCAGCATGATCCTGGGCATCGCTGGATGCGCAAGTTAATAAAATCAGTCTCCGAGGAGATAGTCGGTTGAGTCTGCTTATCTGCTTTTATGCCCGCACTGCTTCATTCGACTGCTGAATAGCAAAGATTTAATTTGCAGATTGGGAAAATAGTACCGATCCATCTAAGCTCTGATGCTCGAGGTTTCAAAAGCTAAAAAAATAACGCCGATAAATTTTGTGATGGAGAACATTTATGAGCGAGCGCATAGATCAGTCGACCCTTCAGGTTGCCAAACCAATTTTTGATTTGGTGTCAGATCAAATACTCCCGGGCACCGATATTGACCCAAACCAGTTTTGGGACGATTTTGCCGCCATTATTGAGGACTTGACACCACAAAATATCCAGCTGCTCGAAGTACGCGAACAGCTGCAGAAAAAAATTGATCACTGGCACTTGAACAATCCTGTTCCCTTTGATTTCGCCTCCTATAAAGACTTTCTAAAACAGATTGGCTATCTGGTGCCAGAAGTTGATGATTTCTCCATAAGCTCTGAAAATGTTGATCCCGAGGTCTGCCTGCAGGCCGGGCCACAGCTGGTGGTGCCAATTATGAACGCCAGATTTGCCCTAAACGCGGTCAATGCCCGCTGGGGTAGTCTCTACGATGCACTGTATGGCAATGATGTTATCCCTGATTCCGATGGTGCTGATAAGACTACAGGTTACAACCCGGTGCGCGGTCAAAAGGTAATTGATTATGGCCGAGACTTTCTTGATCAGGCACTTCCCCTCAAAGAGGGCTCTCACGGCGATGCCGCTGCATACAGGGTCGTCAATGGCCAGTTAGAAATTTCTGATAAACGTGCTAAAAAGCACAACTTGCTTCGCCCGGAGCAGTTTGTCGGCTATCAGGGCAAGCCTGATTCACCCAGTGCAATTCTATTTATTAACAATAAGTTACATATAGAAATTCAAGTAGACCCTACAAACCCAATAGGTGCAGCCGACAGTGCCGGCATCAAGGATATTATGCTTGAGTCGGCACTGACCACAATTATGGATTGTGAAGACTCGGTTGCTGCGGTAGACGCCGAGGATAAGGCGTTGGCCTACAGCAACTGGCTGGGTCTGAATAAGGGTACCCTGGAGGAAACCGTTGTCCGCGCTAACAATAGTTTTGTGCGCAGCATGAATCCTGATCGCCATTACTTGGCTGGCAACGGTGACAAGCTGTCACTAAAAGGTCGCAGTCTGATGTTTATTCGCAACGTCGGCCACCTCATGACCAATCCAGCCATTCTCGATGCCCAGGGCCGTGAAGTGCCCGAGGGCATAATGGATGCGGTTATTAGCAGCCTTATTGCTCTGCACGATCTCAAGGGGCATCAAGCGCTGAGCAATTCCGAGGCCGGCAGTATTTACATAGTAAAACCAAAAATGCATGGTCCTGATGAGGTGGCCTTTACCAACAGGCTAT
The DNA here is from genome assembly GCA_038150705.1 of Porticoccaceae bacterium. Lineage (GTDB taxonomy): Bacteria > Pseudomonadota > Gammaproteobacteria > Pseudomonadales > Porticoccaceae > HTCC2207. The sequence continues at coordinate 223,739 of JAYOUA010000001.1, read as the reverse complement.
TTGATCGTGTTGAGGATATGCTCAAGCTACCGCGCCACACCCTCAAAGTAGGCATTATGGATGAAGAGCGACGCACCTCAGTTAACCTCAAAGCCTGTATTAAAGCTGCACAGGGGCGCGTGGTATTTATCAATACCGGGTTTCTCGACCGTACCGGAGATGAAATACATACTAGTATGCTAGCCGGGCCATTTGCGCTTAAGGCAGATTTAAAAACCATGCCATGGATTAGCGCCTATGAAGATCAAAATGTCGATGTTGGTCTTGCCTGTGGCCTCAAGGGCAGAGCGCAGATTGGCAAGGGGATGTGGCCGGTGCCGGATAATATGGCGGATATGATGGCGAGCAAAATTGCTCACCCACAAGCTGGCGCCAATACTGCCTGGGTGCCATCACCAACGGCAGCAACACTGCATGCCATCCACTATCACCAAGTTGATGTGGCGGCTACGCAGAGTCAAATTGCCGAGCGTAAACCGGCGAAACTGGATGATATTTTAACCATACCATTGCTGGGAGACCGCCAGCTCAGCCCACAACAGATACAGCTGGAGCTTGACAATAATATTCAGGGCCTTCTCGGCTATGTTGTGCGCTGGGTAGAGCAGGGTGTGGGCTGCTCCAAGGTGCCGGATATCAACAATGTCGGTTTGATGGAGGATCGCGCAACTCTGAGGATTTCCAGCCAGCATATAGCTAACTGGATACACCACGGTATTACAGACAGGACTCAGGTTATGACAACACTTAAGCGTATGGCGGCGGTAGTTGACGGGCAAAACGCCGATGATCCCGATTACAGGCCGATGAGTGATGATTTTGACGCCAGCGTAGCGTTTGCAGCCGCCTGTGATCTTATATTTAAGGGCACAAGCCAGCCCAGCGGTTATACAGAGCCCCTGCTCCATGAGTACCGTCAGAGGGTTAAGGCACGCTCCTAAATAAGCACAACCTTTACCTTGCCAGATAGCATCAGATGATCAAGAATGCACCACCCTGAACTGATATTAAGTCGCATATGAAAGCTTTTTTTACCCTCAGTATTTTGCTCACTCTGGCTATCCATGAGGTCACTTTTGCCTCTGAACCTGCAGTTGTCAGGCTTGATCCAGTGGCGAGATTCCACCCGGTTATTGCCAACAAAGGCGTCGCAGTCTCTCAGGACATTATTGCCAGCCAGGTGGGTGCAGATATTCTCGCCGCGGGTGGCAATGCTGTTGATGCCGCGGTGGCTACTGGTTTTGCTCTCGCTGTAACCCTACCTAGGGCAGGCAATATCGGCGGCGGTGGCTTTATGCTTGTGCATCTAGCAGAAAAGCACAAAACCATCGCCATCGACTATCGCGAAATGGCTCCCGCCGCTGCCTCCCGGGATATGTTTCTTGACCGCGAGGGGGATGTAGACTCAGTCAAGGCCCGCCACTCTGTGCACTCATCTGGGGTTCCTGGCACGGTTGCCGGAATGCTCCACGCCCTAGAGAACTATGGCACGATGAGCCTTAAACAGGTGATGCAACCAGCCATTGAACTGGCAGCTAATGGTTTCCCTGTCAGTCGTGAAATGGCGAGCTCACTGCTGCGCTACAAGGACTACCTGTCTAAAGATCCTGCATCGCGGCAATATTTCTATAAAAAAAATAGCGAACTGTACCAGGCTGGTGAGGTTCTTGTACAAAGAGATTTGGCCGCAACGTTGCAGCGTATCGCCGACAAGGGTAGGGATGGTTTTTACCAGGGTAAAACCGCCGATCTGCTGATCGCACAGATGCGTCGCAACGCCGGCATAATGAGCCATAAGGACCTACTTAACTACAAAGCTGTCGAGCGCCAGCCAGTCTGTGGTGATTATCGTGGCAATCAGGTATGTGCAATGCCACCACCGTCCTCTGGCGGTGTCCACCTAATTCAGATGTTAAATATTCTCGAGGGCTGGGACCTGAGCGCTCTGGGGCACAACAGCGCCGCCTATCTACATCGCCTGGTCGAATCCATGCGCCGCGCCTATGCTGATCGTAGCCTACACCTGGGCGATCCGGATTTTTACCCAGTACCCGCTGAGCAGTTGATGGACAAAAAATATGCCGCTGTGCTGCGCGAGCAGATTGATCTGGCCAAATCCAGCCCCTCCAGCGATATCCAGCCAGTACCCCAAATGGCAATTAGCGAAAGCCCAGAAACCACGCACTTTGCGACCTGGGATCGCTGGGGCAATGTGGTCAGCAATACCTACACCATCAATTTTTCCTATGGCAATGGCATTTCAGTCGCCGGTGGTGGTTTCTTGCTCAATAATGAAATGGATGATTTTTCCTCGAAGCCCGGCTCTGCCAACGGTTATGGCTTGATTGGTGGTGAGGCAAATGCCATCCAACCAGGTAAGCGACCACTGTCATCAATGACTCCAACCATTGTCTTTGACCATCGGGGCGATGCACTGCTTACTACCGGCAGTCCAGGCGGCAGCACTATTATCACCGTGGTTTTGCAAATACTGCTCAACAGTATCGATTTTGATATGGGCATAGCTGAGGCCACCGCTGCACCGCGAGTCCACCATCAGTGGCTACCAGACAAGCTCAGGTATGAACGCGGCATCTCCGTGGACACCCTAAATCTCTTGTCTGAAATGGGCCATCAGCTGGGCGACAAGCCAGTGCGCCTCGGCGCGACACAGAGTATCAGCAGTGATAAGAATAAAATTAAATATGCGGCATCGGACCCACGCCGGCAAGGGGCTGCACCAATTGCAGAATAAGCGCCCGCGGCCTTAAAGTACCAGCATAAAGTGCCAGAGGGTTAGCTGCTAGTCTTTTTCACCATTGGAAAAAGAGCAGCCATCAACCAGCACTGCGGTTCTCAGCTCACCGGTCGCTTCAACCAGTTCAGGGTATTTTGGTCTGGTCATATAGCGAGCAAACCATTCACCAAGTAACTGCTCGTCGTCGAGGGTTTTCTGCAATAGCTCTCGGACACTGGCGATATGCGCAACGCTTATCTGGTTATTGGCCATTGCCGGTGTCAGGGGCGGATCGATAAAATAATTGGGAGATGCAATTCCGCTTAACAGTTCGATTGCTAGGTCATCAAGCATTTCACTGACGGCCGGGGCGCGAAAACCCACTGAGAAAGTAGTGCACTCACCTATGGCCACACCGTGATGGGCAATTTTAGGGGGCAGGTAGAGCATATCGCCAGGCTCGAGAATCCATTCGTATTCGGCCTCGAAACTCTGCAAAATTTTAAGCTGTGTATTGGCGACAAGAGGACTGTCAGTATCGCAGCGCTGACCAATTTGCCAGCGCCGCCTGCCTTGTCCCTGCAGCAGGAAGACGTCGTAATAATCGAAGTGCGGGCCAACACTACCGCCATCGGCAGCATAGCTGACCATAATGTCATCAATACGCCATTTGGGAAGAAAATCAAATTTGCCGAGTAACTCTGCGACCTCGGGCACCCAGAGATCGACAGCCTGTACCAGCAGTGTCCATTTACTGGCCGGTAGCTCGGCAAAGGCCTGCTCTGAAAATGGCCCACAGCGGAGCTCCCAGTTGTGCTCGAGAACGATCCGCGATTCAACTTCTTCCTCAAGGGCTAGACCGGCCAATTCATCAGCAGAAATTGGCGGTATAAAATCGCCTATGGCATTGCGCAGCAGCAGTGGCTTCTTCTGCCAGTAATCAGCGAGAAACTGCTCTCTTGAGATATCGCCGAGAATACTGGGTTGAGTAGTCATTGCCTGAATCTCTAGATATTTTTTGCTTGCTGCACCGCATTGCCAATATAGGATCCCGGAGTCATAGCCTTGAGTTCACTCTTGGCGGATTCAGGTATCTCCAACGTGTCGATAAACGCCTGAATGGTCTGCTGATCCATTACATTGCCACGAGTTAGGGCCTTGAGCTTTTCATAGGGTTCCTCAATCGCATAGCGGCGCATAACAGTTTGAATCGGCTCGGCAAGAACTTCCCAGCTAGCGTCGAGGTCTGCATTGAGCTTTTCACTGTTTAGCTGCAATTTCCCCATGCCCTTATTGAGGGATGCGTATGCAATCAATGAATAACCGAGACCGACCCCCATATTTCTCAGCACCGTTGAGTCAGTCAAGTCACGCTGCCAGCGCGAGATCGGCAATTTTGCTGCCAGATGCCCGAACAGGGCATTGGCCAGTCCCATATTGCCCTCGGCATTTTCAAAATCAATCGGGTTGACTTTGTGAGGCATAGTTGAAGAGCCAACTTCACCGGCGATAGTCTTCTGCTTGAAGTAACCCACCGAGATATAGCCCCAGATATCCCGAGCGAAATCAATAAGTATGGTATTGGCGCGGGCCAGAGCATCGAACAGTTCAGCCATATAGTCATGAGGTTCGATCTGCGTGGTGTAGGGGTTGTAAGTCAGTCCCAGCTGACTGATAAACTGCTGTGCATTCTCCTGCCAGTCAATATCCGGGTATGCAGAGAGATGTGCGTTGTAGTTACCCACTGCGCCATTGATTTTGCCCAACAGCGGCACTGCGCTAATCTGCTCTATCTGGCGCTGCAAGCGGTAGGCGACATTGGCAATCTCCTTACCGACAGTGGTCGGTGATGCGGTTTGACCATGGGTGCGGCTGAGCATCGGTGCATCCGCGAACTCTCTGCCCATAGCAGCTAGGGTATCGGCGATTCCCTGTAGGGCAGGGACAACGACCTGATCACGACCTTCCTTGAGCATAAGCGCGTGGGAGAGATTGTTTATATCTTCAGAGGTACAGGCGAAGTGTATAAATTCACTGACCGAATTAAGCTCGGCATTGTCAGCAATAGTCTCCTTGAGCAGATACTCAACCGCCTTTACATCGTGGTTGGTGGTACTCTCAATTTCCTTTACCCGCAGCGCCTGCTGATGACTAAAATTGTCAACCAGCTGGTTAAGAATGGCATTGGCCTTGTCACTAAAAGCTTCCACTTCACTGACACCCGGATGATTGGCCAAATGCTGAAGCCAGCGAACCTCAACCATCACCCGATAGCGGATCAGGCCATATTCACTAAACACAGAGCGGAGCTGATCGGTTTTGCTTCCATAGCGGCCATCAATAGGTGAAACGGCGGTCAGGGAAGAGAGCGGGAGATTGTTCATGGTTTTTCCAAATGCGGTCGTGAATTAGGGCGCTCATGATAACGGAAACCTCAGCAGGTTTCAGCCGCTTTAGATTTTTATATAAGCTTTGTACAAGCTTTTATATCAGTCTTTTAAAGCTGCTATCAGGGCCTTGCGATAGAACACCAGATGGTATTTACGACCGCCTAGCTGACGCCATAGAACCGCACTTCGAACAGCTGAAAACAAAAGACAGCGTATACGCTCGGCAACTTTGGGTTGCTGCAGATAAATAGGATTTCCCTTAACCTGAATGCGCTGGCGCAATTTACTGATGCTCTGCTGGTAGAGTGCAGCGAGATTGGCAAAGACATTGTCGTGGACCATTGAAAAGTGCTCGGCCTGGCGATTAGCACTCTCTATTCCATCGGCAATTGTCTCAAGCATTTCAGGACGGCTGTTAAGTTGGCGTTCAATACTGAGAACTGCCAGGACATAGGTAAGACAATTTAACGAATAAACGGTTTTTTTTCGTCGCTCACCAAGCAGCGCTTTAAGCGCCTCGATGCCTAATAGCAGATTGTCTGGTGACCCGTATATATCCTCAAGGGAACTTGGGTTTTGCTTAAGCAAGGCAACCATACTGGTGGTGATCTCATCAATTGGCGCTTCACCGCAGTTGGCTAGAGAATCGGCAATGTGACAGGCCTGAAAAACAGCCGCTAGCGCCAGTGCTTGATCTCGAGTCGGTTTTTTTAACATTAATCGATCACTTTGCTTGTTTGTTTATCGAACTCATCCGAAGTCTTCCAGGTGCTCTCGATAGTACCACCACCAAGACAGTGATCATCGATATAGAAGACCACTGACTGACCCGGGGTTACTGCGCGCTGTGGATTGCTAAAGCTTACAATACAGCCAGTTTCTGTGGGTGTCACCAAACATTCCTGATCAGGCTGTCGATAGCGGGTTTTGGCAACGCAGGAGAAGGGCACCTGCGGAGCACCGTTGATCCAGTTCAGATTCTCAGCCTTAAGTTTATCGGTGAATAGCAGGGGGTGTTGTCCACCCTGACCGACCACCAGCACATTGTTTAACAGATCTTTTTGCAGGCTGTACCAGGGCTCATCGCTGGTGCTGTTCTTAACACCGCCAATTCCCAGTCCCTGTCGCTGCCCCAGCGTGTAGAACATAAGGCCCTGATGCTGACCAATGATCTCGCCTTCTGCAGTGACCATATCACCGGGTTGGGCAGGGATATACTGTTCCAGGAAGTCCTTAAAACGTCGTTCGCCGATAAAGCAGATGCCTGTGCTGTCCTTTTTACTCGAGGTGACAAAACCCTGCTCCTCGGCAATTCTGCGCACTTCGGGTTTTTCCAGTTCACCCACAGGAAAAAGCGAGCGGGCGAATGCTTCCTGGGTTACCGCATGGAGGAAATAGCTCTGGTCCTTGTTTTTATCCAGGCCTTTGAGCAGGCGGGTTTGGCCATTGATATTGGCGACGCGGCTGTAGTGCCCGGTAGCAATCAGATCAGCGCCGAGTATCTGTGCGTAGTCGAGAAAAACCTTAAATTTGATTTCCCGGTTACAGAGAATATCCGGGTTTGGCGTGCGCCCGGCCCGATACTCATCGAGAAAATGCTCGAAGACATTATCCCAGTAGTCGGCAGCAAAGTTGGCGGTGTGCAGGACTATACCCAGTTTGTCGCAAACCTGCTGGGCATCGGCAAGATCGGCCTTGGCGGTACAGTATTCGGTGTCGTCGTCCTCGTCCCAGTTTTTCATAAACAGGCCCTCGACAACATAACCCTGCTGTATTAACAGATATGCTGCGACCGAAGAGTCAACACCACCGGACATACCCACTATTACTTTTTGCGATTTACTCATTTTTCACCAGGCTGAATTTGCCCGCCATTGGGGAACTCACGTTTAACAGGCCGCACTATAAGCTGTTGCGAAATATTTCCATAGGAAAAATACGCTCCTCGAGATAATCATTTATGCAGTTCAATACCCCGGGGCTTCGGTGGTGCTGTCTGTTTTGCGTAATTTCTGCGGCGCTCATCCACAGGGCACAATCAATATCTGCATCTATATTTGCCCCCGCGTCCAGATGAAGGGGTGTAGCGACAAAAGTCAGTCGATAATAGGTGACACCTGTGGCCTCTGCAAAATAGGTCGAGATACCCAGAAAACCGTCCACTGATACAACCCAGCCAGTCTCCTCATAGGTTTCACGCAGAGCCGCAGCGACAATATCCTCACCTGGTTCAACGTGACCCGCAGGTTGATTTATATACTGGCGCCCATCTTTGGTCTCTTTAACCATAAGAAACTTGCCATCTTTTTCTACTACCGTGGCAACAGTAAGGTGAATTTTATCGGGCAACCTTAGCTCCTTCGCCTGGGGGATGTTTTGAATTTTTTTTGCTTTTTTGTCAGTGCTGCTCGCGAGCGTTTATCCACGGCCATTGCCGATGGCATGTGCACAGTCTCAAGCTGATACTTACCGAGATCAATATTTTCCACTGTCCAATTGCCAATCGCCGCTCTTACCAGGCGCAGTGTTGGCAAGCCGACCGCCGCAGTCATTCTGCGTACCTGGCGATTGCGACCTTCATTAATAACAATCTCCATCCAGCTGTCACTGACCGTTTGACGCTGGCGTATAGGCGGAACCCGTGGCCAGAGTTTCGGCTCATCAATAGGCCGGCAGCTTATCGCTTTGGCTAAACCGTCCTTGAGTTCAACTCCGGCGAGGAGTTTCTTGCACTCAGCCGCAGTTGCCTGGCCTTCGACCTGCACCCAATAGGTCTTTGGCAGCTTAAATTTAGGGCTGCTGATCTGTACCTGCAGCTGCCCATCATCGGTTAAAAGAAGCAGCCCCTCTGAGTCATAATCGAGTCGGCCGGCTGGGTAGACAGCTTTAATATCGATATAGTCAGCCAGGGTCTCTCGGCCATTGTCATCGGTAAATTGACAGAGGACATGGAAGGGTTTGTTGAATAAAACCAGTTTCGACACAAATAATCTCAGTTTTTGCCATTGTAAATGAAACAGAGTTACAAAAAAGCGTGAATATAATGCTAAAATGCAGGGTTCCTGTAAAAAACTTTACAAACCTAACAAACTTTTCAACCCTGCGGAGACTATGATGGGATACCAGCATATCCAGATTCCACAATCTGGTGAAAAAATTACAGTTAATTCAGACTTTTCACTAAACGTTCCTAACCAGCCAATCGTTCCCTTTATCGAAGGTGATGGTATTGGTGTAGATATTACGCCTGTAATGATCAAGGTGATCGATGCCGCAATCGAAAAGGCCTATGCCGGTGAAAAGAAAATCTCCTGGATGGAAGTTTACTGTGGCGAAAAGGCTGCAGAACTCTACGAAGGTGACTGGTTCCCCGCTGAAACTCTCGAAGCGGTAAAAGACTACGCTGTATCAATTAAAGGACCATTGACGACTCCTGTGGGTGGCGGATTCCGCTCCCTAAATGTTGCACTTCGTCAGGAATTGGATCTGTTCGTATGTCAGCGTCCTGTTCGCTGGTTCGAGGGTGTTCCCTCGCCAGTTAAAGAGCCCAACAAAGTTGATATGTGTATCTTCCGCGAGAATTCAGAAGACATCTATGCAGGAATCGAATGGAAAGCCGGTACCGATGAGGCCAACAAGGTAATCAAATTTTTACAAGAAGAGATGAACGTTGCCAAGATACGTTTCGACCAAAACTGTGGCATCGGCGTCAAGCCAGTTTCTGAGCAGGGCACCAAGCGCCTTGTCAGCAAGGCTATTCAATATGCTATCGATCAGAACAAGCCATCTGTCACTCTTGTCCACAAGGGCAATATCATGAAGTTTACCGAAGGTGCTTTCTGCGACTGGGGTTATGAAATTGCTGTTGAGCAGTTCGGTGCCACGCCTCTCGACGGCGGCCCATGGCATGTGGTTAAAAACCCCAATACCGGTGAAGATATTGTTATCAAAGATGTTATCGCCGATGCCATGTTGCAGCAGATTATCCTGCGTCCAGATGAGTACAGCGTAATTGCAACACTTAACCTAAATGGCGACTATATTTCCGATGCACTGGCGGCACAGGTCGGCGGTATTGGTATTGCTCCTGGCGCCAACCTCTCTGATGACGTGGCAATCTTCGAAGCGACCCACGGTACAGCACCGAAGTATGCTGGTCAGGACAAGGTCAACCCGGGTTCACTGATCCTCTCCGCCGAAATGATGCTTCGTCATTTGGGCTGGGGTGAAGCCGCTGATTTGGTAATCAAGGGCATTGAAGGTGCTATCTCGGAAAAGAAAGTCACCTATGACTTCGAGCGCCTGATGTCTGATGCCACACTGCTGTCCTGTTCGCAATTTGGCGATGCAATGATTGAGAATATGTGAACGTAGATTTGCAGTACAGACTCTAAAAAAACCCGGTCTTTGGATCGGGTTTTTTTATGCCCGGCGACAGTTATGACTGATGATCTGATGTAATATAGGGTTCGTAATTTATATGTAACCTACTTGGCAAAATAGTAATGAGTGACGAAAAAAATCTCCCCTACTGGCAACATGACAACAATGCAGTGGTCGAAGAGCAAAGGCCAAAGTTAAAGAGGCCTTCCATGTATAAAGTGGTGCTGTTAAACGATGACTACACCCCAATGGAGTTTGTTGTTGAGTTGCTGGAACTATTTTTTGCGCAGACACGCGAAAACGCTACGCGCATTATGTTAAGTATTCATACCGAGGGAAAGGGTGTTTGCGGCATCTATACTCAAGATGTAGCAGAGACAAAAGCGGGCATCGTAAATCAGTATTCGAGGGACCATCAGCATCCGCTTCTATGTGAAATTGAACCCTGTAATGATGAAGAAGAGTAAATAATCATGCTTAGTAGAGAACTCGAAGTCACCCTCAATCTCGCGTTCAAAAGTGCCCGTGAAAAACGTCACGAGTTTATGACCGTTGAACACCTCTTATTAGCACTTCTCGATGATGCATCCGCCTCCAGTGTCCTCAAAGCCTGTGGCGCGGATATTGCTGTCCTCAGGCAGGATCTCCTGGAATTTGTCGACTCGACAACACCGACCATCTCTGATGCCCAGCTTGAACAGGAAACCCAGCCCACCCATGGTTTCCAACGTGTTCTGCAGCGTGCGGTTTTCCAAGTCAACTCTGCCAACCACAGCGAAGTTGTCGGTGCCAACGTTATAGTCGCTATTTTCAGCGAACAGGAAAGTCAGGCAGTTTACTTCTTGCGCCTGCAAAATGTCGCACGTATTGATGTCGTCAACTACATCTCCCACGGCATCTCAAAGTATGTCGACCAGCCGGAACACAATAGTGAAGAGAGCACGACCAGCAATGACAATACCTCTGGCAGTGATTCTCAGGAAGAGAGCCTGCTTAGCCAGTTTGCAACCAATCTCAATGAACTGGCTATCCAGGGCCAAACCGACCCCCTGGTAGGTCGTACCGCTGAAGTGGAGCGTGTGAGTCAAATTCTGGTTCGCCGACGCAAAAACAATCCACTGCTGGTTGGTGAATCCGGAGTTGGTAAAACAGCCATAGCCGAGGGCCTAGCAAAACTGATTGTCGAGGGCAATGTTCCCGAGCCGATGCTGGGTAGTACGGTTTACTCTCTGGATATGGGTGGCTTGTTGGCGGGGACCAAATATCGCGGTGACTTTGAGAAGCGTCTCAAAGGCATCATCGCCGAACTCGGAAAGCGCGAGAAATCGATTCTGTTTATTGATGAAATCCATACCATCATCGGGGCGGGGGCCGCCTCCGGTGGAGTTATGGATGCCTCCAACCTGTTAAAACCGCTGCTTTCATCTGGCAAGCTGCGCTGCTTCGGGTCGACAACCTATCAGGAATACCGCGGTATTTTTGAAAAGGATCAGGCACTGTCACGCCGCTTCCAGAAGATAGATGTGACTGAGCCGAGTATCGATGAGACCTACAAAATTCTTAAGGGCCTGAAGTCGCGCTTCGAAGAACACCATGATCTCAAGTTCACCAACCCGGCGCTCAAAGTTGCTGCAGAGCTCTCTGCCAAACATATCAATGATCGTTACCTTCCCGACAAGGCGATTGATGTTATCGACGAGGCCGGTGCCTACCAGCGTCTTCAGCCAGCCTCAAAGCGCAAGAAGTCAATTGGTGTCAGCGATATTGAACTGGTTATCTCTAAAATAGCGCGAATACCGGAAAAGAGCGTTTCCAGTTCTGACAAAGAACAACTCAAGGGCCTTGCTGAAAAGCTGAAAATGGTGGTTTTTGGTCAGGATCCCGCTATCGACGCTCTATCGACTTCTATAAAGATGGCCCGTGCCGGCCTGCGTGAAGGTACCAAGCCAATCGGTAGTTTCCTGTTTGCCGGTCCAACGGGAGTCGGTAAAACCGAGGTGAGTCGCCAACTGGCTAAAATTCTTGGTATTGAACTGGTGCGCTTTGATATGTCCGAGTATATGGAGCGTCATACCGTTTCTCGCTTGATCGGTGCACCTCCCGGCTATGTTGGCTATGATCAGGGTGGACTATTGACGGATGCGGTGACCAAACATCCCCATTCGGTAATTCTCCTCGACGAGGTAGAGAAGGCCCATCCAGACGTATTTAACCTTCTATTACAGGTTATGGACCACGGTACCCTGACCGATAACAATGGCCGCAAGGCTGACTTTCGCAATGTAATTTTGATTATGACCACCAATGCCGGTGCCGAGTTAATGAGCCGCTCTTCGATTGGCTTTGCGACGCAGGATCATCGCACCGATGGTATGGAAGCAATCAAAAAAATGTTCACCCCAGAGTTCCGCAATCGTCTGGATAGTATTGTCCAGTTCGGTGAGTTGAGTGTGGATGTCATTACCACTGTGGTCGATAAGTTCCTGGTGCAACTACAGGGACAGCTGGATAGCAAAAAGGTCTACCTTGAGATTGATGATGCTGCTCGCCAGTGGCTTGCTGAACATGGCTATGATGTAAAAATGGGCGCGCGCCCTATGGAGCGTTTACTGCAGGAGAAGATCAAAAAACCGCTGGCTGAAGAAGTCCTTTTCGGCAGCCTGTCTGAAAAAGGTGGTACCGCCTATGTCAGCGTCGAAGATGGTGAGCTGGTTGTGCGTACAGCCGGAGAATTGGTCAGCAGTTCTTGATAGAGCGCAATAAAACAAACCGCCAAAGGCAGTTTCCTGTGATCAGGGATTACTTTTGGCGGTTTTTTTGTAGGTAGCTTTTGGCGCTTCTTGAACGAGAAGCGACTAGCGCTCCCTGAAGGTGATACGGCCCTTTGTTAGGTCATAGGGAGTCATCTCAACCTTGACCTTATCGCCTGTAAGAATGCGAATATAGTGTTTGCGCATCTTCCCAGAGATATGCGCAATAATAACGTGGCCGTTTTCCAGTTTTACGCGGAAGGTGGTATTTGGAAGGGTATCTATAACCTCTCCCTCGAATTCAATATGATCTTCTTTCGCCATAAGCTTAAATTGTGCCTTTCAGATAAGAATATTTAGTAACTATTGCTTTGCTGTTGATAAAAGCGCGGCAAGTTTGCCCTAAAACGCCCCGCATAGCAAAGTCAATCGGCTAACTGCCAATTATTTTCCCTGTAGAGCTCCAGCGGGCGGTAATTGGCCTTATATTTCATCTTTGCACAATCGGCGATCCAGAAGCCAAGATAGAGGTAATCGAGACCGAGACGTTGGGCCATACTGATCTGGTAGAGTATTGCCCAATTGCCGAGACTTCGGTCTGCATAGGCGGGATCAAAATATGTGTAGATCGCCGACAGACCATTATTCAGGCTATCTACAACTGCGCAACCTATAAGCATGTCGGCCAGTCTGAACTCCAGAAAGACGGTCGACTCCCATGGCTTGACAAGAAATTCTTCAAACTGTTTTCGCGACGGTGGGTACATATCTCCATCTCGATGCCGCGCATTAATATAGCGGGCGTAGAGCGGGAAGTGCTCACCGGGATTTATTATGTTTAGCTCGTCAACAGTAATGTCATTATTTTTGCTCCAGCAACGCCTTTGACTGCGATTGCGCTTAAATTGAGCAACTGGAACTCGAGCTGCAACACAGGCACTGCACTGCGCACACTTTGGTGCGTATAAAAAGGCACCACTACGACGAAACCCCATGGCTGTCATCTGTGAGTAGAGTTGTGTATCGATTCTCAGGCGCGGATCGACAAAGGCCGTCGTCGAACGACGACCCTCAAGATAGCTGCAGTCATGAGGCTCTGTAAGAAGCAGCCTGACTCTACCAATATCTGGTGATATATCTCGGGTCATAGAACCTGTGGCACCTCTTGCCATGCGTTTTGCGAAACATTGAGAATCTAAGATTAGTTGAGACTTTGCCGATACTCAATGACCATCGTCAACTGCACACTACCAGCTGTATGCGAGCCTCTGTGGCGCCTGTGCATGGCCAAGATAATCCCAGTTATGGGGCTTGTCGCGAGCAGTCTGCAATCTGGCTAAAAATTGATCCCTGGACATTGCCTGTGCACCCAGACTCAGAAGATGGGGGTTGGCCAGCTGGCAGTCGATAAGATCGAGTCCAGACTGCACACCCCAGCGACACAGATGCGCCATGGCGATTTTTGACGCGTCAGCACTGCGGCTAAACATCGACTCGCCACAAAAAAGATTTCCAATAGCCAGACCATAGAGGCCACCGATTAAGCTGTCTCCACTCCAGACCTCAACAGAGTGGGCATAACCCTGAGTGTGCATTTCAGTGTATGCAGCTATCATCTGCTCGCTTATCCAGGTTCCATCTTCATCTTGACGCGGATCACTACAGCCACGGATAACCTCAGAGAAGACGCGGTTGCTGGTCACCCTGTAGTGATTTCGACGCAGCACCTTGCGTAGGCTTCTAGAGCAGTGGAATTGCGAGGGCGGAAGAACACAGCGGGTGCCTGGGCTCCACCACAGAATCGGATCATCTTCTTGATACCAGGGGAAAATTCCATGACGGTAGGCCCGTAACAGGGTAGTGGAGAACAGATTACCACCAGCAGCCAAAAGACCGTCTGGTTTGGCTAGGGCGCTGCCGGGATCGGGAAACTGCGGGTAATCCCGATCCAGCAGTGGAATCTGCATCCCCATTAAACACCCATTACCAAAACCCTATTTGTCGAGGAAGCGCTCAGCATCGAGGGCGGCCATACAGCCACTACCTGCTGATGTCACGGCCTGGCGGTAGACGTGATCAGCCACGTCACCGGCTGCAAACACGCCGCTAACACTGGTCTCAGTGGCGTTTCCGCCCATTCCTCCGGCAATTTTCAGATAGCCGTCTTTCATATCGAGTTTATCGATAAAGATGTCTGTGTTTGGTTTATGGCCTATTGCGATAAAGACGCCAGTCACATCCAGCTCTTTGGCTTCGCCGTCTTTGGCACTTTTTAAGCGCACACCGGTGACACCAGCATCATCGCCTAAAACTTCATCGAGGTTATAACTCCACTCGATATTGATATTGCCGTTCTTCTGCTTGTCGAAGAGCTTGTCCTGCAGCATTTTTTCAGCTCGCAGCTCGTCGCGACGATGAATTAGGGTCACTTCGCTGCAGATATTTGATAAATACAAGGCCTCTTCAACAGCGGTATTGCCGCCACCGAGCACAGCAACCTTTTGATTGCGATAGAAAAAGCCGTCGCAGGTCGCACAGGCGCTGACACCTTTACCCATAAATGCTTCTTCAGAGGGTAGGCCGAGGTACTGAGCAGAGGCTCCAGTGGCAATAATTAATGCATCGCAACTGTAATTGCTCGAGCCCTTGAGTTTGAAGGGACGCTGATCAAGTTCAACCTCATCAATATGATCAAAAATTGTTTGTGTATCAAAGCGCTCCGCGTGTTTTTGCATGCGAACCATCAGGTCTGGACCCTGAACACCATCAGCGTCTCCAGGCCAGTTATCGACATCAGTAGTCGTGGTCAGCTGCCCACCTTGCTGCATGCCGGTAATAACCACCGGGTTTAAATTTGCTCTTGCCGCGTAAACGGCAGCGGTCCAGCCTGCGGGGCCAGAACCTAAAATAATCAATGGGTAGTGCTGTATATCAGACAAGGGGTTTCTCCGGAAATAAAATTGGGTATATCAATACATGGCGCCAAGGGTACAACTCAGGGTTGCTATCATAATCAATAGTTTGACCCTGACAAACTGCTTTTTTCATCTGGAATACGTAAATCATCGCTATCCAGTTTAATCTTATCTTTAGGGCGCTCAAGCATAGCTTTTAATTGTGAACCGGCTACAATTGAAGCTGATTAAAACTACAGGGATTGCCCCGTTGAGTACTGACAAAAAAAAGAGGCGTGACACTTCAACCGCTCAGCCAGATTACAGTGACAGCCTCGCAAAACGACTGCTCGCCGAGGGTGCATTGATTGGCTGGATTGCCCTCTGCTCAATCCTTCTACTGGCACTTTTAAGCTACTCCTCAGATGATCCGGGCTGGTCGCACACCGGGTCAAGAACAGAGATCAATAATGCTGTAGGTTTGGCCGGCGCCTGGATAGCCGATATCTTCTTCGCACTGTTTGGCATTATGGCCTATCTTTTTCCGGCTCTGCTGGCCTTTCGGGCCATTCAAATTTTGCGGCACTATATTCTCCGTGAGGCCGAGCCCTTTGACTCTGTCACTTTCACCCTGCGGGTTATTGGCTTTCTGTTGGTCATGATCAGTGCAACATCACTGGCTAACATTCAATACGCTGAAGTACACAACAATTATCCATTTGGGGTAGGTGGCATTCTCGGGAACAAAATCGGCGATGCGACAATAGCAGTATTCAGCTATGTCGGCAGCACAATGATTCTCTTGTCGCTGTTTTTATTTGGACTGACAGTTTTTATCGATATCTCGTGGATTGCCCTGATCGACCGCCTAGGGGTAGTCTCTATAAGCCTCTTCGGCAGTGCCCGTAGTAAACTCAATGAGTGGCAGTTGGCGCGCATAGAAAAAGCTAAGTCTCGCGAGGCCATAATTGAGCGTCAGGTAAAGGTTGAAATAGAGACTAAAAAACAAAAAAATAGGGTGCCACCGACTATCCAGGCACCCAAACCAAAGCCGGTTGTCAGCAAACGTATTGAACGTGAAAAACAGCAAACCCTGTTTGAAGATAGCTCTGTGGTAGGTACGCTACCGCAGATAAACCTGCTCGATCCAGCGGACGACAATACCGGGAATGGTTATTCAGCTGATTCTCTCGAACATCTGTCGCGGCTTTTGGAGCACAAATTGTTGGATTTCGGCATCAAAGCGGATGTTGTTGAAGTGTTGCCGGGACCAGTGGTGACCCGGTTTGAAATACAGCCCGCCGCCGGCATTAAAGTCAGCCGTATCAGCGGTCTAGCCAAAGATCTGGCGCGCTCTATGGCGGTTATCAGCGTTCGCGTGGTTGAGGTTATACCCGGTAAATCAGTTGTCGGCATAGAAATTCCCAATGAAAAACGCCAGATGGTTCGCCTAAGCGAAATCCTCTCATCTGAAGCTTATGACCGCTCCAACTCACCGGTCACCCTGGCCTTGGGACATGACATTGCCGGCTCACCTGTGGTCGCCGACCTCGGTCGTATGCCACACCTGTTGGTGGCAGGTACTACCGGCTCCGGCAAATCAGTTGGCATCAACACTATGCTGTTAAGCCTACTGTTCAAAGCTTCGCCGGAAGAAGTTAAGTTAATCCTTATTGACCCGAAAATGCTTGAGCTCTCGGTGTACGATGGCATTCCCCACCTTTTGACGCCGGTTATAACCGATATGAAAGATGCCGCCAGTGGTTTGCGCTGGTGTGTCGGCGAGATGGAGCGGCGCTACAAGCTTATGGCCGCATTGGGCGTGCGTAATCTGGCTGGTTACAACCGTAAAATTGAAGATGCTATCAAAGCCGGCAATCCGATAACCGATCCACTCTGGACATTTGATCCCGTCGAGATGGGCTGGGATGGCACTGAAGAGCCACCGGAGGCGCCAACTCTGGAAACACTGCCGTATATAGTTGTAGTGATCGATGAATTTGCCGATATGATGATGATTGTCGGCAAAAAAGTTGAACAGCTGATCGCTCGTATTGCGCAGAAAGCTCGTGCCGCAGGCATCCATTTGATCCTCGCCACCCAACGTCCATCGGTGGATGTCATCACCGGCCTGATTAAAGCCAATGTGCCATCCCGCATTGCCTTTCAGGTGTCATCGAAAATTGACTCGCGAACTATTCTCGACCAAGGTGGAGCTGAGCAGCTTTTAGGGAATGGCGATATGCTTTATCTGCCTCCTGGAACCAGTGTACCGGAGCGCGTCCATGGCGCCTTTGTCGATGACCATGAAGTGCATAAAGTCGTCGCCGACTGGAAGCGTCGCGGTGAACCCAACTACCTTTCCGAGATTACCGATGAATCGGCAGTTTCAAGCATTCCTGTTCCCGGTTACAGCGCAAATGAAGAGGGTGCTGGTGAAGAGGACAGCGAATCGGATCCGCTCTATGACGAGGCGGTAGCCTTTGTATTGGAAAGTCGCAAAGCTTCAATTTCATCGGTGCAGCGCAAGTTGCGGGTTGGCTACAACCGTGCAGCCCGTCTTATTGAGCAGATGGAAACCAGCGGTGTAGTCAGCCCGATGAGCAGCAATGGGAGTCGTGAGATATTGGCGCCCAGCAGTAGAGAATAAAATGCTCGACCTGACCAATCGCAACAACCTCGGAGCCGAATAATGGCCTTTATGCAACGCATTCTTCAAATATTCGGCCTTTTTGCCTGCACGCAACTTCAGGCCGGCGGTAACCCCGAAGATATTCAGGCTCTGCGCGATCTTCTGCAACCGATCACCAGCCTCTCGGCAAAGTTCACTCAGCAAATTAATGATCCAGAGGGTTTTACATTAGAGACCTCTGAAGGTCTTTTTGATGTTGCGCAGCCAGCAAAAATGTACTGGCATGTTACCGCGCCAATGGTGCAACAGATTATTTCTGATGGCAGCAAATTATGGGTATTTGATCCAGACCTTGAGCAGGTGATTATCCAGCCTTTTGACCGCGATATAGCCACTACACCGGCAGTGCTGTTTTCCGGTGAACTGGATCAGCTCGACAGGGCGTTTTATGTCCGCAAGGAATCAAGCGGTCTGTTTACTCTTACTCCGCAGCGCGCTGGCAGTTTGTTTAAGCAAATACAAATCACCTTTGTCAGCCAGCAGCCTGTGTCTATCGTTCTTACCGATAATCTTGACCAAATCACCGTGATTAAAATGACAGAGCTGCAGATAAACCCTGCGATAAGCGCGGATCGATTTATATTCGAAATACCTTCCGATATTGATGTGATTGACAATACCCAGAGCAGTGTAACCAATAATGCCAACTGATCTGTTTACCCAAGATGTCTATCGACCACTGGCTGCCCGAATGCGCCCGGGAACTCTGGATGAATTCTTCGGACAGGAACATCTGATCGGTCAGGGTAAACCAATGCGCGAGGCGATAGATAGCGGTGCGCTGCATTCAATGATTTTCTGGGGACCACCGGGCGTTGGCAAAACCACGCTGGCCAAAATTATTGCCGCCTCCGCTGATGCCCATTTCGAGAGTATCTCTGCGGTTCTATCCGGAGTCAAAGAGATCCGGGAAGCCATCGCCAAGGCCACAGAACAGCGCGATCTACGCGGTCGCAAAACGATTCTGTTTGTCGATGAGGTACATCGCTTTAACAAATCACAGCAAGATGCTTTTTTGCCCTTCGTTGAAGATGGCACCCTGGTGTTTATTGGCGCTACAACCGAAAATCCCTCCTTTGAATTAAATAATGCACTTTTATCACGCTGTCGCGTCTATGTGCTTAAGAGCTTGCAAGAAGCACAGATTAAAACCGTTATCCAGCAGGCACTAGCGGATTCGGATAAGGGGTTGGGCGCACGCCAATTAAAGCTCGACAACCAGGCGCTGGAACTCCTGGCATCAGCCGCTGATGGCGATGCTCGCCGGGCGTTGAATCTTTTGGAGATCGCCAATGATCTGGCCGTGGAAGAGGGCGAATTAGCCATCATCGACAAGCGGGTTCTTGAGCAGGTACTGGTAGGCGATAGCCGGCGTTTTGATAAGGGCGGCGAGTATTTTTACGATCAGATTTCCGCCCTGCATAAATCTGTTCGCGGCTCTTCACCAGATGCCGCGCTCTACTGGCTGTGTCGAATGCTTGATGGTGGCTGTGATCCTATCTACATTGCTCGCCGACTGGTTCGCATGGCCAGTGAAGATATTGGCAATGCCGACCCGCGAGCACTGGAAATCTGTTCCAGAGCCTGGGATATCCAGGAGCGTCTCGGCAGTCCTGAAGGAGAGTTAGCCCTGACCCAGGCTGTGCTCTACCTCGCGGTTGCAGCAAAGAGCAATGCGGTCTACAGCGCCTACAAGCAAATGATGGCCGATGTTCGCTCTCTGCCCAGTTACGAGGTGCCAATGCACCTGCGCAATGCACCCACCGTGCTTATGAAGGAACTGGATTATGGTAAAAATTACCGATATGCCCATGATGAAGAGGACGCCTATGCGGCGGGTGAAACCTATTTGCCGGATGAATTGGCCGATAAACAGTACTATTTCCCCACTGACCGCGGGTTGGAAAAAAGGATAGCGGAAAAGCTCGACTACTTGCGCTCAAGGGATAAGCATTTTCATGACAACAGCATGAAAAAGGATTCATCATGATGCATTGGCTGGCTGTTGGTATTGGCGGTGCTCTTGGAGCTCTAGCACGCTACGCCGTGAGCATTTGGTTATTTAATCCATCAATCCACAAATTTCCCTACGCAACTCTGGCTGTCAACGTCTTGGGCAGTTTTGGTATGGGCTTGCTGTTTGTGGTAATTGTCGAGAGGGCGGCACTGCCGGCTGAGATGCGCAGCCTTTTAATGGTTGGCTTTCTCGGTGCTTTCACCACCTTCTCAACATTCTCGCTTGATGCCCTCAGTTTGTGGCAGAATGGCCAACTTTCTCTGGCGCTGGTTTATGTGTTGGCAACGGTTGTACTCTGTCTTGTTGCCATAAGTAGTTCAATCTGGCTTGCCCGAATGATGTAAATTGCTTTTAAAAAAATAGTTTAAGGAAACCACCATGCTCGACCCGAAGCTGTTACGTTCGGATTTAAACGCCGTTGCCGATAGCCTAAAAATCAAGGGCTACAATCTTGATACAGAGGCTTTTCTCGCCCTTGAGGCCCAGCGCAAAGAACTTCAACTTGTTGCCGAGCAGCTGCAACAAGAGCGAAACGCTTATGCCAAGTCCATGGGCAAGCTGATCGGTGAGGCCAAGTCACGTGGTGAGGATATCGAGCCACTAAAGGCCAAAGGCGAGCAGATTAAAAATGACTCGGCACAGGCAGATGCCAATCTCGCGGAAGTGCAGGGCAGTCTCAATGCAATGTTGCAGGGTATTCCCAACATACCTCACAGCTCCGTGCCCGCCGGCAAGGACGAGGAAGACAATATCGAAATACGTCGCTGGGGTGAGCCAAAAACCTTCGATTTCGCCGTTAAAGATCATGTCGATCTAGGTGATGCCCTGCATGGCCTCGACTTTGATAGTGCCTCAAAAATTACCGGTTCACGCTTTTCGCAAATGCGCGGTGGCCTCGCCAGCATGCACCGAGCGCTGACCCAGTTTATGCTCAATACACATATTCAGAAGCATGGGTATGAAGAGGTCTATGTACCCTATATCGTAAATCGCGACTCGCTTTATGGCACCGGGCAGCTGCCCAAATTTGAAGAGGATCTGTTTAAGCTTGAAGACGAGCGCGAGTTATATCTGATCCCCACAGCAGAAGTGCCAATTACTAATATTTACCGCAATGAAATTGTTGATAATCTACCGGTTAAATTTGTCGCACATACGCCCTGTTTTAGAAGTGAAGCGGGCAGTTACGGCCGTGACACCCGCGGTATGATTCGCCAGCACCAATTTGAGAAAGTCGAAATGGTGCAGTTTGTCCGGCCAGATGAATCCTGGGACGCCCTCGAAGATCTGGTTGGGCATGCGGAAGCAATTTTGCAAAAGCTCGAATTGCCCTACAAAACAGTTGTTCTCTGTGGTGGCGATCTCGGCTTCTCTGCGGCCAAAACCTACGATATCGAAGTCTGGCTTCCATCCCAGAGAAAGTATCGCGAGATATCATCCTGCAGTAACTTTGGCGATTTTCAGGCACGACGCATGAAAGCGCGCTTTAGAAATGCCGATGGCAAACCCGAGTTACTACATACATTAAATGGCTCCGGTCTAGCAGTGGGGCGCACGCTTTTGGCAGTGATGGAAAATTACCAGCAAGCCGATGGCTCGATTGCCGTTCCTGAGGTTTTACAACCGTTAATGAATGGGCTTAAGGTTATTAAGTGACCTGTTGGGTGTTAGAGACGCCCAATAGTCATCCCAATAGAGCGCAGTGATGAGGGATCCCTTGCGAATTTATCCCAGCGATCTGAATGACAGAGCGTTATCATCATAAAAAATATTAAATTAATGAGAAAAAATGGACTACCTTCCACTATTTCACAACCTTAAAGGCCGCAATATCCTGGTTATCGGTGGTGGCGAAATTGCTCTGCGAAAAGTTCGCCTGGTACAGGAAGCCAGTGCCATTATCACGATTGTCGCCAAAGACTTCTGCCCCGATTTACTGGAGATGGATGCCGCAGATAAGAAGCACGGTTGCAATGGCTTACATTTAATCACCGCCCCCTACGCGCATCAGTATATGCTCGATATACCCAACATAGTGATGGTCATAGCAGCCACTAATGACCGCGATCTCAATCGCCTGGTCTCAGAGCACGCCCAAAGTGCCAACATATTATCAAATGTTGTCGATGACCCTGGATATTCAACCGTCATCTTCCCGTCAATTGTCGATCGCTCACCCATTCAGATTGCTATCTCCAGTGGTGGTGATGCGCCGGTACTGGTCAGGCTGCTGCGAACCAAATTCGAAGCTCTGCTACCTGCGGGCATGAGCAAGCTCGGCGCTCTGGCCGGCAGTTTCCGCGAACGGGTAAAAGCCAAGTTTGCCAATGGTGCAGACCGCAAGGCCTTCTGGGAAGAAGTGTTTTATGGTCCGATTGCAGAGCAGGCCTATGCCAATAACCTCGATGAGGCCGAAAGGCTGTTAACCGATAAGCTCGAAAACACAGATGAATTTAAAACCGGGGAAGTCTACTTGGTGGGCGGCGGCCCAGGTGATCCGGACCTGCTGACCTTTAAGGCCCTGCGCCTAATGCAGCAGGCCGATATTGTCCTGTACGATCGCCTGGTTTCCCCTGAAGTACTCAATCTTGTCCGCCGTGATGCCACGCGAATCTTTGTTGGTAAAACTGCCGGTGACCATCCGGTTACTCAGGAGAATATCAACCAAAAGCTCGTGGATTATGCCCTTGAAGGTAACCGTGTGGTACGCCTTAAAGGCGGTGATCCTTTTATCTTTGGCCGCGGCGGCGAGGAGATTGAAACACTTGCCGAGCACAATATTCCCTTTCAGGTGGTGCCTGGTATTACCGCCGCATCAGGCTGTGCAAGCTATGCTGGAATTCCCTTGACTCACCGCGATCACGCCCAGTCAGTGCGCTTTATTGCCGGTCATCTGCGCTCCGGAAAGATGGATTTAAACTGGCCGGAATTAGTACAGCCCAACCAAACCCTGGTGTTTTATATGGGTTTAAGTGGCATGGAAACTATCTGCCAGCAACTTAAGAATCATGGGCTAGCCGCAAGTACGCCGGTGGCGCTGGTAGAGAAGGGCACAACGGACAACCAGCGGGTGTTTACCGCTAATCTGGATACACTCCCGGAAATTGTTCGAGACTCTGGCGCCAAAGCGCCAACTCTGATAATTGTTGGCCATGTGGTCAGCCTGCATAACAAGCTAAACTGGTTTAACCTCAAGGAATAGGGTAGATGGGCAGCGAATTTGATTACGATCTTTTTGTTATTGGTGCCGGCTCTGGCGGTGTTCGTGCTGCACGTATGGCCGCATCACAAGGCAAAAAGGTAGCTGTTGCAGAGGAGCGTTATCTCGGCGGCACCTGTGTAAATGTTGGCTGTGTACCAAAAAAACTTTTTGTCTATGCCTCACAATTTTC
Organism: Porticoccaceae bacterium; assembly: GCA_038150705.1. Lineage (GTDB taxonomy): Bacteria > Pseudomonadota > Gammaproteobacteria > Pseudomonadales > Porticoccaceae > HTCC2207. The sequence continues at coordinate 200,484 of JAYOUA010000001.1, read as the reverse complement.
CGAGCTTTTTCACAGCAGCAAGGGCTTTGGATGGTCGCTCGAGGGACAGCCGAGCTTTGACTGGCCGACCCTGCGCGATAATAAGACCAAGGAGATAGAGCGCCTCAATAGCATATACAACCGCTTGATCGACAACAGCGGCGCTGACCTCTTCGATGGTCGCGCCACGCTTGCCGGACCACATAGAGTTGCCATAAACGGTCAGACATACAGCGCGAGAAACATAGTGATTGCCACTGGTGGCTGGCCGTATATTCCAGAATTTCCCGGAAGTGAGCATGCCCTGAGCTCGAATGAGATATTCACTCTGGATAAACTGCCCGAGACAGCGGTGGTGGTTGGCGGTGGCTACATAGCAGTTGAGTTTGCCGGTATTTTGAATGGCCTCGGTGTTGAGACCAACCTAATTTATCGCGGTGCCAACCTACTCAAGGCCTTTGATCGTGAAATGAGCCAAAAAGTCACCGAGGGCATGATCGCTAAAGGCGTGAATATTCATCTTAATTGCCAGATCAACGAAATTATCCAAACTGACACTGGTCTGTCAGTAATTTTGCAGGATATGAACACACTGAAGAGCGGCCTGGTGCTGTATGCCACAGGTCGCCAAGCCAATACTTCCAATCTCGGGCTGGAAAATACCGCAGTGGTGCTACGTGATAATGGCTCAATCGTGGTTGACGATAACTTTTGCACTGCCGAACCAGGTATCTATGCACTTGGAGACGTCATAGATCGCGTGCAGCTGACACCTGTAGCGATCCAGGAAGCCATGGTACTGATTGATCATCTGTTCGGAGATGGCAGCGCCAGCATAGACTACAGCGACATTCCCACAGCAGTCTTCAGCCAACCGGAGTTCGGTACTGTCGGGCTCAGCGAGGAGCAGGCCAGGGCCGAATATAAGGACATTGGAATATATACCTCGGATTTTAAACCGATGTTACAGACCCTAGGTGGCGGTACCGATCGCATTAGCATGAAACTGGTGGTCGATAACAAAACAGATAGGGTAGTGGGCTGTCATATGGTTGGTGATCATGCTGCTGAGATAATCCAGGGGCTTGGAATAGCCCTGAAAGCCGGCGCTACGAAGGCACATTTTGACGCCACTGTTGGGATTCACCCTTCAGCAGCGGAGGAGTTCGTCACCATGAGAAGCCGCACTCGATAGAAAAAATTGAGATAAATATTCATTATATATCAATAAGATATAACATTTTATTTATGTTAAAACTAATCCGTGGAACAGTCTAAAACTGGCTTTTGGCACGCTCAAGCAAACACAGCACTAGGTATTTAAGATCATTCAGCGTTTTAATGCTGTCCGCTTTTCCCTGATTTACCACCAGCAACAACATAGCATGGTTGATCTCGTGGTAGGCACGCCCCAGCCTTGCCAGCTCGGCAGGGCGCTCTGCAACCTCTAAACGCTCAAACATTCTTGCCATAGCACTAATTATTAGCTGGTTATAAGCACTGTCCAGCGTTTTAAGCTGTGGTACGCCATACATTGCCCTAACCAGGGGCAGAAGGCCCTGCTGGGCGGTATAGGCGCCATAAATATGCTCAACACTAAGATCTACAAAACGCTTTAGACTCAGGGATTCAATCCTCGCCTGCTCCAGCTTCTTAAGAACTCCGCTAACCGCCTCAATCCACTGCTCGCCAAGGGCGAACAAAATCGCATGCTTGTTGGGAAAATAGTGATATAGAGTGCCCACAGAGATCCCTGCGCGCTTGGCGACAAGAATAGTTGTTAAATCATCCTGCCCCACCTCCTCGAGCAGCAGGGCAGTTATCTGCAAAATAGATTCCCGGCGCGCGAGAGCACGCCTTTGAACTGGTTCAGAGCGCGGAGATAACTTTTTATTATTCGACATTATCACTCCCTATATAAATGACTGAGGCTAGATATAGCGTGACTTATAGCTAATCAGGCGTCGTCAGTCTAACGTATATTCGAACATATATTCAACTATTGTTGAATGATTGTTCGAAAAATTAGCAAATAGAATTTTTTTATACATGCTGTGGATAAAAGTTAGTCACAGCCGTTACCAGACAAATAGTAAGGACTTACAAGAAATAAAGGTTAGCGAAGAAAAATTAACCGCATGGAAGCCAAAGCCTGCGAGCAATTAAAATATGGCCACGCAGAATAAGAGTGGTTGCTGAGCTACTGAATGGGCTGGAGCTGGTAGTAAACCCTAGACATCGCGTGTTTTACCGGATCGGGCGCGCTCTTTCATGTCGGACTGGATATACACCTGATCTGTTGTGCCCATGCTCGCATGGCCTAGATCATCAGCCATATGTTTAAGCGGGCGGGTGGCAATATCCTGAGAAGCTCCTGTATGCCGCAGCCAGTGTGTTGTCGCCTCACGCAGGGCTTTTGCCTCATCGCTAAAACCCTCGGCAATCATCCTTTCATAAGCTAGGTCAAAGGCTTCCTGGACTATCCGTCGCAGCTGACGCGACGTCATCCCGCCAACCCCGCGATTTTTCGCCACTAAAGTAGAATTAACACCAAAGGTAGTGCTGATTGAGGCGCGGTATTTCTGGTAGCGCTCTATGTAGGGAGAAAGGGCACTCGGAACTGAAATATCACGCATCTTATTACCTTTACCCAACACTTTTAGCCATTGATTGCCATCGCTATCACGCCAAAAATGCTTCCAAACCGGCTGCCAGTTGGGTCGGTCGGATAGCTCGGAAACCCTTAAATAGAGGGTTTTCAGCATGGCGATAACAAATAGTGTGCGCTCGTGAGCAACTGTTTGATCTGCAGCCGTTTCAGCGCAATCGAGGACATATTCCCACTGTAAATCCGACAGACGCTTTATATTCTTCTGCGTAGCCCCTTTTATAAGATACGGGGATTGTTTGCGTATAGCCGGTATAGGGTTGCCAAAGGCGTAACCTTCATCGGTCAAATAGTCGTAATAACAGGAAACCGCCGAGTAACAGATTTTCATCGCCTCATGAGATAACAGGTGCCCGTCTCTACTAACATTGATATTCAAGCCTTCAGATAAAGCCTCTTTACGGTCTTCCTTGGCTATTTTCACGACAAATGGCCGCCAATTTTTATTTTGACGGCACTCTCCGTCGATTGTTTTAAAACGATCCTGCACTGATTGACCGACCCAGGCCTGCACCGGACTGTGTACAAAATCAAAGTACGATTCCAGATCCGGGCGTTTTAGCTGTATAACGCTCTTATTGGCAATTGTCCAAGCCCACAGCAATAGACGCTCAACTTCATTGCGGTAACCACGATAGGTAGCCTCAGATTTTCTGCTGTAGCTTTTAAGGAACGCCTGGGTGTGAAGAAGATCCTGACGAACATCTGGATTGGTTTTACAGAGCGATTCAATAAACTGTTTTGAATCCGGATAATCGTCGAACATCGCCATGCCCATAGGTAAGCGCACAAAGGCCTTATGTGCGTCAAAGAGTGGTGTGGCTGCGAACGTCTTGGTCATATTCAGCTTAGCCTTATAAAGGCTCTGTATTCGGGTTTGAGTTGCTATGCACTGTAACAGGCTGGATTTCGACTGTCTATCTATGTCCACTAATTGAGATTAGAGGACATTTTATAGTTGTCTCTATTCTACCCTCAAAGGCCATCGCAGTTTTCAATCGTCGAGTTGTCTATAGTACTTGAATTAACTTCTGGTATGCTTGCCGACCAAGACAAGGAAATAAAACATGCAGCGCGTTTTCGCCACCCTTCTATTTTGTATTCTAAGCACATTCGCTTCTTCAAATTTATTGGCATCTCTGGAGCCAATCAAGAAAGAATCAGAACAAACTGCCCTGTTTAGGGAAATACTCGACAGGTTGGCGACGCGTCACTACCACGGTCAAAAAATTGATGACCAACTCTCCAAGCGCTTCCTATCAGCGTACATTGAAAATCTCGATCCGTTAAAAAGCTATTTTTTACAATCCGATATCGACGAATTCTCACAATGGCAAAGCAAACTCGATGATTTGGCACGCCGTGGTGATGTCACACCCGGCTTTATTATGTTTAACCGCCTGCGCCTGAGAGCCACCGAACAGCTGCAAGGCAATATCGAGCTACTCGAAAGCGACTATGCATTTGATTTTGAAATCGATGAGACCATCGTTCTGGATGGCGATGAGCGCGACTGGCATCAAAACGCCGAACAGCAACGCGAATACTGGCGCAAACGCATCAAAGACTCGATGATCAGACTGTTACTCAATGATAAGGAGCCGAGCAAGGCACGTGAGCTGTTGATAAAACGCTTTACCAACCAAAAGAAACAAATGGAGCAGCGTGACAGCCAGGATGTTTTTGAGCTTTATGTAAACGCCCTCGCCTCACTCTACGACCCCCACACCTCGTACTATTCACCGCGTACCACAGAGAATTTTCAAATCAAAATGTCGCTTTCGCTTGAGGGAATCGGTGCCCAGCTGACGACTGAAGATGAATACACAAAGGTTGTACGGATCATACCCGGCGGCCCCGCCGATCTGCAGGGGCTCTTAAAAGCCGAAGATAAAATTATCAGTGTCGGCCAGGGCGATAAGGAACTGGTTGATGTGATCGGTTGGCGCCTCGATGACGTTGTCGAGCTTATTCGCGGCCCCAAGGACTCGACAGTTAGCCTTGAAGTTATTGATGGCGCCAGTGATTCAGCAGACAGCACCAAAACTATCGCCATAGTGCGCGACAAGGTAAAACTTGAAGAGAGATCTGCCCAGAGCAGCATTATTGATATTACCCAGGACGGCGCTGAGTTGCGGCTTGGTGTTATAGAAATTCCCGCCTTTTATATCGACTTCGAAGCCTTTCGCAAGCGCGACCCCGAGTATAAAAGTACAACCAGAGACGTCCACAGGTTGCTGATGGAGCTTCGCAAAGAGAAAGTCGACGGTATCATTCTCGATCTGCGCAACAATGGCGGCGGCTCGCTTCTTGAAGCTACCATGCTCACCGACCTATTTATCGATGCTGGCCCGGTCGTTCAAATACGTAATGCCCACCAGCAGGTATCCCGCGATCGGCGTGCCACCATGCGGGCAATCTACAACGGCCCTCTTCTGGTGATGATAAATAGACTAAGCGCCTCGGCCTCGGAAATTTTTGCCGGCGCAATACAAGACTATGACCGCGCTATCATTGTCGGCAGCCAAAGCTTTGGCAAGGGCACGGTCCAGGATGTTACCGGCCTTAGCAGCGGACAACTAAAACTGACCATATCAAAATTCTATCGCGTCTCTGGTGACAGTACCCAGCACCGTGGCGTAATCCCGGATATTGAATTTCCCTCTATCTATAGCAAAGAGACAGTGGGCGAGAGCCAAAAGGACAACGCCCTGCCCTGGGACAGCATTCACGCTGTACCCTTCAGGCCCTCGATAGGGGTAAAGCAATATATTCCGCTATTGAGTGAGGCTCACCAGAAGCGAATTAGCACTGACCCGGATTTTGTTCACCTGGTCAACCAGCTTGAGTTTAAAAATAACTGGGATGCCGATAAAACCATCTCGTTGAATATTGAAAAGCGCCGTCTGCGCTCGACTGAGTGGGATGACCAGCAACTGTTAATGGAAAATCAGCGCCGCAAAACCAAAGGCCTGGAACCCTATGCCGACAGAGACGCGTGGAAAGCTGCTAACCGCGATGATGACGAGGATGCAGCCGTCGAAAACGAAGACGATCACAAAGAAATCAGCACTGATGACGAGCAAGTTGAGAATATAGCCGAATCTGATCCCATGCTTCAGGAAGCCGGCTATATCCTCTCGGACCAAATACGTTTTGCATCAAAGGCAAAAACCACGCAGCTTTTAGTGTTGCGCCAGAGTGGAGAAAAATAATTTTGGCCGCACGAATAATCTCATTTAATGTCAATGGCCTGCGCTCGCGTCTGCACCAACTACAGACAGTGATTGATCAGCACAGCCCGGATATTATCGGTCTTCAGGAAACCAAAGTTAGCGATGAGGAGTTTCCCGCCGAGACAATTGAGTCTATGGGTTATCGCGCTGTGTACCATGGGCAGAAAGGCCACTACGGTGTTGCCCTGTTGAGCAAAGCTGTGCCTGTTGCCGTTAATAGAGGCTATGCAGCAGATAGCGAGGATGCCCAGCGGAGAATGATTCACGGCGAATACCCTCTTAATGGTCAGTCATTGCATATTATCAATGGTTACTTTCCCCAGGGCGAAAGCCGCTCTCACCCCAGCAAGTTTCCCGCCAAAGAAAAATTCTATGCCGATCTGCTTGGCTATCTGCAAGATAACTTTACGCCTGAAGATCTGGTCTTGGTGATGGGTGATATGAATGTTGCACCGGAGGATCTCGATGTTGGTATAAAGCCTGAAAATGCCAAGCGCTGGATCAAAACCGGTAAATGCGCCTTTTTGCCCGAAGAGCGGCAGTGGCTGCAAAACCTCAAGGATTGGGGACTGCAAGATAGCTTTAGAGTAATGAACCAAACTGATAATACCTACAGCTGGTATGACTATCGAAGCAGAGGTTTCGAGCAACAGCCCAAGCGTGGCTTGCGAATTGATCTAATCCTCGCCACCCCTGCCGCTATGCAAAGACTTGATGGCAGCGGTATCGACAGCCAGGCAAGGGGTTCTGAGAAACCCTCAGATCACTGCCCTATCTGGGTTGACCTGGTTTAGACACTTAATAACCATCAATTGCCGCAGTGAATAAATTGCCGCGGTCAACCATTATCTCCGTAGGTCGTTGTATACCGCGAAACATCCTAAAAATAGATCTTTTGTGGATACAACCGTGATATAAGGGAGATAGTTATGAGACAGGCAATAATCGCATCAATACTCAGTCTGGGGCTGTTGATCCTCCCCACATCGGCACTGGCTGATTTTTATAAAGGTCACAGCCAGCAAAAATTCACAGGTCATCATCAGCATCAGCTCCAACGAAGCGTTAATAAAATCCGCTCCCAACACCGTCAACAGCACAAAATAATTCATCAAAAGCTGCATAGAATTGAACATCACCATCACGTAAGCGGCCATAAAACGAAATATTGGAATGCCCGCGGGCACTCTTATTCTGACAGGAGCCGTCATCACTACAATCACTATGTTTGGCATAATCATAGGCCGGTAATAAAACATCGACATCACAGCCATAGGCGTCATGATAGCGATCATCTTGAATGGCTTGGTATGCTACTGCTACTAGATGAGGCTCTGGACGATGACTGCCGCTAACTTCAACAGCGTCGGCATATTGTCACAGTCAGCCCATTGTCCCAATAAAGGCCTCACAACTATGAGCCAGAAAAATACCTCGCACAGTGTCTCAAACACATTGGATACTACGAGCACTGCGCAAAACCCGGGTGGCATGGACAGCCTTGGCGATAATTGCAGCAGCATGGATAAATTTCTTCAAAGCATTGAGCGGCGTGCCTTTCATATGGCAAACATGGCAACCGGTAGCCGCGACGATGCACTGGATATTATTCAGGATGCCATGTACAAGCTGGTCGAGAAGTACCGGGGAAAACCCGCAGAACAATGGCGACCACTGTTTTATCGAATTCTCAACAGCAAAATTACCGATCACTATCGACGCAATGCTCTAAAAAACAGGTTTATCAGCTTGGCCAGCTGGGGAATGAACATCGATAGCAAGGGCCCCGACCTTGTGGATGGCGCAGTCGGGCGCATTTCAGAAAACCCCGACCAGCTGCTTGTTCGCGAATGGCGAATTGAACAGCTAAGCACTGCGGTAAAAAAGCTACCGCGGCGCCAGCGCGAGGCCTTTATGCTGCGCTGCTGGGATGGCATGAGCACCACGCTCACCGCAGAGACAATGGGCTGTACTGAAGGCAGCGTCAAAACTCACTATTCGCGAGCACTGCACAAGCTTCGCGAGTCGCTGGAGGCATACTGGCATGAATGAAAAAACTGAAAAATTGCTGCGTGATGATCTTCGTCAGCTTGAAGCCAACAACGCCAGTGCAGAGCTGTTTCAACTGGCACAGGCACGTAAAAGCGCCCTGACCCAGTCGCGACCAGACAAAAAACGTCTTATCTGGCCGACATTGGCAACCTCGATGGCCACAGCACTGCTATTAGTTGTGATAGCAATGATATTTAACCCGACAGAACAGTCTCTGCCCAGCAGTGCTATGACCATGACTGATATCCAGATCGATGAGCCTCTTGTTGAACTCTACGAGGAGCTCGATTTTTATCACTGGCTAAGCGAATCCCAGACCTAAAACTAGGAGTCATAATGATGATTAAACAAACTATCATGAAAACAGCATTATTCAGTTTAGTGCTTGGAGGCAGCGCCCTGCCAGTCTTTGCTGATAATCATAAGGCGATCCAATGGCAGCAGTTACCTATGGAAACTCGCGAAATTCTCGCGCCAATGGAAAACCGCTGGGATACGCTTGAACCTCGCCGGCAGCACATATTGATACGCAAAGCTCAAAGCAAGGAGTTTAAAAACCGTGCTGATCGCTGGAATCAGCTTACGCCTGAGCAGCGCGAGCGAATTGTCAAGGCACGCCAACGCTTCAAGGAGATGCCGCCTGAAAAGCGCAAAGAGTTGCGCAAACGTTGGGAAAATATGACAGATGAAGAAAAGCGTAAGGTCAGAGAGCGTCGCCTTGACAAACCGCAAAGGGACGACAGGCAAACGCAGGGAAAAGATAAACTGCGCGACAACAAAAAACAAAAGTAAAAAAGGCTCCTAATGGAGCCTTTTTTATTTATTAAATCCTTTTAAAACAGTATGTTGCATTCTAAATTGAAGAATCTAGCTCAGGTAATGCAGCAAACAGATCTGCAACCAGACCATAGTCGGCAACCGAAAAAATTGGCGCCTCTTCATCCTTGTTGATCGCGACAATCACCTTGCTGTCTTTCATACCTGCCAAGTGCTGAATGGCACCAGAGATACCCACAGCGATGTAGAGATCAGGTGCAACTATCTTACCGGTTTGGCCAACCTGCATATCATTGGGCACAAACCCCGCATCAACTGCAGCTCTTGAGGCACCAACTGCTGCACCAAGCTTGTCGGCAAGGCCGTAGAGCATATCGAAGTTATCGCCATTGGCCATACCACGGCCACCAGAGATAACAATCTTCGCGGCAGTTAGCTCCGGACGATCCGAGGCTGCCACTTCCTCAGCGACAAATTGCGAAATTCCGGCGCTGTGACTGGAGGAAAGCGCCTCAATAGTCGCTGAGCCGCCCTCTGCAGAAGCGGCATCAAAAGCTGTACCACGCACTGTTAAGAGCTTGATCGCATCACTACTCTGCACGGTCGCGATCACATTGCCCGCATAAATTGGGCGCTTAAAGGTATCGCCACTGACCACAGCACTAATTTCAGAGATAGCCTGGACATCGAGCAGTGCTGCAGCCCTCGGCATTATATTCTTGGCGGTAGTCGTAGCTGTAGCCAGAATATGACTGTAACCCTGACCTACCTCGGCAATCAGCGGCGCAACATTTTCGGCTAGCGAATTGTCATAGGCCGCATCGTCGGCAACCAGCACCCTGTTTACACCTGCCACCAGAGCGGCTTGATCTGCAGCACCCTGGCAATCGCTACCGGCGACCAAAATATCAATATCGCCACCTATTTCCTGAGCGGCGGTGACAGAATTTAACGTAGCAGGCTTGAGGCTGCTGTTGTCATGCTCCGCGATAATTAAAATACTCATCAGATCACCTTTGCTTCATTTTTAAGTTTATCCACCAGCATAGCCACATCGTCCACCTTGATGCCTGCCTGACGCTGGGCTGGCAACTCAACACCCAGCAGTGAAGTCCGCGGGGAAATATCCACAGATAGATCAGCAGGTGTAGTGGTATCCAGGGGTTTGCGCTTGGCCTTCATAATATTAGGCAATGATGCATAGCGCGGTTCGTTGAGCCGCAGGTCGGAGGTGACAACCGCTGGCAGGTTGAGCGCCAAGGTCTGTAATCCGCCATCTACCTCGCGGATAACATTAATTTTGTCGCCATCGACACTAAGCTCCGAGGCGAAGGTCGCCTGCCCACAGCCGAGGAGTGCTGCCAGCATCTGCCCTGTCTGGTTGTTATCGCCATCAATCGCCTGCTTGCCCATCAGGACAATGTCAGGGGACTCGGCATCACAGACTGCCTTGAGGCATTTGGCAATCGCCAGCGGCTCGAGAGAATCATCACTATTCACCAAGATAGCGCGATCGGCACCCAGTGCCAGCGCTGTGCGCAGTTGCTCCTGAGACTGCTGAGGGCCAACGGAAACGGCGACAATCTCAGTGGCAACGCCCTTCTCTTTGAGGCGCACAGCCTCTTCGACGGCAATTTCACAGAATGGATTAATGGACATTTTGACATTGGCCAAGTCGACATCTGTTCCATCAGACTTGGGCCTAACCTTGACGTTGTAATCAACAACACGCTTTACAGCTACCAGAATTTTCATGGATTTCCTTTTGCTTGGATTAAATCGCTTTGACTAGATAGTTTAGATTAAGTAATTAAATTTTTTGTAATTGCTTTAATCGCTGAGTTGAGCAAGCGACAGTGCAATAACTATTGGCAATCATAGTGCCTAAACCGGGTTTTCAAATCAAGCATACACAGACAGTGACTGGCCATGGAATACGACCAATCAGTCAGCTTAGATAGATGCCCGGACTGGGAAATTGCGGTTATTTGCTCGTAAAATAGTTATTATTTATTTCTAACAGCAACATTAGACAAATAATTTAATAAAGGTTGGAGGAGTAGCATGGAACGTGAATATATGGACTACGATGTTGTTATTGTAGGCGCAGGCCCTTCTGGACTGGGAGCTGCATGCCGCCTCAAGCAACATAACCCCGACATCACGGTCTGTGTCGTCGAGAAAGGCTCTGAAGTGGGCGCACATATCCTTTCTGGCGCGGTATTTGAACCGACCCCACTAAACGAACTGTTTCCCGACTGGAAAGAACTGGGTGCGCCACTGCTAACCCCGGTTACCGGGGATAATATCTACGTTTTCAATGGGCCCGAGAAAAGCGTTAAGGTTCCCAACCTGTTTGCCCCTAAAACCATGCACAACAAAGGCAACTACATTATCAGCCTAGGTAAACTTTGCCGCTGGCTGGCGCAACAGGCAGAAAACTTAGGTGTAGAGATCTTCCCCGGCTTTGCCGCTGCAGAAGTCCTCTACGGCGATAACGGTGAAGTGCTGGGAATTGCCACAGGCGATATGGGTATTGGCCACAACGGCAAGCACAAAGCCTCCTATATGCAGGGTATGGAGCTACGAGCAAAATACACGCTTTTCTCTGAAGGCTGCAGAGGTCATTTAGGCAAACAACTTATCGCCAAATACAAACTCGATGCCGGTAAGGAACCGCAGCATTATGGCATCGGCATTAAAGAATTGTGGAAAGTCCCCGCAGAGCAACATCAACCTGGACTGGTGGTGCATTCAGCCGGGTGGCCACTGGATGAAAGCAAATCTCTGGGTGGTGGCTTCCTTTATCACCTCGAGGATAATACGGTTGCCGTGGGCCTTATTACCAACCTCTCCTACACCAATCCTCATGTCAGCCCCTACGATGAATTCCAGCGCTACAAGCACCACCCTAAGATATCCTTACACCTCCAGGGTGGAGAGCGGCTTACCTATGGTGCACGTGCTCTTTTAAAGGGCGGATTACAGTCGCAGCCAAAGATGTCGTTTCCCGGCGGCCTGTTAATTGGCGATGACGCCGGAACTCTTAATTTTGCCAAAATCAAAGGTAGCCACACTGCGATGAAGTCCGGGATGGTCGCTGCCGATACCGTAGCTAGCGCTCTGGCTGCTGGTCACGGCAATACTGATCTGGTTGAATTTGCCGACGCCTATAAAAGCTCCTGGGCCTATAAAGAGCTGCATATGCAGCGTAACTTTGGCCCGGCTCAACACAGATTTGGCAATATTCTCGGATCCGCCTATGCCTTTATTGATATCAACATCTTCAACGGTTTACTTCCCTGGACACTGTCCGATCCTGTCGCTGACCACGAGACCTTAAAGCTCGCCAGTGAGTGCACAAAAATTAACTATCCAAAACATGACGGGGTGCTGAGCTTTGACAAAGCCTCATCGGTATTTATGTCCAATACCAACCATGAAGAAGACCAGCCTTGCCATTTGCTATTAGCCGACCCGCAACTGCCGATCAGTAAAAATTTGGCGTTATACGACGAGCCAGCCCAGCGCTACTGCCCTGCGGGTGTCTATGAGGTGGTAACCAGCGATGATGGAAGTCAGCGCTTCCAGATCAATGCTCAGAACTGCGTTCACTGTAAAACCTGTGATATCAAGGAGCCTAGCCAGAATATTAACTGGGTGGTGCCCGAGGGCTCCGGTGGACCCAACTATCCGGCTATGTAGTGATTGTCAATTAACAAAAAAAATACCCGCAGCGCCGCGGGTATTTTTTTAGCGCCAAACAACCTTTAGCTTTCGCCGAGTAAAAAGCTTTCACCCATGCTTTCAATAAAGACTCCAGAGCCGGAACTGCGTGGTGTTTCAAGGGCCCAATCCACCAACTGGTAGAAAACATTGCGGCTGATAAGTGCCGGCAGGTTATTTCGAATAATCACCTGTGGCAATGTTTGCTCAAGCTGTTTTTTTAGCACAAGAGGATGGTCCTTGCTTAAGAGTACAGTGTCATCCGTCGCAGTGGTGAGAATAATAGCTTGCTGACCATCCCTTCGCTCGCGATGTGCAGAAATAACAAATAACGGCGCTACATCAACCTTAATTTGCCACTTCTCAACCGGCGTTAGCAAAAAGTACTGATCTGCCTCACGAACCAATATCGAGGCAAACAGCTTTACCAACTTTTGGCGTTTTATTTCGTCACCCTGATGGATCCAGCGACCCTCTCGATCAATATGGATATCAATATCGCCACTCAGCGGTGGATTCCAGAGATGCACTGGTGGTAGAGAACTTTCAGCCTGCTGCTGAGAGGCAAGCAAGTCGGCAAACAGCTTATCCAGTTGACCGGAAGACACAGGCCTCAGGATTTTCCCGATTTGGATTTGGATTTGGATTTCGAGGGAAGAGATGGATCGCGGTACTGGCCACGATTGCCAATGGTGACACCGACACCGGTTATAAACTTCATTAGCTCTTCGCTGTCCAGACGATAGTTCCAACTGCGGCTAAAGCATAGTTCAACGGCACCCTGAGCCAATGCCCAGCAAGCCAGATAGTGATAATGAGGGGGGACATCCTCGAGCACACCGCGATCAATCAATCGAGTAATCATGCTGTTGAGAGAATCTTCATTAGAGCGACGCATCTGGTGCAACTCGTCCAACTGCGGTGCAATATCCTCGCAGTCAATCAAACGCACCTCAAGATGCTGAACCAGCCGATCGAGTTCAGGGCGCTGCAGGCGGGACTCAAAATAGGCCTTGGCGGCGGCACCGGATTCACCTGCTTCAGCTTTGGCAATCCCCGCTGCTAAGGTGTGGGTAATGCTCTTTTCATAATCGAGCATGATACGCACAAGAATCTCGTTTTTGGTCAGAAAGTGTTTGTAGACAGTTCCCTTACCAATGCCAGCCTTAACTGCAATACTGGAAACCGTTACCCGATCTATACCCTCAGAGAGGAAAAGCGCCAGTGCAGCATCGATAATTTTTTGTTCACGAATAAGAAAAAGCTTTTTCTTTTCTCGGATTCTATCTGCACTGGAGGTTTTGCTATTCATGTCTTCGATTTTATAGATGTGCGTTGAGTCGACTATTAGAAACTTAAATTAGTCGAATAACAATCTCTACAGGCTTAAATCGCGGTTACTGGCTCGAATAAATTCTCTCTTTAAATCATCAAAGGTCTGTACTGCCGGAAATTGTGGGAACTCATTGATGACGTTATCTGGGGCATGGAACAGGATACCAGCGTCTGCCTCAGCAAGCATGGTAGTGTCGTTGTAGGAGTCGCCAGCGGCAATCGTTCTGTAGTACATACTCTTAAAACCAACGATCGCCTGGCGTTTTGGGTTGGCCTGACGCAGATGATAATTGGTTACACTGCCCTCTTCAGTGCTTTCCAGTTTGTGGCAGAGCAGTGTCGGGTAGCCCAGCTGCTTCATTAGCGGACTGGCAAATTCATAAAAAGTATCCGAGAGAATCACTACCTGGAAGCGCTCGCGCAACCAGTCGATAAAATCCCTAGCGCCGGGCAATGGTTCAAGGGTGGCGATAACCTCTTGAATTTCTTTCAAACCGAGGCCATTCTCACGCAATATATCCAAACGATAGCGCATGAGTACATCGTAGTCCGGCTCGTCGCGCGTGGTTTTCTTTAACGCTTCGATACCAGTCTTCTCAGCAAAGGCAATCCATATTTCGGGCACCAGAACACCCTCTAAGTCTAAACATGCAATTTCCACAAATACTACTCCCCAATTAATTTGACCTGCACTTTACGTGGTTACAAAGTTGCACGCAATTACCAGAACTAAAAACAAAAAGTTATAAGGCTATTACCGCTTATTATTTTTATAAAGCACAGGCATTTGCTATAGTCCCGCCCTTTTTAACAGGTCGGACTAATATTAAATGAGCAGCATTACCAACATAGTAGATATTGACAGCAAACTCTCAGCTCAGACTCCTCAGGAAATCCTCCAATATGCTCTGGAGAACCACGACAATATTGCTATATCTTTCAGCGGTGCTGAAGATGTAGTGCTTATTGATATGGCCAGCAAAATCCGCCAGGACATCCAAGTATTCTCGTTAGACACAGGCCGGCTTCACTCTGAGACATACCGCTTCATTGAGCAGGTTCGCAAGCACTACAACATCCATATTGATGTGGTCTATCCAGAGGCTAGTCGTGTCGAGAAGCTGGTCAAGGAAAAGGGTCTGTTTAGCTTCTATGATGGCGACCATAAGGAGTGCTGTGGCATCCGCAAAATTGCGCCTCTGCGCAAGCAGCTGTTAACCGTCGACGCATGGATCACCGGCCAACGCCGCGACCAGAGCCCCGGCACTCGTGCCGAAGTCCCGGTTATACAGGATGACAAAGCTTTTGCCCGCCCCAACGATAAGTTAACCAAATTCAATCCGTTGGCTAACTGGACCTCCAAGCAGGTCTGGGACTATATTCGTGAAAATAACGTCCCCTACAACGAACTGCATGACAAGGGCTTTGTCAGTATCGGTTGCGAACCATGCACGCGTCCAACCGGCCCCGGCCAGCACGAGCGTGAAGGCCGCTGGTGGTGGGAGGAAGCGACCATTAAAGAATGTGGCCTACACGCCGTTAACATACAGAAGTAATTGCCATGATCAGCCAACAGATTACGATGGTAAAAAAGATTTTCGCCGATGGCTCACCGTGCAAAAAGTGCGGTGAAATCGAAGAAAAAATGCGTGATGCCGGTCAGCTGGCTCAGCTCGACAAGATTGTTATTGCCAACGAGGCCGACCCTAAATCAGAGGGCATGCAATTAGCAGCGCGCTACAATGTTGAGCGCGCGCCCTTTTTTATTGTCGAGCGTGAAGGCCAAGAGGCAGAAATTTATACGGTTTATTTTAAGTTTGTCAAAGAGGTTCTAAACACCAAGACCAGTGAAGACGAGGAAATCAAAGAAATCATGAACGATGTTGACCTAGATTTTCTCTAGCCCGACACCATTCATCTTTTAGCAAATTTAGTAGACCGGTAGCTTGATCGGTGCAAAAAATCGTTCCTGCGCCTCCTTATTTGGCAATGCCATCGCCTCATCAATCACACTGCGAGTCAGGTGAGGCGCAAAGCCATAGATAAAATCATACATATAACCGCGCAGATAAGTTCCCTTCCTAAAACCAATACTGGTAACGCTGGACTCAAACAGGTGCCCTGCCTCAATAGCAACCAGATCATGATCGAGAACCGGGTCATAGGCCATATGGGCGACAATGCCGATGCCTAATCCCAGCCTGACATAGGTTTTAATCACATCCGCATCAGTCGCAGTAAACACCACCTTGGGAGTCAATCCATGATCATTGAAGGCTTCATCCAGCTTTGAGCGCCCGGTAAAGCCAAACACATAGGTAACAATCGGATGCTCAGCCACATCCTCTATGGCAACATCCGCCAATTGCGACAATGGATGGCCTTTAGGCACCAATATGCAGCGATTCCAGCGGTAACAGGGCATCATTAAAAGGTCGCTAAACAGTTCCATAGCCTCTGTGGCGATAGCAAAATCCACTGTGCCATCAGCTGCTTTCTCCGATATCTGCACTGGTGTGCCCTGGTGCATATGCAGTGATACTTCCGGGTATTTGGAAATAAAGCTCTCGATTACCGTGGGTAGTGCATAACGCGCCTGAGTGTGGGTGGTGGCGATGGAAAGACTGCCTTTATTGGGATTGTTATGTTGCTGGGTAAGCTGTTTGATGCTCTCAACCTGGCGCAAAATATCACCAGCAATTTTAAGGATCTCTTCACCGGTTGGGGTGACGCGTGTCAGGTGTTTACCACTGCGGGAGAATATCTCTACGCCCAGTTCGTCCTCGAGCAGACGTATCTGCTTGCTAATACCGGGCTGTGATGTGTACAGACTCTGTGCAGTGGCGGAAACATTGAGATCGTGATGGGCAACTTCCCAGATATAACGCAGTTGTTGCAGCTTCATTGTCATTCCCCAGAGGATATTTTGATGATGGCCGGCTGATATTGTTAGTAACGAACAATGCCAACGACTAAAACATACGCCTATCTATACGATAAAGCTATAAAAATATGCAAAACTATTACTTCTTAGAATACTTTGCTCTTGCTAGAGTACCCCGCCTCAATTAGCTCAAAATGAATAATCATCAATGATAATAGATATTGCTCTCTACATAGCTGCTGGTGCCGGCGTCGGACTGGCTATAGGCTTAACCGGTGTCGGCGGTGGTTCACTGATGACGCCATTGCTTATTCTCTTTGGCTTTCCCTACAACGTAGCCATTGGCACAGATCTGCTCTATGCCTCGATTACCAAGGCTGGCGGCGTAGTCAGTCATCACCGGCAAAAGAGTATTCAATGGCAAACGGTAAAAATGCTCGCCCTCGGCAGCGTTCCAGCGTCTGTGCTCACGGCACTGCTACTCAGCCAAGTGTTTACCGATGCATCTGAGTATGAGGGGATTCTAACCCGTAGTCTTGGTGTTATGCTGGTGCTCACGGCTTCGGTGATCTTGCTTAACGGGCGCTTAAAGCCCAAAGTTAAAAGTGCTGAGCCGACATCACAACTGAGCTCCAGAGATTCTATTATCTTTCTGGTGGGGATTTTTCTCGGTGTCTTTGTCACTCTCTCCTCTGTCGGGGCCGGTGCTTTCTGTGCCGCAGTATTGATGGTGCTCTACCCGCATATGCCGGCACTGCGTATTGTAGGTACGGATATCGCCCATGCCGTACCTCTAACCCTAGTAGCTGGTCTGGGGCATCTTTTCTGGCTTGGCAATGTAGACTTTATGTTGCTGGCATGTTTACTAGTCGGTTCGCTACCGGCAATACACCTAGGTACGAGATTGGCACGCAATATTCCCGGGCGTATTTTGCAGACGCTGATTGCAACGGTGTTGTTAGGCATGGGAATTAAGTTTGCGGCGTTTTGATAAGCTAACTCAAGCTACAATGATCGATTGTCAGGCATCTCGTTGATATATTTATAGTATTCTTATGAAATCTCGACAGCGATGCTCAACAGTCGTTTCGCCCAAGCTGAGGAGGTTTACAGATGCTAAAGATTTTTACGCCATTTATGGTTCTGATTTTAGTTGCCTGCAATCAAAAATCCGTACCACCAACTGCTTATGAGCACACAGTAAAACCAGAAGAGCCGGCTGAAACTACCTCAAGCAAAGCAGTAGTTGATGCATTTTCCGCACAGCCTGCAGAAATTCAGGCGCGTTACATATACCGTCACCCGAGAGAAACTCTGGCGTTTTTTGGCATCGAGCCGGGCATGACTGTCGCCGAAGCACTTCCTGGGGCTGGCTGGTATTCAAAAATTCTGCTCAATCATTTGGGTGCTAGCGGCAAGTTAATTGGCGTTGACTATGCGCTGGATATGTTCCCCAGATTTGGGTTTTTTAGCGCCGAACGTCTTGACGCTAAAAAAACATGGACGACGACATGGACTGCGCAAGCCAACTCTTGGCGCAACAACAATAGCGCCCAGCTATCAGCCTTTGTATTTGGTTCAATGCCAGAATCCAACAAAGGCGTAGCCGATGCCTTTTTGTTTATTCGAGCACTTCACAACCTGAACCGTTTTGAAAAAGATGCCGGTTATCTCTCTACTGCCTTACAGGATGCCTATGAGATTTTAAAACCCGGGGGTATTGTCGGTGTTGTCCAGCACATGAGCCCGGAGGATAAACCTGACGATTGGGCCGATGGCTCCAGAGGCTATCTAAAAAAATCACTGGTTATTAAAATATTTGTGGAAGCAGGCTTCGAATATGTGGGCTCAAGCGACATTAACACTAACCCTAAAGACCAACCTCGTGCAGATGATATTGTTTGGCGACTTCCTCCAAGTCTGACTACCAGTCATGGTAATCTCGAGCTAAAAGAACAATTGATGGGCATCGGCGAGTCAAACCGTATGACATTAAAATTTCGAAAACCCTAGGGCTTTCAGGCACTATGTTCATATGAGGTCAATACCTTAGTGGAAATTTGCTTAGTAGCGGAATAGGACCTTCCTGCACCCTCGTGATCAACCCCATGAATATTGCTATTTGCAGCGTTCGCACAACTGGCATTGCATAGTACTTGAGCACCTCAGCATCATTGAGCTGGGAATATTTTCTTGTGCGCAGCACAGCCACTGAAGTCCGCTATTTTTGCTTCTCGTTGGCTACGCCATGGGGCACATGACCAGTGGCTACGTGTTCGCTGGCAGAGGTACAGTGCACCTGTTGGTCATCGAAAAACACATCGGCACCAAAGGACTTGAGGAAGTCACCTTTACTTAGGCCACCAAGAAATAAACTCTCGTCTATTCGAATATCCCATTCGCGCAGAGTGCGCACTACCCGCTCGTGAGCCGGAGCTGCGCGAGCAGTTACCAGTGCGGTGCGAATCGGACACTCATCGGCGGGAAACTCTGCCTGCAGACTGTGCAGGGTTTGCAGGAAATTTTTAAATGGGCCCGGATCCATGGGCATGCGCGCCGCAGCTTTTTCATTGGCGGTAAAGGCATCCAGACCACGCTCTTTGAATATACGCTCTGAAGCATCAGAGAACAGCACCGCATCGCCATCAAAGGCAAAGCGCAGCTCGTCTGAAGCGCTGCTGGGGCCACTTTGGGAAGGCAGCAGGGTTGCCGCTGCCATTCCGCTATCCAGTGCACTGCGCACGTCTTCGGCATGGGTAGAAAGAAATAGATGACAGGCAAAAGCCGATACATACCTGTAAGGTGATTTCCCCCCGGAAAATGCGGCACGAGTGATATTTAACCCATAGTGAGCGATAGAATTAAAGACCCGCAAACCGGTATCAGCTGAATTGCGTGACAGCAAAATTACTTCCACCCGCGGCTCACCGCCGAGCTTTTCGTTGATCCGCAACAGCTTGGTGACTAGGGGAAAAGCCTCTCCCGGCTGTAGAATATCCTCTTCATGTTCGCGTTGATAATTTGCATAGGCCGCAACACCGCGAGTTTCATAGATCTCATGCCCCTCACGCAAATCAAACAATGCCGTTGAGGAGATCGCAATTACTAGCTTGGGTCCATTAGCCATAACAAGCCTGCCGGATTAACCGACATTTTCCTCCCTGATATCTTTGTCATTCTGAATAGAATGCTCCTCGGCAAAGTATTCCCTGGTCAGGCGAAAAACCACTGGTGCCAATAGAACCAGGGCTATCAGATTGGGAATGGCCATCATGCCATTCAGGGCATCGGACATCTTCCATACCAGTTCAAGACTCATCTGCGTGCCCAGAAATACGCCAATCACCCAGAGCACCCTAAAGGGAACAATAACCTTGGGGCCGAGCAGAAATTCCGCACAGCGCTCTCCGTAATAGCTCCAGCCTAGCATGGTGGTAAAAGCAAACAGCACAATACAGCACGATAGAATAATATCGCCATAGGGCAATTCGGCTTTGAAAGCCGAAAGGGTCATAGCGGCACCCTGTGGCTCACCGCTCCAGACGCCGGTAACCACCAGCACCAGACCGGTCATGGTGCAGATAATCAAGGTATCGATAAAGGTGCCGAGCATGGCGATAGTGCCCTGTCGCACCGGACTGTTGGTTTCAGCAGCGGCATGGGCTATTGGCGCTGAGCCAAGGCCAGATTCATTGGAGAAAATCCCCCGGGCAACACCCATGCGCAGGGCCAGCATAATTGTCGCACCGGCAAAACCGCCGGTGGCTGCGGCGCCGTTAAAGGCACTGTCGACAATAAATACAATCGCAGATGGCAGCTCGCCAATCTTGAGAAGGAGAATTGATAGCGTAGCGAGAAAATAGGTTATCGCCATAAAGGGAACCAGCTTACCGGCCACTTCGGCGATACGTTTAATTCCCCCGAGCAGAACGATGGCCACGAGGATAGACATAAGGATGCCACTAACCAGTGTCGGAACATGAAAGTTGCTTTCAAGAACCTGGGAAACTGCATTGGATTGGACAGTATTAGCCAGGCCAAAGCCGGCCAGTGAGCCAAAAATAGCAAAGGCAACTCCCAGCCATTTCCACTTTTTACCCAAGCCATTTTTGATGTAGTACATTGGCCCGCCAACTTTTTTTCCCAGCTCGTCGGTTTCGCGATAATTTACCGCCAGAACTGCTTCAGAGTACTTGGTGGCGAGACCGACAAGGGCGGTACACCACATCCAGAACAGTGCACCCGGGCCACCTATTCCGATGGCTGTTGCAACACCTGCAATATTGCCGGTGCCCACGGTGGATGAAAGCGCAGTCATCAACGCATTAAACGGACTTATCTCACCTTCGCCACTGCCCTTGCGACCTTTGAACAGCTGGCGAAATGCATAGGGAATATGGGTAATGCTCATACCTCTAAGGCCAACAGTCAGGTAGATACCTGTTCCCAAGAGCAATACCAACATGACCGGTCCCCAAACGGCGCCATTGATGGTGTCGATAATCTGTTCAAACATAATTAACCCTTCTTATTATTTTTCTAGAATCCCAAGTTTTGTTGCTGGGCAAATAAACCAAATAGGCCGCCGGTATGCACAAACACAATATCAGCATTGTCCCCACTGGCATATTTACCCTGCTTAATGTCTTCAACCAGGCCGTAAAATGCTTTACCAGTGTACACCGGATCGAGAAGGATGCCCTCCATAGCCGCCAACTGCTTTATAAAAGTAAAAACAGCGGCATCCGCTTGACCATAGCCCGGGCCTATATAGCGATCACAGGTATTCGCTTTAAGCGCGCCAACATCGATCGTCGGCGAGTATTTTTCCTGCCATTGGCTCAGATCGGCGCTGACTTTACGTTCGAAGTAGGCACTGCTATCACAGACTGCGTAGGCCTTAACTGGCGTATCTATACCGTGGAGATAACAGCCGAGCATCAACCCGGCCTGGGTTCCGCCAGAGCCCGTTGCATGAACTATGGCCTGGGGTTTTAGGTTGTGGCGGGCAAAGTCTGCTGCGAGCTCACCTGCGGCACTGATATATCCCCAGATACCTGTACCATTGCTACCACCTGTGGGGATTGCATAGGCCTTGCTGCCCTGCTGTTGGTAATGGTCGCGCCAATGCTTAAACAGACTGTCGAGACGTTTAAATTCACTGACGCTGTAATGGCTGATAGTCGCGCCGGCAAGATGGTCCAGGAGTAAGTTGCCAACCGCCTGGGGCTTGGTATCAGAGCGCAACAGCAGATGTACACTAAGCCCTAGCTGAGCACCGAGAAGTGCTACTGCGCGGCAGTGATTGGATTGCACACCACCACTGGTGATAACAGTATCGCATCCCTGAGCTTGGGCATCGGCGAGAAGAAATTCGAGTTTGCGGATTTTATTGCCGGAGGTTGCGGCTCCAGTAAGGTCATCGCGCTTTATCCAGATACGTGGGCCTCCAAACTCTTTTAAATGCCCAGATAAACGCTCAAGTGGATAAAATGGCGTTGGTGTCTGGGCGAGGTCTAACTTATCCGGATAGGCAATCATCGGTGAACTACTGGCAAAAGTGGCTGCCGCAACAGCCACTTGAACACCAGCTTAAATAGCTTTGATAGTGCCCTTGGGCAGAACTGCATGCACGGCCGAGAGCTGGAATTTCAGCTCGAGGTTATTGTTAACTTCGAGAACCACATAATCCCCTTCGATCTTGGTGATTTTGCCTAGAATGCCACTAGCCATGGTGACCTCATCGCCCTTGTTAAGATTGCTGAGCAAATCATTGTGCTCTTTCTGGCGCTTGCGCTGGGGACGAATAATAAACAGGTACATAAAGATAAATAGACCACCGAACATTATCAGAGAACCCATAATGCCCGGATCACCTGCTGGTGCGGCTGACTGTGCATGTGCACTGGAGATAAAAAACATAATTAACCCTTTTACGATTTTGTTTATTTTAGTTTCTACAATTGTTTAAAAATTATTACTCAAAATGTTTTGTATGCTGCAATCACAGGTTCTCCCTGATCCACTCCAGCACATCACTGTGGTGGGACTTGGTTTTAACCTTGCCCATCACACACTTAATCTCTCCGTCTTTACCGATAATAAAAGTTGAGCGGAGCACGCCCATATATTCACGGCCCATAAATTTCTTCAAATCCCAGGCACCGTACTGCTCGGTAACCCTGTGATCTTCGTCGGACAGCAGTGTGAAATTCAGTTCCTGCTTATCCTCAAATTTAACCAGCCGATCAACTGAGTCGGGACTCACTGCCATCACCACGGTATCCACAGCCTCAAACTCTGCCTTGCTGTCGCGAATCCCACAGGCCTGCACAGTACAACCTGGAGTCATAGCCTTGGGGTAAAAATACAGCACTATGTTTTTTTTGCCACGGTAATCACCAAGACTGACCTTTTCACCGCGCTGGTTTAGCAGTGAAAAATCACTGGCCTTTGTTCCTACTTCAGCAAATGCCATACAGAGCTCCTTTGAGCGATTAATTTAAGCGACTGTTACTTTAGCAAATTATTCCTTCGGGGAACCAGTGAAAGCTGCTGTTACAGTCGCTTAAAAATAAAAAAACCGCTTATCCAGTCATAAATAAGCGGTTTTGTGTCACTGCTATAACTGTTATGGCAGCAGGTGCTGAACAGCGTCGCGCTCTTCAGTGAGCTCCTGCTCGGTAGCAGACATCTTGGCACGAGAGAAATCATTAATTTCCAGACCCTGAACAATCTCCCAGTCGCCATTTTCGCAAGTGCAGGGGAATGAGTAGATCAGACCTTCGGTGATTCCGTAGCTGCCATCGCTGTAGACACCCATGCTAACCCAGTCACCCTCGGCAGTACCAAGAGCCCAGCTACGCATATGAGCAATAGCTGCATTGGCTGCAGAGGCGGCACTGGATGCACCGCGAGCTTTAATAATCGCCGCACCACGTTGCTGCACAACAGGTATAAATTCTTCCTCGTACCAGGACTGCTCAACCATGTCGATAGCGGCCTGGCCATTTACTTTAGTCTGGTGAATGTCTGGGTACTGAGTTGCCGAGTGATTACCCCAAATGGTCATGTGGGTAACATCGTTGATCGTGGTACCAGTCTTGTTGGCAATTTGAGTCAGCGCACGATTGTGATCGAGGCGTGTCATAGCGGTAAATTGACGCGGGTTGATATTCGGCGCATTGCGCTGGGCAATCAGCGCGTTGGTGTTGGCCGGATTGCCGACAACCAGCACTTTGATATCTTTGGAGGCATTGTCGTTAAGTGCCTTGCCCTGAGCTGAGAATATTGCCGCATTGGCTTCTAGCAGGTCCTTGCGTTCCATGCCAGGTCCACGTGGACGGGCACCAACCAACAGTGCGTAGTCGGAATCTTTAAAGGCAACAGCTGCATCATCGGTGCAGACCATTCCTGCTAACAATGGAAAAGCACAGTCTTCCAATTCCATAGCAACGCCTTTGAGAGCCTCAAGAGCGGGCGTAATCTCAAGCATCTGCAAAATAACCGGCTGCTTGGGGCCAAGCATTTCGCCAGCGGCAATGCGGAATAATAGAGAGTAGCTGATTTGGCCTGCGGCCCCTGTAACTGTTACGCGAACGGGTGAATTCAAGGTGTATCTCCGTAGAAGTTAATAACGTCAAAATTTAAGTCGGCGCTATTATAAGGCGGGATAAATAAAATGCATCTCCAGAGCACTGATGGAGGCTATTTATAAGCCCAATAGTGCTCTTTTGATTGATTTACGACATGATTTGCTCAGGCGCAGAGCTTTTTATAGGTAGCCAGCATACGGCTGTAGAGTTCATCTTTAAAATTGCTCGACCCTGTATCCAACTGGGCAACAATTTCCACCAGATGCTCATTATCTTCAACGCCGCCCCACTGCTTTTGATAACTGCCATCCTGGTAGCCGTGATCCTGACGGAAGAAATTGAGTACATTTTTGCCCACATAACCGACATAGAGCTGCTCAAAGTCCATATCTATGCCCTTCATTAGCTTGGCAAAACGCGCCACCTCAAAATCCTTGCTGGACAGAGTGTGATGAGTAAAGTCCTCAAGATCGAGCTTAAAGTCAGTGCTCTGCTGGGGCGCTGAAAAAGCCTCGACAACATGCTCGGCAATTACCTCTGGTGAATCGCCCTTGAGCAGCAACAAACTTAAACCAAAGTGCCAGATATCCACCAACTCCAACTCAATCTGACCAATATCGGGATTCTGCTTCTTCCACCATTTCCAGCCATAGTGATCAAGCAACTCGGCACATTCGACCCAGATAGCACGATACCATTCGAAGTTTTGCTGCTTCCAGTCGGCATGGACTTTGGTATTCATATCGCTCTGCAGTTCAAGCATGGTTATTAGTTGCTGTTTCATTGGGCTTTCCTATTAATTTTTTTATATATGAAAGCGGCTTTACATGGCGCCGCGAACAAAATTATTGGTCTGTTTTTCAATGCCAATATGTGTGCTTGGGCCATGACCGGTAATAACTACAGCCTCATCGTCGAGACTATAAATACGCTGGCTAATGGATTTCTTGATCTCTTCAAAATTGCCGCCGGGAAGATCGGTGCGACCGATGCTACCCTGAAACAAGGTGTCACCGGCAATCAGTGTTTTGTACTCATCAAACCAAAAACTCACTGAACCTGGGGTGTGACCCGGCGTATGAATGGCCACACCGCCGCAACAGTCGAGAGCCTGGTCATCATTTATGTAGTGATCAGGCTCCGGCAGGCTAACCTTGGGGACACCAAACATAGCGCACTGCTGCTCAACCATATCCCATAAAAACCGGTCGCCCTTGTGCAAATAGATCGGTGCACCTGTGGCCTGCTTAATCTCGCCTGCGGCGAGTATATGGTCGAGATGCGCATGGGTATGAATAATCGCCACCACCGATAGATTGAGCTCCTTGAGCATAGCCATTATTTTGTCGGCATCGCCGCCGGGATCTATTACCAGCGCCCTGCCACTGAGACGATCGCCAATAATCGAGCAGTTGCACTGCAATGGACCAACCGGAAAAGTGCGAATAATAAAATTCGACGCTGCGCTGTCATAGGTTGTTTGATCTTGCATAGCCGCCTCTATCTGGGTATCTGGAAAAGTCGGTGAAAATTTTCTGTGGTCGCAACGGCCAGTTCTTCAAGGCTTATATCTCTCAGGTCAGCCACACACTGGGCCACTTCACGAACGTACTGGGGTTCATTTTGTTTGCCCCTGTGAGGCACTGGCGCCAGCCAGGGTGAGTCGGTCTCAACCAGTATGCGATCCAGCGGCACCCTCACAGCCACATCGCGTAACTCTTTAGCACTGGCAAAGGTGACAATACCTGAGAAAGAGATATAGAAACCCAGCTCTAACGCCTGCTCGGCCATCTCCCAACTCTCGGTAAAGCAGTGCATTACTCCGGCGGCACTGGTTCTGTATTGACGCAGCAGGTCGATAGTTTCGACCCGAGCATCGCGGGTGTGAATAATCACCGGCTTATTAATCTGCTGACTGGCTTTTAGATGGTTGATAAAGCTTGCCCGCTGCCAGTCGATTGACTCACTGCTGTAAAAGTTGTCAAGCCCTGTCTCGCCGATCGCAACGACTCGCGGTTGGCTGGCGAGTTCTATCAGTTCTTCTACAGAGGGAACCGGCTGCGGTTTTTTCTGCAGCGGATGGGCACCCACAGATGAGAAGACATTATCGTATTTAGCGGTCAGGTCAACCAGTGACCTTGAGGTTGGCATATCCACCGCAACACTGAGAAAGTGGCTGACACCTCGGGCTTTGGCCTCGTCTATAACAGCATCGATTCCGCCCTCTCGTTCAGATAGGTCCAAATGATCGAGATGGCAGTGAGAGTCTACCAGCATAGGTTATTTCGTCTTTAAATTATAAAAATTGTTCTACATGGTTAATGTAGGCTTGTGGGAGTGTAACGTACCGGTTAAAGCCTGTTCAATATCAACTTTTAATTCAACCTGCTCTTCACCGAGCTGCACGCCGACACCCTGAATTTTAAAGCTTCCTGAACCCTTGTGAGTTACCCAGACCACCTTGCCAGTCATGGGTATGGGCTCGGGACGCAAGTAGATACTCAAGAGGAAAAAAATATCATCGCCAAGCTCATAATTTTTTTTTGTCGGCACAAAAAGACCGCCACCGTCGACAAAGGGCATATAGTGTTGATAGAGCAGATTCTCGTCACTGATATCGACGGCTAAAATGCCGCCTTTGCCACCGTTAAACATACAGATCACCTCTCCTTGTGTGCTGTTATCAGCTTAGCATGAAAAAATCGCTACCACTTACCTGCGCGCTGCAAACACCATTGACCAGTCCATAAACAGCTCCTCCCAGAGCAGTTGTGCATTGGGGTTATTGCCACTGTCTACCCAGTTGCGTGCCTGCAATAATTTGTCTGAAAACCTAAACAGTGCAGGAATTGGTTTTTCAACCAACTCTGTGGTCGCCAGACGGTGAACATAGCTGCTGAACCAGTCAATAGCCTGGCTGGCGTCGAGCTTCTGACTCTGTTGCGCGGCATCCATGGGTGAGGTATCCCCAGTCCTGATACTGGCGACCAGCGCTTCAAAATTTTGCCGCTCTTGGAGGCTGTCGCTCTGCAGGTAGTCGAGGGCCAAAAGTGGCCTGCCACCAGCGAGAAACAGCACTTTGTCCACGGCAGACTGGTCTCCGGTAACATCGGTCAGCCAGCGGCTGGCAACGCCAGCGTCGGGAACCGGCATCGGAATCTGTTGGCAGCGACTGCGAATCGTCGCAGATAACAGGCTTGGCCTGTGAGAGACCAACATAAGCAGGGTTTTGGACTGTGGCTCTTCAAGATTTTTCAGCAGCGCATTAAACGCGTTTTTATTCATCGCTTCGGCGGGCGCAATAATTGCCACCTTCCAGCCACCCTGATGAGCAGTCTTGGACAGTGAATCGATAAGCGCGCGTACCGCATCAATCTTGATCGGCTTGCCGGGCTCCTCTGGCTCCAGAGTGCTAATATCGTCGTGATTGCCGGCCGCAAAAAGTTGACAGCCCTTACAGGAACCACAGGCATACTTGGTCATTTGCGCCTGACAGAGCAGGTGCTGGGCAAGTGCCTTAGCCAGACGCATCTTGCCTATCCCGGCGGGACCAGAGAGCAGCAGAGCGTGGGGCAGCCGCCCATTGTCGATACTGCAGTTGAGGCTCTCCCAGAGAGTTTCCTGCCAGGGCAATGGAAGCACTAGACGTTCTCCATAAAGTTGTTTAGGGCTGTCTCTATCTGCGCCTGCACTCCTTCTATGGGCTGCGAGGCATCAATAATCACACAGCGCTCCGGAGACTCCGCGGCAATCTGCAAATAGCAATTGCGCACCCGTTCAAAGAATTCTATCTGTTCAAGCTCGAAACGATCCGGGGCACTGCGCTCCCCTGCCCGCTGCAGACCGACTTCGACCGGGATATCGAGAATAAGGGTAAGGTCAGGTCGCAGACTACCCTGCACCAATACCTCAAGCTCGGAAATCAAGTCTTCGCGCATATGTCGTCCGGCCCCCTGATAGGCATAGGTGGCATCGGTAAAACGATCACAGAGCACCCAGGCGCCTTCACTGAGCATCGGTTCAATAACCTGACTGAGATGCTGGGCACGGGCGGCAAACATCAATAATAGCTCTGCCGTGCTACAGACCTTCTCTTCCCGAGGCGCTAAGAGCAACTCGCGGATCTGCTCAGCCAGGGGTGTGCCACCGGGTTCGCGTGTAGTGGCAAATGCCAGTTTATTTTTCTCCATCCACGACTGTATAAACTGAATATTGGTGGTTTTACCCACACCCTCAGTACCTTCAATGGTAATAAATTTTCCGCGCATCAACTTCCCCGACCTGACTTGTTTATATTGTAGTTATTAGCCTGCACTGGCTGGCTATTCTGCTATTTATATTTGTCACCATTTCAATCAGCTTTCCTATCGTGCCTCGGCGCTGAGCGGTAGTCTGCAGACCGCTGATAAATCTGGTATTTTCGCACCGCTTTAAGATGCTCCTCAAGACTTTCCGAGAAGTAATGTCCACCATCTCCTCGAGCCACAAAATAGAGACTTGTCCCAGCTTTAGGGTTAAGTGCCGCCTCTATAGCCGCGGCACTGGGCATGGCAATTGGCGTTGGCGGCAGACCTTTTATCATATAGGTATTGTAAGGGCTGGGGGTTTTCAAATGGGAGCGCTTGAGGTTACCTCTGTAGGCATCTCCCAAACCATAAATAACTGTCGGATCGGTCTGCAGGCGCATATTTTTATTCAGGCGACGCACAAATACACCAGCTATTGCCGGGCGCTCCTCGGCTAGACCAGTCTCTTTCTCAACAATAGAGGCCATTATCAACGCCTCATAGGCAGATTTATAGGGTAAATCAGATGTGCGATTTTGCCAGGCATGCTCTAACACCTCGACCATTCTGCGGTGCGCGCGGGCGAGAATATCAATGGCTGTATCTGTACTGATATAACTGTAGGTATCTGGAAATAACCAACCCTCTGGATGCGGCTTGTCGATAGCAGCAGCACGCATTATCTGCGCGCGGCTAAACGAGCCTATATCATCGGCAAACTGCTCGACACCCGCCAAGTGCTCCAACCACTGACTAAAACCCCAACCCTCGGGAAAGGTGATCTGATAGCGAACCACGTCTCCGCGAATAAATCTCTGCAAAAGGCGTATCGGCGTATCGCCATCGTTTATCTGGTAAAGGCCTGCCTGGATAGCGGTCTGTCCTGTGAGACGTGCATAGAGGCTAATCAGTCTGGGGTGGCTGAGGATATCCTCCTGATAGAGCTGCCGGTTGACGGTATTGAGATTACTGCCCTTTTCTATAGTCCACTCCACCGATCCATCAGCCAGCGCAACAGGCGTCTCCAGATAGCGCTGAGCTGCACCCAGCAACAGTGCGGCACAGATCGAAAGACTAATTGCGAAAAGAATGGCAAGGCGCAATAGAGGTTTTAGCATGGGTAGCAATCATAGAGATCAAAGAGCGCCGATTGAAGCCTTTTTGTATCTGCACCAACAGACCATTGGCCGATGCCATTTATTTCAGTGACGGGCAGCAGTCCGCGAACCGAACTACAAATAAACAACTCACCGGCGTTGGTCACCATCTCTGGAGTTATTTTTCCCTCCGATACCCGCAGGCCAATCCGATCAAAAAGCTGCTCCAATACCAGGCCTCGCATAATCCCGCGAACACCAGCCTGGTCTAAATCAGGCGTTATCCAAGCATTGTCGGCAGACTTGATAAATACATTGGCGTTTACCGCCTCAACCAATAGCCCCGCTTGGCTGTACATAAGACCATCAGCGAATTCATCACCCCATTCAGCCCTAGCCAATACCTGATCGAGGCGATTGAGGTGCTTGATACCAGCCAGTAGAGGATTGACAGGAAGTTGATACTGGCACTGAG
The DNA here is from genome assembly GCA_038150705.1 of Porticoccaceae bacterium. Classification (GTDB taxonomy): domain Bacteria; phylum Pseudomonadota; class Gammaproteobacteria; order Pseudomonadales; family Porticoccaceae; genus HTCC2207. Next base: position 170,374 of record JAYOUA010000001.1, on the reverse strand, counting down.
TGAGACCTACCCCCTCGCGTCGGGGCTGAACAAGGTTTTCTGGCAGCGCTGAGAACTGACAAATAACCGCAACGGAAGATTTTGCCGGTGCTGCATAACCACGTCCGCCAGCCCCAGCGGTAACGATTATTTTTATGATGCCGTCGTTTAGCGACTGACGCTTGAGTATAGAGAGAAAAGTTGCCAGATTATCCTCGAGGAGGCTGTCACTAATACTCAGCCCCAGCAGCGCTGCGTCGCCAGTTAACCTCGAGCGGTGACGCTGCCAGAGTGGAATCCTGTTAGCGTTGAATAACATGGTTTCAAACAGGCCATGGCCATAATTTGTGCCGCGATCGCTCACTGGCAGAAGATCGGTCTCAATACCATTAATTGTGGTCGGGCCGTTTTGGATAGTATTCTCCCCAAATTCAACGCTGTTGACGAAATAAACCATAGCAAATCAGCCAGCTATTAAACAAAAATTCCAGCCATAAAAAAACCGCCCCAATGGAGCGGTTTTTGATAAGCGAACAACTAAGATCAGCTGTTGGCTGAAATGTAGCTGATTGCATCTTGTACTGTGGCGATCTTCTCAGCTTCTTCATCAGGAATCTCGGCGTCGAACTCCTCTTCCAAAGCCATGATCAATTCAACTGTATCCAGTGAATCTGCACCCAGATCTTCAACAAAAGAAGAAGTAGTCTTAACATCTTCCTCTTTTACACCCAGCTGCTCTGCAACCATTTTGATGACGCGCTCTTCGATGTTACTCATCGTATATACTCCTGTTTACGGATTTTTAATTAGTTTTTGCCGCCGAACAAACCTGCTCTGGAAGCGTTATTCTGTGTTTACGGGCGCGCATTTTACCCTAGAAAATACAAAATGCTAAAGCCCTATTTTAAAAAGGATAATTTCTTTTTAAAAACAACAGGTTAAGTCATATACATACCGCCATTTACGTGAATTGTCTCACCGGTAATGTAAGCTGCGCCCTCGCCAGCAAGGAAACAAACTACCGAAGCGATCTCTTCAGGAGTGCCCAATCTGGCAAGGGGAACCTGTGTTAATAGAGCTTCCTTGTTGGCCTCAGGCAGATCCTTAGTCATATCAGTTTTAATAAAACCGGGAGCTACTGTATTGACCGTGATATTTCTTGAACCGAGCTCCTTGGCTAGCGCACGCGCAAAGCCACCAACGCCAGCTTTGGAGGCTGAATAGTTACTCTGACCCGCATTGCCCATGGCGCCAACTACTGAGCTGATATTAATAATCCTGCCCCAGCGCGCCTTGGTCATTGGACGAACACAGGCTTTGGCGAGACGGAATACAGAAGTCAGGTTAGTCTCCATAACATCTATCCACTCGTCATCTTTCATGCGCATAAGGATATTGTCTTTCGTGATACCAGCATTGTTGACCAGAATAGTCGGAGCATCAAACTGCTCGGAGATAGCCTTGATTACCTCATTTACCGAATCAATACTGGTCACATCGAGCACCATGCCGACACCAGAGATATTATTTTCCTTAAAGCGCTCGGTGATCTTGGCTGCACCGGCTTCGCTGGTTGCAGTGCCTACAACAGTAGCGCCAGCCTCCCCCAAACCTGTGGCTATCGCCGCACCAATTCCGCGAGTGGCGCCGGTAACCAAGGCTACTTTTTCATTAAGACTCATTTTATATTCCTTTTATAATCAATTAGTTATAAGGTAAACTTAAACTGATGTCAGCGCATTTTCGAGGCTCGCAACATCATCGGTGGCCAATGAGGTCAGGCTGCGGTCAATGCGTTTGGAGAGACCGTTGAGAACTCGACCGGGACCACATTCGATCAGTATTTGTGCACCGCGGCTGGAGAGCCCATTGACACAGTCAACCCATCGAACTGGCTTGTAAATCTGCTCGAGCATCAAGGACTTAATCTGCTCGGGATCCTCTTCTGTCAGGGCATGCACATTGTGCAACACAGGTATCTGCGGCGCCGAGAATTTTTTCTGCTTGACAATATCTTTAAGATTATCCGCGGCAGGTCGCATAAGTGAAGTATGGAATGGTGCACTAACTGGAAGTTCAACTGCGCGCTTGGCTCCGGCTTTTTTGCAAATATCAATAGCCCGACCAACAGCCGCTGCATCACCGGCAATGACCACCTGCCCCGGCGCATTAAAGTTCACCGCCGCCGCAATTTGATCCTGGGCAGCTTCGCTGCAGGCATCAATCACAATCTGATCATCTATACCCATAATCGCCGCCATGGCACCGACGCCCACAGGCACTGCCTGCTGCATAAAAGCACCACGAGCACGAACAATTTCCACCGCATCGGCGAAGCTGACAACGCCAGCGCAGACCAATGCAGACCATTCACCGAGACTATGCCCAGCCATTGCACCTGGCTGGGGGCCAGCGTGCTGTTGCCAGAGACGCCAGATAGCAACACTTGAGGCCAGCAGCAGTGGCTGCGTTCGCTCTGTAAGGTTAATATCCTCCTGCTCGCCTTCCTGAATAAGTTTCCAGGCGTCGTAGCCAAGAACATCCGAGGCCTCTCTAAAGGTTTCCTCTACCTGTGGGTTTGCAGCGGCAAGATCCGCAAGCATGCCAATTTTTTGCGACCCCTGGCCCGGGAAAACAAAAGCTAAATTACTGTTCATAGTTCCTCTATTAAACTTCTATGGGTTTATATGTCGATTTAATTTCTGCTTAAGTATAGGTGACAATACTTGAGGCAAGTTATGCTCAGCCGCATCGATGGCTACGTCCAGAGCGTGAACAAAAGCTTTCTTCGATGCGCCGCCATGGCTTTTAACCACAACTGCGTTTAAACCAAGGAAATAGGCGCCGTTGTATATGGCCGGGTCGAGCTGGGCCTTAAGTTTTAGCAGTGGTTTTCTCAGCAAAAACAGCGCCAATTTGGCCAGCCAGCTATTGCCCATCGCATCTCGAAAAAGCGACAGAACCATGGCGACCAGACCCTCACTGGTTTTCAGCGTGGCATTGCCGGTAAAGCCGTCACAGACGACAACGTCAGTAGCACCCTGAAAAATTCCATCGCCCTCAATATAACCGCAGTAGTTGACTAGCGGCTCCGCCTCGAGCAGAGCTGCAGCATCCTGAATGTAGGCATGACCCTTGTTGTCTTCTTCGCCGACATTAAGTAAACGAACAACCGGGGATTCAATGTCATCCAGCTCAGCCGCCATCATCGAGCCCAACAGCGCGAATTGATAGAGCTGCTCGGCAGAACAGTCGAGATTGGCTCCCAGATCAAGTACATAGCTGCGTCCCGTAGCGGTTGGAATTGCCGTGCAAATAGCCGGACGCGATATGCCTGGCAGGGATTTAACGAAATACAGCCCAAGAGCCATAATGGCACCGGTGTTTCCTGCGCTGACAAATGCATCGGCCTCGTTGTTAGCCAGTGCCTGAAGGGCCAGCCCCATGGAGGAATCACGCTTATTGCGAATAGCGGCGGAGGGTATATCAGTATTTGTTACACTGCTGTTACTGTGACGAACTTCGATACGCGACAGAACACGCTTATCCTGGCAGTTCTTTAACAGGGACGTCAGCTCGTCTCTGTCACCGAACAGTAGTGCACTAACATTACTGTGGTGGCTAAGAGATTCAAGAAGCGCGGACACTGTGATGCGAGGACCTTTGTCCCCGCCCATAGCATCGACGGCAATTCTGAGTGAATTTGCCAAAGACGGTTTTTTTCAGTTATTCGGCGTCGAGCTCGATAACTTTGCGACCACGGTAGAAACCGTCCGCAGAAACATTGTGACGCAGGTGCTTTTCACCACTTACTGAATCAACTGACAGCGTTGGTGCAGTTAGTGAGTCATGTGAGCGACGCATTCCGCGCTTTGATCTTGTCTTGCGACTTTTTTGAACAGCCATAGATTACTCCTGAACAATAATCCTGTGCAGTCGAGGTTATTTCTTCAACTGCTGTAAAATATTAAAGGGGTTGTCCGCGACAACCTGATCATCTTCCTCATTATTACCGCGCTCGTCCTCGGGAAGGAAGGTGTCTCCGGTACACATACCATGTTCATGGTAGTTAACCGAAGGCAGAGCTAATAAAACCTCATCTTCGAGCAGCTCGTTGAGACTGGCCATCTTATCGACGACAATCCAAGGCTCCCGGTCACTGGGTACGTTGGACATTTGATCCTCAGACCAGATGACCTGTGCTGCAAACTCACTGCTGAGTGCAACTGATACAGGATCGAGACAGCGCTGGCACACTGCCGACACTGAAATATTCACCGTACCACTGGCCACCTTAGCCCGCGCCTCATCGATTTCGAACTTTACCGATGCCGTTAGCGGAGTCTCTATACTGGCGACTGCTAAAGCTAAACGCGGCAAATGCTGTGCGTGGAATTCCCCCTCGAGGACAATTCCCTGGTTCGCAAGCTTACGCGGATCTATAAGAGTTGGCAGTGCCATAAATACAGGTGGTACCCAGTTAGGCGCGCATAATAGGGTCAAGACGTTGATCTGTCAAAGAAAAATGCTCAAAATACCAGGCTTTAGCGCACAGGCTCTATACCTTTTTTGTGTCTCTGCAAAAGCTTTGCGTGTAAGACAATTTACTAACGGCAATCTTTTCATGACTAAACTGGTTTTAGCCTCCTCATCAGCGTACCGCAAAGCACTTCTTGAGCGCCTGCAATTGCCTTTTGAGTGCTACTCACCAAATATCGATGAGCGCTCGCTGGACGCTGAAAGCGCCTATCAAATGGCTCTGCGCCTCTCTCTGAAAAAGGCCCGAGCAGTAAGCGCAAAATTTCCCGACAGCCCTATTATCGGCTCAGATCAAGTCGCAGAGTTAGTCAGCACAGATCGGCAGAACACTGAGAGTACGCTTCAAAACAACATTCTTGGCAAGCCGGGCAATCACGCACAGGCTGTGGAACAGCTCAATGCACAATCCGGCAAAAAAGTGTTATTCCATACAGGCTTGGCGGTTATCTACCGGGGATTAGAGAAATCCACTGTCAACACCACTGAAGTGCAGTTTCGAACGCTTACAGCAGGTCAAATCGAATACTACCTACGTCGCGAAAAACCCTATGATTGCGCCGGCAGCTTTAAAGCAGAATCACTCGGCGTCAGCTTGTTTCGTGCAGTAAACAGCAGCGACCCGACGTCGCTTATCGGCCTGCCGTTGATCGAGCTATGCAACCTACTGCGTGAATTGGATGTTGATATCTAGACGGCGTTTTTAATATCGGCAAACAGGTCGAGGCAGGCTAATGGTTTAAAGGCTCGCAAACGATCGATATGGTGGGCACCGTAACTGACCGCAATCCTCGGCATAGACGCATTTTCTGCCATTTGCATATCAAACTCCGTATCACCGACCATCACCGCCTGCTCGGGCAACAGATCAAACTCAGCAAGCAACTCCTCAAGCATTAACGGATGAGGTTTTGAGAGCGTTTCATCGGCACAGCGGGAACTGTGAAAGAAATCCTCCATGCCCAGAGCAGCCAGAACCCGATTAAGCCCCGCCCTGCTCTTTCCGGTGGCTACCGCCATCTGGTAGCCCGCGGCACGCAAATCTTCCAATGTCTCGACAACCCCAGGGAAAAAATCGCAGGGGTTGTGATCTTCAGAGCGATAGTGCTTCGAATAGCTGGCCTGCAGAAGGCTGGCTTCATAGTGGTTGGCACCGGGAAACAGACGCATGGTGGCCTCATGCAGACCCAGACCGACAATCTCGGCAACATCAGAGTACTCTGGAACCTGCAGTGAATACTCCCGGGCTGCCATCTGCATACACTTGGCAATGCGCGCCACCGAATCGGAGAGCGTTCCATCCCAGTCAAAAATCAGAAGTTTGGCTTCTGTAGAGGAATTTAGATCTGTCACAGTTGAGTTAACACCTTGTTTAAGTCATCGGGCAGAGGCGCACTTACCTCGACCCAGTCGCCGGATAATGGATGCTTAAAGCGCAGACTTGCTGCATGTAAGAACAGTCGCTTTAAACCAGCCTCCTTAAGGCTTTCATTGAAATGCTCATCACCATACTTGCTATCACCGGCCAATGGTTGGCCAGCAAACTGGCAGTGTACCCTGATCTGGTGAGTGCGCCCGGTTTCCAGCTTGATGTCGAGTAAGGTAGCATTTTGAAATTGCCGCCTGATCTTAAAGTGAGTTACTGACGCCTTGCCAGCAGCATCAACTCGCACCACTCTCTCGCCAGATTCCACCGTGTTTTTTAGCAGCGGCGCATTGATTGTATTCTTGCCCTTGGGCCAGCGGCCCTTGGCAAGAGCGATATAGCGCTTATCGATTCGGTTGTAACGCAGAGAATTCTGCAACTCAATTAACACGGCACGCTTTTTTGCTAGCACCAGACAGCCTGAGGTATCGCGATCAAGGCGATGCACCAGCTCCAGGTACCTGTACTGAGGAAACTCGGCACGCAGCGCCTCAATAACACCCAGAGACAAACCACTACCACCGTGAACTGCCAGGCCACTGGGTTTATTTAGGATAAACAACCCCTCATCCTCGAATAGAATGTTATTGGCGATGTACTTCTTTAACTGGCGACCGACCACTGGAGCATCACCGCGCTCGGCAACTCTAATTGGTGGTAGGCGCACAATATCACCCTCCCTCAAACGGCTATCGGCTTTCACACGGCCTTTATTGACCCGCACCTCACCTTTGCGTAGCAATCTATAGATACGTGATTTGGGGACGCCCTTGAGTGTTTTAATAAGAAAGTTATCAAGTCTTTGACCCGCCTGTTCGGGGCCGACATCGACAAAAGATACCTTATTAAAGTTTTGTTCAGTTTGAGATTTGGTCAAAATAAATCAATACAAGTGGTAATTTTGGCCGGCATTGTACCCAGACAGCATCGATCTTCCCAACTTATATTTGCCCGATAGATTGTAGCTGCAGGCAATTATTGCTATATTGCACGCCAAGTTCCCTATTGCCCAGCTAAAACTGAAGCTGCCCAGAGGTGTGAACTGACCGCTAAAAAGGCATTTGCCGAGCGGGTAAAGAATATCAAGAGAGTCTGGCTAATAAGGGCCGACCTCAAAGACAGCCGAGTGAGCTGCATAGAAAGACAAGTTAAAACAGGTTTCAAAAGTTAATCGCAACAGAGAAAGACGTACCCATAGAGGCCTATCTTTCTTTCAGGCAAACGAACATTACAAGAGAATAAGCCTATATTTACAGGCTCAATCGATCTTTCAAGTTCGTTCGATTAACTGAATTCAAGACAAGACATAAGGATAGTAACCCGAAAAACTGCGCTGTAGGCCAGTGTTTTTTGGTAAAAAGGAGTATCCGGCACGCCGCATTTCATGCGCTGTGTCCGCTTTTACACTTCAACTATACCTGGCTGCTTGGTTTATCCCACCTGCCTTTTCTTCTCTTCACTATTGCTCACTCCCTAAAACGAGTAAGGTGAAATATGAAACGTATGTTGATAAATGCGTCGCACCCGGAAGAAGTGCGCGTAGCGATGGTTGATGGTCAGAAACTCTATGATCTGGATATTGAAAACCGCACAAGAGAACAAAAGAAAGCCAATATTTATAAAGGTAAAATAACCCGAGTAGAACCCAGCCTTGAGGCAGCTTTCGTCGACTACGGCGCAGAGCGCCACGGTTTCCTTCCGCTAAAAGAAATTTCCCGCGAGTACTTCAAGAAAAAATCCTCTGATGGTGGCCGAGCTAAAATTCAGGACGCAATTAAAGAGGGACAGGAAGTTCTCGTTCAGGTGGAAAAAGAAGAGCGCGGCTCAAAAGGCGCGGCTCTTACCACCTTTATCAGCCTCGCCGGACGCTACCTGGTACTGATGCCCAACAACCCGCGCGCGGGTGGTATATCGCGCCGTATCGAAGGCGATGAGCGCGCTGAACTTCGCGAGGCAATGCGTGGACTTGAGATACCAGAGGGTATGGGTGCCATCGTTCGCACCGCCGGCATTGGTCGCGCTACCGAAGAACTGCAATGGGATCTGGATTACCTGTTACAACTTTGGAATACCATAAATAGCGAAGCAGCTGAAGCCAAAGCACCCCACTTCCTGTTCCAAGAGAGCAACGTCATTGTTAGAGCTATTCGCGACTACCTGCGCCAAGATGTCGGTGAAGTAATAGTTGATAGTGAAGATGCCTATAATCTTGCAGCAGCTTTTATTGGCACTGTAATGCCAGACTTTAGCAACAAGGTGAAGCTCTACAAGGATCAGATACCCCTCTTCAATCGCTACCAGATTGAAAACCAGATAGAGACTGCATTCTGTCGTGAAGTCAGCCTGCCCTCCGGCGGCTCGATCGTTATTGATGTCACAGAAGCCATGGTTTCTGTAGATATTAACTCAGCCCGAGCAACCAAAGGTGGCGACATTGAAGAGACAGCCTTTAACACCAACAAAGAGGCTGCTGAAGAGATTGCTCGCCAGTTGCGTCTTCGCGATGTTGGCGGTCTGATCGTTATCGACTTTATCGATATGCTTAACAGCCGCCACCAAAAGGAAGTTGAAAACAAAACCCGCGATGCACTGAAAATTGACCGCGCACGGGTTCAGGTTGGCCGTATCTCGAGATTTGGCCTTCTGGAGATGTCTCGACAACGTCTACGCCCCTCTCTGGAAGAAACTATGTCCAAGGTCTGTCCGCGCTGCAAAGGTCAGGGAACAATTCGCGGCACCCGCTCCCTGGCTCTATCTATATTGCGCCTGATTGAGGAAGAGGCTCAGAAAGAGTTCAGTAAAGAAATTCGCGCTATAGTGCCGGTTTCTGTGGCAACATTCCTGCTCAATGAGAAACGCTCAGAGATTTCAGCTATTGAGAGACGCAACAAAATTAATGTTGTTGTTCTGCCAAATACGCAGATGGAAACCCCTCACTTTGAAGTGGTTAGACTGCGTACTCAAGACGAAGACGAGAGTGCAGACTTTAGTTACAAACTTGCTCATGAACTAAGCCACAGCGATCCAGAGCAGGAACTGGAGAGCGCAAGCGCCCCACTACCGATTTCGCAGCCAGCAGTAAAAACTCTGGTTCCCAATACACCGGCGCCAAAGGTAGCCGAAAAAGTCGCCGCCAAATCCTCTGCGGCAGCTGAAAAAGCCCCGAAAAAGCCAGGGCTTTTAAAGCGTCTTTGGAATAGCTTATTTGGCGATACAGAGACAGAGTCAAAACCACGCCGCAAAGGCCAGAAAAGATCTGGCTCAGGGAATTCAAACCGCCGTCGCGGCGGCCAGGACAACCGCAATCGTCAAAATAATCGCCGTTCAAACAACCGCAACCGCAATGAAAATCAGCGCGACGGTGAACGCGGCAAAGACCGTCAGAAGAACAGCAATTCTGCTGAAGCTCGCTCCAACAGAAGCCGCAGGGATCAGCAGCAAAAAATAACGACTAGCGAAAATACTGCACAGTCGCAGGACAGCAGTAATAACGCCAACCAGCGCCCAGAAGCGGATAGCAATCAACTCAAAAAGCGACCCAATGACAAGCGCCGTGGACCACGCCGCCGTCGTCAACGCCAGGATGTTCCTGCTGAAGTACTGGATCAAACTGCAACTGCAGAAGTAACCACTGAAACCAAGGCAACGCTAGTAGAGAGCCCTGTCGCCGATACAGCCGCAGAGTCTACCGCTGAAAAGCCGAAGCGCAAGCGTGCGCCGCGCAAACCAAAGGCAAAGGTTGAAGTTACTGAAACAGCTGCAGATACAGCAGTAGATGAAACACCAAATACACAGCCAGAGGAAGCCTCTCCAAAGGAAGATAAGAGTAATGATAAGCCAGCTCGCAAGACTCGCTCGCGAAGAAAGCCCGCTGCAAAAAAACTCGACGATAGTGCAACAGACGTTGGTGAAAATGCCGCTAGTGATGCTAAACCTGATTCAACTATTGATTTATCTCCAGCGGCAAAGACAGCGACTCAACCTGAGTCAAAAGCTGATCCAAAACCAGACACACAGGCGCAAACTCAAGCTGACAGCACAAGTAAGAGAACTACTGAGAGTGTTTCTGAGAAGACAACTGAATCTGCACCTGTAAAAACAGCGGAAGAACCGCAAGCTGCAGAACCAGCGCCAAAAGAGAAACCAAAGGCGCCAAAAAAGGTTGCCAAAGCCTCAAAGGGAGCTGCGGCAAGAGCCAGTAATGACCCGCGCAAAAAACCCAAGCCTGTGAGTGATGTTAAAGTCAGCACCGAACGCCCTGAGGTTAGACAATCCAGCCCCCTGGATACAAGTGCGCCGGCACCAATTGCTGCTGTAAAGCCACAGGTTTCCAGAGCATCGAATGACCCAAGAGCCAAGCGCAATGCGGAAAAACCACAATCCAATCCAGAAGTTGCCAGCGGTTCAACGCAAGAAACAGACGAAAATACTGTCAAAGAGTAATTGGCACTTGTTCTGACAAAAAGGCGCTGTATAATCGCGCCTTCAATGGTGGGATGGCAGAGCGGTTGAATGCACCAGTCTTGAAAACTGGCATACGTTAATAGCGTATCTAGGGTTCGAATCCCTATCCCACCGCCATATAAAAAAAGGCCCCTCTAGAGGGGCCTTTTTTGTGTACGGTGGGATAGGGTGAGAACCCTAGCCGGGTTGACAAAAACATCGTGTTTTGGACATCCAAAGCTAATCATCAACTTATATTCAAGCACCCCACCGGCAAATTTCACCAACCGTATTAAACGCTATTCTTTTAGAGCGAATTAAGTGAGATTGACTAAATAAGAAAAAACTTAGAAATTTAAATGGTCTCCCCTTCAGGAATCGAACCTGAAATTCAAGCTTAGGAGGCTAGCGTGATATCCAATTTCACCAAGGGGAGCCGGCCAGCTTATTATAGAAGATAAATCAGCGGCAAAATAGAAACATATTTAGGTCAATAAAAAACTAGAGACGCTTTCTTTTGAGCATAAGCTGCGATTATCCTTTAGAATTTCCGCTATGAACCTCCTTCTACTTGAAAGCAAAAATTTGACCGGCAATATTGCCCGCATCAGTGGGCGGCAGCTGAAACAGCTGGTCATTGTCCAGCGCAGTGCAGTCGGCGATTGCATCCGTGTTGGTGAGATTAATGGCCGCATGGGAAGCGCAACTATTCTTGAACTTGATGATTCACAGGCCCTGCTAAACGTCGACTTAAACAGTCCCGCCCCACCACCTCTGCCGCTGACCCTGATAATGGCTATGCCGCGACCCAAGATGTTACGTCGCAGTTTGCAGACCATCGCCGCTATGGGAGTTAAACAGATCTACCTGATTAACTCTTTTCGCGTAGAGAAGAGCTTTTGGCAGACTCCCCTCTTAAAACCTCAGGCAATCGAAGAAAATTTTATTTTGGGTCTAGAGCAAGCGAGGGACACCAAACTTCCGCAACTGCATATACGAAAATTTTTCAAACCCTTTGTTGAGGATGAGCTTCCGGCGATTATAAAAGACCGTAAAAATCTGCTTGCCCACCCACTGACAGAGACCCGCTGCCCGATCGATATACAACAGCCGGCCTCACTGGCTATCGGGCCCGAAGGCGGCTTTATTCCTTACGAAGTAGAGATGCTGGCAGAAGCAGGCTTCGAGACCGTGCACATAGGTCCGCGTATACTACGCGTGGAAAGTGCTGTTCCGGCACTGATCTCAAGACTATTTCCCGGCTAGAAACCTAACGCTTTGACCTAGCGCCTGCGCGGTTTGATGCGTGATGATCGCGGCTGAGACTTTAACTTTGGCCTGGCCTTCTTGGCGTCACGGCGCATAACTTCCTTCTCGCGACGCGACTCTCCCGGTACCAAAAAACCATCGCCACTACCAATAAGATCCGAGCGGCCCATACGCCGGAGCGCCTTGCGCAACATGGGCCAATTTTCCGGGTCGTGGTAGCGCAAAAACGCCTTGTGGAGAGTCCGCTGCTCTTGACTCTTGGCGCTAAAAATCCTCTCCTGATTGTTTTTCCCAAGGGGTTTGAGAGGGTTTTTTTCTGTGAAATACATGGTCGTCGCCGATGCCATCGGTGAGGGATAAAAACTCTGAACCTGATCAACCCTAAAGCCATTAGTCTTCAACCACAGACCGAGGCTCATCATATCCTCATTGGTTGAACCCGGGTGCGCCGAAATAAAGTACGGAATCAGGTACTGCTTTTTTCCGGCTTCCTGAGAGAAGCGCTCGAACATTTCCTTAAATTCATAATAGCTACCCATGCCCGGCTTCATCATTTTACTCAAGGGGCCATCCTCGGAATGTTCCGGGGCAATTTTTAGGTAGCCGCCGACATGATGGGTAACCAACTCCTTAACATATTCAGGATCACGCACTGCGAGGTCGTAACGCAGGCCAGAGGCAACCACAACCTTTTTCACGCCGGGCAGATCGCGAGTTTTACGATACAGCTGAGTAGTATGCTTGTGATCCGTCTCCAAGTTGACACAGATGGACGGGTAGACACAGGAGGGCCGGCGGCAGGTCTCTTCAATCTTTTTATCCTTGCAATTGAGCCTGTACATATTGGCAGTGGGACCACCAAGATCGGAGATCACCCCGGTAAAGCCCGGTGTCATATCACGAATTTTTTCCACTTCATTGAGGATCGATTCTTCCGAGCGACTCTGGATAATACGCCCTTCATGCTCAGTGATTGAACAGAAGGTACAGCCACCAAAACAGCCGCGCATAATATTGACCGAGAAACGGATCATATCGTAGGCGGGAATTTTGCTCTCTCCGTAGGTTGGATGAGGGACGCGTTTATAGGGCTGGTCAAATACCCAATCTAGCTCTTCGGTCTCCAGTGGAATTGGCGGCGGGTTGACCCAGATATCATTGCGACCCTGGTTCTGCACTAACGGGCGGGCATTTCCGGGGTTGGTTTCACGGTGAAAAATACGATCGGCATGGGCGTACAAGACCGGATCCTTAACCACCTGATCAAACGAAGGCATGCGAATATAGGTGCTGCTGGGATCCGTTTTAATCGCCTGGGTATCCGGAACTATTGCCACAGGTTGAGCCTGCTGATTAATATCCTCCAGATTGACCTGGCCAGTTGCACAGGTTGAAGGGTTCTCGCTGCGCATGCGTATAGTCTTGGCATCATCGCTATCGCCGGCCTTTGAGGACTCGTAAGGGTTCTTTGGCTTGGCCAGCGGACCGGGCTGATCTATCTGGGTTGAATCAATTTCACGCCAACCTTTGGGAATCGATCTACACAGAAAGGCACTGCCGCGAAGATCGGTAATATCGCGAATATTTTCACCGCGAGCCATGCGGTGGGTAAGCTCAATCATCGCCCTCTCGGCGTTGCCGTAGAGCAGGATATCCGCTGTCGAATCAATCAGCACCGAGCGCTTAACTGTCTCCGACCAATAATCATAATGAGCCAGACGACGCAGGCTGGCCTCAATACCGCCGACTACCACCGGCACATCGGAGTAAGCTTCGCGACACTTTTGAGCATAGACCGTCACCGCCCGATCCGGACGTTTGCCACCAATGTCATCTGCTGTATAAGCATCATCGTGTCGCAGTCGCCGATCCGAGGTATAGCGATTGATCATTGAATCCATATTGCCGGCAGTGACACCAAAATAGAGGTTCGGTTTGCCCAGAGCACTAAAACTGCCGGGCTCGCGCCAGTCGGGCTGAGAGAGAATACCAACCCGATAGCCCTGAGCTTCTAAAACACGCCCTATTACCGCCATACCAAAACTCGGGTGATCCACATAGGCGTCACCGGTCACCAAAATCACATCGCAACTATCCCAGCCAAGTTGGTCCATCTCGTCGCGAGACATGGGTAGAAAAGATGCTGGAAGTAAACATTCAGCCCAGTATTTGGGGTAATCGTAGAGGGCTGTCGGTGTCTGCTGTTTTGCTGGCATGGTTAAATACGCTTTGCTGTAGGGTTTAAACCGCGGCCATTGTAACGGATTTAGGCCACCTAAGAGCGACTGTTTTTGCCTCGAAAGCCGCTAGCCACTTATACGTCTCTCGCTGGGCTTGTGATTAAACTTTTGCAATCAATGATATTTTTGCGAATGAGAATCAATATTATTAACATTTACCCTTTTTTCGCGTACACTTACCCTGTATCCACTTCAAACGAGAGACAGACATACCGATGACACTTTGGGATCTTAAACAGGGCACTTCCGCCACCGTACAGAGCTTTGTCTCAACCCTTGAGAGCCGCTACAAAACTCGCCTCAGCGAACTCGGCTTTCATCCAGGTGAAAGCATCTCCTGTGTACTCTCCCCGAGCCTCGGTGCCCCCAAACTCTACAGGGTCAATAACAGTGTTTACTCGCTCGATGACAGCGTAGCATCGCTGATCGAAGTAGGCTCTGCAGCCGGCAATGCTGCATAAGTACAATTAATGTCAAAAACTATTCTTATTGGCAGTCCAAACTCCGGTAAAAGCCTGCTGTTTAACCGGCTTACGGGTCTCAATCAAAAAGTTGCCAATTTTCCCGGCATCACTGTCAATATCAACACAGGAAAAAGCCTTGCCCACCCTGCCAATGAATTCCTCGACTATCCCGGGGCCTACTCACTGCAGGCAATCTCTGGCGAGGAAAAGGTTGCCGTAGAGGCTTTTTACACTGCACTCGAGGATTCAGAGATCAGTACGGTTGTCTGTGTTGTCGATGTCACGCGACTCGAGAAGGGATTAATTTTTGCTCTGCAGGTCATCAATGCCTGCGCAGAAAAACAAAAACCGCTGGTCATTGCCGCCAATATGATCGATGTGCTGGAACAGCACAATTTAGATCTGGATCTTGCCGGCCTGGAGAGAACACTCGGTGTTCCAGTCGTCGCGGTTTCGGCAAAATCCGGCAGCGGCCTCGAGCAATTGCAGGATACAGTGATCAACCACCGTGATCTGCCAACAACTTACGATAGCGATTTTATCGCCAGCGATGAATCAATTACTCATCGCCAGGCCCAGCAACTGGCAGAAGAGTTCGGCCCCAAGGGCGATCTGCTTATCAATGCCCAGACCCGCCTTGATGCGTTTTTTCTTCACTCCTGGTATGGCGGTCTGAGCTTCCTGGTGATTATGTATCTGTTATTCCAGAGCATCTTCACCTGGGCGGCACCAGTAATGGATGGCGTCGAGAGCAGCTTGCAGTTTATGGCTGAACTGATTCTTCCCCTTTTGCCCGAGGGTATTATCAGCGACTTTACCGCCGACGCCATTTTTGGCGGCATAGGAGCATTTTTGGTCTTTGTGCCACAGATCTTTGTTCTCACCCTGATTGTCGGCATGCTTGAAGACAGCGGTTATTTGGCCAGAGCAGCGGTTATCTGCCACAAGCCACTGCGCCTGTTTGGCCTAACCGGCAAAAGTTTTATTCCTATGCTCTCCAGTGTTGCCTGCGCTATTCCAGGCATTTACGCAGCGCGCACTGTTGACTCACCGCGCAAGCGCTGGCTAACCTATCTGGCTATCCCGCTAATGCCCTGCTCAGCGAGACTACCTGTATACAGCCTGCTAATTGCCGCCTTTATTCCCGCCAGCAATATGTTTGGCGGACTGATTGGCTGGCAGGGACTGGCGATGTTTGGCATCTATGTCTTTGGTATTGTCTGTGGCCTGTTGGTCACCTCACTGGTTTCGAGGACTAATAAGAATATGCAGAGCGATCTACCCTTTGTTCTGGAAATGTCACCCTATAGATTGCCATCCTGGCGTCCCCTGCTTCGCAATGCCTGGGGTCGCAGCAAACATTTTGTAACCAAAGCCGGTAAGGTAATATTCTTAGTGACTGTAGCTATCTGGATACTCGGCTACTTCCCCAATCAGGGCGCCGATCTCGGTCAATCCTGGCTGGGTACAATGGGCCAGTGGATTGAGCCGGCCTTTGCTCCCTTTGGGCTCGACTGGAAATACGGCGTGGCAATTATCACCTCATTTTTAGCCCGTGAGGTCTTTGTTGGCACCCTTGGAACATTGTTTGGTATTGAAGGTGGCGAGGAAAATATTATTTCTCTGGCGGAACATATCCAAAATAGCGGCTTACCCGTTGGGGCCGGTTTTGCTCTGCTGGTATTTTTCTCTATTGCTCTACAATGCATATCAACTTTGGCAGTATTGAGTAAAGAGACCGGATCATGGCGTCTCCCCGCTCAGTTATTTGTCAGCTACAGTATCTTTGCCTACACAGCAGCCTGGCTGACTTTTAATATTGTCCAGGCGATTGCCGCTTAAACTTTCACTTTCGACAGACCCTACAATTGCCCTTGGGCATTGCACAAAAAGAGTCGAGCACCTAAGCTCATAGCGCAATTACAACAGACAAAAAAAGCTCGCCACCTATGCAGAATATCGACATTCAGGAGATCCCCTTCCAGTCCAACAGTGACCTTCTGTTTCAAGCTGTTCGCGATCTCCCTGATGCTATATGGCTCGATAGCGGCAAGCCGGGCAGTACCCAGGGCCGCTTCGATATTATTTCCGCGTGCCCGGACGCACTGATAGAAACCTGCGGCGTACAGTCAACTATCACTGACAACAGCGGCAAAACAACCAGCGATAAAGACCCTTTCGAGCTGGCGGAGCAGCTGTTGCAGCCACTACTGCCTGTGGATAGTGCTGCATCAAATTACCCCTTTGTCGGCGGTTTAATCGGCTATTTTGCTTACGACCTGGGGCGTCGTCTGATCGATATAGACAATCGCGCCTGTGCAGCAACCAATCTGCCCGATATGCGAATTGGACGCTTCCTCTGGGCGCTGATCGTCGATCACAGTGCCCGCCAGTGCCAGCTGGTTTTTCACAACCACTGTTCGCCACAGCTGCGTAGAGATATCGTTCAGCGTTTCAAAACACAGTCACAGCCAGATACAGAGAGGAAATTATTTACCCTCGCGAAAAAATTTACAGCGACCCTGGATCAGGGCCAATACCAGCAGACAATTCAGCGGATAAAGAACTATATTGCCGCGGGCGACTGCTATCAGACCAACTTTGCGCAGCACTTTTCAGCCACGTTTAAAGGGGATCTGTGGACCGCCTACAAAGGGCTGCGAGAAAATTTACCATCGCCCTACTCAGCCTTTTGGCAGTGGCCCGATCAGGCGCTGCTGTGCCTCTCTCCGGAGCGTTTTATCCAGTCTGTGGACGGTGTTGTCGAGACCAAGCCAATTAAAGGGACAGCAAAACGCGGTGCTACTGTGATAGAGGACCGGCAACTCTCAGAGCAGCTAGTCAACAGCAGCAAGGATCGCGCCGAGAACCTGATGATTGTCGATCTGCTCCGCAATGATCTGAGTAAAAACTGTGAGTCCGGCTCTATCGCTGTTCCAAAACTTTTTGAACTCGAAAGCTTTGCCAACGTCCACCACTTGGTGAGTACGGTTACAGGAAAACTTGAGGAACATTCAACACCGCTTAAGTTACTGCGCGACAGCTTCCCTGGGGGGTCAATTACCGGGGCGCCGAAAAAGCGCGCTATGGAGATTATTGAAGAGTTGGAGCCGGTCAGGCGCTCGGCCTACTGCGGCAGCATTGGCTATATAAGCGCCAATAACCGCATGGATAGCAATATTGCAATTCGCACGGTTATTGCCGATGGCGAGCAACTGCACTGCTGGGGTGGCGGCGGCATCGTTGCCGACTCCCAGGAACAGCGCGAGTATCAGGAATCTATCGATAAGATCAGTGCACTTCTCGGCGCTCTCGAGGCGTTTATCGAAGACTAGGCAATTGAATGGGCTTTATTCCGCGTAGGCCCGGGCAACTTCTTCGGCAATTATTTTTACACCGGCTTCAACCACGGCGGTATCCTGGGCATAGGAAACGCGAATGCACTCCTGTTTATGCCGCCAGTTATCATTAATCCCGGGAAAGAAGTTTTGTCCCGGGACTACCAGTACACCCCTTGCCTTTAAGCGCTCATAGAGCAGCTGACTACTAATTGGCAAGCCATCAAACCACAGCCAAAGAAAAATCGCCCCTTCAGGACGATGAATTCTGTATGGCAGGTCACCCAACTCGCGGCGAAAACAAGACAGGGTTCGCTCGGCGCGCTGTCGATAAAATGGTGCAATCTGCTGGCGGCTCAGCGAGAGTATCTCACCACTGGCGACCAACTCTGTCGCCAGCGCTGGGCCCAGATTGCCACAGGCCAAGCTGACAATGGTATTGACTCTGGTATAGGCCTGAATAACCTCTTCACTGGCGACAATAATCCCGGTACGCACTCCGGGAAGCCCTAGCTTGGAGAGGCTTAACACCAGAATGGTATTACTGCTCCAGTGGGGTTTGGCATGGTTAAAGATAATACCTGGAAATGGCAGGCCATAGGCGCCATCGAGGATAAATGGAATATCCTGCTGATGGGCAATTGTATCGAGGTGCTCAATTTCATTATCGGTTAGCACATTGCCGGTCGGATTGGTCGGCCTCGAGACGCAGAGTGCACCGGTCTGTTCGGTGATATTTAGCCGTGAAAAATCCACATGGTACTTAAACAGATTATCCTCAAGTAGCTCGATTTCAGGGCGTGTTGCGGTAAATAGATTTTCACTCAGGCCTATATCGCGATAGCCAATATATTCCGGCGCCAGGGGCAGATGAATAGACTTATGACTGCCATCGGGCATATCACCGGCAAACATGTTGTAGAGCACAAAAAAAGCTGACTGGCTGCCATTTGAGACAGCAATATTGCCTGCAGAGAGATCCCAGCCAAACTGCTGCCTCAACAACCCGGCAATCTGCTCGCGAAAATGCCTCTCGCCCTGGGGTGACTGGTAGACACCCATCAGGCTATGCAACTGCGACGGGTTCGCCAGAAGCGTCTCCAGACGGCGTTTAAACACCTGCTCAACTTCGGGGATTCGACCGGGGTTGCCCCCACCCATAAATAGCATATTCGGGTTTTCATTGAGCGCTGTGCCGAGATCGTCCATAAGCTCGACAATTCCGGACTGGCCCGAAAACTTTTCCCCAAACTTTGATAATTTCACCCTGTGACTCTCCCTTGTGTAACCTAGCTCATATAGCGAAATGTAAAATTTACCCGCGGCTCCTGAAGATTGGCAACCTTGGCGATACGATGCTGCCAGTGACTCTGGATACCCGCACCCATCAACAACAGGGATCCATGGGGCAGAGAGATGGCGATACGCTCTCGACTCTCGTTATGTCGCAATTGAAAAACTCGCTCAACACCAAGGCTCAGAGAAGCTATCAGTGGCTCCGGACCCAGCTCGGGTTCATCGTCTGCATGCCAGTCAACGCTATCCGAGCCGCTGCGATAGTAGTTGACCAGGGCGCGATTGAACAGCGCACCTGTCTGCTGCTCGACATCATCACGCAGGCTGTCCATCCAGTCTGGGAAACTAACTGCCGGCAAGCAGATATTTGAATAGGTATAACTGGTACCCGGCTCACCAAACCACTGCTGCAAACGCGGTATGGGGATAATCTTGCCGACAATTTTGATATAGTCTGCACGCCAGTCAATAGTATCAATAGCCTTGCAGAGCAGATTGTCTGCATCCCTAGTCGACAACCAGTTAGGCCAGAAAGAAATCGTACTGTTGCGTTCTGTGCTGAGCGGCACAGGGATCAGTTGATGATCAAACAGGTCCATTAGTGACCCTCGCTAGAGCCGTAGACACGGGGTTCAATCTCCAGACGAATGGAGAAACGCTGCCAGACCGCCTGACAAATTTCATCAGCAAGAGCCAACAGCTGCTCTCCGGTGCCACCGGGCTTATCAAGATAATTTACCAGCACCAGCGCCTGATTCTTGTGCACTCCCAGGGAGCCGCGCATGGCACCTTTGAAGCCACACTGATCAATCAGCCAGGCGGCGGGAATCTTGCTCTGCTGCCGTGGCAGAGAATAAGTTGGCATCTGGGGGTAGCGCCTGTGTAATTCAGCAACAGCGGAATCATCAATCACAGGATTTTTAAAAAAGCTACCGGCATTGGGGATAAGCGCTGGATCCGGTAGCTTTTGCTGGCGAATCTGGCAGACCAACTGACTTATGATCTGCGGCGTTGGATCACCTTCCAGTCCCGCCTCTGCAAGCGCAGTTTTTAGCCCTGGATAGCTGATATTGATGGCTGGAATGGTCGACAGCCGCAGGGTGATATCGACTATAATATACTGGTCTCGAACGGCATTTTTAAAGAGACTATCCCTGTAGCCAAACTGACAAGCGGCCCTGTCAAATTCACAGAGCTTGCCTGTGGCGATCTCCACCGCGCGCAGAGAAACAAACAGGTCAGAAAGCTCAACACCGTAAGCACCGATATTCTGGATCGGTGCAGCGCCCATATTACCGGGTATTAACGACAGGTTTTCCATACCAAACCAGCCGCGCTGCAAGGTGCTTATAACCGCTTGATGCCAGTTCTCACCAGCGGCAAAGGTCACCTCAATCAGGTCTTCAGTTTGCGAGTAGCTATAGCCTTTATTATTCACTGCAATAACTAAACCGCGAATATTACCCGCCAGAACCAGATTGCTGCCGCCGCCAAGCGGCGTTACCCCTAGTTGATGCTCGCGAGCGTAATCCAGTGCTGTGAGCAGTTGCTGCTGATCAGTGATCGAACAAAAGTATTCTGCATAGGCTGGCAGGGCCAGGCTATTAAGAGGCTGCAGAGAGACATGCTGTTCGATAATCGGACTCAAGGAATATTAGCCGCTAATTTATGACTGTCCTGTATATGTCGCAAGAGCCCACGAGAGGCTTCTTCGACCAGGTTAAACACCAGTTCAAAACCATCCTCACCACCATAGTAGGGATCGGGAACTTCACTGTGAGTACTTTGAGAGGTGAAATCTAGGAACAGCGCCAGATGACCGGCGAAGTTGCTCGGCTGCATAGCCTTAAGGTCACTTAAATTGGCCCTGTCCATGGCAATAATATAATCAAAATGCTGAAAATCATCGCCGCTAACCAGCCTGGCACGCAACTGGCTTAGATCATAGCCCTTGGTGGCGGCCACCTGTGCAGTGCGCCGATCTGGAGAGTGACCTATATGCCAATCGCCAGTACCAGCTGAATCCACCTCAATCACTTCAGCGAATCCACTGTTGTCGACCATTCCCTGAAAAACACCATGAGCTGTAGGCGAGCGGCAGATATTGCCCAGACAGACAAACAGAACCGATACTTTCCCCATAATAGAATCCAAAAACTTAAAGTAATTTATATATTAATTATGTAAACGGCTGTTAAACATACATTATATTAAATCAACGCAGGCCTGGAGATCTTCTTCTGTATCTATTCCCGCAGGCACATTCTCCACAGCATCGGCCACATGAATCGACACCCCATGCCACATAAATCGTAGCTGCTCGAGCTTTTCAGTATCCTCAATGGGCGCTACCGGCCAGGTGACAAAGCGATTTAATTCCACTGTGCGGTAGGCGTAAATACCGATATGACGGCGAAAATCAAACCCGGCGGGCAGGTCTTCAGGTAACTCAACCGCCAGTTGGTTGAAACTATCACGCGGCCAGGGTATTGGCGCACGACTAAAATAAAGACCCATACCCTGCTCATTACTGACCAATTTAACCACATTAGGGTTCAGCAGATCAGCAATCTTGTCGATTGGCTCAGCCAGGGTCGCTACACCGGCGTTGATATTGGCTGCCAGGTTGGCGGCGACCTGATTGATCACCGCCGGTGGTATCAGTGGCTCATCACCCTGCACATTAACCACAATCTGGTCATCACCAAGCTTGAGAATTGAGGCCACCTCCTGAAGACGGTCGGTGCCCGAGGGATGATCGGGGTTAGTCATACAGACCTCAGCACCAAAAGCCTGCGCAGCAGCTTCAATACGCCGGTCATCAGTGGCAATCACCACACGGCTGGCAGCACTTTTGCCCGCCTGCTCCCAGACTCGCTGAATCATTGTCTTGCCGGCAATATCGCGCAGCGGCTTGCCGGGCAGCCTGGTTGATGCAAAACGTGCGGGGATAATAACTATAAATTCCATGCTGCTAATATTTAACCTCAGGATGCCTTGAGCATCTGCAAATGGGTGATAAGTTTATCGACCAGGGCCGGTTCAAGATCTGCCTCTATATCCAGGACCCAGATATTAGCACCTGCACCCTGTTCCACTAAATGTAAACTAGACAGTTTTATCGCATCTTTGGCAGTGATAATGACCGGCAAACTATCAGCAAAGCTCAGTTGCTCAAGGGCCAGTGTTTGATGATCATCATAGCTGTGCAGATCGACCGAGAGCCCCATTGCGCTTAGGGTATTTGCAAAGCGCCCGGGATTGCCAATGGCCGCCACAGCATGAACCTGCCGAGCGGCACCAACCTGGGATTGCAACCAGCTATCAACCGACTGCTGACGCCCGGATTGCAAATGACGAAACTGTGTTGGCCGAATATCCATTTGCGTAACAGACTGCGCCGACAAAGCACAATCACTACTCAGCGGGCCATTTACAACCAGCATATCAGCCTCGGCGAGACGCTGGGGACCCTCGCGAAGCGGCCCAGCAGGGAGCAGACGAGCATTACCTAATCCTCGCTGACCATCGACCACAACCAACTCTATATCACGGTGCAGCGCATAGTGCTGCAAGCCATCGTCGCTGAGCACCAGGTCGCAATCATAATGACTTAGCAGGTAGTCTACCGCCGCGGAGCGATTGGCATCGACAACCACTGGGCAGTTGGCCAGTGTTGCGATTAGAAGAGGCTCATCACCAGTCTCAGTCACCCCAGAGGATGGGCTTGTGGGGAGCGGGTAATGCACCGCACAGCCGCCATATCCGCGGCTGACAACACCTGGTGAATAACCGCGCTGCTTAAGCGCCTTAACCAGTGCAATGATCAATGGGGTTTTACCACTGCCGCCAACAGTTATATTGCCAATAATAACGACCGGTGCTCTGAAAGCGCGGCCCTGGTGTTTATTCTGTAAGCGGCGACGTCTCAGCACTGACAACCCGCAAAACAGCCAGGATAGGGGAATTAGTAACAATAGCCAGCGACTATTGCGCTCCCAGGCATTGGTTATGGCTTGTTCCAGAGACAAGGTCAGCCTGCCTCGTGCTCATTAAACTGGTTGTGGTAGAGCTGTGAATAGCGCCCGGACTGAGCAAGCAGCTGCTGATGACTACCCTGCTCGACAATCCTGCCTTTTTCCATCACCAGAATACGGTCAGCTTTCTCAATAGTGCTCAGCCTGTGGGCAATAACAAAAGTAGTTCTCGACTTCATCAGCTCTTCCAGTGCCGCCTGGATATAGCGCTCGGAATCAGTATCCAGGGCCGATGTCGCCTCATCGAGGATCAGCACCGGGGCATTCTTCAGAATAGCGCGAGCAATGGCAATACGCTGGCGCTGACCGCCGGAGAGCATTACCCCATCATCGCCAATATGTGTCTGATAGCCATCGGCAAGCTGTTCTATAAAGGTATCCGCATGGGCGATAGTCGCGGCTGATTTGACCTCAGCCAGGCTGCGGTTGGAGAGCTCACCATAGGCAATATTATTCAATATGCTGTCGTTAAACAGGGTTACATTCTGGCTTACCTGGGCAATATGGCTGCGCAGGTTATGCAGGGTAAACTGATTGACATCTACACCATCGAGCAAAATACTCCCGTCGCCATGATTGTAAAAACGCGCAATCAGACTGACCAGCGTGGTTTTGCCACTGCCGGAGGAGCCGACCAGAGCGATGGTTTCTCCGGGCTTAACGGTAAAATTAATATCCTGCAAAATCACCGGGCCATCGGCACTGTATTGAAAGTTTATATCTCTAAACTCAAAACTGCCCTGCACTGACTCCAGCTCAACCACACCATTGTCCATCTCAGGCTCGGCATCGAGCACTTGAAAAATTGATTGCGCAGCGGCAATACCCTTCTGGATATCACTGTTTACCTCCGTAAGCTGACGAATCGGTTTAATCAGCATGCCAGAAGCCACTAAAAAGGTAATAAAACTGCCAGTGCTCATCGTTTCAAGAATTGATGGGCTAAGCATAAAGCCGGTTATAGCACCAAAAGCCAGGGACACCAATAACATCACCAGTGGATTGCTGACACCCTCAGTAAGAGCCATCTTCATATTCTGGCGACGATTGCTGTGACTTGCCTGACTCAAGCGTTCGCGCTCATTTTTTGTAGCGCCAAACATACGTACTTCTTGATAGCCGTTTACCACCTCTTGAGTCACATGAGTAACATCACCCATCGCCGACTGGATGCGCGTGCTAATCAGGCGAAAACGCTTGCTGACGATTGAGACCAGCAGTGCAATCAGCGGCATCACAGCAATAAAGAACAGGGTGAGTTTCCAGTTCACGTAGAATAGGTAGCCGAGCAGTCCTATCACCAAACTACCCTGCTGGAGCAGTGTTTTTAGCGCTTTGGTACAGGCCTGAGTGACCTGCTGCACGTTAAAGGTGACCACCGAGACCAGATGTCCGGACATAGAGCGATCAAAGAAACAAAAAGGCAGCTGCAGGTATTTCTCAAAAATATCCGTACGCAGTGCATGCACCAGATAATTGGAGACATAGGCCAGGCCGTAACTGCCAATCAGATAGCCAACACCGCGCAGCAAGCTGATTGCCACAAGAAAAAAAGGAATAACCAGCCAGCTGCGCTCCACCATGAGGTCGCCCAAAAAGCTATTTGCCAGAGCCGCAGTCATACCGGTAGTTGGCAGACTTGTCGCCGAAACGGCTGCAGAGGAGCTGGTGAGAGTGCCAACTGTATCGGTGATAAAACCTAGCAGATCGACAAAGGCGACCTCGGCAAAAGAATGTAATACCAATCCAAAGACACTGACGACAAAGGCTAACCAATATCGACGCACATATTTTAATAATCGCAGGTAAGTTTTTGCTCCGTCGGCGACGGTTTGGTTGGGCATAATTTTATGGCTCTTATAATGACGCTTTTATATTTCTTGTCTTATTCTGGGGCTTGCAACGCCTCAGCAGTTTGCTGAGTGGCAATATTCAACTGCTTAAAACCCAGCCTTGCCGCGGCATCCATAGCGGTTATAACGGCCTGATGAGTAGCTTGCGCATCAGCGGTAATCACCAGCGGCGTCTCTGCATTGCCCATCGAGGCATCCTCTAATGCCGCCATAATGGTCTTGATATTGCGATTTATCAAATTTTGTCCGTTGACAGCGTAACGGCCATCTTTAGAAATGATCAACTCCAAGGGTGCCGGGCTGTTATCGGCAACCTCTCCATCAGCCTCCGGCAGCTCGATCAGCAGCCTCGACTCTTTAGTGAAGGTGGTGGTAACCATAAAGAAAATCAAGAGCAAAAACACCACATCTATCAGCGGTGTCAGGTTAATGCCGTTATCCGCGCGGCGCCTGCGGTGAAATTTCACCTGAGCCTCGCAACAGTCTGAATTGAATATTTCATTGAGTTAGCATTCATTGATCAAAAGCTCATTGACCTAGGGCTGCTTAAAGAGGTCACTGTGCATGGCATCAACAAGCTTGGTCGCCTGACCTTCCAACTGCACAATCAGGGACTCCACATGACGCTCAAAATAGCGATTGGAGATCATCGCCGGTATGGCAATTGTCAGACCTGCAGCCGTCGTAATCAGCGCCTGAGAGATGCCTCCGGCCAGTTCAGACGCATTCCCCGTGCCGTAGAGCATAATATCGGCGAACACCTGGATCATACCCAGCACCGTGCCCAACAAGCCAATTAAGGGCGCCATATTGGCAATGGTACTGAGAATTGAAAGAAAGCGTTCTAGCTCATGAACAACCTGCCCGGCAGCCTCCTCAATACTGTCTCTCATAATATCTCGACCGTGACCGGAATTACTGATTCCGGCAGCCAGGATATAGCCCAGGGGGGATGAATCGCGCAGATCCTTTAACTGTTCCCCCTGGAGTTCCCTGTTGCGCAACTGTTGCCAGACGCGAGCCAGCAAGCCGCTGGGTATGATGCGTTCAGCTTTAAGGGTGATAAAGCGCTCGATCGAGATTGCCACAACAACAATAGAGCAGATCAACAGCGGCCACATCAACCAACCACCGGAGAGGAAAATTTGATACACGCGGAATTCCAATCAGTCCATTAAATTCGGCTTCACCTTACCACAATCCTCGACTGGGAAAAATCTCAAAATTTCCGTTTATCGCCACCAGCGGCGCTGCCTGTGACGTGCCGCTTCAATCTCTAAATAACCACTTGGCAACCAGCTAAAAACTATTGCCCCCTGCTCGGCTGTATTCCATAGCGTCGCGCCAGACTGTTGGTAGCGATCGACAACGGTTTTGTGCGGATGACCAAAATGATGACGGTAGCCCGCGGAAAAAACCACATGCTGTGGCGCCAGGCGCTTAACAAAGGCGCCCGTTGAGGAAGTCTTACTGCCGTGATGGGGGGCGACCAGTAATTCCAGTTCTAAATTATTCAACAGGTCCAACTCTAATAACGCCACTTCAGCGCTGCGCTCAATATCACCGGGCAAAAGAATATTGATTTGTCGACCTGTGAGATCGGCAAAACTTATCAGCAGCACACAAGAACTGTTGTTACCATTGTCGGGACGATTGCCCGCGACCAGTATCTGAAAGTTGATATTATCCCAAGTCCAATGCTGTCCTGAGCTACAGATACTTATCGGGGCATCTGCAATCAGCTCTTGAGAGTAGATAACCCCGGGACCGAGTAAAAGGCGCCGACTCGGAAGCACCTTTTGCAGGGATGAGAAACCACCACTGTGGTCAGCATCCTCATGACTGATTATTGTTGTATCTATCTGCTCTCGGGCCTGCTGCCATAAATAGGGCGCGATAATGCCGCTGCCCGCACTAAACTGTTTGCTGTACTCGACTGCTGTATCGAAGACCAGCGTATGATTTTGCGTCTCAACCACGACAGCAAGCCCCTGCCCGACATCCAAAACTGTAAGCCGCATGGGAATAGTGGTTTTGGGGAAAAGTACAAAAACAATCACAGGCAGCGTGCCTATCCATCTGCCTTGCAGCCCCCTCGGCAGCAATAGCGATAAACCTGCCAATAGCACTGCTCCGAGCAACAGTGGCGTGACAGGCACAGGAGATATCAGAGAGCCCAACTGCGAGGGAATTATATTCAACAGCCACCACAGCGCCGCTAGCGCTTGATCAGCCCATTGCCAGAGAATTTCAGCCAATCTTCCGGAGGGCATAAAAGCACCCAGTAATGATAATGGGACAATAACAAAAGAAACCCAGGGAATAGCCACAAGATTAACCAGCGGTGCCAGCCAGGAAACTTTGCCAACAAATAACAACAGCGGCACCGACATGGCTACCAGCAGTGCCAACTGCGCTGAGACTACTCGCCACCACCAGCGACTGAACACTGCGCTTTTATCAGCCAAGCTTTGTATTTTGACCACCCTCCTGTTGCGGTCTGTACGGCTTGAATACCAGGGTGAAAACCACCAAATTAACAAACCCACAGCAGTAAATGACAGCCAAAATCCGGCACTTAACACCGCCAGTGGCTGCGTTATTGCAATTAACAGTAAAGCCCAGGAAACGCACAGCAGAGGCGCTATTTTTCGATAACAAAGCCTGGCGACAACCACCACTGAAACCGCAATCAGGGCTCTCTGGGTAGGCAGGGAAAAACCGGCCAGCAAACTATATAAAAACCCCGCCAACAAACCGCTTAATGGCCCCATCCAAGCTAGAGCATAAGACCCATAGGAACATATCCCGACACGCGCCAGCAATTGCCTGCAGACAATAATCAGGCGAGCCAATCCGCCGCCAATCACTGTGCCAAACAAGGCAATTAGTCCAATATGCAGGCCGGATATAACCAAAAGATGGACAATGCCCATACGCGATAAATCCGCCCACCAATCTGTTAGGCGCTGCTTATCTCCGATCGTCAGCGCAAGGATTACCGCCTTACCTCTAGAGGATAAGTCTGCGCGATCAATACGCTCACGCAACTTCGTGCGCAATTCTGAGGCCAGAATAGCCGGTGCCAGGTGAACTGTGTCGACATTCAAAGCGGCCCTACCGAGGAGCTTATTGGCTGAATGTGAACCGCGAACATAACCGCTGGCACCATAACCCTGCTGAAGCAGCCACAGCTGGTAATCAAATGCTTGCGGATTGACAAAGCCACGAGGCTGCCGCAATCGCGCTACTAATTGCCAGCGCTGCCCCGGCAGCAGCTGTTTTTTTCCATACCAGCTGATTAATATTTTTTTAATCGCTATGGGCTGGTTATGCTCAAGTCTTTGCCCAGGCTCGGGAGATTGTTTGGCTGTATCGACAACAAAAGCAAAGCGACTGCGTTTGGCGTTGCTATCGACCAGCCCGACTATGGTTCCGGTCAACAATATATCTTTACCATCAAAAGCTGCGGGTAGCGTTCTCTCAATCAGCAGATGTCCGCAAAACACACCCCAGCCGATGCCCATCAGCAGACAGACTGGCCGCCTGTTTGCAGCAACCACCAGTGGTGTCGCACAACACAGCACAGCCAGCGTTAAGCCGGCACTTGGCAGAACAGGCCACCAGGCTACGCAGAAAATACCAACGGCGAAAACAACTAAATAAGACATTCAGGATCCCTGTTTGCACATATCCATTGGGCTGTTACAGTTCCCGAATAGATATCGCCACTTTATTCCTGCAATAGAGATAATGAGTTTAACTATTACTCACTAATAAGATGTCATCACTGACGAGCTGGGAAATAAACTACAAATGAAGCATCTGCTGATTATCTATCATTCACAGACTGGCAACACCGCCCAACTAGCCAAGGCAGTGATGGGCGGCTGCCAGGTGGAACCAGATGTGGATGTTCGTCTCTGCAGGGCCTTTGATGCCAGTATCAAAGACCTGCTGTGGGCCGATGGCCTGTTATTTGGCACCCCGGAAAACTTTGGCACCATGAGTGGCGCCCTAAAAGATTTTTTTGATCGCACCTACTACCCTGCCGAAGCCTATAAACTCAACCTGCCCTATGCGTTGTTTATCAGTGCCGGCAATGATGGCAGCGGTGCGGTTCGCGAAATTGAACGAATTGCCGGCGGCTATCCATTGAAAAAAATTGCACCAGCACTCATTGCAAAAGGCGCGGTTAGCCATGATCATCTCCGGCAAGCGGAAGAACTCGGACAGTCAATGGCCGCAGGCCTAGCAATGGGAATTTTTTGACTATGAGCAAAGCACTAGTACTTACTGGCGGTGGCGCCAGAGCAGCCTACCAGGTAGGTGTTTTAAAAGGGATTGCCAGCATTTTGCCAAGAGCTGTCTACAACCCTTTTCCTATCATATGCGGCACCTCCGCCGGGGCTATAAATGCACTTTCAATTGCCGGAAGAGCGGGTCCATTTCGCCTGCGCACCAAAAAACTTGAGAGAGTCTGGGAAGATTTAACACCCGCCGATGTCTACCGTACCGATGCCATTGGGGTTATTAAAAACACCTTTCATCTTATGGCCTCCTTCGTACACAGCGGCTACGGAATCGGACGACCTATTTCACTGCTGGACAACAGTCCCCTACGCCAAATGATGGAGGATTATGTAAAATTTGACTACCTCGACACTGCCATAAACAACGGTGAACTGCAGGCAATTGCGATCACAGCCATGAGCTATGCCTCTGGCAAATCGGTTACTTTTTTCCAGGGCCAGGAACAGATATCCGCCTGGAATCGCTCACGGCGCAGGGGTGAAAAAATTCCAATCAGCATAGATCACCTGATGGCCTCAACAGCTATTCCCGGACTCTTTCCGGCGGTGCAAATTGGTAGAGACTATTTTGGTGATGGTGCTGTACGGCAGCTAAAACCCATTAGCCCGGCACTGCATATGGGCGCCAATAAATTGCTGATTATTGGTGTCAGTGACAATCCCAGCCACAGCCAGCTATCAGCGGAGATGCAACACTCACCATCCACCGCACAAATTGTCGGGCATATGTTTAACAGCGCCTTTATTGATGCGGTAGAGAGTGACTTGGAAACACTGCAAAGTGTCAATCGACTGGCCAGCGCACTGCCCCAGTCGCTGCGTGAAAAAAATAATATTACCGATCTCAATCCGGTCGATGTGCTGTCCATTTCTCCCAGCGAATCGATTGATAAAATTGCCCAGAAGTATCTCCATGAGCTGCCCAGGTCGCTGCGGCTATTTTTGCGCCTAACCGGAGCCACGGCTCGTGGCGGCGGTTCAAGTGCCGCCAGCTATCTTCTCTTTGAACCGGGATTTTGTCGCGAACTTATCGCCATGGGAACAGCCGATGCACTGGCAAAAGAGGAAGATATAAAACAATTTTTTGCCAATTGAGAAGCCAAAAAAAAGCGCAAAACCAGAGTTTTGCGCTTTTAATTTGGAGCGGGAAACGAGGTTCGAACTCGCGACCCCAACCTTGGCAAGGTTGTGCTCTACCACTGAGCTATTCCCGCAGAAGCTAATCCATGAGCAACTTTTAAAAAATGGCGTCCCGTAGGGGAGTCGAACCCCTGTTACCGCCGTGAAAGGGCGGTGTCCTAGGCCTCTAGACGAACGGGACGTGATTGGCTAGGAGGCGCGCATAATAAGTAGCTGACCGGAGACTGTCAAGCCTCTGGAAGCTTATTTTTAGCACTATTGAAAATTTATTAATTCTTGCTCGAGCACAGCGTCCAACTCAGCCAAAAAACGGCGGATACGCTTGGCATTGGTTCCCAAGTCTGATACACCGACACGAGACATAGAGCGTACATCGATC
Source organism: Porticoccaceae bacterium (assembly GCA_038150705.1). Classification (GTDB taxonomy): domain Bacteria; phylum Pseudomonadota; class Gammaproteobacteria; order Pseudomonadales; family Porticoccaceae; genus HTCC2207. Next base: position 139,661 of record JAYOUA010000001.1, on the reverse strand, counting down.
GCACTGCCACCATTTTCCAAAGGTGTTATGCGCACCGCAATATCATCAACAAAACCAAACAGACGTGTCTTGGCCACCGCTTCGTAACGCAGTCCGGCCAGATCTGTGGCTATAAGCTCCCAGCCCATCAAACTGCCTATAAAAAGTGCCTTTTGGAAAACTCGCCGGGGTGGCGAGGACACCATCAAAGTTGTGATGTCCGGGTAAGCTATCTGCTGTTTTGCACTGACCTTTGCCCCAGGATATACCAGCGAGTTGACCCGATAACCCTCATCGGCGTCAATAAATACAAATGCCGGTGGATTATCGACGTCGGTGGTAATGTCGTGGATCATAGTGGCACTCAATCCACCGCTGGATAGGTTGCCTAGTGTTAGCAGAGGTATCAGGGCACAAGCCAAAATCAGCAGCAGCGACTCAAGTGGAAACTTCTCTTTTCTAAGTATGCTTGATGCCCATCGAATGATCCCAACCACTACAAATACACTACAGATGATCAGCGCTATGGCAAATACCAGCAAGGAGAGGCGAAAATGAATAAAACCAAAGCGGTACCCAAGTGTGGCAACAACGGCCGCTAAAAATGCACCAGGCCCCAACCAATTTATTATTTTCATTAACACTCCCCTACCCAGATTTGTTTAGCTACAATAAGTGGTCTTATGCCACCCTTAAAGAATGAAAAAAATGACTGATTTACAAAAGTCTCAAAAATTGGCCAATGTCTGCTATGACATTCGCGGACCAGTCCTCGACCATGCTAACTTGCTTGAGGAAGAAGGCCAACGAATTATTAAATTAAATATTGGCAATCCAGGCGCCTTCGGCCTTGATGCACCCGATGAAATCATGCATGACGTGATTCACAATATTCGTAATGCCCAGGGTTACTGCCACTCCAAGGGCCTTTTTGCAGCGCGCAAATCAGTGATGCAGCGGGCACAAACCCAGGGTATAGAGAACGTTGTGGTCGATGACGTGATTATGGGCAACGGTGTCAGTGAGCTTATCGTTATGTCGATGCAGGCACTGCTCAATGATGGCGATGAAATACTTATCCCCTCCCCTGACTATCCTCTGTGGACAGCTGCGGTCTCTATGGCCGGTGGCACCCCGCAGCATTATCTCTGTGATGAAGCTGATGACTGGCAGCCAGATATTGCCGATATCGAAAGTAAAATAACCCCGAAAACCAAGGGTATTGTGGTTATCAATCCAAACAACCCAACTGGAGCTGTGTACAGCGAGAGTAATCTCAAGCAGATCGTCGCCCTCGCGGAAAAACATAATCTGGTGGTGTTTGCCGATGAGATTTATGACCGTATTGTCTACGATAAAGCTCTGCATGTGCCGCTGGCTAGCCTGGCAAAAAATGTTCTCTGTCTGACCTTCAACGGCCTGTCAAAAACCTATCGATTGGCTGGCTTTCGCTCTGGCTGGGTGGTTATCTCAGGTGCTAAGGAGCGTGCCGCCAGCTATATTGAAGGTCTGGAAATGCTCGCCTCAATGCGCCTCTGCGCCAATGTCCCGGCAATGCTTGCAGTACAGACTGCACTCGGCGGGTATCAGAGTATTGAAGATCTGATTATCCCCGGTGGCAGACTTTTAGAGCAGAGAGACCTGGCCTATGACATGATTACCCAAATACCCGGTGTCAGCTGTGTAAAACCAAAATCTGCCATGTACCTGTTTCCAAAAATGGATCCTGAGGTCTACCCAATTCTCGACGATGAAAACTTTGTCCTGGAACTACTCAAGCAGGAGCGTGTTCTTCTCGTTCAGGGAAGCGCCTTTAATACTGCCGACAAACAGCACTTCCGCATTGTCTTTTTACCGGACAAGGATCAGCTTCGCAGTGCAATCGAGCGACTTGCAGCATTTCTACAGCGAATGCGCTAGCCTCAAAGGCCGGAGATTAGTGTCTTGAGTAATGATCAGCAAGAGAAAAAAAGCGCCGGCAAGAAACATCCGGCGTCTACAGCCCAAAGCCCTTTAGGCCAACCCTCCGCCGATCTAAATGGCGCGGCGATTATTGATCATAAGGGCCGTGAAGTGCCGATTACCGAGGCTATGATCGTCGAGGCATTCGCCAAAATTGCGCAATCAGGCAAAGCCCAGTAGTCGTGCCATAGTGGCGAGTGGTTTTGGTACTTCAGCGCAGTAGTGTGAGAACTCACACCGCTGGGGGTAATCCTTGCGCAGTCTATCAAACTGCTCAGCCACGAGGCGAGATTGCCCTGAGGCAGACAAATCTGTCATAGCCTCGCGCAGTCGCCTGTCATCATCGGCAACATTGTAGGTCGCGAGAACAATCTCGGAGAGACTTTCACCCTGAACTGTTTCTCGGGATTCTTCAGCAGCCATACTTTCCTCAGTTGCAGATTCATCGCGCCACACGGCGAAGTCCTCCATCAGCATCTCTGTACCCCTGATTTTTCCCTCGCGGCTGTAGCCGGCAATATGCGGTGTACCCAGCTGCACCAACTGCAACAGCTGAAGATTAATGTTCGGCTCGGGCTCCCAGACATCCAGGGCAACCGTTAACTGTGAACCACTTTCGAGCAGCTCAAGAAGTGCTCGATTGTCGATAACAGCGCCACGGCCGGCATTGATTAACAATGTATTCTCTGAGAGACCGTTGAGAACCTCGGCATTAAACAGGTGTTTAGTTGGAAATGGCCCATCGGTGGTCAGTGGGGTATGCACACAGATAATATCTGCCGAGAGCACAGACTGAAAATCGACCAACTCGGGTATCTCTTCAATGCTGAGAAATGGGTCGTAGACCCGACAGCTTACTCCAAGGCTTTTCAGGGTTTTGTAGAGCTTGCCACCGACATTACCGCATCCCACAATACCAACAGTACAGTTCTGCCAGTCTGGCTTGAGGCTACTCAACACCGAGAGGTCGTATTGCACTACCGCATTGGCATTACAGCCGGGTGCGTGGGCGAATCGAATGCCCTGTTCCCTGAGATAGGCTTGGTCAATATGATCCGTGCCGATGGTAGCAGAGCCGACATAGGATACCGACGAGCCCAGTAGTAGCGCTCTATCCACCCGTGTTACCGAGCGCACCAATAGTACATCCGCATCGGCAACATCGGCGGCACAGATCTGGCGCCCGGGGAGATATTGAATAGTACCCAAATGGCCGAAAAACTCTTCAACCATCAACATATTTTGATCAGCTACAATTTTCAGGATGCAATCCCCGTAATCACTTTTTATACCCAACTAGCCAATAACCCCTAGCTTTCGGGATCTTAACTGTTTGGCGCGCTCATTAAACCTGCTGCCAAAACCCATCTCCTCGCAAAACAGCTCAAAGCCATCTCTGTGGATACCCTGCCAACTAATTTGCGACAGGTCTGGCGCCTCATCAATATCGGCGACAATAGTTGCCAACTGCCGCGACAGCAAGAGCCGCTCGCGACAGTTATCCAGCTTGTCAGCCAATTTTGCGGCACCGCGTATTGGCAGATCCTGAAGCTGATCGAGATGCTCTAATAGGGTCTGAATATCAGCGTAGTGCATTAGCAGCTGTTTGGCGGTTTTAGCACCGACACCTGGAACGCCGGCAATATTATCACTGCTATCCCCGGTCAAGGCGAGAAAATCTGCCATCTGTTGGCAACCCAATTCGAGATCTTTCTCCATCTGCCGTTGGGTCTTGGGTGACGCCTTGCCGAAATCCCAGTAGAGATCCCCTGCCTCAATGATCTGGGCAAGATCCTTGTCCCTGCTCACAACCACAGGCTGGGCATCTTCGTGCCGCACCCTGCGCGCTACGGCAGCGATCAAATCATCGGCCTCATAGGTATTTGAGGCCATCTCAGCAACCCCCAGCACTCGGCAGAGCTGGCGACAGGCATTTAACTGAAAAGCCAATGCCTCGTCAGGTAGTTCACGATTGGCCTTGTAGTCAGGACATAGCTGATGGCGAAAACCGCTGCCGAGACTTTCATCAAAGGCGCAGAACAGGTGCTCAGGTTGTTTATTGCGCAGCAGATCGAGCAAAAAACCGGTAAAGCCGTAAACCGCATTGGTGGAATAACCAGAATCCAGCGCTCGCCAATTATCCGGCAGTGAAAAATAGCTGCGAAAAATATAAATAGACGAGTCGATTAAATAAGCTTGCATAAGGTTTTCTCCGCGATCCCGCGCATTATTTGTTAGTCCCTGGAGGTAATTTTGCTAGATTAAGCGAGCTTAGTCACCTGATAGTACTCTCGACAGCTAATATTTTGCTGTCCAAATTTAGTGGCTAGTGCATCGAGAAACAACGCGCCTCGTTGAGGCATGGGACTAACACACCAACACTGGGCCTGGCGGACAACTGCTTGAATAAATGCCTTGCTGGCCCCAAGGTTGGCGGCCAGATTGTCGGCACTCGGACAAAACCTCTGCCCACAGGCGCGGGAAAACATCCACTCGAGAGCTTGGGGTTTTGTCTCTGCCTTTTCAAATAACTGTTGCTGTTCGCGGGTGCGGCCATCCGGATTGTACCAATAGCCAAAATCCACCTGCAGTCGCCGTTCGGCACCGGCAATACACCAATGTGCCACCTCGTGAAGAGCACTGGAAAAATAATCCTCGCGAAAGAAAAGCCGATGATAGCTGCATATATCGGCTGAGTAATTATTCGTCATTGCCATTGCCGCCGAGTGACCCGCTGGTATGTAGACAGGTTCGGCAACACCACCCATCAGACGGGTATTAAACTCCCTTGCAAAGAGATCATCGAATATCGCTACAAGCTTTTCTAAACGCTGATCAGATGCTATTACTTGATTCATAGTCACATAACTCACACAGCCGAGAGGCATATCTTCAAAATACTGTCTAAAGCGCGATTATATAGACGTTTTGGTTATAGAACACAAAGTGTTGTGCTTTTAAATATTCTGGGGTACCTTATGTAGTGTAGGCTGTGTCATCAGTTAATAAGCAGCTTTACAAGGGTTTCCTTCCAACCCCGATAAGGAGATGTAACCTATGTCCACATCGATGTCCAAATCAAAGAATGCTCACTCTCACGACAATGTAATTGATATCTTTACTCGCAAACCTCTCTCCGAAAGCTTCAATAACAAACTTGTTCGTATCGCTCCTGAACTGGATGGTCTTGAGATGCTCTACTGCAACTCAGAGAATCAGGATAAATTGTTTTCCATTAAGATCCTCGCATGGGGACTGCGCGCGAGTGGTGAAGTTGTTGGCCTGGTACCCTGGCTCGACCAACTGGTTGCCTGTGATGAGATTAATGATCCCCTAAATGGCCAGTGGCAGGGATATTATGACGAGGGCGTTGATGAACTTTTTTTCAACGCTCCCCTACACAAAATAGTTGAACTTGAAACCGCTGCAGACTACTACGAATATCAATGCGATTCGGGGCTGGAGATTATTCAGGAAATTCCCGACACCATCGGTACTCATGCAGTCCTCTCTGCAGACAAATTTCACAGCATCACGCTCAAGGAAGTGGTTAGCTGGCGATTACTCCAGAACGGCACGGTCAGTGGTATGCTGATAGACGATAGTAAAATCCACAGTACCCCGGTTTTACCTGGGGATGACTGTCTGTTTGAGGCTGACAAAAGCGACGATTTCCGTTATTTCTTCCAGCACCATATAGCCAACAAGCTAAAGTCCAAAGATCCGGAGGCGATGGCGGCTATTTCTCTTTTAGTGGAGAGCTAGATACCTCCCAGACAAAAACGCCAATTGGCAGGCAAAAAAAACCGCGTAATTAAAAATAGTTACGCGGTTTTTTTGCCTTAGAACTGGCTATTCAGGTTGCCCGTAGGACATCAATCGCTCGAAGCGCTTCTCCAGGAGTTCATCTACAGGCACAGCTGAGAGCTCAGCTAACTGGCTGACCAAACTGTCCTTTAATGTAGCGCACATGGTCTCAATATCTCGATGGGCACCACCCATAGGCTCGGGAATGGTCTGGTCGACAATACCCAGCTTCTCAAGGTTGTCAGAGGTGACACCCATGGCCTCTGCAGCCAGCGAGGCTTTCTCACTGGTCTTCCAGATAATATTGGCGCAGCCTTCAGGTGAAATAACAAAATAGGTGCTGTACTGCAGCATATTCAGTCGATCGCCAACACCGATCGCCAGTGCACCACCGGAACTTCCTTCGCCGATCACGGTGCAGATAATTGGGGTTTTGAGACGCGACATCACCGCAAGGTTGCGGGCGATGGCCTCGGAAATATTGCGCTCTTCGGAGTCAATACCGGGATAGGCTCCCGGGGTGTCGATAAGAGTGATAACCGGAAGTTTAAAGCGCTCGGCTGTCTCCATCAGGCGCAGGGCTTTGCGATAACCCTCCGGCTTTGGCATCCCAAAATTGCGCATCACCTTGTCATTGACACCGCGACCCTTCTCTTCGCCGATTACCATGACCGGCTTGCCATTTAAGCGCGCGACACCACCGACAATTGCATTGTCATCACCAAAATGGCGATCACCATGCATCTCTTCAAAGTCGGTAAATATGCGCTGAATGTAGTCGAGAGCATAGGGACGCTGGGGATGACGGGCAACCTGCACTACCTCCCAGGGAGTTAACTTAGCATAGATGCCCTCAGTTAACTTCTGGGACTTATCACGCAGCTTTGTGACTTCGTCGGCGATATTTAGATCATTGTCATTGCCGACCAGCTGTAATTCTTCAATCTTTGCTTCAAGCTCGGCTATTGGCTGTTCGAAAGAGAGATAGTTTAAATTCATGGGTATAAAAATCTCGTGGGTTTCCAAAAGGAGGCTGCGCGCATTCTACCACTAATAAAAATCTACGCTAGGCATCTGTGCTTCCAATCTGGACTTTTCCGTTATTTAAACTCTGTTAATCATAGATCAATTTGATGCTGTGCTTGCCAAACTCATCACGCAGACGACCAATCAATTCGTCTTTGGGCTGCACACGCCACTGACTCCCCAGCTTGAGCAACCCCTTGGCGCTGGGTAGTGAGTAGTTAACCTCAAGACGACAGTTACCATCCAAATAGGGATTGATGCTGTTGTGCAAGCGCTCAACCCAGTCTTGATTGTGCGCATTGCCATCTACCCTTAACTCGAGGTTGGTAATCTTGCTGCAGCGCGCCTCATAAATGGACTGAATCGACTCGGCAAGCATTTTTAGGCCACCGGTAAAGCTATCCTCGGAAACACCACCCTGCACTACCAGCAGCGCATCCTTAACCAGAATTTCGCGATAGGCATTGTACTTTTCGGCAAATACAGAGACTTCAAGGCGACCACTTTTATCGTCGAGAGTCAAAAATGCAAAATTGTCGCCGCGCTTGTTTTTCATAATACGCATACCCACAACCATACCGGAGACGGTGGTGGTATTTTTACCCGGGCGCAGTGCCGAGATACGATTGGGATGCATCTGCGCAAGCTCTGCTTCATACTCATCAATTGGATGGCCGGTGAGATACAGGCCCAGAGTATCACGCTCACCATTTAATCGCTCTTTGGGAGAGAGACTTCGGGCCGCACTGTAGCTTTTGTAATTGATATCAGCAGCGCTCTCGACAACTGACTCGCCAAACAGGTCGCCCATACCACTGCTGGTATTGCGCGCGTGCTGCTCAGCGAGTTTGACCGCCTCTTCCATTGCAGCAAGCATCACGGCGCGACGATAGCCAATTTCACCCTCAGGGCCAATCTCATCAAAGGCACCACTGCGGATCAGTGCCTCCAGTGCGCGTTTATTTACCTTGCGCCCATCGACACGGGCGCAGAAATCAAAGATATCCTTGAATCGGCCACCCTCATTACGAGCGGCAAGAATATTTTCTACCGGGCCCTCACCCAAGCCTTTAATCGCACCCAGACCATAGATAACATTGCCCTGTTCATCGACACTAAACTGGAATTGGCCACGGTTTACATCGGGCGGCAGAAGCTCGAGCCCCATTTCGCGACACTCATCGATAAAGGTCACGACTTTGTCGGTTTTGTCCATATCCGAGGATATGGTGGCAGCCATAAACTGAGCCGGATAATGACATTTCAACCAGCCGGTCTGATAGGCGACCAATGCATAGGCAGCGGAGTGCGACTTATTAAAACCATAGCCGGCAAACTTTTCCATCAGATCGAAGATATTTGATGCCAGATCTTTATCAAAGCCCTTTTCAAGAGCACCTTTAAGGAACAGGTCTCTCTGTTTAGCCATCTCATCGGCTTTTTTCTTGCCCATCGCGCGACGCAGCAAATCCGCCCCACCGAGCGTATAACCTCCCATCTCCTGAGCAATCTGCATCACCTGCTCCTGATAGAGAATAATTCCATAGGTGGGTTCGAGTGCCGGCTTTAGGCAATCATGCTGATACTGAGAATGCGGGTAGCTGACCTCTGCGTTGCCCTTTTTACGATTGATAAAGTCATCGACCATTCCGGACTGCAGTGGGCCGGGGCGGAAAAGTGCAACCAGTGCAACAATATCCTCAAAGCGGTCGGGGCCAAGCTTGCGAATCAGCTCTTTCATACCCCGCGATTCAAGCTGGAACACTGCGGTGGTCTCACCGCGCTGCATAAGCTCATAGGTGGCCTTATCATCGAGGGGAATCTTGTCGATATCCAGGGCTTCTTCACCGGCGGCACTGCGGTCAGCATTGATCATACGCACTGCCCAATCGATGATGGTCAGTGTACGCAGCCCGAGAAAGTCGAACTTAACCAGTCCCGCGTCCTCGACATCGTTCTTGTCAAACTGGGTAACCACCCCAGCCCCAGACTCATCGCAGTAGACTGGTGAAAAGTCGGTAATCTCTGTCGGGGCAATAACCACGCCACCGGCGTGCTTACCACAGTTGCGCGACACACCCTCGAGCTTCAGGGCCATATCCCATATCTCAGCGGCTTCCTCATCCTGCTCGAGGAATTCCTTGAGATTCTCTTCCTGGTCAACGGCTTTTTCCAGGGTCATACCCACTTCAAAGGGAATCAGTTTGGAGAGTTTATCGGCAAGACCGTAGGATTTACCCTGCACCCGCGCGACATCGCGCACCACCGCCTTGGCGGCCATGGTTCCAAAGGTGACAATCTGTGATACCGCATCACGACCGTACTGTTCGGCGACATAGGCAATAACCCGATCGCGCCCTTCCATACAAAAGTCGATATCAAAATCCGGCATCGAAACTCGCTCGGGATTGAGGAATCGCTCAAATAGCAGATCGTATTCGAGGGGATCCAGATCGGTAATTTTCAGCGCGTACGCAACCAGGGAGCCGGCACCGGAACCACGCCCGGGACCAACCGGAATATGGTTGTCTTTTGCCCAGCGAATAAAGTCCATGACAATCAGGAAGTAGCCGGGAAAGCCCATCTGGATAATAATTTTTAGTTCAAAGTCGAGTCGCTCGGCATAGCGCTTTTGCACTTCCGGGAAATCTTCGGCCGAGCTATCGTAAAGAACCTCAAGTCGCTGCTGAAGACCCTTTTGTGATTCGAGGGTGAAGAATTCATCCATGGTCATCCCCTCAGGGATCGGATAGTCCGGTAAGAAATACTCACCGAGACGGATATCCAGAGTGCAGCGTCGAGCAATCTCGACACTGTTTTGCAGCGCTTCGGGAATATCCGCGAAAAGCTCGCACATCTCCTCGGCACTGCGCAGATACTGCTGTTCAGAATAACGGCGTTCGCGCCGCGGATCGTCTAGCGCGCGGCCCTCGTGAATACAGACCCGCGCCTCATGAGCCTCAAATTCATCGGCAGAGATAAAGCGCACGTCATTGGTTGCCACCACCGGACAATTTTTTTGCGCCGCTAACGCTACAGCGGCATGCAGATAATCCTCCTCCTCTGGGCGCCCGGTGCGCTGTAGCTCAAGGTAGAAGCGGTCGCCAAACAGCGCTGTATATTCTTCCAGAAGCGCAGCTGCATCTGCACTTCGCCCAGAAATCAACGCCACGCCGATTTCACCACCGCGACCCCCAGAAAGCGCTATAAGACCCTGACTAAATTCGCCCAGCCAGGATTTCCTGATGTAGGGAATCCCCTGGCGCTGGCCCGCTTGGTAAGCCCTAGATATCAGTTTGGTGAGATTTGCGTATCCAACCTGATCTTTGACCAGCAGGACTAATTGCGTAGGACTGCCCTCGCCACTCTCATCAAGAACCAAGAGATCAGCGCCGATTATAGGTTTAATACCAGCGGTCTGGGTCGCTTTGTAAAACTTAACCGCGGCAAAGAAGTTATTAAAATCGGTAAGGGCCACCGCGGGCATACCCAGCTCAGCAACCTTTTTTGCCAGTGGCTTTATCCTTACCAGCCCGTCGACGAGGGAGTATTCGGAGTGCAGCCTGAGATGAACAAATGCCGCTGAAGAGTACGGTGCCGTTGATGACGACGCAGATGGAGTAGTTATTGGAATTACCCTTTACTTGCTACAGTGCTTAACAGATGGGTGGCATCCACACCGTAATGAACAAAACTATCGGCCATTAGATCAAAAACTGTGCCTTCAAAATCAGCCACAGTAACATCAGAAACAGCCAGCGGCTCGATCCGCTCACCCCATTGAATAATACCAGCACCGCAGGTGAGTCCGGCTCCAAAGGTGGCGGTAAGAATCTTCATACCGGGTTTAATTCGCCCCGCCTCAAGTGCATCACAGAGCGCCAGGGGAATTGAGGCAGCTGAAGTATTGGCGTACTCCTCGATTGCAACAACGACTTTTTCCATTGGAAAATTAAGTCGTTTCGCCAGCGTCTGAATAATGCGGATATTGGCCTGATGGGGAATAAACAAATCGATATCTTCGGCACAGAGACTGTGTTTTTCGAGAACATCGGCAATCGCTTCGGACATTCCCTTGACAGCACTTTTAAATATCTCCTGCCCCTCAAAATCAAGGGAGATAAAGAAATCTTCAGTCAGGTGCTCCGGTGTCAGGCCCCAACCCGGAAGGCGCAGGCACTCGCGACTATCTGGTACACAGCTGATTTTCGAGCCAATTAATCCAGACTGATGATCACAGGCTTCAATCAGCACAGCACCAGCACCATCACCAAACAGGAAGCAGGACTCGCGCTTTTTCCAGTCCATAGCCAGAGATAGACGCTCTGAGCCGATAACTAGCGCTCGGTTAATAGAACCGGCCCTGACCATGTCTGTGGCCGCGTTGAGAGCATAGAACCAGCTGGTACAGGCAGAGTTGAGGTCAAAGGCAGCGGCTTTTGTTGCACCCAGCTTATTCTTTATATAACTCGCTGTATTGGGACAGATCTCTTCAGGGGTCGTCGAACCAAGCACAATCAGGTCAATATCTTCTGCAGCGGTATCGCCCGCAGCCAGTGCTTTTTCAGCGGCCAACCAAGCCATATCACCGGTGGAGATATGGCTGTAGTGGCGCTGGCGTATGCCTGAGCGTGAATAAATCCATTCATCGCTGGTATCGACAATCTTCGCCATGTCGTCATTAGTCATCAACAGTGGAGGAGCATATTTCCCCCATCCGACTATCTGTGCATATCTCAAAATAAAACCCTCGGTTACAGCGCTGTTCTTGTTATTCGCTACCGATAAAACTCTTTTTTATCCGGTCCAGTGTTTAGCGGCATTATTATATCGGTTAAAGCCAGCTCGCGTTAATCAAAAAAGTGCACTCTGCGTCAGCTCGAGCTGATCGCGAACCGGGGCAAAGCTGCGGCGGTGAATGGGCGTGGCACCCAGGCGACTAAGAGCCTCAAGATGCTGTGCCGTTCCATAACCCTTATTCTTGGCAAACCCGTAACCTGGATAGGTACTATCAAAGGCTTTCATCTCGGCATCGCGAACTACTTTGGCAATAATCGATGCCGCACTGATTACTTCAACACGACCATCACCCTTTACAACTGCCTCACCGCGATACTCCCATTGCGGCAGGCGATTGCCATCGACAGCGACATAATCCGGTTGTTGCGAGAGCCCCATAACCGCGCGACGCATGGCCATCAGTGTTGCCTGCAATATATTAAAGCGATCAATTTCGGCCACTGTAGCGCGGGCCACACACCAACAGCTGGCGCGACTGATAATATCCTTACAGAGATTTTCCCTCTGTCGACTGGATAGCGCCTTGGAATCAGCCAGACCGTCAATAGCGTGATCAGCCGGGAGAATTACCGCAGCAGTTACCACATCTCCAGCCAGTGGCCCTCGCCCTACCTCATCGACACCGGCGAGGAATTTAACACCTGAGGGAGGCTTCCAAGGCTTCATTGCGACTCACCTGCCTGTGCCACAGGTGTTGATACGGGGCTCACCGGCTGACCAATTAATCGAGCTATGGCGGTCGCAGCACAATTGCCAGAATCCCTGTTGATCTGCTCATGCAGCTGGTGAAATTCAGCGACAAGCTGATCGCGATTAGTGCCATCCAGGGCTGCAACAACAGCAGCCTGAAGATTTTTTCGGGTGGCATCCTGCTGGATTAACTCTGGGACCAGCATCCTGTCAGCCAGAAGATTGGGTATTGAGACGTAATCAGTTTTGATAAAGGGCTTGATTAGCCTGTAGCTCATATTTCCCATACGGTAACTGACCACCATGGGCTTCTTTAACAGCATAGCCTCAAGGGCTGTAGTTCCGGAGGTGAGCAATACAGCATCGGCGGCCTCCATCGCCAACAGGGACTGCTGCTGTATCAATCGAACCGGCAACTGCGGATACTCGATGAGGATCTCCTCGAGCTGTCGATAGCGGTCTGGATTGGCAGCCGGTATAACCAACTGCAGCTGTGGAAAAGTCTTGAGTAAAGCGGCGGCAACATCGAGAAACAGCTTCGCCATCTGTACCACCTCACCAGCGCGACTGCCGGGCATAAGTGTTAGCAGCGGTCGCTGTTGGTCTAATTCCAGTCTATTGCGCGCTGCGCTGGTATCCGGCTGCAGGGGAATCTCTCCAGCTAGGGGATGACCGACAAAGGCAACAGCGACATTATGTTGCAGATAAAACGACTCCTCAAAAGGCAGAAGGCAGAGCATAAGGTCAACAGAGCGCTTGATATTCTTGATTCTGCCCTGACGCCAAGCCCATACAGAGGGACTCACGTAGTGAACAGTTTTTACCCCGATACGATGAAGGGCTTTTTCAATGCCCAAATTAAAGTCCGGCGAATCTATACCGATAAAGGCGCTGGGAGCTGTTTTGGTGTAGCGCTGAATGATCTCGCGGCGTATTTTCAGCAGTTCGGGCAAGCGTTTTAGAGGTTCAATTAACCCCATCACCGAAAGTCGATCCATCTGGTAGTGGGAGACAAAACCCTCAGCACACATTTTTGGGCCACCAATACCCTCGAATTTGGCATTCGGAAATAGTCGCTTAAGGGCGCGAATCAAGTCCGCACCAAGAGTATCACCGGAAGCCTCACCGGCAACCATGGCGAACACAGGAGCACAGCCAATCTGATTAGCTGGGACATTACTGTGGCTGTGATTGATCATAAATTAGCGGATAATGCCGCGGGTAGAATTCTCGAGCGAGGTCAAAAACATTTGAATAACGACATCGTCACCCAACTTTTTAATTGCCTTGATTGACTCATCAAGCTGCAGGCCGCGACGATAAAGCAATTTGTAAGCTTGATTGGCCAGGGCAATCTGATCAGCATCAAATCCTCGGCGCTTTAAACCTTCACGGTTGATTGTGCGCGGTTCAGCCGGACTACCAAAGGCGGTAATAAAGGCCGGGATGTCGTGGTAGACAAAGGCTGCGGGACCGACAAAGCAGTGGGCACCTATATGAACAAACTGGTGAACCAGCGCATAACCGGAGAGAATCGCCCAGTCACCGACAAGCACATGGCCCGAGATACTTGCATTATTAACCAGAATGGCATGATCGCCGATTACACAGTCATGCCCTACATGGGCATAGGCCATCAGTAAATTATTATTACCAATCACCGTCTCACCCTGATCCTGAATAGTACCGCGATGTATAGTCACACCCTCGCGAATCACGTTATTGTCGCCGACAATGAGTTTTGTCGCCTCGCCCTTGTATTTCAGGTCAGGGGTACCGTCACCAATGGTTGAAAACTGAAAGATACTGTTACCACGCCCAAGGGTTGTCGGGCCCTTGATAACAACATGTGAAGCAATCTTGCAGTCATCACCGATCTCAACATCGGGGCCAATCGTTGTCCAGGGACCGATAGACACGTTGTTTCCGATCTTGGCAGAGGGATCAATTATGGCATTGGGGTCGATCACTAAATTTTATCTCTATCTTGATAAGCGCAGAGCAGCGTCGCTTCACAGGCAAGTTTGCCATTGACTGTCGCTCGAGTCTGGAAGCGCCAGATATGACGTTTAACGGCGACAACTTCAGATTCCAGCATCAGCTGGTCACCAGGCACCACAGGCGTTTTAAAGCGCACCTTATCAACCCCGGCAAATAAATATAATTTGCCGTCGTCGGCGGTGGTATCTGTGGTTACGAATCCGAGAATACCAGACGCCTGGGCCAGTGCCTCGACAATCATAACGCCAGGAAAGATTGGCGCACCTGGGAAGTGTCCATTGAACACCTCTTCGTTGCCAGTAATATTTTTATAGGCGACAATTCTTTCACCCTTTACCAACTCGACCACTCTGTCGACTAAAAGAAACGGATACCGGTGCGGTAATACATCCATAATTTCAGTTATATTCATTGCGCCTTCCATCTAACACCTTGTTAATTTTGTTGCTCATAGAACTGGGTCAATAACTGTAGGCTAGTAGCACTTATCGACCTCAGAATCCCAAATTATTTGTTGTTTTCCAGCACCTTAAGCCTGCGGGCAATACTGTCCAGCTGGGAGATTCTAACAGCGTTTTTGCGCCACTCGCGAGTTTCCATCAAAGGCGTGCCCGAAGAATAGGAGCCGGGCTTATCAATCGACTTGGTAACTAGTGATCGAGCCATAATCTGGACATTATCACAGACATCTATATGGCCAACCAGGCAGGCATCACCGGCTAAAATACAGTTGCTACCCAATGAGGAACTTCCGGCAATACCAGAATAAGCGGCCATAGCACTGTTATCACCCACTACAACGTTGTGGGCAATCTGCACATGATTGTCAATAATCACACCATTACCAATTCGGGTATTACCCAGAGCGCCGCGATCGATGGTTGTGCAGGCGCCTATTTCGACATTATCACCAATCACCACACCACCAATCTGGTAGATCTTCTGCCAGCTGCCGGCGGCGTCCGGAGCAAAGCCAAATCCATCGGCACCAATAACGGCACCGCTGTGCACAATCCCGTCACAACCCAGGCTGACATCATGGTAAATCGACACATTGGGCGAAATTCGCGTACCCTCGCCCAACTGGCTGCGCGCACCAATGTAGCAGTTGGCAGCCAGATAACAATTCTCGGCAATAACCGCGTCGGCTTCGATAACTACATTTGGGCCAATCGTAACATTGGCACCAATTTGGGCACTACTATCGACGACAGCCGAGGGATGAATTCCCGCGACCAACTGAGGTGCCGTGTCAAACCACTTGGATACCTGCGCATAGCCCAGATAGGGGTTGTTCATAATCAGTAAAGCACCACCGAAATGGTCAGCATCTGCATCAGCATCCGATGGGGTGGGCACATGCTTTGCAGCAAGAATTACCGCCTCAGCATTACTACAAGCCAGCTGACTAGCATATTTTTCATTTGCCAGGAATGCCAGCTGATTAGGGCCAGCATTTTGCAGCGTGTTTAAACATCTGATCCGCACTGCCGGATCACCACGCAGCTCTGCATTAAGAAACTCGGCGATTTCACCCAGCGAGTAGCCCTCTCTCATCAGGATTTACTTTGTCTTCTTGTTGAGACGGTCAGCAACCTTAGCTGTAAGGTTGCTCTCTTGACCGGCAATCAGGACAGACTCGGCACGCAGCAGAATAGTTACCCCCTCTTCAGTGACAACTTCCTGCAGAGCTTGCTGGGCTACCGGAGCGAGCTCCTGCATAATCTGCTGTTCCAACTGCTTCTGTTCAGCCTGGATCTTTTGACGGGCTAACTCCGCATCTGCCTTGGCGTATTCCATCTTTTTCTGGTGACTTTGCGCTTGCTCCTGAGACCAGGTAAGGCGCTTGGCTTCTGCCTCTTTGGCCAATGACTGAAAATCAGCCACAGAGCCTTCAAACTTCGCTTTTAGTGCAACAAAATCAGCACTGGTCTGCGCTTCCTTAATGCTCGCCTGGGCTGCATCAGAGCTAAAGATTGCCTGGGCAACATCCACGACAGCAATCTTATCTTCAGCGAGTGATGCCGTAGAAAAAGTGCCTGACACAGTGGCAAATAAAACCCAACAAACTGCTTTCAATTTACGCAAAATAAATCTCCCTACTTTCTAATTGATAATTAAAATTGGTTACCCAGCGAGAACTGAAAAACTTCAGTCTCATCGAATTCATTTGAATTAAGTGGTTTTGAAAAACTAAAGGTAATCGGTCCAAAGCCACTCAACCATGTTGCACCGACACCGACCGAATAACGCAATTCAGCGGCATCCGGTTCAAAGCAGTTAACCTGCGAGTCGCCACACTTGGTGTTGAATATATTACCAGCATCGATAAAGAATGTAGATTGCACCGAACGCTGATCTTCAATAAACGGCAGCGGGAAAATCACCTCTGCACCAAATTCGATTTGTACATTGCCGCCAATCGGGTCTGGATCGTCGAAAAACGCCGTGGTGCATGGCGGATCCAGGAGATTACAGGGTGTATCCTGCGGGCCTAGAGTGTTGCGCTTAAAACCGCGCACCGAACCAAAGCCGCCACCATAGAAATTCTTAAAGAAAGGCATCTGGGTGGTATCACCATAGGATTCACCGTAACCGAGGTCGGCTCTAAGTTTAAGCGTCAAACCGCGGTATAACTTGCGCAAATGCTGACCGGAATATGTCATTTTATAATACTCCAGTCCAGAACCAGGTAGCGCAACATCGACACCCAAACGCTGCGAGGATCCTCGGGTGGCGAATATGCCTCGGTTAAGGGAAGACTTAACCCAGCTGATATTGGCATTAAACACATCAAACTGTGAGCCATTAGCGGCGACAAAGTCTGAAATTTCTTTCGAGGCAAAGGAGCCGGTTTCAAGGTCCAGATTCTCGTAACCGAGACCAAAACCAATTCGCTGAATTTCAGAAATTGGATAACCCCACTTCACAGAGGCCCCGTAGGTATTGGTCGAGAAGCTGGCGACATTTATCTCGTCGTAATCAGTTTCGCGGGCAAACAGACTGTAACCGACACTGACACCGTCAACCGTAAAGTAAGGCTCGGAATAATTAAAACTCAGTGAGCTCTGGTAAGTACTACGGTTGAGACCTATGCCTACCTGCTTGCCGGTACCGAGGAAGTTATTTTCGCTAAGGTTGGCGCCAACAATCAGGCCGGTGCCCTGCGCATAGCCAACGCTGGCACCGATCGAACCAGAGGGCTGCTCTTCAACAGTGTAGACGACATCAATCTGGTCATTGGTGCCGGGAACCGGGATATTTTCGACGTTGACTTCTTTGAAGTACCCAAGGCGCTCAAGTCGCACTTTGGACATCTCAATCAGAGCATTGTTGGCCGATGCAGACTCCATCTGACGCATCTCGCGACGCAGTACGAAATCCGCGGTTTTGGTATTGCCTCGGAACTCGACACGTCGCACATAGGCGCGCATACCCGGCTTGATTAAAAAAGTTACCTTGGCAGTTTTATCCTCTTCATTGATTTCAGGAAAGCCCTGCACCTCAGCAAAGGTATAGCCCTCATTACCGAGCCGGCGGGTTATATACTCATTGGAGTTGGTCATCAATGCCTGTGAAAAAGTCATGCCCTTTTTAAGGATAATAAGCGTGCGAACATGTGCTTCAGGAATAACCATTTCACCAGCCAACTCAACTTCATTGACCCTAAACACATCGCCTTCATTGATATTGATGGTTATATAGACAGATTCCTTTTCCGGACTGATAGATACCTGAGTCGACTCAATAGCAAACTGCAAGTAACCGCGGTCAAGATACCAGGATTCAAGCGTCTCGAGATCGCCAGAGAGTTTTTCCCGGGCATACTTGTCATTGCTTGTCAGCCAGGAGAGCCAGCCAGTGGTTTTCTGCTCAAAGCTCTCAAGCAGCTCCTCATCGCTGTATTGGTGATTTCCAACAATGTTGATATGTCTGATTTTTGCGACATCGCCTTCATCGATATTGATATTTAAAGCGACCCGGTTGCGCGGCAATTGCTCGACTTCAGTCTCGACCAGCGCACCATAGCGACCCTGAGAAATATACTGTCGCTGCAGCTCCTGTGTCATACCCTCGAGAATCACCTGGCGAAAAATCTGTCCTTCAGCAAGACCATTATCGCGAAGTGCACTTAATAACTGATCGGTTTCAATTGCTTTATTGCCATCGAGATTGATTTCGGAAACAGCCGGACGCTCAGCTAGCGCAATAACCAGCACGCCGTTTTCACGTGCCATGACAACATCTGAAAAATAGCCGGTGCGAAATAGAGAGCGTGTCGCATCGCGAATGGCGGTTTCGTCGACCAAATCGCCCGCACTTATTGGCAGAGCGGCAAAAACAGTACCAGCCGACACTCTCTGCAGGCCCTCGATACGAATATCGTCTACTTGAAAAACCGCTGCATAAACCGATGCGGAAAAGGCAAAAAGGGCTATAAAGATGCCACTGAAAAACTGCTTCATGTAATTATTAAAATCCAATTTTAGTTATTTTAGGCGACCCTAAAAAGATCGCATAACATCGTTATAGGTGGCAAAGACCATTAACCCCATCAACATAAAGAATCCGATTTTGTAACCCACCAACTGGACTCGGTCTGAAACTGGTGAGCCTTTGACTATCTCGATCAGATAGTAGACAAGGTGTCCACCGTCCAATACCGGTATCGGCATTAGATTCATCACGCCGAGCATTATACTGAGAATAGCGATAAAACGAATAAAATTGTCAAAACCCGATTTGGCTGTATCACCAGCGACCTTTGCAATAGTAATTGGGCCGCTGAGATTCTTCGGTGAAAGTTCCCCCATGACCAATTTGCCGATCGACTCCAAGACAAAGATACTGGTTTCAACAGTCTCTCTGGCTGCACGGCCTACCGCCCCAAAAAGACCGTGGTCAACAGTGCGCAAGAGACTTTCCGGATAGCGTCCCACTGAGGAGAGCTGAACCCCCAGCTGCCCTACCTGCTCACCATCGCGCTCAACCAGACGTGGAACAGCTTGAATAATAAGTTGACCACTGTCGCGCTCGACAAGTAGATCGACACTGTTACCGGGACTGGCGGCAATTCGCTCAATAAAGGTTTCAATACTGCGTATCTTCAGACCGTCAATAGCCAACAGGCGATCACCGTCGCGCAAGCCGGCACTGTAACCGGCCCCATCCACGGAGACTGCAGCCAGATTTAATGACTCCAATTCAAAGGGCGGATGAATCCCCAGCTCACGCAGTGGCGAGGGCTCCTCGGCATCGCGCAACCACCTGTCGACTGGCACCTGCAGCTGATATTGAATATTTGAATCTGGATAGGTGACAGTAAAGGGAATATCGCCACTGGTGCCTATAAAACCAAATAACTTGCGCGTCACGCTGCTCCAGGTAGCCGTTGGCTTACCATCGACGGCAATTATCTCGGTACCTCTCTCAAAGCCGGCCTCGGCAGCCAGGGAATCCGCGCTGACATGGCCTGCAACAGGAGCAATACCCCGCTCACCGGCTAAAAACACAATCCAGAAGGCCACAAGGGCGAGTAAAAAGTTAGCCAGGGGCCCCGCAGCAACTATGGCAATACGCTGCCAGACACTCTTGCGCGTAAAAGCAAAAGGCAGATCCTCTTCGCTGACATTGCCCTCACGTTCGTCAACCATCTTGACATAGCCTCCCAGAGGCAGGGCAGCTAAAATAAATTCGGTTCCCCTGGAATCCTTCCAGCGCAGTAATGGTGTACCAAAACCAATGGAAAATTTCTGCACTTTGACACCACAGCGCCGCGCCACCCAAAAGTGACCGAACTCGTGAAAACTCACCAGCACGCCAAGGGCGATCAGGGTAAAAAAGATTGTCTGCAGGAAATCCATAAATTACTTCTCCAGTCTTTTTATGTAGGCATTACTATACAAGCGTGCCTGCTCATCGCACTCTTGGACTGCGGCGAGCGATTCTGGTTCAGTCAACTGCTGACCGTTTAATGTCTGCTCAACAACATTGGCAATTTGCATAAAGCTGATACGCTTATCGAGAAACGCCTGCACGGCAACTTCATTTGCCGCATTGAGTATTGTCGGGGCATTTTTACCGGCACTGGCAGCGGCTGCGGCTATTCCAAGACAGGGGAAGCAGTCGAGATCGGGCTTTTCGAAATCAAGATGGGCAACCGCAAAAAGATCGAGATCGGCGACGCCGGCCTCAATACGCTCAGGCCAGGCTAAGGCGTGGGCAATGGGTGTGCGCATATCCGGATTACCCAGCTGCGCCAGTACAGAGCCATCCAAGTACTGTACCAGTGAGTGAATAATGCTCTGCGGATGGACCACAACGTCAATACTGGATGCCGGCATAGCAAATAACCAGCAGGCCTCAATCAGCTCCAACCCCTTGTTCATCAGGGTGGCCGAATCAACAGAAATTTTGCGGCCCATACTCCAGTTGGGGTGAGCGCAGGCCTGCTCTGGCGTAACAGAGGCCATCTGCTCCGCGGACCAACCACGAAAAGGGCCACCGGACGCGGACAGCAAAAGTTTTTTTACACCGCTGCTAGACGAACTTTTATAGCCTTCGGGAAGGCATTGGAAAATGGCATTGTGCTCACTGTCAATTGGCAACAGTACGCAACCGGAGTCAGCTACGGCCTGCATAAACAGGCTACCTGCCATCACCAGTGATTCTTTATTGGCAAGTAAAATTTTCTTGCCCGCCTCAACCGCGGACAGGGTCGGCACCAGCCCGGCAGCACCGACAATTGCAGCCATTACCGTATCCACAGCACTGTCGCTGGCAACCTGACAGAGAGACTCCCTGCCCCAGAGAATTTCGGTGGCACAATCTGGATCGAGGGTGGCGAGTATAGTTTGCAGTTGCGCGGCAGACTGCTCATCGGCGACAACGGCAAATTGCGGATTGAACTTCTGGCACTGGCCTGCCAACTTTTCAATCTGACTGTGCGCAGTCAGAGCAAAAACTTTGTATTTGTCAGGGTGACGGGCAATAACATCCAGAGTGTTAACACCAATCGACCCTGTCGCACCAAGCAAGGTAATAGTCTGCATAGATCAGAATGGGCTCAATAGCAGGTGCAGCAAAATAAATAATGGCAGCGCAGCCATCAAGCCGTCAATTCGATCAAGTACGCCACCGTGACCGGGAAGAATTTGACTGCTGTCCTTGATACCCTGATGACGTTTTAGCATGCTTTCAAAAAGATCACCCAACACCGAAAAGAGCGCCACAGGAATAATCAGCAATGCAAGAGCCAGTGGCGAGACGGCCACAGGCATAAATATTACCAGTAAAAGAATCAGCAGCAGCTGACAGGCAAGACCGCCCAAGAAACCCTCCCAGGTTTTGCCGGGACTGACAACTGGCGCCAGTTTGTGCTTGCCAAATAAATTACCCGCCACATAGCCACCAATATCCGCGAGAGCGACAACTGCCACCGCCAGTAACAAAAGCCACTGGCCATAGGGCTGGTGAACAATAAGAACAATTGCCAGCCAGGTTGCCGTAAGTAACCCCAGCCCGAGAATGGCGAGCAGAGGCTTTGCCGACCAGAGTATGGCACTGGAGGGATAACCCTGAACCCAGAGAAATATTATCGCCCAGAGAATCGCAGCGAAGAGCATAAGATCCTGACCTTTGGATATAGCAAGGTCATCAAAGAGATTAAGCCAGAGCGCTGAACCTGTCAGAGAGAGAAAAAGCGCCACAAGGAAGAGCAGCTTGCCGAGCGCTGTTTTATTGCCGGACAGATTACACCACTCCCATCCAGCCAGAACAACAACTGGAATAATGGCCGCCGAAAACCACAGCGGGCTGGTGTTAAAGAGCAGTAACAATAACCCTGCCACCAAAACAACTGCTGTAATAACCCGCTGCTTAAGCACGAAGTGTCTCTCCTCGCGAGGGTGACTTGTCATTGTAGTCAGAGCCATCAGAGGTATTGCGCAAGCCAAAGCGCCGCTGTCTCGAATAGTATTCGTCAATGGCAATATCCAGTGCTGCGGCATCAAAATCAGGCCAGTAGCAATCGGCAAAATAGAGCTCGGTATAGGCCATCTGCCACAGTAGGAAATTACTGATGCGCTGCTCCCCAGCTGTGCGAATACAGAGGTCCGGGTCCGGCATGCTACCCAGCTGCATGTGTTTACTCAACACGGCCTCATTGATATCTGAGGGACGCAGGCGGCCTGTCTGCACCTCGGAGGCTATCTTCTGAGCGGCGGTGGCAATATCCCAGCGTCCCCCATAGTCGACGCAGAGAACCAGAGTGAATTCGCCGCTAGCGGTCATAGACTCCGCATCGTCGATTAAGCGCTTAAGACGGTCGCTAAACTGGTTGCGGTCTCCGACAACCTTGAGTCTTACGCCATCGTCGCGGAGTGCTTTGGCTTCATTTTTAAGATAAGAGGAGAACAGAGACATCAAACCGCGAACCTCTAGTTCTGGACGCTTCCAGTTCTCACTGCTAAAGGCGAACAGGCTGACCACCTTTACACCGCGCTGTTTAGCAGCTTTTAAAATTTCGCGAATACGCTCAACGCCCGCCTCGTGACCGCGAATACCGCCGAGTCCCCGCTCCTTTGCCCAGCGATTATTGCCATCCATAATAATGGCGACATGCTTCAGCGGGTGAGCGGAGTTATTTTCGCAGGGCGCAGCCATGATGATTGATACCGAGGAGATTAAATCTCCATCAAATCCTTTTCTTTGGCTGCAAGCGCTTCATCAATTCGCGCAACAAAGCTGTCAGTAATCTTTTGAATATCATCCTGACCCTTGCGCTCTTCATCTTCGCTGATATCCTTATCCTTGAGCAGCCCCTTGAGGCTGGAGAGCACATCGCGGCGGATATTACGCACAGAGATACGGGCATTTTCTGCCTCGGCTTTAGCCTGCTTGCCATAAACCTTGCGGGTCTCTTCAGTAAGCGGTGGCAGAGGAATACGGATCACAGTACCAGCGGTTGAAGGGTTTAAACCCAGATCGGATTTCATAATCGCCTTTTCAATCGCCTGAACCAGACTCTTTTCCCAGGGAGTTACTGAAAGCGTACGCGCATCTTCAATAACTATAGAAGCAGCCTGAGCCAGTGGCGTGATAACACCGTAATAGTCTACCGTGATGCCATCGAGCAAACTCGGATGGGCGCGCCCAGTACGGATTTTGTTAAAAGCATTTCCCAGGGCATCGACAGCCTTGGTCATGCGAACATCTGCTTCTTTTTTTAATTCATCAATCATTGTGTTGCTCCCTCTTCAATCAAGGTACCTTCATTGCCACCGACCACCAGATTGAGCAATGCGCCCTGCTTGGACATTCTAAAAACTCGCAAAGGCATATTGTGTTCACGGCACAGACAGATAGCGGTTAAATCCATAACCCCAAGCTTTTTATCCAGAACCTCATCATAGGTAAGGCGATCATAGAGCTCAGCACCAGGGTCGAGCATTGGGTCGGCACTAAAGACACCGTCAACCTTGGTTGCCTTCAAGACAACATCAGCGTCTATTTCAATACCGCGAAGGCAGGCAGCCGAATCCGTCGTAAAAAACGGGTTGCCGGTGCCGGCCGAAAAGATTACCACCTCGCCTTCGACAAGGTAGCGCATGGCGCGGCGACGATCATAGTGTTCAACCACACCACTCATGGGAATTGCCGACATAACATGAGAGGAAATATTGGTTCTCTCCAGAGCATCGCGCATGGCCAGACCGTTCATAACCGTTGCCAGCATACCCATGTGGTCACCGGTAACCCGATCCATGCCCGCCTCATTCAAAGCGGCACCCCGAAACAGGTTACCACCACCGATAACCAGACCAACCTGAACCCCAATACCCACCAACTGACCGATTTCAAGTGCCATTCGATCGAGAACCTTGGGATCAATCCCGAAGCCCTCTTCTCCCATTAACTCCTCACCACTGAGTTTTAGAAGAATTCGCTTGTACTTTTTCTCTCTGCCAGTTGGCGCCATATTGAATCCTCTTAATTTGTCTTTTTATACTTAGTTTGCGCCCTGTACCTGAGCAGCAACCTCAGCGGCGAAATCGACTTCTTCAACTTCGATTCCCTCACCTACTTCAAAGCGCACAAAGCCGACAATCTCAGCTCCGCCAGCCTTGACCAACTTGCCAACAGTCGTATCAGGGTCTTTGACGAAAGGCTGATCGACCAGGCTGCTCTCTTTTAAGAATTTGCTTACACGGCCTTCAACCATTTTAGCGGCGATCTCTGGTGGTTTACCACTCTCAATTGCCTGAGCAGTGAAGATCTCTCTCTCGGCATCGATAAGCTCGGCTGGCATCTGGTCGGAACTGACAACTGCAGGGTTCACCGCCGCAACGTGCATGGCAACGTCTCTGGCCAGCGCTTCATCACCACCGGACAGGCCCACAGCGACAGCAATCCGATTGTTGCTGTGCACATAGCCACCGACAACTGGTGCCTCAATGCTCGCTGCACGGCGTGGCGAGATATTTTCACCAATTTTCTGTACCAACGCTTCACGGGCATTTTCGAGCTCACCGGCCATCAAAGCGGCGACATCAGTTTGCTTGGAATCATAGGCCGCATTGAGAACAGTTGCGACAAAACCCTGAAAACCCTCATCGCGGGCAACAAAGTCAGTTTCACTGTTTACTTCAAGTACCAAACCGAAACCGTTTTCAGCTCTAACAGCTACAAGACCATCAGCGGCTGTACGCCCAGCTTTCTTAGCCGCCTTCATGCCGCTTGACTTGCGCAGCTCCTCAATAGCCTTGTCAATATCTGCGCCAGACTCTGCCAGTGCACGCTTGCACTCCATCATGCCCAAACCTGTGCGATCCCGCAGCTCTTTCACTAAAGATGCTGTTACCTGTGCCATTGTATTCCTCTCTAAATCATAAAATTATTTAAAAAAAGGGGGCAGCGGCCCCCTTAGTGTATAAGTACTCTGTGTTGCAAAAATTACTCTGCAGCAGCTTCCTTTGATGGCGCCGCAGGCGCTGGAGCGTCCGCTGATTCAGCAGTCTCCTCGACCTCTACAAACTCATCTTTGCTGGAAACTGTCGCTGATTGCGCCTTGCCTTCAAGGATTGTGTCAGCTACGGAGGCAGCGTAGAGCTTGATGGCACGAATTGAGTCGTCGTTACCGGGGATTACGTAGTCGACGCCATCCGGGTTACTGTTGGTATCGACGATACCAACAACAGGGATACCCAGCTTGTTAGCTTCGTTGATAGCAATGCGCTCGTGATCTACATCGATTACAAAGATGATGTCCGGCAGACCGTTCATATCTTTGATACCACCGATTGAATTGTCCAGCTTGGCCTTCATGCGCGCACGCATCAGAGCCTCTTTCTTGGTCAGCTTTTCAAAAGTGCCGTTGGCCTCTTGAGCTTCGAGGTCGCGGTAGCGACGGATAGATGCACGGATAGTCTTGTAGTTGGTCAACATACCACCCAACCAGCGATGACTTACAAACGGCATTCCACAGCGCTCGGCTTGCTCCTGAACGATTTTTTGTGCAGCACGCTTAGTGCCGACAAATAGAATTTGGTTGCCCTTGGCAGCTTCAACACGGAGAACTTCCAGCGCTTCATTGAAGGCAGGAACTGTTTGCTCAAGGTTGATAACATGGACTTTATTTCGCGAGCCGAAAATAAACTGGCTCATCTTTGGATTCCAGAAGCGAGTTTGGTGACCAAAATGAACACCAGCTTGCAACATTTCACGCATACTTACAGAAGACATAATTTTTCCTTTTGGGGTTAGGCCTCCACGTACCCCAGTGATCAACCGCAAGAGCTAATACAAGCCTCTCAGGGCACCCAGATCGCTGTGTCGGAACGTGTGTGTCGTTTAAAAAAAATTTATTTTGTAACCAGTCAGCAAGACATCTCGCTAACCGGCGCGCTTTATACCATAACCAGGAGTCCAGTTAAAGAAAAAAGCGACGTAACACTTACACTTGCCTACGCCCCAGATGTCAGCCGTCGGAGATCCTCAAAAAATAGCGGCTGATTGCATGCGAATAAGCTAGAAAGACACTCCCTCATTGGCCAATAGATGAGTACAATAGCGGCCAAACAAAGGATGAGGTTTATTATGACTGTAAAATTACGATCGGCAGATGATATCGCCAAGATGCGTGAAGCGGGCCGCCTGGCTGCAGAAGTTCTCGAGCTAATCGGCCAGTATGTGGTTCCCGGTGTCAGCACCGAAGAGCTCGACCGAATCTGTCATGATCATATAGTCAACGTACAAAAGGCCATACCGGCTTGCCTCGGATACCGCGGTTTCCCCAAATCTGTATGCACATCGATCAACCAAGTGGTCTGTCACGGAATCCCCTCAGACAAAAAAATCCTTAAGAATGGCGATATTATCAATATCGATGTCACTGTTATCAAAGATGGCTGGCACGGTGATACCAGTAAAATGTATACAGTGGGTAAAGTGGCACCCCATGCTCAGCGACTGATTGATATCTCACAGGAATGTCTCTACCTGGCCATCGACATGGTCAAGCCCGGTGTTCGCCTGGGTGATATTGGCCACCATATCCAGAAACATGCCGAGGCAAACTATTACTCCGTGGTTCGAGACTACTGCGGCCACGGCATTGGCCAGGAATTCCATGAAGAACCCCAAGTACTGCACTACGGCATACCAGACACTGGCCTCGAGCTCGCCGAGGGTATGACCTTCACCATTGAACCAATGGTCAATGCAGGCAAACAGGGCACAAAGTTAAAAGCAGATGGATGGACTGTTGAAACCCGAGATGGTCGCCTCTCCTCGCAATGGGAGCATACGCTGGCTGTCACCAGCGACGGCTGCGAGGTGCTTACCGCCCGCAGCGAAGAGCCCTACAGACAATAGTGACCTACAGACAAAAAACATTTATGAATTCCGAATCCGACCCAGCACCGCTATTTTTTGACCAGAAGCGTTTTCTGCACAACATTGAAATCGGCGACCCCATTGAGGTTTTTCGCGATGCCTTGTCTGCCGCTCGCAAACACTTCGACACACGTTTCCTCGAGGGAGAAAATGTTCATCAACTAGTCAACGAGCAGTCGCGATTTGCCGATGTCATTTTGCGTCACGCCTGGCAGCGCTTTGAATGGGATAAGGACATCAGCTTAATTGCTGTCGGCGGTTACGGGCGCGGCGAGCTCCACCCCCACTCGGATATAGATCTGCTGATTTTAATGCGCCGCAACAAGCCGGAAAAGTATCGCGCCAGCATCGAGAAATTCCTGACTTTCCTCTGGGATATCCAATTAAAGATCGGCCACAGCACCAGATCCATCAGCCAGTGCAAAGACGAGGCTCGAGCCGATATCACCGTTGCCACCAATCTGATGGAGACACGCCTGCTTTGCGGCGACGCAAAACTCCTGGAAAAGCTCCTAATCAAAACTTCACCGCGAAAAATCTGGTCATCAGATGCCTTCTACAGCGGCAAGATAAAGGAGCAAGAGGAACGCTATCGCAAACATGCGGATACAGAGTACAACCTCGAGCCAAACATAAAAGAGGCACCGGGCGGTCTGCGTGACATTCAGGTTATCAACTGGACTGCCAAGCGTCACTTTGAGGTCAATCGTCGCTCTCATCTGGTGAGCAAGGGCTTTCTCTCCGAAGAGGAGTATTTGACACTGCGTCGCGATGAGGAGTTTCTCTGGAAAGTTCGCTACGGGCTACATCTTATTGCCGAGCGCCCGGAAGAGCGCCTGCTATTTGACTACCAGCGCAAACTTGCCGCTATGTTTGGTTACACCGACAGCAACGGGCGCCTGGGTGTTGAAAAATTTATGCAGCGCTACTACCAGGTGGTTATGTCAATCAGGGAATTAAATGACGTCCTCCTGCAGTACTTGGATGAATCCATCTTTCGCAAAAATAAAACCAAGGTGGTCACAGAGATCAATGAGCGCTTCCTGATACGTGACAACTATCTGGATACCACTAATAGCGCTGTTTTCCTCAATCACCCCTCTGCCCTACTCGAGCTATTTGCCCTACTTGGCGAAAATGACCAGATCCAGGGTATACGCGCATCGACTATTCGTCAGATACGCCTGCATCGCAACCTGATTGACGATGAGTTTCGCAACAGCGAGGAAAACCGCGCTTTGTTTATGCGCATACTCAAAGCCCCCTACCTGCTCGCGGCGCGACTTCAGCGCATGAATCGCTACGGCATACTCGGTGGCTACCTGCCCGAGTTTGGCAAAATCGTCGGCCAGATGCAGCACGATCTCTTTCATATTTACCCGGTCGATGTGCACACCCTCGAAGTCGTGCGCAATATTCGCCGCCTGGTTTTGCCGGAGGTCGCCGAGCGCTTCCCGATCGCATCGCATATCTACAAAAACTTCCCGAAAAAAGAGCTGATCATCATTACCGCTCTCTACCATGATATTGCCAAGGGTCGCGGCGGAGATCACTCTCTCCTCGGGTCGGTGGATATTGAGGACTTTGCCCGCCGCCACGGCCTCTCCGAGCAAGAAATCGACCTTTTGAAGTGGCTGGTGGAAAACCATCTGCTGATGTCGAGCATATCCCAGCGCGAGGACACCTCAGATCCAGATGTCATTAACAAATTCGCCCGCCATGTTGGCGACCTGATTCATCTCAATCATCTCTATGTCCTGACTGTCGCCGACATCAATGCCACCAACCCGCACCTTTGGACCGACTGGAAGGGCTCGCTGATGCACAACCTCTACTTTGAAACCAAGCGGGTACTACAGATGGGTGTTGAGCAACCAATGGCCAGATCCGCCTGGTTAAAGGATGCCAAAGCTGCCGCACTGGGCGCGCTGATATCTGACAATGTCGATCCCTCAAAAGCCGTCGGAGTTTGGAAAGATGTCAACGCAGAGTTTTTTCTACGTGAGCGCGCCGAGGATATCGCTCTCTTTACCAAGGCAATTATCGACAGCGATGACCCCGACGTACCGGTTATTCTGCTCAATGATGTCGGCGTTGAAATACCGGTGGCAACACAGATATTTGTCCACTCCAAAGATCGCGAAAATATCTTCGCCATCACCGCCGCTACCCTCGACAAGCTCAACCTGAATATCCAGGATGCTCGCCTGCAGTCCGCCAGTGACGGTACAGCCTTCGATGTATTCTATGTACTCGACGAGGCCAATCAACCTGTTGGCAACAACAGCGTACTCAGCGCAAGAATTATCAAGACCCTGAGCGAAGCTATCATCAACCCGCAGACTGTCGACTTCGATATCCAGCGACGAACACCGCGGCAGCTGAAAAACTTTGCCTTAAAAACCGTGGCATCGCTGCGCAATGACAGTGAAACCGAGACCACAATACTGGAGATAATCACCCCCGACCGGCCGGGATTGCTGGCCCATCTGGCAAGAATTTTTGTGCGCTTTGAGCTGCGCATCCGCAATGCAAAGATCTCAACCCTGGGAGAGCGCGTAGAAGATATTTTTTACATTACCGACAGAGCGTCTAAGCCTATCACCAATCCGGGCCTGATCAAAACCTTGAAGGATATTATCTGTAGTGAGCTCGACGAGAGAAATCAGGAAGGCGGCAAGGAATTCGAACTGCGCAAAATGAAGATCTGGCACTAATATCCACAATGCATTTACTAAAGAACAGACTATGAATCCCAACCTCGACTCACTGCATCGCTACCCCTTCGAACGACTCAACGAACTCAAGGCAGGTATCACACCACCGCAGCACCTAAAACCTATTTCAATGTCGATTGGCGAACCCAAACATCAGTCTCCAGCCTTTGTAAAACAGGCGCTGATTGACAATATTGATCAAGTGGCAGTCTACCCTGCCACCAGAGGGGGCCAGGCCCTGCGCGAAGCCATTGCCGAATGGCTGCAACAGCGCTTTAACCTGCCCAAGGAGAGTATTGATGCCGAACAGCATGTACTTCCGGTAACCGGTACACGGGAAGCTCTGTTTGCCTTTACCCAGGCAGTTATAGACACACAGCAAAAGCCATTAGTCGTCTCGCCAAACCCCTTCTACCAAATCTATGAGGGCGCAGCACTGCTCGCCGGGGCAGAACTGCACTATCTCGACTGCAATGCCGAAAATGACTTTATTGCCGATTTAAGCAGGGTTCCGGAATCGGTTTGGCAGCGCTGCCAACTACTCCATCTGTGCACACCGGGAAATCCCACAGGCGCAGTAATTAGCATAGAGCAGTTTCAACAGGCAATAGCCCTGGCCGACAAGTACGACTTTATTATTGCCAGCGACGAGTGTTACTCGGAAGTCTATTTACAGGAAGACAATCCACCTGCGGGATTACTGCAAGCCTGTGCACAAATGGGCCGCACAGACTACAGCCGTTGCGTGGTATTCCACAGCCTCTCGAAACGCTCCAACCTGCCAGGCCTGCGCTCCGGCTTTGTCGCCGGTGACCGCCATATACTCAAGGCGTTTCTGCGCTTTCGCACCTATCATGGATGCGCCATGTCGACAGCGGTTCAGGCCGCATCAGTGGCAGCCTGGAGAGACGAGAGCCATGTTGTTGATAACCGCACGCTGTATCGGGAAAAGTTCGCCGCTGTCACCAAGATACTGCGACCGCTACTCGACTTCCCGGAACCACAGGCAAGCTTCTATCTGTGGCCAAAAACACCGATTGCCGATACCGATTTTGCCCAGCAACTGTTTGCCACGCAAAATGTCACACTGCTGCCCGGACAGTACCTATCAAGAGCGACCGACAGCGGTAATCCCGGCGAGAATCGTGTGCGTCTGGCGCTGGTCGCCGAGACCGATGAATGCATTGAGGCTGCAATGCGTATCAAGCAATTTGTAGAAAGCCTAAAATAACCCCTGCGGGAAACCATCGCCTTTTCAGAATCGGCAAACAGGATACGAGATGCTAAAACAGGAACGTGCAGAATTCGTTTTACAACGGCTTAATGAGCTGTATCCGGAAACTCCTGTGCCTCTCGATCACCGCAACCATTTTGAGCTGCTGGTCGCCGTATTACTCAGCGCTCAGTGCACCGATATACGCGTTAACCAGGTGACACCAGCACTGTTTTCTGAAGCTGACAATGCCTTTGATATGCAATTTGTTCCCCTGGAGACAATCTATCAGATAGTCCGACCCTGCGGACTGGCACCGCAAAAATCCAGTGCCATCTCCAATCTGTCAAAGATACTGGTTGAAAAGTATAACGGCGAGGTACCCGATGACTGGAAAGCCCTGGAATCGCTGCCCGGTGTTGGTCATAAAACCGCGAGTGTGGTTATGTCTCAGGGCTTTGGTCATCCGGCCTTTCCGGTTGACACCCATATCCATAGACTCGCTCAGCGCTGGGGACTGACAAAGGGTAAAAGCGTCACCCAGACCGAACGGGATTTAAAAAAGCTTTTTCCCCGCGAGCAGTGGAATGCACTGCACCTGCAAATCATTTTTTATGGTCGCGAGTACTGCACCGCGCGGGGCTGTGATGGGCGGGCCTGCGATATCTGCACAACCTGCTACCCCAACCGCAAGAAACCATTTATCGCCCATAAGCCGTGACAGTTTTGTTATGCTTACAACCTTTAAATCAAGGACGTTAGTACCGTGATAACAGTCTATGGCATCAAAAATTGCGACACCATTAAAAAAGCCTGCAAATGGCTGAGCGACAATGGTATCGAGTATCAATTTCACGACCTTCGAAAAGAAGGTATTGACCTCGAGAACATTGAAAACTGGGTTGAGCAGGCTGGCTGGGAAACCGTCCTCAACCGCCGGGGCACAACCTGGCGCACGCTGGACACCAGTATTCAGGAGAACACCAATTGCGACAATGTCGCTGCCCTGCTACTCGAACACCCGGCAATGATAAAGCGCCCGGTGCTGGATGTAGACGGCTCTATTACCATTGGTTTTAAAGCGGATATCTATCAATCCATCTTTAAGTAGCCATTGGAATAATTACATAAATTACTTTAATTAAATTTTTTAACCAATTGTTTTTATTAAAATTAACATATCTAAAAGAGTAAAATCATGACTAATTTGTACAGTTTCGCTATTGGTGTTGGCACCAAAAACAGCAACGGGGAATGGCTGGAAGTTTTCTACCCCAAGCCCCAACTAAAACCGGAGCAGACCCTGTGCGATATTCTCGCACTCAGCCTGGGGATAAAATCTGGTGAGATCGAGCCAAGCAGCGAGCAACTGGCAGCACTGCAGTCAGCATTAAATCATAATGGTTACTCGGATCTCGCTGCATCCGTCGAGCAGCTGGCCGGCTCCAGCCGTCCGGTTGTGGCCGTGCTGTTGGCAGATGATCTGCCACCGGGCTCAGTTCCCGAGGGATATCTAAAATTGCACCTGCTCTCCCACCGACTGGTCAAGCCCCATGGCACAGATCTAAGTGGCGTATTTGGCGCCCTGAAAAATGTCGCCTGGACCAGTGAAGGCGCTATTGATATTGAAGAGCTTCCGCAACGCCAACTGGAAGCGCGTATGGCCGGCCAGCCGCTCAGGGTTAACTGTGTGGATAAATTCCCCAAGATGGTCGACTACGTGGTCCCCACCGGGGTGCGCATCGCCGACACCTCAAGAGTGCGTCTTGGTGCCTATGTGGGCGAAGGCACCACAGTGATGCACGAGGGCTTTATCAACTTTAACGCCGGTACCGAGGGACCCAATATGATTGAGGGTCGAGTCTCTGCAGGAGTATTCTGCGGCGCGGGAACCGATATTGGCGGCGGCGCCTCAATTATGGGAACACTCTCGGGCGGCGGCAATATGGTGATCTCCATGGGTGAAAAGTGCCTGCTCGGTGCCAATGCCGGTCTCGGTATACCCCTCGGTGATCGCTGCACTATTGAGTCGGGCCTGTATATTACAGCTGGAACCATTGTCACCATGCTCGACGACCAAAAGCAGGCCACAGGCAAGATGAAAGCCCGTGAACTCGCCGGTAAAAGCGATCTGTTGTTCAGACGCAATTCGGTTAGCGGTATGGTTGAATGCCTGACTAATAAATCTGCCGTGGAACTCAATGCCGAGCTTCACGCGTCAAACTAATCTAAAAAGCCAACACAACCAGACCATGGGGAGAGCGAAATAATGAGCCAAATAAAAAGGGTCGCAATAATCGGCGGTAATCGCATTCCCTTTGTGCGCAGCAATACGGCTTACAGCACAGCCAGCAATATGGATATGTTGTCGGCCACACTGCAGGGGCTGGTGCAGCGCTTCGGACTTGAGGGCGAGCGTCTCGGCGAAGTCGCCGCAGGTGCTGTGATGAAACATTCCCGGGACTTTAACCTGGCCCGCGAAGCGACATTAAATTCAGGCCTAGCGCTGGAAACCCCCGCCTACGATGTTCAGCAAGCCTGCGGCACTGGACTTGAGGCGGCTATTCTGGTGGCTAACAAAATTTCTCTCGGGCAGATTGATGCAGGGATTGCGGCGGGCACAGATACCGCTAGCGATGCGCCTATTGCCCTGAATGAAAATTATCGCCGCATGATACTCGACCTCAACAAAGCCAAAACCCTTGGTCAGCGGCTGAAGATATTATTGCGTTTCCGCCCCGGCTTTGTACTACCCTCTCTTCCCGCCAATGCAGAGCCGCGCACCGGCCTGTCCATGGGGCAGCACTGTGAGTTAATGGTCAAGCAATGGAATATCAGTCGCGAGGAACAGGATCAGCTGACCTGGAACAGCCACCAAAATCTACTTGCCGCCTACAATGAAGGTTTCTTTGATAACTTGCTGAGTCCGTTTAACGGGGTTGAGCGCGACGGCATTATGCGCGACACGCCCATGGACAAACTGGCGCGGTTAAAACCGGCTTTCGACAGGGAAAACGGTACTCTGACCGCCGCCAACTCAACGACCCTGACCGATGGTGCTGCATCGATCCTGTTGGCCAGTGAAGATTGGGCCGCCGAGCGCAACTTGCCGGTTATGGCCTACCTGTCATTTAGCGAGGTTGCTGCAGTCGATTTTTACTCCCAAGGTGAACATAGCGAAGGGCTGCTAATGGCCCCCGCCTACGCCGTGCCACGGATGCTTAAGCGCGCCGGCATCAGCTTACAGGACTTTGATTTCTATGAGCTTCACGAGGCCTTTGCCGCTCAGGCTCTATGCACAATGAAAGCCTGGGAAGACGAGGAGTTCTGTAAAAACAAACTCGGTCTGGATGGCGCGCTGGGCAGCATTGATCGCACAAAATTAAATGTAAAGGGCTCCAGCGTTGCCACTGGACATCCATTTGCAGCAACTGGACCAAGAATAATGGCGACATTGGCAAAGCTACTGGAACAAAAGGGACAGGGTCGCGGTCTTATCTCCATATGTGCAGCTGGTGGCCAAGGTGTCACTGCCATACTGGAAAGATAACCGCCTGTTATTTGTTAATTTATTATCAATAATTAAACGGGGATTGAGTACAGAGCACGGAGCAGCTCTCCCCATGGGGGCCTTACGATTTATGTGAGGCCCCTTTTTAGTGCCCGTTAATATCAACGAATGACTAGGGAAGCACAATATTAAAATCGTCGTTACTCGCCCCAAGCAGAGAGAAGAACTTTAGTAGAACCAGCAGACTGCCGTCCACAGACAACTCTCCAGAACCGATTAACGACTTTACACCCGCCTCGCCAAGCAGAATATCAACAAACAGTTTCTGTGTAAGACTTAGGGTAACGTCGGCACTCTCGTCTAATGGAATCTGCTGATAGTACATCACCGAATTTCTCACCCTGAGCACAAAATTGGTATTACTGTCGGTAAACAGCACATTTACTTTTAGTCGCTCACCCTCAGCTTTTTCAGCATCCAATTTTATTGACAGCGCCTTCATAAACTCTTCAAGTGGCACCTGCTGTAAAAAGGCTTTTGAGGACATGGCCACATCGTTAGCCACCACTTCGCCGCTAATTAACTCCTTGGCAGCAGAAAGGTAGATATCTCGCCAGGGGCCAGACTCGGCCTGATAGGCCATCTGGCGATAGGCTTCGGCAAGCATCTCGCGAGCGGCGATATTGCCCGGCTCAGCAAAAACCAAGTGATTTAGCACTTCCCCAACCCAGCGGTACTCCCCTTTGGCCTGATAGGCAGCGGCCTTTTGCAAAAGTGCATCGGCACCGCCCATAAACTCTACATAGCGAATCGACGACTGCTCTGGAGGCAGCGGATTAAGATGCGCAGGATTAGCGTCATACCAGCCAAAGTAATGTTGATAGACTGCCTTGCTGTTATGACTGAGGGTGCCGTAATAACCGCGAATATGAAAATTACCGGCCAGGCTCTCGGGCAGCTTCAGGCGCTCGGCAATCTCCTTAGGGGTATAACCGATATTGGCAAGTCGCAACGTCTGGTCATGAATAAACTTGTACAGATCCTGCTGCTGTTGCATCTGGGTAATAATTCGCTCATGACCCCAGGTCGGCCAGTGATGGCTGTTAAAAAAGATTTCAACATTATCCAAACGCTCGATGGATTGGCCTATATAGTCACTCCACAACAGCGCATCACGCACCTTGGCGCCGCGCAATGTCAAAATGTTATGCATCACGTGGGAAAGTATTTCCGCACCGCAAAAAGCTTGCCACTGTGGAAGATAAAAGGTCAGTTCCGCCGGCGCCTCACTGTTGGGCATATTGTAGAATTCAATGTCCACACCATCGACCGTCAAATTGACCTGTGGACGATCTATAACCAGCGTCGGTTCCAGTATCGACGTACTGCCAAAAATAACCTGTTTACCGAGCCCGGTATCCACATGACCAGTAGCCGAGCGATCCAGTATATTGCCCATCATATAGGCACCGCGGCGCATCATCGCCGGGCCGGCGAGAATATTTTCGCTGACTGCTTCATGCATAAACCCCGAAGGTGCAATAATCGGTACACCCTGTTCGGCAGCCTGCTCTCTATCAATCAATGAGAGCACACCGCCAAAGTGATCGATATGGCTGTGAGTGAAGATAATCGCAGAGAGCTTAATCTCGCCAAGATGCTGCTCGGCAAAGGCCATTGCCGATTGAGTGGTTTCGAGGGTGGTCAGCGGATCCACCAGGATCCAACCGCTCTGGCCCCTGATTAGGGTCGTATTGGCAAGATCAAAACCACGTAGTTGATAGATATGCTCGTCGACCTGAAAAAGCCCGCGAATATTGTTAAGTTTAGCCTGGCGCCAGAGACTCGGATTAACCGTATCTGGCGCCTGACCCTGTATAAAGTCATAGGCACTGGCATCCCAGACTTTTTCACCCTGGCTGTTAGTAATAATATCTTTGGGTGCAGCAGCGATTAGCCCTCGAGTTGCATCGCGGAAATCCTGATGATTTTCCACATCAGAATTATCCAGGCCGAGAGCGTCGGCAACCTTTTTATTGCTGGCAACAGTAAATTCACTAGCTGCAGATTGCCGGCTGCTGCTCTCCACCTGGTTATCACAGCCGCCGAGCAGCAATGCCACCCCCAGAAAACAGAGCGGCACAAAGCCGCGTGGCAAAATATGACTGCTGAAATTGGGTTTTCTCATGGGCTGCCCTTCTAGCATTTTATAATTATTGTTAACCTCTGGTTACAGCCGCTGTTTAGAATACCTCAAACAGACCCGCAGCACCCATACCGCCACCGACGCACATGGTGATCACAACGTACTTTTCACCGCGCCGCCTGGCCTCCATCAGCGCATGCATAACCATACGCGCGCCACTCATACCAAAGGGGTGGCCTATAGAGATAGAGCCGCCATTGACATTCAAACGCTCCATAGGAATTCCGAGCTTATCGCGACAGTAAAGCACCTGCACTGCAAAAGCCTCGTTTAGCTCCCATAGCCCAATATCCTCCATCGCCAAACCGTTGCGCTGCAGCAACTTGGGAATTGCGAATACCGGACCTATACCCATTTCATCCGGCTCACAACCGGCAACTGCCATCCCGCGATAGACACCCAGCGGTTCGAGATTGCGCTGCGAAGCCAGTGTGCCGTCCATCATGACCACCGCTGCCGCTCCATCGGACAGCTGCGAGGCATTGCCCGCGGTAATTGAGCCTCCCTCGCGCACTGCTTTTAGGCCAGCGAGATTCTCAAGACTGGTACCGGGTCGGTTACCCTCGTCTTTGCTGAGTGTCACCTGTTCTTTTGTCACCTCACCAGTCTCACGATTGGTGACCAACTTGGTAGCTGTCACTGGCACCACTTCATCGGCAAACAGTCCAGCCTCCTGGGCCGCCGCCGTGCGCGCCTGGGAGATAACCGCGTATTCATCCTGGGCTTCACGGGAAATAGCGTAGCGCTTGGCCACCGTCTCCGCAGTATCCAGCATCGGCATATGGATAAGTGGCGCATGCTTGATAGCCAGCGGATCGACCAGCCGATGAGCATTAAAGTGTTCATTCTGAATTAGGCTGACGGACTCACAGCCACCGGCGACAATAACCTGGGAACCATCGTTGGTAATATTATTGGCACCAATAGAGATAGCCATCAGACCGGAGGAGCACTGACGATCAACCGTCATCCCCGAGACAGTCACTGGAAGACCCGCAGCCATAACTGCCTGGCGTCCGAGGTTCATGGTCTGGGTACCCTGCTGCATCGCCGCGCCGATTATGCAGTCATCAATTTCTGCCGGGTCAACGCCTGCGCGCTCAATAGCTGCATTGATGGCATAAGAGCTCATGGAAGGTGCTTCAAGGTTGTTGAATGCACCACGAAAGGCCCGACCGATTGGGGTGCGAGCAGCTGCAACAATAACGGCTTCTTTCATAACAAAATCCTTTATAAATTTATTTTTTTAGTCCTGCTTTTTATTGGCTCTGCTCTTTATCAACCTTGCAGTGCAGCCATAGCTTTCATCACAAACTTCTCGGTCTGTTTGGCACCGGATTCCAGCGCTTGGTGACCGGAGATATCTGACAGCTGATCCCAATTGGCTTTGATCTCATCGGGATTCTGCCTATCTGCGGGAACAAAGATGCCATCACTCTCATACATACTGGCTGTGGCGTAACCACCGGCACCGGCACAGAGAATCGTTCTGGTTGGGGCACTCTCATCACAGAGCACCAGAGCGCCCGCAGTAACAGACTCGGGTGTCAGCATACCTAGCACCGGCGGTGGCAACAGATCTTCGGTCATTCGAGTACCGGCAGTAGGCGCCAGAGCGTTGATATGAATATTGTTTTTGCCACCCTCGAGAACCAGGGTGTTCATAAAGCCAAGCAGTGCCATCTTTGCCGCCCCGTAATTGGACTGACCAAAGTTACCGTACATACCACTAGAGGATGTGGTCATCAGGATACGACCATAATTCTGCTCACGCATAATGTCCCAGACGGCTTTGGTACAGTTAACCGATCCCATCAGGTGGACATCCATAACCAGTTTGAAATCGGCCAGGTCCATTTTGCTAAAGCTTTTGTCACGCAAAATACCGGCATTGTTAATCAGGATGTCAACCCTGCCCCACTTGGCCATCGTCTGGGCAACCATGTCCTGCACTTCATCAAAATTGGCCACATTGGCGCCATGGGCAAAGGCTTCACCCCCAGCTGCTTCGATCAGGCCGACCACTTCCATGGCCGCCTCGGATGAGGCGCCTGTGCCATCGCGAGCACCGCCGAGATCATTGACCACCACTTTGGCGCCACGCTCTGCCAGTGCCAGAGCGTGTGAACGCCCAAGACCATTACCGGCACCGGTGACAATTGCTACTTTACCTTGAAAATTAATACTCATTATCTACCTCATTATTGGGGACTTTTATTATTTTATTTAGCCATCTGAACGGATAACCATTCGGCAACCAGTGCAGGTTTCTCAACACCTTCGATCTCGACGGTCACCTCAATCTTAAAGTCAAACTGACCGGGACGCTTTTCATGGATATCAAGAACCCTGGCATGCGCGCGAATCTTGCTGCCAACCGGAACCGGAGCGACAAAGCGCACCTTATCAAAGCCCTTGTTTACGCCCATATAGATGCCTTCAACAATCAGGTTAAAACTCTCGGCAAAATAAGACAGCATCGACAGGGTCAGAAATCCATGGGCAATAGTGCCGCCGAAAGGGGTCTGGGCGGCAGCCACCGGGTCTATATGAATAAACTGTCGGTCGAGGGTGCAGTCGGCAAAGGTATTTACCTGGTCCTGAGTAACCTCAAACCAGTCTGTGGGCTCACAGACATGACCTACATACTGATCGATTTTCTGCTTCTCTATAATTTGTGGCATTTTTTTACACTCCTTTGATAACTTGCTATTGATTGGTAATTATTGTCGATTTTAGTTATTAGTCTGCGCCGCGCATCATCTTGGTG
The DNA here is from genome assembly GCA_038150705.1 of Porticoccaceae bacterium. GTDB lineage: Bacteria > Pseudomonadota > Gammaproteobacteria > Pseudomonadales > Porticoccaceae > HTCC2207. Next base: position 100,085 of record JAYOUA010000001.1, on the reverse strand, counting down.
ATAATTGGCGACAACAAAAGCATCAGCAGCGCAATACCCAGAGCAATATAACCGACCTGGGAATAGACCTGGATATAACCAGCCTTGGCCACCGCTATATTGGTAATCTGCCCGCCGATAGTTTCCGCACCTGTAGTGCGTGCAATCACACCGGCCAGGTAGTTCGATAGGCCTGAGTAGAGAAACCATGCGCCCATGGTCATTCCAACAATCCTCACCGGTGCCAGCTTGGTGACTGCAGACAAGCCCACAGGTGATACCAACAGCTCACCCATGGTATGAATCCAGTAAATTGCAAAGATAAAGATCACTGGCGTCAAACCCAGCGTACCAGAGCCCTTCATACCTGCTACCAGCACCAGGAAACCGAGGCCAGCCATGGCCACCCCCAGGGCAAATTTAACCGCAGTGGGTGGATTTAACTTGCGCTTAGCCAGCCATATCCACAGCCAGGCTACAAGTGGCGCGAAGAGAAAGATAAATCCGGCATTCAGTGACTGAAAGACCGGTCCAGGCACAGACCAGCCAAGAATCTCACGATCGACCAGGCGCACTGTCAAAAGGTTGAGGGATGAACCCGCCTGTTCAAAGAGCGCCCAAAAAGGAATTTGAGCTAATATAAAATAGATTGCCGCTAACATTCGCGAGCGTTCATCCCCCTTGAGCTGCGTAAACGCATAGCTGACCAGAAGAACAAAAATCAACAAACCCAGTGGCCCGAGTATGCCGCCTACAAGCTCTTCATTCATAACCAGCAGCATTGAGACGCCAATAATCCCCAAGCCAATCAGGTAACAGAACCATTCAACGTTGATAAATAGAAATACCTTTTGCTTAAGCCTCTCCATTGAAGGAGGCTCGGCTTTGCCTTGCAACCAACTCTGGCAGCAGAGAAATATAGTCAATCCCAGCAACATCCCAACCCCGGCCAGACCAAAGCCGTATTTCCAGCCATGCACAATGCCCAGGTAACCGCAGAAAATAGATGCCATAAATGCACCAATATTGATGCCCATATAGAAAATGGTAAATCCGGAGTCGCGGCGGGCATCGCCAAAGCCGTAAAGCGAACCGACAATGGTCGAGATATTTGCCTTTAAAAAACCCACCCCGGCGATCAACAGCGCAAGGGACAGATAGAGGATATTGAGATATAACGCCTCTCTCTCCACAGAGATAAGCAATTGTTCGCGAGCTATAGTGGCGGGAAGGCCAACGATTTCAGGCTCGGCGATGTGCATACTGGTATCGGTAAAGTTGATATAGGAGATTCCCTGCTCAGTGACTATCTGTTGGCGGGCATCTCCGCCACGAGCATCGAGCTTTATCTGGTACTGGCTGCCCTCATAGGTTACTAGTTGCCTCGAGCCCTTCCCCTCAAAACTCATACCAAAGTGCCCAAGGGTCAGGAGTATGGCACCAAAGATCACTGCCTTGCGCGCACCCAGATAGCGGTCAGCCAGAGAGCCGCCAACAATGGTCATAACCAGGACCAACGCCGTGTAGGCGCCATAAATAACGCTGGATTTTTCATCTGAAAATAGAAAGTGCTGGGTAAGGTAGACAATTAACAGGCCGCGCATACCATAATAGGAAAATCGCTCCCACATCTCGGTAAGAAACAAAATCAACAGGCCTCGCGGATGCCCGAGGATGGTTTTATTATTATTTTCAGCATTCATAGGGCTTTTCCTCTGGAGCCTGTAACTGATAGCTGTCTATTTATCGTTAACACTGAAACTGTTGGCAAAAATCATATGCCTAACCATAGCACTCACAGAAGGCTTCTATCTGCTCAAAAGCATTTACAGCCTCTGGAAGTTGCGGATAAAAAATCTGCCAGACATGGGGAACATTCTGCCAGCACTGTAAAACTGCGGGGCTGCCGGCAGCAACGGCTTTATTAACATAGCGACGTCCATCATCGAGAAGTATTTCACTATCACTTACCTGAATCAAAGTTGGCGGCAGCCCTGAAAGATCGCCATGCAAGGGTGACACCACCGGGTCAATTGGGCTACGACCGGTAAAAAGCCATTTGCCGACAACCAGCAGTGGCCGCGGAATCGTCCCCAGCCCTCTGGCAAGTGGCTTAAGAATAATATCCCTGTGTTGATTGCGCTTGATACTTGGGCTGCGCATACGTGCATCGGTAATTGGTGAAAGAGCCACAATCGCATTCGGTAATCTTGCCGCGGTATCTCGCAACCAGGCTGCCAGAGAGAGGCTGAGACTGCCGCCAGCGGAATCACCGGCGACGAATATTGTCGCGGCCTCTGAAGGGCCCTGAGGGCCGTTGGCAACTAGCCAGCAGTATGCACTGCGACAATCCTCAACCCCCGCCATCCGCGAGTGCTCTGGCATCAGTCGGTAGTTAATTGCCAGTACCGCACAGTTGGTGATCTCGGAAAGCTTGCTGGTAATTACCCGGTGGCTTTTAGCACTGCCGGCATAGAAAGCACCGCCGTGAATATAGAGCAGACGCCGACTACTATCAGCACCTCGCGCCATCACCCACTCGGCATCGACACCGCCGGCATCCACCGGAAAAATCTCACTGCTAATAGCCACATCTTCAAAGAAGCTGTCCATGGAATCACGCATAAAATGAAGCCGCTGTTTAAAACTGAGATTCTCGGTTTCACTGTGAGCATAACTGATCTTTTGATGAATCAGGTCAAGGACATCCGCGGAATTGGGCGCACAACGAAACAGCTGCCCCTCAGGCAGATCATACCTGGCTAATGGGTCAGGTCTCAAAAGCACGAAGGCCAAATAAAGACACAGCCCCCCGATGATAATTGTCAGCAGACTAAATATCATAACTGCGAGATTCAGAGCGCCGTATAACTGAGCTGATTAAACTTTTTCTGGTGGTAATCAGCATCACCAAAGGTGACATTGATGGTCATCAGACGCTTCACATAGTGACCAATATTTAGCTCGTCGGTGATACCAATGCCACCGTGAATTTGAATCGCCTCTTCACCGATAAGTTTGCCATGCTTGGCCACAGTTGCTTTTAGTGCATGCACAGATTTTTGCAGTTCCGCCGTACCAAGTTGAGGATTTACAGCAACTTCAGTTGCCTGGCACAGGCCGCGATAAAGCAGCGATTTACTCTGCTCGCAGGCCATAAAGGTATCAACCATACGGTGCTGCAATGCCTGGAATGAGCTGATAGGAGTACCAAACTGCTGGCGGGTTTTGGTGTAATCAACAGTGATGCTATTGAGAGCCTGCATAATACCCAGCGCCTCGGCACTCAGCGCCAGAAGAATGTGTGGCATCACCTGATCGACGATATCCATTCCCTGATCCACGCCACCCAGCAAATCACTTGCCGAGACTTGGACATCCGCAAAGCTGATAGTCGAGGCACTCTGACCATCCATAGTTTTATAACTGTTGATCGTCACGCCAGGAGATCCGGCATCAACCATAAATAAACTAATACCCTGACGCTCGAACTGCTCACCACTGGTTCGTGCAGCGACAATCAAGTTATTTGCGCTCGCTCCATTGAACACCACCGTCTTTTCACCGTTAAGGCTGTACCCCGCTTCATTTGCAACGGCACTGGTGGCTATATCGGTGAGTTCAAAACGCGACTGACGCTCCAGGAAGGCAAAGGAACCCAGGCAACTGCCATCGATAATCTTGGGAATATACTCTGCTTTCAGCGCTTCATTGGTCGATGCCGAGAGCAGGCCACCAAAGATGACCACGGTAGAAACATAAGGCTCAACAACAATACCCTTTCCCAACTCTTCCATAATTGCCACTGTGTCTTCAACCGAGCCACCAAACCCGCCATACTCCTCGGCAAAGGGAATCGACAACCAGCCCAGCTCGGCAAACATCGCCCAGAAATCCCGGCTGATGCCCTCTTGGGACTCGATAATTGTACGCCTGACATCAAAGTCGTACTCGTCGCGAACAAAGCGTGCAACGCTGTCTTTGATCATTACCTGCTCTTCGGAAAACTCAAAATTCATCTAAATTCCCTCCACCAATATCATTCTTATATCTGTTACAGGCGCGATCAAAGACCCAGCACAGCCTTGGCAATCACATTGCGCTGCACTTCATTAGATCCGCCGTAAATAGTCGCAGCACGGCCGTACATATAACTCCTACGCGCCTCGCTCGCAAAGTCGTGACCCAGCTGCTGGTTGCTCAGCTTCCCCTGGAGCGCACCGCCATAATAGGCCGCCAACTGCAGCTGCAGTTCGTGGATAGACTGGGATATTTCGGTGCCTTTTATTTTCAGCAGAGAAGACTCTGGGCCTGGCGTTCCGCCCGCTGCCATAGAGGCAAATACACGCAGCTCTGTGTATTCCAATGCCATCAATTCCATCTCGATATCCGAAAGACGCATTTGGAAAACCGGATCGGCAATCATTGGCTGACCGCCATTGACCTCGGCTGCAGCGCGTTTCTTCAGGTTTGCCAGCATCCGCTTGGAGTCGGCCACTTCGGCCATACCGGTGCGCTCGTGGGCCAACAGCGCTTTGGCATAGGTCCAACCCTTATCTTGCTCACCGATTAAATTTTCCCGCGGCACCAGAGCATCTTCAAACAGCACCTCATTGAGACTGTGCTTGCCATCGATGGTTGGAATTGGCTTGACTGAAACACCCGGGGTTTTCATATCTATCAACAGGAAGCTAATCCCTTGCTGCTTGCGCACATCCTTGGAGGTACGCACCAGGCAGAAAATCCAGTCGGCGTACTGGGCGAAGGTTGTCCATATCTTGCGGCCATTGACAATATAGTTATCACCAGCGTACTCGGCAGTGGTGCTCAAAGCAGCGAGGTCAGAACCGGCTCCAGGCTCTGAGTAACCCTGGCACCACCAGTCTTCGCTGGAGAGAATACGCGGCAGAAACCTCGCCTTCTGCTCCTCGTTGCCAAATGTATAAATAACCGGCGCAACCATCTTGAGGCCGAAGGGCACCACATCCGGGATACCCGCCGCACCGCGCTCGGTCTCGTAGATAAACTTTTGCGTTACAGACCAACCGGTACCGCCGTACTCTTTTGGCCAACCCGGGGCAATCCACCCCTTGGCGAAAAGCTTTTTCTGCCAACTTACAATTGCTTGCTTGTAGTCTTCTCCGGAGCCGCTAGAGAGACTCTGCGCGACCTTTGCATCGTATTCACTGGCGAAAAATGCCCGCACCTCATCGCGAAACTCGAGGTCCTGTGCTGAAAAATTAATATCCACTAACTCACCCCTTTGAATAATTTATGCGCATCACAGTATGTTGTGGCACTGGAGGTGTCAATTATTAAGGTGAACGGCGAGTCACGCTGCCAACTGCTGTAAAGAGGGCTGCAGGATCACCCGCCTCAGGCTGACAGCAATAACCGCAGCAAGACTCCAATGAGCCATCAAATGTCGCTATCCCTCGCTGCTTAAAGAGTCGATCTGGCAATCAACTGGCGACAGTATTCACCGAGATGGGAAACGCCCTGTCCATAGGCGGCGAAGCGCTGATCCTCGGTTTGCTTGTTTACATAGCGGAAGTAAAGCTGCTGCAAAATACCTACAAGGCGCCAGTAACCATACACCTCATAGAAATCCCAAGATGAAATATCAAAACCGGTCTGCTCGGCATAGTAGGCAATAATCTCCTCGCGGCGCAGCATACCCGGCGCATCCGAGGGCTGTTGCCTGATCGCCTGCAATGCCGGTGGATCATCACTGTGAACCCAGTAAGCCAGCGAATTCGCCAAATCCATCAAAGGATCACCGAGTGCTGCCATTTCCCAGTCCATAACCGCAATGACGCTAAAGGGATCGCCGGGATCAATCATCACATTGTCAATCCTGAAGTCACCGTGAATCAGGGCAGCTGTGTTCTCACCGGCGGTTACCGGTATATGTGCCACAAGCCATTCGCGCACATCCTCAAAGCCTGATACATCGGCAGTCCGAGCATTGGCGAAGCGCTTGTTCCAGCCGTGAATCTGGCGCTCTGCATAGCCCTGCGGTTTGCCGAAATCGGCCAACCCAGCGGCAGTGTAATCAACCTTGTGCAACTCGATTAATTTATCGAATACGGTTTTTCCGAAACGTCGACGATCGTCGTCACTAAAGTTCCATGCCGCAGGTAAAGCACTTTTGACCAACAGACCCTCCACCTTTTCCATCAGATAAAACTCGGAACCCAACAGCGATTCATCATCGCTGTAGCAAATTCCTCGCGGCACCGCCGGGTAGACTGATTCCAGGTCACTGATAACACGATATTCCCGAATCATTGAATGGGAGTTTGCCGCTTTGACGCCCGGGGGCGGTCGGCGCAATACCAATTCGCGATTTTCATAACTGATTAGATAGGTGAGATTTGAGGCACCAGAAGCATACTGCTTAATGACAGGAACACCCTCTAATCCGGCGACAAGCTGCTTAAGCACGCTGTCGAGTTGCCGGGGGTCGAGCTCTTCTCCCTTGCGAACATCAATAGTGGGGTTGTGTTTGGACATTGGGCTTCTACTTATTATGTTGAGTTGAACCTGTATTAGCTTGCACTACTTTGGCCTGTATTTGAAGCGCATTAAAACTGCAACAACCAGCTCCAAGAGGCCGCAGAGGAATCCCTGACGGGATCCATACCCTGTTTTGGCAGTTATTATGCCTTGATTTTTAAAGCCCAGATTTTTAAAGTGATACGTCATTTGAGCCAGCGAATGCGCTCCTGATTATAAAAATAAAAGAGGAACATCAATATGTCATTGGAAGCAGTTACAGCAGGATTAAAGGATAAGGTCGGGGAGGACTGTGGTTTGGGTTCTGTCTTAAAGTTCGATTTCGGTGATGATGGATTTCTGGTTTTGGATGCCACCCAGGTTCCCAACCTAGTCAGCAACGAGGATGTCGAAGCCCAGTGCACCATGGTCATCAGCCTGGATAACTTTATGGCAATGGCTGAGGGTAAGCTGGATGGCACCTCTGCGTTTATGACCGGCAAACTTAAGATTCAAGGAGATATGGGTATCGCGATGAAAGTAGGCCCAATTCTCTCCTAGCACGCATTTTGTTAGCTATTTAAGGACACCCTGCTGTTGCATCAACACCAGGGTTTTCTTTTAAGGGAAATATTCTGGCATCTAGGGATAAATCCAGCATAGCTTGGCACGATTAATGCTAAAACAATCAATAAATAGACAAATTGCAAAAATGCGGGACTTGGCATGTGTACTTATGCACAGAAATCTTCAACAGCGCTAATTCAACAGCAGTTAAGGAATATCACAGCAGTGATTCTGGGGCAAAAAACACACCAAGCAGTCATTATCTGCACCAATCTGGTGCGACCGAAAAGCTTATTGGCTGCTTAAACCAGTTGAACACAGATATAAGTGCCTCAGAGATCGAGATTGTGAATAAAACAGCCGCCAGAGAAAATTCGTTTAGCTTACCGATAAAACTTATCTTCACTGATCTGGATGGCAGTCTTCTCGACCATCACAGCTATAGTTTTAAACCGGCAACAGCCATGCTCGAGAAACTCGAAATACTGGGTATTCCAGTTATTCCCATTACCAGTAAAACCATGGCTGAACTGCTGCCACTCAGGGAAATGCTCAACAACCCACACCCCTTTATTGTCGAAAACGGCGCAGCTATTTATATCTCCAAGAACTATTTCTCCAAGCAACCTGAAATGAGCACAACTGCTGACGATTTCTGGGTTATTGAAAATGCACCAACGCGTCAAACCTGGCTGGAATTGCTGGACAACAACTGCGATGAATTTTCCGGCGAATTCCAGACCTTTAATTCCATTCACAGGGATCAGGGAATCGAGGGCATTGCAGAATTAACCGGCCTCAGTAGCACAATGGCAACATTGGCCAACCGCCGCCAATACAGTGAGCCGGTGCACTGGACGGGAACAGCAGCAGGCAAAAAACAGTTTGTTAAAAAGATGCAGTCGCTTGGCGCAACTGTCTTGCAGGGGGGAAGATTTTTAAATATTGGCGGCGATACCGACAAGGGACGGGCTCTGTTGCAGCTGCAAGACCTGTATCTTCAGGAGACACAGCAGAGCAGCTGCGAAACCCTGGCGATTGGCGATAGCGGCAATGATGTGTCTATGCTTGAACAGGCCTCATCAGCACTGGTTATCAGATCCGACAGCCACCAGCCGCCAGTATTAACTCGCACAACAAACAGCTCCATCAGCGCAAAAACTGGCCCCGATGGCTGGGCTGCCGGTGTCGCTGATTGGCTACAAATTCACAGCTAGAAAAATCAACAACAAAGAGAACTTACTATGGGTGACTTTCACCAAAATGGCGTTATAACAACTCTACACAACCTCTCCAATCGTTCATCCAGCGAGATGGAGCAGGAACTTTTGGGCTTCTCTAAAACACGGCCCATGGCACTAATTCTGCCATCCCTCTACTCTGAACTTCAGGGAGATGCTCTTCCTGCCATTATCGACCATTTAAAAGAAGTCCCTTATCTCAACCAGATTATTATTGGCTTGGATCGCGCGGATCAGCAGCAGTATCGCGATGCTATTGGGTTTTTCTCGGCACTGCCACAACACCATCGCGTACTGTGGAATGATGGCCCGCGACTGCAGGCCCTGGATGCCAAGCTTCAGGCCCTAGGCCTTGCCCCGAAGGAACTCGGCAAAGGACGCAACGTCTGGTACTGCATGGGCTACACGCTGGCCTCGGGAAAGGCCGAGTCCGTGGCGCTGCACGACTGTGATATTACCACCTACGACCGCGAACTCCTGGCGAGACTGATCTACCCCGTCGCCAACCCGCGGTTTAACTATGAATTCTGCAAGGGCTACTACGCCCGAGTCGCCAATGGAAAAATCAATGGCCGGGTATCACGCCTTCTGGTCTCTCCCCTTCTCAGCGCACTAAAGAAAACCGTTGGCCACACGGACTATCTCAACTACATGGGTAGCTTCAGGTACCCGCTGGCTGGAGAGTTTTCCTTCCGCCGCGATGTGCTCAGTGACCTGCGCATACCCAGTGACTGGGGTCTTGAAATTGGCGTGCTCTCGGAGATGCACCGCAACTTCGCCAGCAATCGTCTCTGTCAGGTCGATATTGCTGATAATTACGATCACAAGCACCAGGATCTGTCCCTCGGCAATGACCAGGGCGGCCTGTCAAAGATGTCGATTGATATCACCAAGGCGCTGTTTCGCAAACTTGCCACCCAGGGTGTCGTGTTTAGCCAGGAAACTTTTCGATCACTTAAGGCCACCTACTTCCGCATGGCGCTGGATATTGTCGAGACCTGCCACAATGACGCCATCATGAATGGCCTGAGCCTTGATATTCACGAGGAGGAACAAGCCGTTGAGATGTTCGCCGAAAATATTATCAAGGCCGGTGAAGCATTCTTTAACAACCCGATGGAAAAACCCTTTATCCCCAGCTGGAACCGAGTTATCAGCGCAGTGCCAGATATTTTTGAACAGTTAACCGCTGCCGTCGAAGCCGATGCAGCTGAATTTAGTGGTCAGTGAGATCGATAATGAAAAATACACAGCTTTTTAATAGCGTAAAGCACCATATTGAAGCTATCTACGCAACGGTTGACGGTATTGATTACCGAGATCTCAGTGTAGATCTAATTGATATTATGCGTTTGCAACAGGTCACCTCTGAACCGGTGCGCTATATCAACCACTGGGATGAAAGTGACTGTCTTGTTATCAGCTATGGTGACAGTATTTTGCAGGCGGATGAAACGCCGTTACACAGCTTAAAGCACTTTCTCGACAATCAGGTCAAAGGCACCGTCAATGGCGTACATATATTGCCGTTTTATCCTTTTACCTCAGATGATGGCTTCTCGGTTCTCGACTACTCCAGCGTCAATGAATCGCTGGGCGACTGGGCGGATATTGAATCTATTGCAGCAGACTACAAACTGATGTCGGACCTGGTGATCAACCACTGCTCGGCACGCAGCCCGTGGTTTGAGAACTTTATCAATGGTCGCGATCCCGGGCGCAATTTTTTTGTTACCGCCAGCCCCGAAGATGATCTCAGCGCGGTTGTGCGTCCGCGCACTAATCCACTGCTGCGCGAAGTGGAGACTGCCGATGGCACCCAATATGTCTGGTGTACCTTTAGTCATGACCAGGTCGACCTCAACTTCCGCAACCCCGAAGTACTCAAGCAATTTGCCAGTATTATTCGCCAGTATCTTGACAGCGGCGTGCGTATTTTTCGTCTCGATGCGGTTGCCTTTTTATGGAAGGAACCCGGCAGCAAATGCATCAATCTCGATCAGACACACGAAGTTATTCGCCTGCTGCGCACCCTGATTGAACATGCACAGAGCGATGCCGTTATTGTCACTGAGACCAATATCCCCAACCGCGAAAATCTCGCCTATTTTGGCAATGCCAACGAGGCCCACTGGATATATAACTTCTCCCTGCCACCACTATTGGTCAACACATTGGTTACCGGTGACTGCAACTATCTCAAACAGTGGATGATGAGTATGCCGCCAGCACGTAATGGCACGGCCTACTTTAATTTTATCGCCTCCCATGACGGCATAGGCCTGCGCCCTGCAGAGGGGCTTCTCGATGACAGCGAAATAAATACACTGGTGGAAACCATGCAGCAGTTTGGCGGCCGCATCTCTTGGCGCGCTGTCGATGAGGGCAAGAGCAAGCCCTATGAAATCAATATTTCGCTGTTTGATGCCCTGCAGGGTACTCAGGCAGGGCCGGACCAATGGGGACTGCAGAGATTTATTTGCGCCCATGCGATTATGCTGGCTCTGGAGGGCGTTCCCGGTATCTACATACACAGCCTGATTGGAACTCGCAATGATTACCAGCGAGTGGAAAATGCCGGCCACAACCGCGCAATTAATCGTCATCAGTGGGACTACCCTGAACTGGAAGCGCGACTTGCAGACCCGGAGAGCAGTGAATTCAATGTCTTTAGTGGCCTGAAACAGTTGCTTGAAATTCGCCGCCAACAGTCAGCCTTCCACCCCAATGCTACACAGTTTACCCTGCACCTCGGCAGCAAGCTGTTTGGGTTCTGGCGACAGAGCATTGATCGTCAACAGAGCGTCTTCTGCGTCAGCAATATCAGCGACACCATACAGAGCCTGAATCTCTCGGATATCAACCTGATCGACAATGAAAACTGGACCGATCTGGTTAGTGGTCTGAGCTGTAATCAGAAAATGCAGTCAATTGAGATGCAACCCTACCAGACGCTGTGGATCACCAATCGAGTTAATGGATAGGTTGTGCTTTAGCAATAGTTGAGTAAAACTGTACAGATCAAATAACTGATCAATCAGAAAAAATAATAAACCTTTTGATGGGGATAAGCAGACTATGAAACTTGAGACACAGGCAATTCATGCCGGATTTACCGATGACCCAACCACTCGCGCGGTGGCTGTGCCAATCTACCAAACAACCTCATACAGTTTTCGCGATACCCAACATGGTGCCGACCTGTTTAATCTCGCCGAAGCGGGCAATATTTATTCGCGTATTATGAACCCGACCTGCGATGTGCTCGAACAGCGCGTTGCAGCGATGGAGGGTGGTGTTGCCGGCCTCTGTATGGCCTCTGGTATGGCGGCAATCACCGCCTCAATCCAGACCCTGTGTCGCGCCGGCGATAATATTGTCAGTGTCAGCCAGCTCTACGGTGGCACCTACAACCTGTTTGCCCATACATTCCCACAGCAGGGAATCGAAGTGCGCATGGCCTCCGGCGATGATATTCCTGCACTGGAAGCCCTGATTGATGACAACACGAAAGCACTGTTCTGCGAGTCCATCGGCAACCCTGCTGGCAATATTGTCGATATTGAGGCGCTATCGACAATGGCGCACCGCCACGGTATACCGGTCATTGTCGATAACACTGTTGCCACGCCCTATCTGTGCCGTCCGTTTGAGCACGGTGCCGATATCGTTGTGCACTCACTGACCAAATATATTGGCGGCCACGGCACCAGTATTGGTGGCATTATTGTCGATAGCGGCAATTTCACCTGGAAGGACAATCCACGTTTCCCACTGTTTAACACGCCAGATCCCTCCTACCACGGTGTGGTCTATGCCGATGCCCTCGACGCGCCGTTTATCGGCCGCGCCAGAGTGGTTCCCCTGCGCAATATGGGTGCCGCCATTTCACCCTTTAATGCATTTTTGATTCTTCAGGGTTTGGAGACACTGGCTCTGCGTATGGATCGTCATGTTGAAAACGCCATGAAGGTTGCCAGCTATTTGCAGGATCACGAGCTGGTAAGCTGGGTCAATTATGCTGGTCTAACTGGAGATAAATATCATGATCTAGCCAAGCGTATTAGCTCAGGAAAGCCCTCATCAATTATCAGCTTCGGCATCAAAGGGGGAGAGAGTGCCGGCGCTGCATTTATCGACGCCCTTCAGATGATTAAGCGACTGGTCAATATTGGTGATGCCAAGAGCCTCGCCTGCCATCCGGCCAGTACAACCCACCGTCAGCTCAACGAAGAGGAGTTGGCTCGCGCCGGTGTCAGCGCTGACCTGGTACGTATTTCGGTGGGTATTGAACACGCTGAAGATATTCTTGCCGATATTGAACAGGCACTAAATGCCACAGCTTGATTAGAGAGCTTTAGTAAAGGGCTTTTAAAGACTGTTCATAACAAGGGCTGGCAGTGAACCCCGCTGCCAGGGTCCACTGCAGATGCTAGATGCTAGATGCTAGATGCTAAATGCTAAAAGGTAGCTGGGTTCGGGTCATTATTAACCAGTGTCAGCAGAAAGCGCTCCTTGGATCCTCTCTTGTCTCCGAGAACCTCGCGGCGCACCAGTATTCTCTCACCATAATAAGCCGCACAGCCCTGAATGAGCCCCTCAGCCACATCACCCATACAGCGCGGTGACTGATAGATCACTTCCATGCTGGTATCTGTGTAATTTGTGCATTGAAATTTTGGCGGCGAGGCATCCGGATAGAGTTTTCTCACTTCACCGTGAATAAAACCATCGACCTTGCGGAGCAGTGCAAAGGAGGAGTGCAATCCATCAATCCACTGGGGATAGGCAGCGATCAGTTCAGCAAAAAGATACATGCCGAATGTTTTGGTCAGGTGAACCACCGAGACATTAATTTTTTTACTCAAAACAATGATCATATCGATCAGCTCATTGTGATCATAACTGCCAACGGTTGTATAAACGCCGCCACTTGCCGGTGCTGCCTCGGCAAGCACCTCATCGACCATCTCGAGTCCGTACTGTTCTTCAACCAGATACAAAAATGATGTAAATAGCATTCCTTTCATAGTTCACTTACCGCTTTGCCTTAGAGACATTAAGTAGCTATAGACGTATTCTACCAATGCCTCAAGAGCTCGGTATAGCGAATTCCGTTAAAATTTATTTACATTTGAATTTAAACCCAATTCCGAAAGTTTACTTCTGATGATCTTTACCCGTAATTAAAAATTGCTTAGCGCTTTTTTCGCGTTATCTACTGCGAACAACTTGATAATTACGTCGCAAGTATTTCACCGGCACACTCCAGATATGCACTAGCCGGGAAAATGGAAAGAGGATAAAAATAACCATACCCAGCAGTATATGCAGCTTAAATATCCAGTGCACAGAAGCGATACTCGTCGCCGCACTGGTTGGGTTAAACGTCAGAAGATTCTGCGCCCAGCTCATCAACCTGAGCATCTCCTGGCCGTCGAGATGACCAGCCGAGATATAAATCGAGGCCAGACCAATCACCAGCTGAACAAATAACAGCAACAGGATACAGATATCCATTTTTGAGCTGGTAGCGAGAATACGCGGATTGGTTAGACGGCGTTTTATCAGAATGCACATACCGTAAAAGCAAATAATGCCAAATAGCCCCCCGGCACCCATGGCGACAAGCTGTTTGGTGGCTGCGGAAATACCCAGCAAATGCCAGACACCATTTGGGGTCAGCAGGCCAACAAAATGACCGAGAAAAATAGCCAGTATCCCAATATGAAAGGGAATGCTGCCCCTGCGCAACTGCCTGCTCTCCAGTAACTGGCTGGAATCTGCCTTCCATGTGTACTGGTCGCGATCGTATCGAATCAGCGAACCGACAAAGAAAATCGTCAGTGCTATGTAGGGAATAACGACAAATAATAACTGGTTCAGATCGCTCATGGCTGGGTCCTCTCGCCGGTTTCAAAATCTACCCAGTGCAGAGGAATATCTACATCCTGGCGCTGGGATTCACTGGGTTTACGCTGCGTGGCGCTGCAATTTTCAGCCAGAGAATCGGCGCCAAAGGTCACCTCCTCTTCCTGCCACTCCCTGTCTATTGCCTGTTTGCTGTGATCGGATTTTTCATCGGCGATGCGCTGACGCACCTTATCTAGTGACAGGCGGCTGCCGGCAATATGCAGCAACAACTCAAATAAAAGCCCATAGTCGCTGTCGCGCTTTTCCAGCCGGCACTGTAAAAGCGCCAGAATATGCTCTATATCCAGCAGCCAGCTGGCAGCATTTTCACGTCCCTGGGTGGATAAAAACTCAAGAAACAAAGGCAAATAGTCCGGCAGTTCATGCTGGTTAATCTCAAGACCGGCTCTGCGGTAATTGTCGACAAGATCGACCATAGCCTGGCCGCGATCCCGGGACTCGCCGTGAACATGTTCAAACAGCCACAGTGCCAGGGAGCGGCCGCGCTCAAACAGGCCGTCATATTCGCTCTGGAGCTCCATCAAATCAGTACTCAAACGCCTTTCAATAAACGCCAGTAAGCGGTCGCGCAACGCTGTATCTATCTCACCATAGATAGATGAACCATTGACCACGGCCTTAATTTCTTCACTGTGCTTTGCCAGCGACTTATCCGGGTAGTCCAGCAGGCAGGCAATAACTTTTAGAATTTGCATAATCCCTATTGCTCCTTGTTACTCCTCGTTGTGAGAAACCGCAATAATGTCGCGATTGGTCGGCTTGTTACCGCCAAACATATTGACGCCACTATTGCCGTCACTGCAGCCATTGCCAAAGCTAAAGCCACAGCTACTCTTCATACTGTAGGCATTCTCAGCGTAGGTCCTGTGGCTGGTGGGAATCACAAAGCGATCCTCGTAGTTGGCGATCGCCATAATCCGATACATCTCTTCAATCTGCTCGACAGAGAGTCCTACCCTCTCCAGTACCTCGAGATCCTCTGTGTCCTCAACCTGCTGAGAGCGTTTGAAGGAGCGCATCGCCAGCATCCGCTCAAGGGCACTGATAACCGGTGCTTCATCTCCAGCGGTTAAAAGATTAGCGAGATACTGCATGGGAATGCGCAGGGAGCGCAGATCTGGAATCACGCCATCGACGCCTATGTGGCCCTTTTGCGCTGCAGATTGAATTGGCGACAGCGGCGGTACGTACCAGACCATGGGCATGGTGCGGTACTCCGGGTGCAGGGGTAAGGCTACCCTCCAATCCACTGCCATCTTGTATACCGGCGATTCCTGGGCAGCATTCAGCCAGGTCTCTGGAATCCCCTCGGCCCGAGCCGCTGCCTGAACTTGCGGATCATTGGGATCGAGAAAAATCCCCAGCTGTGATTCATAGAGATCACTCTCTTGTTCGACACTCGCCGCCTCTTCAATACGGTCTGCGTCGTAGAGCATGACACCGAGGTAGCGTATGCGCCCTACACAGGTCTCGGAACAGACTGTGGGCTCGCCGGCTTCAATACGCGGATAGCAGAAGGTACATTTCTCTGATTTACCCGACTGCCAGTTGTAGTAGATTTTTTTGTAGGGACAGCCGGAAACACACATTCGCCAGCCGCGGCATTTATCCTGGTCGATCAGTACAATGCCATCCTCTTCGCGCTTGTAGATTGCGCCGGAGGGACAGCTGGCGACACAGCTTGGATTGACACAGTGCTCACAGAGACGAGGCAGGTACATCATAAAGGTCTGCTCAAACTCACCGTAAATCTCTTTCTGGGCAACCTCATCAAAATTGATATCCGCCTTGCGCTTATCAAACTCGCTGCCGAGTATTTCCTCCCAGTTGGGGCCGCTTGTGATCTTCTGCATACGCTTGCCGGTGATCAGTGAATGGGGCCGGGCTACTGGCTGGTGTTCACTATCCGCCGCCTTGTGCAGATGCTCATAGTCAAAATCAAAGGGCTCATAGTAATCATCAATCTGCGGCAGATCTGGATTGCCAAAAATATTGCCGAGAATCTTTAGCTTGCCACCTTGGCGCGGCTGCAATTTGCCATTTTTCAGGGCCCAGCCACCCTTCCACTTTTGCTGATTTTCCCACTCATTGGGAAAGCCAACACCGGGCTTGGTTTCAACATTGTTAAACCAGGCATATTCGACACCATCACGACTAGTCCACACATTTTTACAGGTGATCGAACAGGTGTGACAGCCAATACATTTATCCAGATTTAAAACCATACCTATCTGTGCGCGTACCTTCATTGTGCTGCTCCCTCCGTGGCTGGCGACTGGTAAGTTGGCGCCTCATCATCCAGCCAGTCGACTCTGTTCATCTTGCGTAAAATTACAAATTCATCACGGTTACAGCCCACTGTGCCGTAATAGTTAAATCCATAGGATTGCTGAGCATAGCCACCGATCATATGGGTCGGTTTCATCACCGCCCTGGTCACCGAATTATGAATTCCACCGCGGGTCTCAGTGGTCTCGGCTCCAGGTACATTTACCACTCGCTCCTGGGCGTGATACATCATGCTCATACCCTCGGGAACCCGCTGCGAAACCACGGCCCTGGCGGCCACTGCGCCATTGACATTAAACGCTTCTATCCAGTCGTTATCGGCAATACCGGCTTTAGCCGCATCCACTTCGCTCAGCCAGATAATCGGCCCACCTCGGGAGAGGGTCAGCATTAGTAGATTATCGGAATAGGTCGAGTGAATGCCCCACTTCTGGTGCGGGGTAATCCAGTTGAGCACCAGCTCGGGATTGCCGTTGGGCTTTTTGCCCAACAAGGGCTCAATGGTTTTCATATTGATTGGCGGCTTATAGAGGCACTGGGTTTCACCAAAATCACGCATCCACTCATGATCCTGATAGAACTGCTGGCGACCGGTCAGGGTGCGCCAGGGAATTAACTCGTGGACATTGGTATACCCAGCGTTATAGGAGACATGCTCATCCTCGAGACCGGACCAGGTTGGCGAGCTGATAATCTTTCGCGGCTGCGCCTGAATATCCCTGAAACGGATTTTTTCATCCTGTTTCGGCTGCGCCAGATGACTGTGTTCACGACCGGTAATCTCACTGAGGGACTGCCATGCCTTTACTGCCACTTGGCCATTGGTCTCCGGTGCCAGACTGAGAATCACCTCTGCCGCATCAATCGCCGATTCAATTTTTGGCCGTCCCCTATGAATACCCTCTTCATGGTGTAGCTGATTTAACTGACCGATAAATTCCACTTCTTCATCGGTATTCCAGTTGATGCCCTTGCCGCCATTGCCGAGTTTTTCGAGCAATGGGCCGAGGGAGGTAAAGCGCTGGTAGGTATTCGGATAATCGCGCTCGACAACCAGCATATTTGGCGCGGTTTTCCCAGGAATCAGCTCGCATTCGCCTTTCCACCAAGCTTTAACCCCATCTGGCTGTGCCAGCTCAGCAGGAGTATCGTGCTGCAGCGGCAGGGTTACCAGATCCTTTTCTACCCCCAAATGGCCTGTGCTCAACTCGCTAAAACGCTTGGCAATGGCTTTAAAAATATCCCAGTCAGAGCGAGACTCCCAGACTGGATCTACAGCTTTTGAGAGCGGGTGAATAAAGGGGTGCATATCCGAGGTATTCATATCGTCTTTTTCATACCAGGTGGCGGTAGGCAGGACGATATCCGAATACAGACAGGTGGTGGACATACGAAAATCCAGTGTCACCAACAGATCAACTTTGCCCTCGGGTGCCTGATCGTGCCAGACGACATCTTCGGGTTTGCCCTCGCCGCTCTCACCGAGATCTTTGTTCATTAAACCGTGTTTGGTGCCGAGCAGGTGGCGCAACATATACTCGTGGCCCTTGCCCGAAGAGCCGAGCAAATTGGAGCGCCAGATAAACATATTGCGCGGGAAATTCTGTGGATTATCGGGATCCTCACAGGCAAATTTCAATTTGCCACTCTTTAGTTGCGCAACCGCATAGTCCCGCGGATCCATACCTGCGGCTTCAGCCGTCTTCACTAGCTCCAGAGGGTTGGTGTTTAACTGCGGCGCCGAGGGCAACCAACCCATGCGCTCAGCGCGGCTGTTGTAATCAACAATCGATCCACTCCATTTTGATTTATCCGCCAGCGGTGAGACCACCCCTGCCATCGCCAGCTTTTCGTAGCGCCACTGGTCGGAGTGATTGTAGAAAAACGAGGTGCCATTCATCTGCCGCGGTGGGCGCTGCCAGTCGAGCGCAAAGGCCAGCGGTAACCAGCCACACTGGGGACGCAGCTTCTCCTGTCCAACATAGTGAGCCCAACCGCCACCAGATTGACCTATGCAGCCACACATCATCAGCATATTGATAACGCCGCGGTAGTTCATGTCCATGTTGTACCAGTGGTTCATCGCGGCACCAATAATAATCATGCTGCGACCGCGGGTTTTATTGGCGTTATCGGCGAACTCATGGGCGATCTTTATCACCTGCGCCCGAGGCACGCCGGTAATCTTCTCCTGCCAGGCCGGGGTATAAGGAATATCATCATCAAAACTTTTTGCACTATTTGGGCAGTCAAGCCCGTGATCGACGCCATAGTTGGCCAGGGTCAGGTCGAATACAGTGGCCACCAACACAGAGGAGCCATCGGCCAGAGTGATACGTTTGGCTGGCACTCTGCGTTGCTGAATATCACTGTGATCGGTGTGGTCAAAATACGCATGATCATGCTTCTGTCCGCCAAAATATGGAAAAGCCACATCGACAATCTCATCGGCAGCATCTCTTAGGGAAAGTTCCAACTCAACCTCAGCACCGTTTTTTCCGTCCCGTTGCTGCGTATTCCACTTGCCCTTCTCGCCCCAACGATAGCCAATCGATCCTGTCGGCGATACCAACTCAGTCTTGCCATCCACCTTGCTAAGGGCAACGGTTTTCCACTCCGGATTATTCTCCTGACCTAAATTTTCATCGAGATCAGAAGCGCGCAAAAAACGGCCCTGCTGCAGGCCATTGGACGATTGATCAAGACGTACCAGATAGGGAAAATCTGTCGTGCGGCGAACATAGTCAGTAAAATAGACGCTGGGGTTATCCACATGAAACTGCTTTAAGATCACATGACCCATGGCCATGGCCAGAGCCGAATCCGTGCCCTGCTTGGGTGCCATCCACTCATCGGTGAGTTTGGCCACTTCGGAGTAATCCGGGGTGACCGAAACTGTTTTCGTGCCCTTGTAGCGCACCTCGGTAAAGAAGTGAGCATCAGGGGTGCGGGTCTGGGGAACATTCGATCCCCAGGCAATAATATAACCAGAGTTATACCAGTCGGCAGATTCGGGAACATCGGTCTGCTCACCCCAGATCTGTGGTGAGGCCGGTGGAAGATCACAGTACCAGTCATAAAAGCTCAGGCAGTTGCCACCGATCAGTGACAGATAGCGCGCGCCAGCTGCATAAGAGACCATCGACATAGCGGGTATTGGCGAAAAGCCGGTAATGCGATCGGGACCATAGGTTTTTGCGGTATAGATATTGGAGGCGGCAATTATCTCGTTGACTTCAGCCCAGTCCGAGCGAATTAGTCCTCCCAGACCGCGGCGGGATTTGTAGCTCTTTGCCTTGAGCGGATCGCTAACAATGGATTCCCAGGCCTTTACTGGATCACTGTGTTGCGCGCGCGCCTCGCGCCATAATTTTAGCAAGGCCTTGCGCACCTTGGGATATTTCAGCCGGTTGGCGCTGTAGATATACCAGGAGTAACTGGCACCTCGGGGACAGCCGCGGGGCTCATGGTTCGGCAGATCTGGCCTAGTGCGCGGGTAGTCGGTCTGCTGGGTCTCCCATGTGACTAGCCCGTCCTTGACATAGATCTTCCAGCTACAGGAGCCGGTACAGTTGACACCATGGGTTGAGCGAACCACTTTGTCGTGCTGCCAGCGACGTCTGTAGGCCTGTTCCCACTCGCGATTTTCATTGGTAGTCACACCATGTTTTGATGAAAAGTCCTGTTTTTGCAACTCGAAAAATCGCAACTTATCTAAAAACTGACTCATGTTTTTTGCTCTCCCTAATCAGGCCTGGCCGGTGCCGTTAAATCAATGCATCAGGGAGAATATAAGCGGACAACTTTGGATTTCATTTGAGGGAAATCAAA
The DNA here is from genome assembly GCA_038150705.1 of Porticoccaceae bacterium. GTDB lineage: Bacteria > Pseudomonadota > Gammaproteobacteria > Pseudomonadales > Porticoccaceae > HTCC2207. The sequence continues at coordinate 79,746 of JAYOUA010000001.1, read as the reverse complement.
TCATTAGATCAGCATTTTAGCGTCTAATAGCAGATCTATCCCTTTGTGGGTAGAGCACAAAAAGCTAACTCTCTGTTATCAATATGCTTTTTTAAACGAGTAGAATTTTTAGCCTGACCTCTGCTGAATTCTGATAATTGGAGGTAGTCACTTTTGCAACATAAAAAATCGCCCTTTTCAGCATCTCTGACATCGACTATCAGTGTCTCACTGGTGACGATTATTGCCATTGGGCTGCTGACCATTTTCAGCCTGCTGTGGGCAACCGACCAGTCGGATAAAGACGCCCAGGCAATCAATCTATCCGGTTCCATTCGAATGCAAAGCTTTCGAATTGGTCTCGCCGTTCAGCAGGGAAACACAAGCGCTGCCGAAAGCTATATCCAACAACTCAACAACACCTGGCGTGACCCACTGTTTTCTATTCAGCGACAGGAGACGGGCGACAGCGACTTAAATCAACGGTTTTCTAGGGCCGAGCAGTACTGGAGCAATACGCTGCGCCCTGCTCTGGTAAATTATCTTCAAAGATCCACAGCAGAGCCTTTTCCCACCCGGCTAATCGACAACCAACTTGCCTACACCGACGCTCTAGTCAGTGCATTTCAGGACAGTGCGGAGGCAAAAATTCGTCGCCTGAGGATTATTCAACTGGTTGCCCTGTTCGTGACTGTGGTTGCAGGCAGTGTCATTTTTTATCTGTTGAAAAACCGCCTTGAACGCCCTCTGGCACAGTTGACACAGGCAGCTCATCGCATTGGCGAAGGTGACTATGGTTATCAGGTGCCGGTTGAGGGCCAAGACGAGCTGGCGCTGCTCGGCTCGGTGGTCAACCATATGAGCAACTCCATCGATCGCATCCATAAAGATCTCGACAACCAGGTTAAGCAACGCACCGAGGAATTAAAAAATCACAATACCGCCCTCGAGTTTTTATTTAATACTGCGCGCAAAATTCTCAACAACCATCAACGAGAGATTAACTTTCAGTGTTTACTGGATGATCTATCGGCAATTATCGGCACTCAGGTTAACTTTGAGCTGTGCCTGTTTACCCAGCAGGGAGACCGACCCTACAGGCATATAGCGGCGCAAGACAGTGATATTAGTAATTGCTCGGAACGCTCCTGTGAAACCTGCCAGGGAAAGGGGCTGTCACTACAGCAGGGGATGAACTTCCCTATTATTCACGACGAGATCAACTATGGGGTTATCAGCTGTCGCTTTACTGGACATCAGCCCGCAGACAAGCGCCAGCTTCAAGCCTGGCAACAGAAACTCTTGAAATCGGTCGCTGACCAGTTTGCTCTGGCCCTGTCGCTGTCATTGCACGCCGACCAGGCACGCCAACTGGCAATGGTCAATGAGCGCGCAGTGATTGCCAGAGAGCTTCACGACTCCCTGGCCCAGGCACTCTCCTACCTGCAAATTCAGGTCACCCGTTTGCAAAAAACGGTCGACAACCAACAGTACGATTTACAGCAACCAATTGTCGATGAACTGCGTGAGGGCCTATCTTCCGCCTATGGCCAATTGCGCGAATTGCTTACTACCTTTCGTTTAAAAATTGAGTCTGGCGGATTACACAGCGCCCTGTCTCTGGCTATTGCCAAGCTCAATGAGCGCTCAGATTTCGATATTCAGCTGCACTATAAATTAACTAACATCCCGCTCAGTCCAACCGAGGAAATTCATCTATTACAGATTATTCGTGAGGCGTCTCAAAATGCCATTAATCATTCCAAAGGATCCAGGGTTGATATCTACCTCCAGCAGCGCGAGGACCAGACGATTGAGCTGATGGTTGAAGATAACGGCATCGGCATACCGAACAATGCCGAGAGACATAATCACTATGGACTGGCGATAATCAGTGAGCGCAGCCGCCATCTAAATGGTCAGGTAAGCATCAAACCCAGAGATAATGGCGGCACTCGTGTGGAATTTTCATTCACTCCAAACTTCTTAGAGTGACATCTAACAGATAACATGTTCAGCGCCGCCAAAGCATCCGCCAAGAACGCTCCTCTGCTGTCATCCCGACACGTCGAGGCAACGAGGGATCTCCCCTTGAGATCGGCCCCGTGGGTACCGCTATTATCAGCGTTCGCACAACTCGCTGCCCTCAGACAAGTGCTTTCTCTACCTGGAAATAGCGGTACACATAAGCCAGGCCCTGATTGATCTCAAGAGGATTGCACAGGGACTATTTGAACTACCGGAGTACGACCCATAAGACAAATTTGCAGGGTCAATTTATTCGATTACGGATTGTAGAATTCGCCGTCCTTTCGCAGGTAAAACCACCAGTTAACTAGAACGCAGACCGCGTAGAATGCTGCAAAACCGATCAGTGCGACTTCCGGGGTTGCGGCCTTGATCTGTTCGCCAAGCACCTTGGGAATATAAAAAGCACCGTAGGCGGCAATCGCAGAGGTCCAGCCCAACACTGGCCCGGCCTGCTGCTTGGGAAAGACCATGGCAATAGTACGGAATGTTGAACCGTTACCGATGCCGGTTGCCGCAAACAGCAGCAAGAAAAGAATAAAGAATGGGACAAAGTACTCTTCAGGGGTTGCTGAGCTATAGGCGGCCTTCATGTAATAAGCCACACCCAGGGCACAGGCAATCATCACAACAGAGCAGACCTGGGTCACCAAAGCGCCACCGATCTTGTCGGATACCCAACCGCCCAGTGGACGAATCAGCGCGCCTATAAAAGGTCCCATCCAGGCGTACATCAGGGCGCTGGGGCCATTGGCATTGGCCGTGTTGTGGGTTAACACACCATCCACTACCAGGTGCTGGTAGCCAAAAATAACCTTTATTGCCAGCGGAAACGATGCGGCAAAACCGATAAACGAACCGAAGGTCATGGTGTAGATAACACTCATCACCCAGGTGTGCTTATTGTTAAAAATTTCATACTGACGACTGAGGTTGGATTTAACCTGCCCGGGAATTAACTTTAATAAAAATACCGTTAAAGCGACGACCAGTAACAGTACTAACTCCTTGGGCACCCCAAAACCAGAACCGTTAGCTGCTTGAGGTAACAACAACCAAAGACCAAAAATGGCCGTGGCAAAGCCTATCAGAAGCATAAAAATAATCGTGCCAAAACTGCCGATGGCCCCGGGAATCTTTGGCGACACATCGGCACTGCGAATATTGTTCATACCAAACCAGCCAAAAAATGCCAATGGCACTAGTGCCAGTAACCAGACAAAACCGGCATTCTGAATATAGGTTTCAGTGCCCGCCGGTATCTTGCCAATCAGTGTTCCCGAGGTATTTTGTAGCACCATTGGATCACCGCCCATAGCGCCAAACAGCCCAAAGGTCATGGCCAGGGGAACAATAATCTGCATGGTGGTAACACCAAAATTACCCAGGCCGGCATTTAAACCCAGCGCTAAACCCTGCTGCTTTTTTGGAAAAAAGAAACTGATATTGGACATTGAAGAGGCAAAATTACCGCCGCCGAGACCGGATAATAGCGCCAGAAGTTGGAACACCCACAGCGGCGTATCCTGATTTTGCAGGGCAATACCTGCGCCAAATGCCGGTATCATCAACAGTGCGGTAGTGAAAAAGATCGTATTGCGACCGCCGGCCAGGCGAATAAAGAAACTGCTGGGAATTCGCAGTGTTGCCCCAGTAAGACCGGCAATCGCCATCAGTGAAAATAGATCGGATTTAGCAAATGGAAAGCCGAGGTTTAACATCTGCACGGTTATAACACCCCAGTAGAGCCACACCGCAAAACCACAGAGCAGGCTGGGAATAGAAATCCACAAATTGCGACTGGCAATTTTTTTTCCCTTGCTCTCCCAGAACTGATTATCCTCAGGCTCCCAGTGCTGAATATCAGCTCTGCCCAACTTTTTTATCTCTGCCATTGGTCTTACTCCTTGAATGCTGCTGAAAATTATTGCGATCAAAGTCGCTGCAACTGCTAACTTTCAGCCTACTATGCAAACTCGAGCAATCTCTTTGCAATGATCCAAAGGAGTAGTAGAAACAAATCAACGCTGCCAGAGAACTATTCCTATAGGGGTAAGTTGCTGCTGCACAACCAGCTGTTGCTGAGCTGTAATAAATTTTTACCTACCCAGAAAGGGTTATCGGCAAAAAAATACCCCATTACCAATGCATGATTCAGGTCAACGAAAACTGGTTGTCAGGTTGTGATTTTGGGGTTGATTAACCAAAGTTCGACAGGGTTAGAACTCTCTTTTTGGAAAAAACATGACTGATCAAAGTGCTATTTCTATACCCGCAAATAAGAAACCAATTCCCGACAACAGGGAGACTAAAACCCCGTCTGTAAAGCCAGCGACGCTTTTATTGGTGGACGATCATCCGCTTCTGCGCAAGGGGCTCGCGCAACTTGTCGATCTCGATGACAGCCTGCAGATAGTGGCTGAAACCGATAATGGCAAGGATGCTCTGGCTCTGGCTATTGAGTTGGATCCTGATCTGATTCTGCTTGACCTAAATATGCAGGGCATGGATGGACTAGAGACCCTCAGAGCCCTGCGTGGGGTCCAGGTCAACGGGCGAATTATTATTCTCACGGTTTCTGACAATGATGAGGATGTGGTCTGCGCCATAACCTACGGTGCCGACGGCTATCTGCTCAAGGATATGGATCCCGAAGATATACTTGAAAAAATTAAACAGGCAGCGATTGGCAAGATGGTTGTCAGTGAAAAAATCACCCATATTCTCGCCGGGGCTATCCGCAAAGGGGATAACAACCGATCCAGCATGCTCGCCAAACTGACCAGCCGGGAACAGGATATTCTCAAGCAGATAGCTCGCGGTCTGAGTAATAAATTAATTGCCCGGGAGCTGGGTATTTCCGATGGCACCGTTAAGGTTCACGTCAAACATATTCTGAAAAAACTCGAGCTGCGCTCAAGAGTCGAAGCTGCAGTATGGATGATTAACCAACATAATGGCTAACAAATCAAACCCCACCCCCCTCTGGGATCCGCAACTTGTTCAAACCTATAATATTGCCGGCCCGCGCTATACCTCCTACCCTACTGCACCGCAGCTGAACGACGCATTTAACCAGGCACAACTGGTTCAATCCCTGCAACAAAGCAGTGCCAGACAGGCGCCGCTATCACTATATTTGCATATCCCATTTTGCGATACCGTCTGTTATTACTGCGCCTGCAACAAAATTATTACCGCCAATAAAAACCAAGCACAGCCCTACCTAGCCCGACTGTCCAGAGAGATGGCTCTGCATAGCGAGCTTTTTCACAGTCGTGACTCGGTGGCTCGTGCAGGCAAAATGCCGCAAAAAAGAACAGTTGAGCAGCTGCACTGGGGTGGCGGTACACCAACGTTTATCAGTGATATACAGAAACGCCAGCTGATGGCAGAAATCCGCAACCATTTTCAACTGCTTGATGATGACAGTGGCGACTACTCTATAGAGGTTCACCCAGGTCGCATGGAGTTGGCGACAATTCCGCTTCTTCGCGACTTGGGATTTAATCGCCTGAGCATGGGTGTACAGGATTTTAATCCCGCAGTGCAGCGGGCGGTTAATCGCTTTAACAGTATCGAGCAGGTCGCTGAACTTATCAGTGCCGCGCGTCTTGAACAGTTCCACTCCATCAGTATGGATATCATTTACGGGCTGCCCCTGCAGACTATTGACTCGATTAAAGCGACATTGCAGCAGGTTATTGAATTATCTCCTGATCGGCTATCGCTGTTTAATTACGCCCATATGCCGCACCTGTTTAAAACCCAGCGGCTCAAGATTAACCAGTGCAGTCTGCCGTCGCCTGAGGAAAAACTACAGATGCTGCAATGGGCGATAGATGCCCTCTGCAAGGCAGGTTATGTCTACATAGGCATGGATCACTTTGCCAAGCCAAGCGACAGCCTGGTATTGGCCCAACAGCAGGGTTTATTGCAGCGCAACTTTCAGGGTTACTCCACCCATGGCAACTGTGACCTGGTGGCCTTTGGCGTCTCGGCAATTAGCGCCATTGGCAATTGCCTGATACAGAATCACAAGGCAATTGCTGACTACAATCGCGCCATAGATAAGGGGATATTGCCGCTGAGCCGCGGCCTGTTCCTGAATCGGGACGATCTGCTCAGGAAGCAAGTTATTATGCAGCTTATCTGCCACTTCAGGCTCGATATTCACGCTTTTGAACAACAGCATGGCATTGAATTTTTTGAATACTTTGCACCAGAGCTTTTGCAGCTTCAGCAAATGATTGCAGATGGATTGATTGGTGTTAATCAGCATGAAATTCAGGTGTCGCCATCTGGCCGACTTTTGATAAGAGCTATCTGCATGATCTTTGATGCCTATTTGCACACAGAGGTTAACCAGCAGACCAATAGAAAGCCTAAAACAGCAATTCGTTATTCACAGGTTATCTAGATACGGCTAAACAGATAGATCACCAGCAGAAGGGTTAAAAACCAAAACCCCGACAACAGTTTCCACAATGTCAAACTGCTGGCATTCTTTTCCACCACGGGATCAAGCTGTAAAAACAGCGGATTGGGCTGGGTGATATCGGTTATAAATTCGTCGATAGTCGTGTAGCGCTGTTGCAGGTCGAAGGCCACGCCCTTCTCCAGCGCCCCATCAAACCACAGAGGTATCTTTGGGTTGTATTGACTGGCACTTTTATAGCGCAGCCGGTCATAGTCAATAGCTGTACGGCACTCGTCAATCGCCTCACCATAGGGGAGATTGCCGGTAAAGATCTCATAGGTAATCGTAGCCAGAGCGTAGACATCGCCCTGAAATCCCGGATTGCGCCCCAATAGATACAGCGGATCGGAATAGCTGGCTGTTCCCAGCGCACCCTCGTGCACAAGCGGCCGTTGCAATTCAGCCAGTCCGGCCACATACACCGAGCCAAAGTCGACGATTATCAGCTGTGGTTCGCCAGCTAATATACTCTGATTGGTGAGCATAATATTGGCTGGCTTTAAGTCCTGGTGAATAGCCTCGTTGCTATGAAAAACCTTTAGCCCCTCGGCAATCTGCTTGACCAGGGCGATGCTCTGCTTCGGGCTTGGCGGCTGATGCTCGGCTATCCAGTTGTCGAGACCAATTCCATCGATATATTCCATCAGATAATAGAGCGCGGTTCGTCGACGTTGCTGCTGAATGACTTTGACGACATGCGGTGAATGAATGCGCCGCCCTATCCACTCCTCCTGAATAAACCGATCTATAGCACTCAGGTCTTCCTCAATATTTCGCGAGGGGGTTTTCATCACGTAGTATTTATCTTGAAAATCCCGATCCTGGTTATCTGCACTTAATTCATCGCGTACCAGATAGAGCTGGCTGCGACTCGAGGCGAATAGTTCTCGGATGATCCGATAGCCATCGAGCTTCATGCCGACCCGCAAATCCGGCGGAAATGGCAGCCGGGTCAATCGCGCACTGTAATCTTCGAGATTTGTCTCGGGCAGGCTTTTGACGATAACTACCGCGGCACTGAGATTATCATTGGTTTTTGCAGCGATCGCCGCCGCCTGGATTTGCGTAATAATTTCACTGGCACTGCCGTAGCCTGCCAATAAATGCTGCAGTTGATCGCTATCGATAAAGTCATGGACACCATCAGAGGTCAACAGCAGCCGATCACCAACCCTGACTTCACAGTGCCCGTAATCCAGATTAAGACGGCTATCCATACCTATGGCACGGGACAGGCAGGTGCGATTATCATCAATAATCGCCATATGATCTGTGGTCAACTGCTTGAGGTGGCCCTCGCGAAGTAGATAAATACGACTGTCGCCAACATGGAAAAAATGCAGGGTGCGGCTTTTGATGACCACGGCGCTGAAGGTGCAGAGGTAGCCCTTGGTGGTGGCAGTGAATTCATGACTTTGGCGAAACAGACGCAGATTAATAGTCGAAAGAATTTTCTCGCCACTACCGGAAACTGACCAGGTATCCGGGGTTTGATAATACTCATCAAGGAAGCGCTGAACGGCTGTTTGACTAGCCTCGCGACCTGCCTCCGCCGTTGAAACACCATCCGCAAGGGCGATACTGGTCCCCTTATTTTCCTGGGTGTAGGGCTCAGCCGGCTGTTTGAAGCCGACTGCATCCTCGTTAAGCGGTTTAATGCCAGCTTCAGAAAAGCAGGCAATGTCCAAACCTTGCATTAACTTTCTATCCAGTTGTGACTCAGTCAATATGCCTCCCGGTCCGAGAAAATGGCTGGGCTAACTAGCCGACATCGATCATATGCACAGTACCATCCGGCAGAATCTCGGAGATCTGCCCCTTGGGCTCTTCGAGCAGCATGGCGATAGCAAAAACAATAAGTGCCGAGGCACCGATCAGCATAAAGAAAGTGCTGTAGTCGACAAAGCTCAGTATGGTCAGGTAGGTCACCGCACCGACATTGCCATAGGCACCAGTCATACCGGCAATCTGCCCGGTCATGCGGCGCTTGATTAGTGGCACTATGGCAAAAACAGCACCCTCGCCCGCCTGGACAAAGAAAGAACAGGCCATGGTTGATATAACCGCCAATGGTATCCACCAGCCACTGTTGATCTGCGATAACAAGCCATAGCCCAAGCTCAGTCCACCAATCAGGATAAGCAGCGATTTGCGACGACCAAAGTGATCGGAAAACCAGCCACCAGTGGGTCGGGCTATCAGATTCATCACCGCAAAACCGGAAGCCAGCAGGCCGGCCTTAACCGGATCCAGGCTATCGAAGGTCTCGAGGAAAAATAACGGCAACATTGAAACCACTGCCAGCTCGGAACCAAAGGTGACAAAATAGGCCCAGTTGAGAATAGCTACCTGCTTGAACTTGTATTTATCCTGTTCTGGAACACCATGGGTTAGGTGCTCGCAGTTTACATGCCAGATCTTTTGGCATTGATAGGCAAACAGCACAATCAGAACCAGCCAGATAGCGTACATAATATTGCTGCTTAACAGCCCTACACCTGAGGGTGAGAGTTTCCACGAAAGCACGGCCAGAGCTATATACATGGGGATATTCATCAGCAGATAGAAATACAGATCCCTGCGGCTAGTAACTTCCAGACCGCCGGACTTTTTCGGTTTAAAATAAGTCGAACCCTTGGGTGTATTGCGGGCAACACGATAGTAAAAAATACCGTATAAACCAGCGATAAGCCCTGTTGTGGCAATGGCGTAGCGCCAGCCGTCCTCACCCCCGTAAATCATCGCCAGCGTTGGCAGCAACATCGCCGATGCCGCGGAGCCAAAATTGCCCCAACCGCCGTAAATACCCTCGGCAATACCTACGGACTTGTGGGGAAACCATTCACCGACCATACGAATACCAATCACAAAACCAGCGCCGACAAAGCCCATTAAAAAGCGTATCAGAGCTAACTGCTGGTAGGTCTGGGAGAAGGCGAAGGCAATACAGATAAACCCGCTGGTTATCAGCAGGCCACTGTAAACTTTTCGCGGCCCAATCTTGTCCACAAGGATTCCAATCAGAATACGCGCGGGAATTGTCAATGCGACGTTGAGGATCATCAGCGCTTTAATCTGCTGGGAACTCAGATCAAAAGCCTCTTTGATAAAAACCAGCAGTGGTGCATGGTTAAACCACACCATAAAGGTTAGGAAAAATGCAAACCAAGTGATATGCAGGGTCTTGATTTTGGGGTCGGTCAGCTTAAACAGATTTATTCCTGTTGCAGAAGCAGTGGATTCTGCAGGTGAGTGTTCTATAGACATAGATGCCTCCGGCAAGCCATAACGAAAAAGATCCCGTACAGTCTCGAACGATTCTCCGGCAAGGGGTTTGATATGCATCAAATGTCTTTGGCTTTGTAGTTACAGGAACTTACTGTGAAGCATATACAACTACCTACATTGAAATCCCAAACCCACAGCAAAAGCCCGATATCAGTGGCGCTGTACCCCTATTTAAGTAGGGTGAAACTGACAAAAAAATTAAGAGAGGTAGCTGATAGCCGCTGCGGGGATGATTCTTTAAAGTAGCCTTTAACACTGCCGGTAAGGAGGCAATTCACAGTGAACAGGGACAGTGTAATACCAGGTGCCAGCTGCGCACTGAGTATGGCAACCATTGCCTTTGCTGCCAACTTTGCCGTATGGATTCTCTATGCGGTTATTGGGCTGGAGTTACAGCACAGTATGCAGCTTAGTGCCACCAGGCTCGGCATTGTATTTGCCGCCCCTATGCTGACTGGCGCAGTGGCTAGAATACCTTTGGGTATTCTAGCCGACCGCTACAACCCCAAGCATATTTTTACCGGGCAAATGTTGGCTACGATTCCCGCCCTGCTGATACTGCCAATGATATCCAGCCTCAATCACTACCTGTGGCTGGGCCTGTGGATAGGGATTAGCGGTGCCTCATTTGCCATTGGTATTCGCTATATCAATGACTGGTTTACACGCAATAGCCAGGGCACGGCGATGGGCATCTTTGGTGCTGGCAATGCCGGCGCTGCCATCACATTAGCTGTAGCCCCGCAAATCATTGAGCATTGGGGCTGGCAAACTCTGGGACCCAGTTATGCCGCTGGACTGTTAATAACCGCTCTGATGTTTGCCTGGCTGGCACCCTCTGCTAGCCCAAAGGCAACGCCTGTGGGCAATCTGCAATCCCTAGCCAGCAACCTCCGGGATCTTGGCCATCTGCAGGTATGGCGCTTTGGTCTCTATTATTTTTTTGTTTTTGGCAGTTTTTTAGCGCTGATCATGTGGCTGCCTCAGTACTACATCAACGCCTATCAACTGAGTATTGAACAGGCTATGGCCTTCACCCTGTTTTTTGTTGCCACCTCCAGCATGGTGCGCGCTCTGGGTGGCTGGTTTGCCGACCGCTACGGCGGTCGCGCAGTCAACTGGACGGTCTTCTGGATCTGTCTGGTGTGTCTGTTTTTCCTCAGCTATCCCCCCACTACCATGACTATTCACGGAATCGACAAAGATGTTCGCCTGACCATTGAAATCAATATTTGGTTATTTACCGGCCTGATTTTTATTATTGGTATTGCCCAGGGATTCGGCCGCGCCAGTGTCTATAAAACCATCCACGATTACTATCCCGAGCAGATGGGCAGCGTCGGTGGTTTTGTCGCCGCTATCGGTGCTCTAGGCGGCTGTACACTGCCGATTGCCTTTGGTCTTGCCGAGGACGCTATCGGCATTCACAGCGCCGCTTTTATGCTGCTCTACGGTGTTTTGGCCCTGTGTATGACCGCAATGTTCTTTGCCAATAAATCAGATCGCCTGCGCCAGCGTATCCGCTACGCCAAAACCCATAACTTTCTTGAGGAGATCTAACAGAGAGTTAAAAGACGTTCTCTCTATCCAAAAAAATCTCGGCTGCCCTACCCAAAACAAGTATGCCTATCACAGTAGGGGTAGCCTTTGATCAGCCTTGATTCAGGTCAATATTTCACGCCACCGTTCAGCCTACCCTATAGCCATTGATTTTAAAAACAGCTTAAAAAACTTCTTAACCTGTTTAGTAAACTAAAATGATGAAAGGAAATTATCATGCGTAAAACCAGGCAAATATTAACCCCTAAATTATTCGCCCCGACTCTCGCTACTCTGGTCTTGGCAGCAACCTCTATCACAACAGTCAACGCAGCCGAAACTGCCAGCACTGCCAACAACCTGCAGGATGCCATTAAAAATGGCAGCGCCAAATTGAGTTTTCGCCTGCGCCACGAGGATGTCGACGTGGATAATCCCAGCAATGACGAAGCCAATGCCTTAACGCTTAGAACCCGACTCAATTACAAAACTGCAAGTTACAATGGTTTTAGAGCATTTCTCGAAATGGATAATATTACTGAACTGGATGGCAATAATTACCCTACCAGTGCAGGCTTAAAGAATACTGGTAACTTCCCCGGGAAAGCGATTATTGCCGACCCTGAGGGCACCGAAGTCAATCAGGCATATCTCAGCTATACCTATGGCAACACCACAGGCAAATATGGACGCCAGAGAATACTTCTGGATAACCAGCGTTTTGTCGGTGGCGTTGGGTTTCGTCAAAACGAACAGACCTTCGACGCCTTCTCAATCAGCCATAAGTGCAAATGTGACACTCAGGTTTTCTATGCGTACATCAACAATGTCAACCGCATCTTTGGCGAAGACGACCCTTATGTAAGCGACACAGATAGCAGCACGGATCTTCTGAATATCAATTACAGCGGCTGGAGTGCCGGCAGTCTGGTGTTCTACAGCTATCTTCTCGACGAGAAACAGAGTGATACGCAATACGACACCTACGGACTGCGTTTTAGCGGTAATACAGAAGGTCTTGGTTACCAAATTGAATATGCAACCCAGGAACAAGAGCTGGCCAATGGCACTGAATTTGATGCGGATTATCTGATGGCAGAGGCCAGTCTCGACGTCGACAACCTGACTTTTTCCCTAGGCTTTGAAAGCCTACAGAGTGACGACGGCAACTATGGTTTTGCCACACCACTAGCAACCGGGCATGCGTTTCAGGGCTGGAGTGATCAGTTTCTCGCTACACCTGACGAGGGGGTGAGGGATATTTACTTCTCAGCGGGCGCCAAATTGGCTGGTATAAAGCTGTTAGCGGTCTACCATGATTTTAAATCAGACACCGATAATCTAAGTGGCGACGATGATTTAGGCAGCGAGTTTGGATTGTTTGCCAGCACCAAGATTGGCAACTACGGACTAAGCCTCAAATATGCCAACTACTCTGACGGAGACAGCTCATTTAATAAGGTGGATACAGAGAAGCTATGGCTGACGGTAAGTGCTTCGCTGTAATTTGCGGCTTGCCCAAAGGCTATCATCTCGAGCCCCTGTGAGAGATAGCTTGATGAGCTACTTGGCGGATGAAACTGTACCCTTGATGTTTAGTAGCAATACTGAGAGTAAACGGCAGGATTTAATTCCCAACAAACTGAAGTTTGTTGCCAACCCCTCCGGGGCTGCGTCGCTGCTCGCCTTGTTCCAATTCCGCCGCAGGCGTAATTGGTGAACCTGGGCGCTTTAACCCTCAAAATCCGCCGTGTCGGCGGTTAATAAAAAAGGCCACCCAAGGGTGGCCTTTTTTATTAATTGGTCGGGACGGCAGGATTTGAACCTGCGACCACTACACCCCCAGTGTAGTGCGCTACCAGGCTGCGCTACGCCCCGATAAGAGTGGCGCAATCATACAGACAATAACTGTATTTGCAACCGCTACAGGTACCCTGATTAGCGTTTGTCGAGCATCTCGAGAAGGCCTTCCAACTCGACAATGGTCTGGTCAATTAATTGTTTGTAGGGGGTTTGCTCTTGCTTGGCTACTTCGCCCTCTATACGCTGGCGTGCGCCGCCAATGGTAAAGCCGTGCTCGTAGAGCAGTGAACGTATCTGGCGAATCAGAACGACGTCTTCGCGCTGATAATAGCGGCGGTTGCCACGGCGCTTAACTGGATTGAGAGTAGGAAATTCCTGTTCCCAGTAACGCAATACATGAGGCTTTACAGCGCAGAGTTCAGCTACTTCACCAATGGTAAAATAACGTTTTCCAGGTATCGCGGGAAGTTCGTTGTTATTACTTGGTTCCAGCATAGTTCTCTACCCTTGCCTTGAGTTTCTGGCCTGGTTTAAAGGTCACTACTCGTCTTGCAGAGATGGGGATTTCTTCACCGGTTTTTGGGTTTCTACCTGGTCGGCTGTTTTTATCGCGCAGCTCAAAATTGCCAAACCCGGATAATTTGACCTGGTCATTGTTTTCCAGAGCTGTACAAATTTCACTGTAGAACATCTCGACGATTTCCTTGGCCTCACGCTTGTTAAGTCCAAGTTCATCAAACAACATTTCTGCCAGATCAGCTTTTGTCAGTGCACCCATATACCCGTTCCTAACTTTATTATCAGGTTTTGACCGCCGCTGGATCAGCCCCTGAGCGCGGCCTTAAACTTTGACTCGAGCTGTGAAACAACACGATCCACCGCAGCGTTAATCTCGTCATCGGCAAGAGTGCGTGAACTGTGCTGAAACGTCAAGCCTAGAGCAAGACTTTTACCTTTGTTTTCAACATCTTTGCTGTGATAAACATCAAATAACTTTAAATGAGACAAATGCTCGCCTGCGGCTGTTCGCGCCTCGTCAAGCAGCTCTGCTGAGGTGACTGCGGTATCGACAAAAAATGCCAGATCGCGACGAACCTCGGGAAACTTACTGACCTCTTTAAAGGCTGGCAACTTGCTTTCGGTGATCATATCCACATCTACCTGGAACAGGTAAACCGCTGTACTGATATCCAACTGCGCCTGAAGCTTTGGATGCAACTGCCCTATCCAACCAATATGTTGACCGTTGCGCAGCACTCGAGCGGACTGACCTGGGTGTAGTGCGGAGTGTGAGGCGGCTGCATAACTGAACTGCTCCGACAACCCTGTATGGGCTAGAACCTCCTCGAGGTGGCCCTTAATATCAAAGAAATCGACCTTCTCTTTACTGGCTGTCCAGCCAGTTGGAGTTCTCGAACCACAGATCAATCCGGCAAGGGCCATATTCTGTGATAGCGAGTTATCGGCACTGTCCGCTTTAGCGGGAACAAAGCACTGCCCTGCCTCAAAAATTCTAACGCGGCTCTGCTGGCGATTGAGGTTATAAATCGCTGTGGATAACAGGCCTGTCCACAGACTAGTGCGCATCACCGCCATATCCGCTGAGATTGGGTTGGCCAGTGCCACCGGGGCTATCTCGGGATCAATTAGCTTTTGCAGTTCGGGGTCAACAAAACTGTAGGTAATGGCTTCCTGGTAGCCACTTGCGATCAGCTGACGCCTAAAGGGATTTAAGCCCTGCTGGACTTCCGCATCAGCTTGCAGCTCAAGGGCCATGGTCGGCGTTGAGGTGGGCAGATTATTGTAGCCATATATTCGCGCCACTTCTTCGACCAAATCCTGCTCGATAGTCAGGTCAAAACGCCAACTGGGAGCAACCCAGGTGGAGCCTGAATCATCGCGCTCGACAAAGCTCAGACCGAGACGGCTCAACATATCGTCCACTTCTGCAGCTTCTATCGCGACACCCAACTGCTGAGTGAGTCGCTGGTCGCGCAGGGTAATAGTCGCCGGCTGCGGCAGGTGCTGGGCGGACTCTTCGATTACCACTGGTCCAGCCTGGCCACCACAGATCTCCAGCATCAGGGCTGTAGCGCGCTCTATGGCAGCAACCTGAAGGCGTGAATCAACTCCGCGCTCAAAGCGATGGGAGGAGTCTGTATGCTTGCCATAGTTACGCGCCTTACCGGCAATCGCCAGAGGATTAAACCAGGCGCTTTCAAAAAGGATATCAGTGGTATTATCGCCCACAGCAGATTGATCACCGCCCATAATACCGGCCATGGCCAATGCTTTGCTCTGGTCGGCAATAACCAGTGTCTCGCTGTCGACGACAACTTCGGAATCATCGAGGAGCTTTAACTTTTCATCGCGGGCCATACGCACAGTGATGTCGCCATCGATTTTTGACAGATCAAAGGCGTGCATAGGTTGTCCCAACTCCAGAAGTACATAGTTGGTGACATCTACCGCGGGAGCAAGGCTGCGAATACCACTGCGGCGCAGTTTTTCCTGCATCCACTGAGGTGTTGGCTGGCTGAGATCAAGACCGCGAATAACTCTACCCACATAGCGCGCACAGGCATCTGGCGCCTCGAGAGTAATGTTTACAGTATCGTTAATTGTTGCCGGCACCGGGGTGCAGGCCTGCTGGGTTACTTCGACTTTATTGAGCACACCTACCTCGCGCGCCAGTCCACGGATGCTAAGACAGTCACCGCGATTTGGCGTCAGGTCTACATCGATAAGATTGTCGTCGAGATCCAGGTAGTCAATAAGGTCGGCGCCAACCGTTGCCTCTGCGGGCAGCTCCCAGAGACCATCATCATCATCACCGAGCTGCAGCTCAGTCTGGGCACAGAGCATACCAAAGGATTCAACACCTCTGAGCTTGGCCTTTTTAATTTTAAAGTCACCGGGGAGTTTGGCACCTACGGTGGCGAATGGCACTTTAATACCAGGGCGAGCGTTGGGTGCACCACAGACAACCTGAATGGTTTCACTGGCTTTACCGCCTGCAACCCGACAGACACGCAGTTTGTCCGCATCCGGGTGCTGCTCGACAGAGATAATCTCACCGACTACTACGCCAGATATTGTTGGCGCAGCAGGTTCAACGGCATCCACTTCAAGACCGGCCATGGTGATCTGGGCAACCAGATCCGCTGTTGAGATTGATGGATTTACTGATTGTCGCAACCAGGATTCACTAAATTTCATTGGTTACCCCAGTTTAAAATTGTTTGAGAAAGCGCAGATCGTTTTCGAAAAACAATCGCAGATCATTGACGCCATAACGCAGCATTGCCAGACGCTCGACACCCATACCAAAGGCAAAGCCGGTGTACTGGTCGGTATCAACATTACAGCTCTCGAAGACATTGGGATGAACCATGCCGCAGCCCATCACTTCCAGCCAACCTGTGTGGCTACAGATACGACAGCCCTCACCGGAACAGTTGGTGCACTGGATATCCACCTCGGCAGAGGGCTCAGTGAACGGAAAATATGAGGGCCGAAAGCGCACTGGCAGGTCCGCTTCGAAAAATGCTTTAAGGAATTGATCGATCACCCCTTTAAGATCGGCAAAGCTAATATCTTTATCGATCACCAGACCTTCAACCTGGTGAAACATTGGTGTGTGGGTGATATCGGAATCACAGCGATAGACACGACCGGGACAGATAATGCGAATCGGCGGCGGCTGTTTCTCCATGGTGCGCACCTGTACCGGTGAGGTGTGTGTGCGCAGCACAGTGCTTGGATCTATATAAAAAGTATCGTGCATGGCACGAGCCGGATGGTGACTGGGAATATTTAGCGCTTCAAAGTTGTGGTAGTCATCTTCGATTTCCGGACCGGTTTCCACATCGTAGCCAATACGCGCAAAAAAAGCTTCGATACGCTCCATGGTGCGAGTCACCGGATGCAGTCCACCAATCTCCTCAGCACGGCCCGGCAGAGTTACATCAATGGTCTCACCGGCCAGCTTGGCGTCCAGGGCAACACTCTCTAGCTGTTCTTTTTGCTGGTTGATTTTAGCCTGCAGTGACTGCTTTACTTCGTTAATCTTGGCACCTGCAGCCGGCCGCTCTTCATTGGAAAGTGCGCCCAGCCCCTTTAGCAGGCCGGTCACTTTGCCCTTTTTGCCGAGGTACTCAATACGCAGGTCATCGAGCACCGACAATTCGGTGGCCGCTGCAATCGCGGCTTCGGCACGACTGGCAATCTGTTCCAGTTCAATCATTATGGGTCACCACATTTTTCTGTGTTGGCTATCTTATTACTGATAAAAAAATAGGGAAAGAGCAATAGCCCCTTCCCTATTCGGTTAGCTTCTAAACCCCTGCGCGAGCAGGTAGTGCGCTGTTTAAGCTAGGGCAGCTTTGGCCTGATTTACTACTGCACCAAAGGCTGCTTTGTCGTGAACTGCCAAGTCGGCGAGTACACGGCGGTCAAGCGTAATGCCTGCCTTGCTCAGACCGTTGATCAGACGGCTGTATGACAGACCCTCTGCACGAGATTGAGCATTGATTCGGGCAATCCACAGTCTGCGGAAAGTGCGCTTTTTGGCGCGACGGTCACGGTATGCGTATTGACCTGCTTTAGTAACTGCCTGGGCAGCAACTCGGTATACACGACTGCGTGCGCCGTAATAACCTTTTGCCTGCTTGAGGATTTTTTTGTGACGACGGCGTGCTTCTACACCACGTTTTACTCTAGCCATTTTAGTCTCCTACCAATCAGTTATTAAAGTGAACTACGCAGCATGCGGTTAACGCGTGGGACATCTGCATCACTGACGATGCTGGTTCCACGAAGTTGACGCTTACGCTTGGTAGTCATTTTGGTAAGAATGTGGCTTTTGTGCTGGTGCTTGTGCTTGTAGCCTGCAGCCGTTTTTTTGAAGCGTTTTGCAGCTCCACTGTGTGCTTTCGCTTTTGGCATTTCTATTCTCCAGTTGAGATTTTGGTTAATAGACAAGAAGAGACGTCCGGACAGCCTGCCAAAAACATGTGGCTGAACGCGGATCGACTAATTACTTCTTCTTGCTGCGTGGGGACAACACCATGATCATTTGACGACCTTCCATCTTGGGGTATTGTTCCACTTGTGCCAGCTCTTCGAGATCCGCCTCAATGCGTTTCATCATATCCATACCGAGCTGTTGGTGAGCCATTTCACGACCGCGAAAACGCAGGCTGATTTTAGCTTTATCACCATTTTCCAAGAAACGTACTAAATTACGTAACTTGATGTCGTAATCACCCTGGTCTGTACCCGGGCGAAACTTCATTTCTTTTACCTGTGTCTGCTTCTGCTTTTTCTTTTGCAGGGCGACTTTCTTCTTAATATCAAAGACATGCTTGCCATAATCCATAATCTTACAGACTGGAGGCTGAGCATCCGGTGAGATTTCAACCAGGTCCAGAGTCTCCTTCTGGGCCGCCTCAAGGGCTGTCTCCAGGCTAACCACGCCAACCTGGCTACCGTCTGATCCTACCAATCGTACTTCCGGGGACGTAATATCGTCATTGAGACGCGCCCGCTTGCTGCCTTTTTTAATAAGCTTTACTCCGCTTCAACACTAGTTTGCCCACGTCGCTCCTGTTCCTCGGTAAACATGGCTGCCACCTGTTCCAAAGGTAGACTGCCAAGGTCTTTGCCATCCCGAGTTCGGACCGCCACTGAGCGCGATTCTATTTCTTTATCACCAACAACGAGAATGTAAGGGACTCGCTGCATTGAGTGACCGCGGATTTTAAAGCCGATCTTCTCGTTTCTCAAGTCACAATTGACCCTAAATCCCTTATTTTGCAGTGATTTAGCAACTTCTTGCGCATAATCGGCCTGGGAATCGGTAATATTCATTACAACCGCCTGTTCCGGCGCCAGCCAGAAAGGCAATGCACCTTCATAATGCTCGATCAAAATACCAATAAAACGCTCAAAGGAACCCAGAATCGCCCGGTGTAACATTACCGGAACCTGGCGACTGCCATCTTCGGCTACATACTGTGCATCGAGACGACCGGGCATGGAGAAGTCCACCTGAACCGTACCCAGCTGCCAGACTCGACCAATACAGTCTTTTAGAGAGAACTCAATCTTCGGCCCGTAGAATGCACCTTCGCCCGGCAACTCTTGCCAGGGCAGATCTTTGGCATCCAGTGCATCACCCAGGGCTTTCTCTGCACGATCCCAATCTTGATCAGAACCAACTCGCTGTTCGGGGCGAGTAGAGAGGCGATAGATAATTTCGGCAAAACCAAAGTCGGCATAAACCTCATGCAGAAAATCAATAAACTGCGCTACCTCTGACTGAATCTGATCTTCAGCACAAAAAATATGAGCGTCATCCTGAGTAAATGAGCGCACGCGCATAATGCCGTGCAGTGAACCGGACGGCTCATTGCGGTGACAGGAGCCAAACTCAGCCAGCCTTAAGGGCAAGTCTCTGTAGCTTTTTAAACCCTGGTTAAATACCTGCACATGACAGGGGCAGTTCATTGGCTTTACCGCATAGCTGCGATCTTCCGTCTGCAGGCTAAACATATCGTCGCCAAACTTATCGGCGTGACCAGATTTTTCCCAGAGGCTGATATCGACAATCTGCGGGGTTTTAATTTCCTGATAACCCTGTTCGCGCTGTTTGTTGCGCATATATTGTTCGATGGTGTTATAAACACTCCAGCCTTTCGGATGCCAAAAAATTGAACCCGGCGCTTCTTCCTGCATATGGTAGAAGTCGAGCTTCTTATTAATCTTGCGGTGATCGCGCTTTTCGGCTTCGGCGAGACGATTGATATAGGCTTTAAGCTCTTTCTTATTAGTCCAGGCTGTACCGTAAATACGCTGCAACATTTCATTGTCGCTGTCGCCACGCCAGTAGGCACCGGCAACCTTAGTCAACTTAAAGGCAGGCAGCTTAGCCGTGGACGGGACATGGGGGCCGCGGCAGAGATCAATAAAATCACCCTGGCGATAGAGACCAATCGGCTCACCGGCAGGAATGCTGGCAATAATCTCGGCCTTGTATACTTCACCAATGCTTTTGAAGAATTCCACCGCCTCATCGCGATCCCACTCTTCGCGAGCAATGCTGTGATCGGCTTTAACCAACTCGGCCATACGCGCTTCGATAGCCTCGAGATCTTCCGGCGTAAAGGCGCGCTCAAAGGCAAAGTCGTAATAGAAACCGTCTTCTATCACCGGGCCAATAGTCACCTGTGCCGTGGGGAACAGCTGTTTTACCGCCATCGCCAGCAAGTGAGCCGAGGAGTGACGGATAATATCTAGGGCTTCATCGGAGCGATCAGTAACAATTGCCAGAGTCGAATCCTTCTCCATGACAAAGGAGGCATCAACCACATCACCGTCAACTACACCGGCAAGGGTCGCTTTGGCTAGACCAGCGCCAATATCGGCGGCGACATCGGCCACAGAAACAGGATTTTCGAAAATACGTTGGGAGCCGTCAGGCAATGTAATGGCAGGCATAATGCTTTCCTTTTTCAGTGGTGACCCATACCAGGGGCCACTTGAGTTTATTTGAATAAGCGCGCCATTTTACTCTGTATGCAATGAGTTACAAGCCCACCCCTTGGCGAATAAAGCAAAGGTTGCAATTGGATCCCAAGAACCCTATAACAGCGCCATTAATAAATAGCCGAGAAAGCCTGTGAAAATTTATGTAGATGCCGATGCATGCCCGACTGTGATCAAGGATATTCTCTACCGGGCATCACAGCGCACCGGTATTGAACTGATTTTGGTTGCCAACCAGCCACTCTCAACCCCGCGAATTCCCAGTGTACGATCCATTCAAGTCAGCTCGGGTTTTGATGTAGCTGATGATCATATAGTCCAGCTGGTGGAAAAAGATGACCTGGTGATTACTGCGGATATTCCCCTGGCCTCGGAGGTAATTGACAAGGGCGGCAAGGCGCTAAATCCACGTGGTGAGCTTTACAACAAAGCGAACATTAAAGCGCGGCTGAATATGCGTGATTTTATGGACAGTATGCGCAGCAGCGGTGTGCAGGTTGGCGGCGGACCGCCGCCATTGACCCAGCGTGATCGTATGGAGTTTGCCAATGCGCTGGACAGGTATGTGGCGCAGTTTAACCCTTAGGAACAGCTATCGATCATCCGACCAATCTGCGCAGCGGTAAACGGCCAGCCCTTTTCATCGCCATTGGGCAGTGCGACAACCGGAATTCGAATAGCGTACTTTTCCTTAAGAGCCTCACTATCCTGAATATTGACCTCAAAAAGATCCCAACCCTTTTCTGCTAACAGCGGATAGAGAATCATCTTGGCCTGCTCACATAGATGGCAGTTAGGGCCGCTGTAGATGGTTAACCGATTAGCCAAAACTGCTGCGCCTAGTGATCTTCCAGACATTGTGAATACGGGGATTGCGCTCAAAATCCATATCCAGTGTCTGGGGAGTAATATTCTCACAATTAAACTGGCGCAGGGTCAGCTCATCCATCTTAAATTTGCGGAAGTTATTGGAGAAAATCAATACGCCATCGTCAGCGAGTTTGGCCATGGAGTTGCGAATCAGCTCGCCGTGATCACGCTGTATATCCAGTACCGAATCCATCTTTTTCGAATTTGAGAAAGTCGGTGGATCGAGAAAAATAACATCGAACTTTTCGCCATCCGTCTGCAGCCATTTCAGGCAGTCTGCGCGCAGCAGATGGTGATTTTTTTCACTGAGTTTATTTAAATCGAAATTGCGCTGCGCCCAATCTAAATAGGTATTGGACATATCGATACTCAGGGTACGACTGGCGCCACCGAGAGCAGCCTGCACGGAGACCGCTGCGGTGTAACAGAACAGATTTAACAGACTCTTGCCTCTGGCCAGATCGGCAACCATTCGCCGCACCGGGCGGTGGTCAAGAAATAGCCCGGTATCCAGATAGTCTGATAGGTTAGCCTCAAACTGCGCCCTGCCCTCGTAGACAATCATGGTGTCACTGGATCCTTGATTAAATCGCTGGTACTGACTATCTCCTTTTTGGCGGCGGCGCTCTTTGTAGTGAATCTGACCGTCGACTTCCGAGGCAAACTCCTTAACCGCCTGCTTAACCTCGGCAAAGCGCTCCCGGGCCAGGCGATCATCAATGGTACCTGGCGGCGCATATTCCTGAACATGCACTGCGTCTTCATAAATATCGATGGCCACTGCATATTCGGGAATATCGGCATCATAGAGGCGATAGCAGCTGGTATCGGTTTTATTTAACCACTTGTTGAGCCTGCGCTGGTTTTTGATCAAGCGGTTGAGCACCATCTTGGCACCCTCGGTCAATACCTGGGCGGGCGCAGGTGTATTCAGGCGCTCTTCAATCTTTGCCGATCGCGAGGTCATATCTTCAAAGATCAACAGTTTGCAGGCTATGGTGCCATTGTAGAATTTGTACTGTTTAGTCGGCGTCAAATCAGTCTCGCGACCCAATTCGACATTGCCGGTAAAGATTCCGGCCTTCCAGCCCTGAAAGTTCTTTTGCAGCACTGCCCCAAGCTTTTGGTAGATGGGAATCAGGCCATCCACATCACCGAGACGCTCGCCGTAGGGTGGATTGGTAATTAGCAGGCCATAGTCAGCCGTTGCCTTGCCAAACTGATCTAGAGGCTTATGGGCGAGACGGATATGTTCATCCAGTCCGGCTTTTTCAATATTCAATGTGGCAAATTCAAGCACTCGCGGGTTGGCATCGTAACCGCGAAAATCCAGTGCCAGCGCTTCCAGTCCGTCAGCCTTGCGCTGCTCAGCCTCATCGACAACTCTCTGCCAGAGTTCCAGATCATGCTGCTTCCAGTCGCTGAAGCCATAGCGCTCACGCAGCAGGCCCGGGGCGATATCTGCCGCCATCATCGCACCTTCAATAATCAAGGTTGCACTACCACACATGGGGTCGAGAAGTGCCGCACCGTTTTTCATCATCTGCGGCCAGCCCGCACGCAACAGTAGCGCAGCGGCAAGATTCTCTTTGATTGGCGCACTGCCCTGCCCGGTTCTGTAACCGCGACGGTGCAGGCTCTCACCAGAGATATCAAGAGAGACAGTGACCTGCCCCTTGTGCTGGCGCACCTGAATTCGAATATCAGGATTTCTGGTATCTACACTGGGCCGCTCACCCTCTTCGCGCCGGATACGGTCAACAATCGCATCCTTTACCCGCTGCGAGCCATACATGGTGTTATCAATGAGCCGCGAGGTACCAATAAAGTCGATAGCAATGGTCTGTGCTGCACCGAAATGTGCTTCCCAGGGAATATCCAGACATTCCTGATAGAGCTGGTCGGTCTCATTAAGCATAAATTGGTGCAGGGGCATCAGCACCCGGTTGGCGAGGCGCGACCACAGGCAGGCGCGATAGGCCAATTCCCGCGGACCATAAAAGTGCACTGCGGCGACGGTCTCTTTGGTGCTCTTGGCACCGAGGTCCTGTAACTCCTGGGCGAGTAATTGCTCGAGCCCTTTGGGACAGGTAGCTAGCCAGGCCTGCTCCAGCGAATTTGATGACACAAATAGGATCCTTTTATTACTTTCAGGATTAAAACGCGCGCTGTATAGATTAACAAAATCTTCGACAGGGTCGGCAGAATTTGCTGAACTATAGCCAGCGCTAAAGAACGCGCTCATTCTATCGCTCTTTACACAAATTTGTTTGATAAAAACTGCTCTCAGCATGTTTTTCAAGCTGAGTGTCGGTTTCCTACATCAACCGTTAGGAGATATAAGTGAAAAAACATAAAAGAGATCCACAACACCGTTCATTTGTAAAAGGCTATCAGGCCGCTACCCAGGGACGCTCTCTCTCTGTTATTCCCTACCAGGAAAACACCACAATGGCCTACCACTGGACACGGGGTTGGCGCGAGGGCCGAGTGGATTATTGGAATGGATTTAATCAGGCCAGCTTTCAACAGAAAGCGGCCAACTTATAACACGCTTTTAATGTAAACAAGTAACTCCACTTTGCGGGGTATGCCCGCAACATCGACAAACACAGAATTAAGCGGGATAAGTCCCGCTTCCGGCTCAGCAAACTTTGATATTTGTGATGGGCCAACACCAAGGCCGCAACTCATGTGCAGTTGCGGCCTTTTTTATGCGCATTGATTTATGCTCAGCTCTCTCGTCAACTTGCTCAGTCGAAAAATCCGGATAAGCACTGTAGCGATTAGCATTTCAGCCGTTAGCAGAGTTATCGGGGCTGCTTTTGACTGTTATTCACTTTTGTTGGTTTTTATAGAGTCACGCCCTTCAATCTCGGATCGCATGGCATCCACCGAAGACTGCACCAGATCCAACAATTCCCGCAGCGCTACAGAAACCATGGCAAAGTCAGGCGCGCCAAGACGCAATTCAACTACCATTGCCTTCCAGCGAGCAATCAACTGGGACTGCTGAGTTTGCCACCTGGCAAACAGTTGCTCTATATCATCGCCGTCATGACCCTCGAGCAAGCAGGTTGCCAACTGGCGGCGCTGGCTCTCCAGATCATCGACATAGGACTCACGAGCTAAATCCTGCCAGCGATTTTTCGGCTGCAGAGCGACAATCTGTGACATAAACCAGTCCAGGGACAGATCCTCGCCAAGTTTAAAGGCCAGTCGGGCAACCAGCTCCACAGGCTGCTGAAGTCGCAGCGCCATATCGACAGTGCCAACACTGATAAACATGCTGTCCGCTGCAGCAAGGGTTGAAGCCAGTGACTCCTCAACACCACAGTCGATCAGCTGAGCTTTTTCTTTATTCCACAGCTCGGTCCATTCTTTCTCATGAAAATCCGGCAATCTGCTCAATACAAGTGCCATAGGCTTGCCCATGGCCTGGATCATTTCATTGCAATGCAAATTAAGACGGCGGTTGCGCAACAGCCAGCGCGAAGAGCGGCGCACCAGACGCATAAGGATATGCAACAGATCCAACTGCACCCCGGCAGTCAGGCTATCCTCGCTGTCCTCAATCTGCTGCCATAATTTGTCGATACCCAAAATATTTAGACTGATAACAAAGGCGCGAACAATTTCACCAGCACTGGCACCCGTAGACTCCACCTGACGGAAAAAGAACGTAAATCCACCTCTGTCGACCATATCATTAGCCAACTGCGTGGCAGCTATCTCGCGACGCAACTGGTGCGTGGCAATATCAGATCCGTTGCGCTCGACCAAGGTTGCAGGAAATGCCCGCCTTAAAGCCCCGGCCAACACCGGATCGTCGAGCAGATCCGCCTCCTGCAATACCTCTTTGAGCATGACTTTTGCGTAGCAGACCAGCACTGCCAGCTCCGGTCTTGTCCAGACCGGCACACCGCGGCTTAGGCGATCGTTGAGCTGTTCGTCGCCGGGTAAAAACTCCAGTTCAGGATCCAACTGACCCCGGTCTAAAAGCCAATTCATAAAGCGCTGATATTCGGCATACTGCTGCTGACTGCGATGCAAGGCCAGGCTGATTGCCTGAGTTTGACGCTGATTGTTATCCAGAACCAATTCGGCAACCTCATCGGTCATCGATGCCAAAAGATGGTTGCGCTGTTGTTCAGACAGGCTGCCTTCACGCACTTTTTTATTTAGCAGGATCTTGATATTCACTTCGTGATCTGAGCAGTCCACGCCGGCGGCATTATCAATAAAGTCAGTATTGCAGATTCCGCCGCGCAGACAGAACTCAATTCGTCCGCGCTGGGTCATACCGAGATTGCCACCCTCACCGACAACCTTGCAGCGCAGGTCGCGACCATTGACACGCAGACTGTCGTTGGCGCGATCTCCGACCTCGGCATTGCTCTCTGCAGAGCCTTTGATATAAGTGCCTATGCCGCCATTCCAAATGAGATCAACAGAGGATTTAAGAATTGCCGCAATAAGCTCTGTGGGTGTCACCTCAGCCTGCTGGATATCAAAGCGCGCCCTGATTTCCGGGGTTAACTCAAGGGATTTACTCGATCTGGAGTAGACCACGCCACCCTTAGAGAGCAGTGCTTTATCAAAATCGTCCCAGGTGCTTCTCGGGGTTTCGAAGAGCCGCTTGCGCTCTGCGAAGGTTGTAGCAGAGTCCGGATTTGGATCAACAAAGATATGTAAATGGTTAAAGGCTGCGACCAGTTGGATATGCTCGGAGAGCAACATGCCATTGCCAAAGACATCGCCGCCCATATCGCCAATGCCGACTACGGTAAAATCTTGCCTTTGAATATCCACACCGATCTCGCGAAAGTGGCGCTGCACAGCAACCCATGCCCCGCGGGCAGTAATCCCCATACCTTTGTGGTCATAGCCATTGCCACCGCCAGAGGCAAAGGCATCACCAAGCCAGAAGTGGTTGGCTTCAGATATCTCATTGGCGGTATCCGAGAAGGTCGCAGTGCCCTTGTCCGCAGCAACCACCAGGTAGGGATCGTCGCCATCGCGACAGACCGTATCTTCGGGGCGAACAACCTCAGCCTCAATCAGGTTATCACTAATGTCCAGCAGCGCCTGCACATAGAGCATATAACTGGATATGCCCTCCTGTAACCAGGCCTCGCGACCGGCCGCCATAGTTGCCTGTTTGGCAACAAATCCGCCTTTGGCACCGGTTGGTACAATGACTGCATTCTTAACCTGCTGGGCTTTTACCAACCCCAAAACTTCGGTGCGATAATCCTCCAGGCGGTCAGACCAGCGCAAGCCGCCACGTGCCACTTTGCCTCCGCGCAGGTGGACACCCTCTACCCTTGGGGAGTAGACAAAGATTTCATACTCGGGACGCGGTCTGGGTGCCAGAGAGATTTTGGCCGACTGCAATTTAACCGAAATATAGGACTTGGAACTGCCATCCTCAAAGGTCTGGAAAAAATTGGTTCTCAGTGTCGCCTGAATAACCTCGAGGTAACCGCGCAGAACAATATCCTCACTGATATTTTCAACCTGATCCAACCCCTGACGAATTTTTTCTGCAAGTCCTACCGCGCGATCACTGCGGCTTTTGTCTCCCGCATAGCGGGGATCAAAGTAACTCTTAAACAACGCCACCAGATTGCGCGTAATCTCCAGATGGCGGGCTAGTGTGTCGGCGATAAACTCTTGGCTGTAGGCTATGCCCAGCTGTTTCAGATACCGGGCATAGAGACGCAACATGGCCACCGTTCGCCAATCCAGTCGGGCGCCAATCACCAGCCGGTTAAAGCTGTCATTTTCCGCTTCACCTTGCCAGACAACGCGCAGTGCATCTTTAAAACTGCCCTGCACCGCCGAGACATCAACATCGACATCCAAAGAAAATAACAGACGAAAATCCTGAAGCCAAATCTGCTTGCCCGCCTCGGGTTTTATAAGGTACGGGTGCTCGACCATCACTCGAAAACCGAGGTTTTCAAGCATTGGAATCATATCTGATAGCTCTAGGGGAGACTCCCAGTGAAATAGCCTGAGTTGCAAATAGTGGTTTTCTTCGCCCGCGAGGTTATTAAAGGCAATTGCCAAGTCACCGGCATCATCAAGCTCATCGATCAAAAGCACATCGCTGACGGCCTGCGCAGGCGTGTAGAGTTCCCGGTAAGCGGCAGGAAATGCCCGCTGAAACTGACGGCCAAGAGCGCCGCCATCACGTTCTCCCCAGCGGGCAACCGCCTGCTCAGCGAAATCGTCACTCCAGTCTCGGGTGATATTGGCGACCAGAGCTTCAAGTTGCTGGCATTCAACCTGGAGGTATTTTTTACTGCGCAGCTGATAGACAAGATGGATACGCACCAGCACCGACTCGGGCAGGAACTGGGTGGCAAATTCGCACTCCTCTGTATCCAACTCTGCACCAATGGCCTGCTGAATCTTGATGCGTGCCGCGGTGTTAAAGGACTCTCTGGGCAGGTAGACAATACAGCTGACAAATTTGTCGAAGGGGTCAGCGTGCATAAACACTTTGATAACCCGGCGCTCCTGAATCTGCCAGATACCTATAGCGGTGTCGGCCAGCTCTTCACGACTGAGATGAAACAGCTCATCGCGAGGATGAAAATCGAGAATCGTCTGCAGGGTTTTTCCATCGTGACTGTTTTTGTCAAAACCGCAGTTTTCCATTACCCAGTTGACCTTTTCGCGCAGAATAGGAATGCGTCTCGGGCTGTAGGAATAAAACTGCGAGGTATAAAGACCTAGGAACCGCACCTCACCAATTGGCTCCTGCTTATCGTCAAAGCGCTTGACCACCAGATAGTCGGAGTAGACATCACGGTGCACCCGCGAACGCCGCGAGGATTTGGTAAAGGTTAATATTTCATCGCCCTGATAAAGCGCAACGACACCGGAACTAAGCTTACTAATCGCCGCCTGACGTGCATCGCCACTGTATTTACGCAGTAGTCCAAGACGACTGTCAGGCCGCTCACGCAAATAAAGCTCAGCATTGTCTTTATGCAGATCGAATTCGACGCAGCCGAGGAAGGTAAAATAACCGTTGTAAATCCAGCGCAGAAACTCCAGTGATTCGCTGGCACCGGGAAGATGGGCCGATGTCAGGGTCAACTCCTCAATAAGCTCGCCGACGCGCTGGCGCATAGGGTCAAAATCATCGACTATAGCTTGGACATCCTCGAGAACCGACAGCAGGTCGCGCTGCAGTTCCACGAGCTCGCTGTCACGATGAATATCGACCTCAATATTGATAAAGGCTTCGCGCTGTGCGCCATCGATATAGGATTTGCTGCTGGCACTGAGCTTGGCGTTACCGTCGCGCAGCACCCAGATCGGATTACTCTGCAGGGTAAAGATATTTAGACCGCGGCGATTGAGGGCCATGCGCAGCGAATCAACCAGAAATGGCATATCGCGGTGATTGATATAGATAATCGTGTTGCGACTGCTCCAGCCATCAACCTCAGGCTCGGGATTAAATGCCCTTACCCGCGCCTGGCCGAGCGGCTTGTCTGCACTGCCATTTTCGGCAAACTTAAAGAGACCATAAATATTAAAAAAAATCTCTTCTGCCGGGCGCAACAGATAGTCTGCATCGGGATAGAAGTGCATGGCATTGGTGACAAAATTGAGAAACGCCGCTTCCCGAGCGGCTTCCAGTTTATGGGCTGAAACTGTTTTTAAAATAGTTATCAGCTCTTCTCTGCCGATATTCTTTTTCACGTCCATGATCAAGATTTGCAACCTTTTTAATAATTTTTAGTCTTTAATAGCAGCTTAAAAATTCAAACTGATTTTGAATAGCTTTGGCACAAATAATGCCCATACTATAGCCCAGAAAATCCGGTTTGTGTGTTAATAATTGTGGCACTAGAATAGGCCCAATTTTTTGCAGTTCACAGCCTTATCGAAGGTAACAGGGGAATCTTTTGCACCAGAAAATCCATCTTCTAAAAGACTGGCTCAACGAGCAGATCGTCGGCCAAAATCATCTTGTCGAGCGCCTAATCATCGCCCTTTTGGCCGACGGCCACCTGCTTGTCGAAGGCGCGCCGGGACTGGCCAAGACCAAGGCCATCAAAACTCTCTCCGAAGGTATCGAGGGCGACTTCCAGCGGGTTCAATTTACCCCTGACCTGCTTCCAGCCGATATTACCGGCAGCGATATATACCGACCCCAACAGGGAAACTTTGAGTTTCAGGCTGGCCCGCTGTTTCACAACCTGGTTCTTGCCGATGAAATTAACCGCGCGCCGGCTAAGGTTCAGTCGGCTCTGCTTGAAGCGATGGCCGAACGCCAGGTCTCCGTCGGCGGCACTACCTACCAGCTACCGGCGCTGTTTATGGTTATGGCCACCCAGAACCCCATCGAACAGGAAGGTACCTACCCGCTTCCGGAAGCACAGATGGATCGTTTTTTAATGCATATTATGGTCGACTACCCGGCACCGGAAAGCGAGCACCTTATTCTGCAACTTACCCGCAGGGAATCCCTGCAGGAAAAAACTCAGGGCATTGATTTGCTCACCCAGGAATTGCTCTTTGCTGCGCGCAAAGAGGCTCTGGCCGTGCATATGACCGAAGCGGTTGAAGAGTATTTGGTTCAGCTGATTCTCGCCACTCGCGACGCCAAGCACTACGGCGGCGATCTCGCCAACTGGCTCGACTACGGTGCCAGCCCGCGCGCCACCATAGCGCTGGATCGCTGCAGTCGGGCAATGGCTTGGCTACAGGGCCGTGACTTTGTCACCCCGGATGATATTCGCTCTGTGGCCCACGATGTGCTGCGCCACCGCCTAATTCTCAGCTTTGAGGCAGAGGCCAGCGGGGTCACCGCCAACCAGGTTATCGATACTTTACTGGAAACTGTCGCCTCAGCCTGATGACCCGCAGCCAAGAGAACATCGACCACCCCGCCATCGCCAGCCTTAGCGAGATGGTCAAACTGCGTTACGCAGCCAGCGAGCTAACCGCTTTTCCACGGATTCAGGCACGGCAGATGATGGCTGGCGGTCACCGCTCGAAATTTCGTGGTCGCGGCATGGACTTCGAGGAAGTGCGAATCTACCAGCCCGGCGATGATGTGCGCAGTATCGACTGGCGAGTTACCGCCAAAACCCAGACCCCGCACACCAAAATATATCGCGAAGAGCGCGAGCGCCCGGTACTGGTGGTCAGCGATCTGCGCAGCAGTATGTTTTTTGGTAGCCAGCGGCTTAAATCGGTGGTGGCCTGTGAAATTGCAGCGGCACTGGCATGGGCCGGACTCAATGCCAATGACCGGGTCGGCGGTCTGGTGTTTGGCGCCGGGCATCAGGCGGATGTTAAGTCACGCCGCAGTCACCATGCAGTTTTGCAGTTTATTCATGAACTTGTGGACTTTAGCCAGCAGTTACTAAAGCCTGCCGCTGATCAGCACAGCCTCGCCCATATACTTGAGGAAACGCGGCGTTTTTCTCTGCCCGGCACCACTATATTTATTGTCAGCGACTTTCACGATCTCGACGCGGCATGCGATCGACAGCTGTTTGAACTGGCTCGTCACGGCAATCTCAACTTCTGTCATGTCTATGACAGTATTGAGACCGAGCTGCCCGAGCCGGCGCTCTATGCCGTCAGTGATGGCGAGAATCAACGGCTGCTCGACACCAGCGATAAGCGCCTGCGGCAAGCATTTGCCAATGCCTTCACAGAGCGCTGTCAACGCCTTCAAAAGTTCAGCCAACAGCTGTCAGCCGGCCTACTGCCCTTTAATAGCGCCACTCCGGTGATGAGCACACTCAGTCAGGCCTACGGAAAAAGACGCAGGGGACGGCGCAGCTTATGAATAATCCCATGGCGGGCACTGCAACAAATCCACTGGATCAACTGCGCGATATTCATCTCCCGGAACCTATCAGCTGGTGGCCACTTGCGCCGGGCTGGTGGTTTGTCATTATTGGCGGCTGCCTATTCTTAGGCTGGCTTATCAAACTCTGCTGCCGTCACTACAGTGCCAGGCTGTACCGTCGTCAGGCACTGCGAAAACTGAAGCAACTGACCTCAATCGAAGGACCACAGCAGCTGCGCGAACTCTTTGAGCTGTTAAAGCAGACCGCTATAAGCGCCTACCCCAATCATTATCCCGCCAGCCAGAGTATCGCGCCGTTTATTTGCTTTATGCAAAACAGCTGTGACAAGCCGGTTTTTAATTGGTTAAGTGCGGATATGGATAAAGTCCTTTACAGCGCGAGCCCTCTTAAAAGTCATGAGATCAATGAACTGTTCGCGGACGCCAAAACCTGGATCAAGCGGCATATGCCTGAAGATAAACTAGAAACCGCAGACCAGAGAAGCCTATGTTAGAGCTACTCTGGCCATGGATTCTGATGCTCGCCCCGCTACCACTGGTCTACAGGTGGCGACGCAGGCCAGCCGACGTGCAGTTGCGCGCTCTGCGCGCACCGCTGTTGGCCAATGCCGCCGGAGAGAGCGCTTCCACGGCCACCAAAAACTGGCGCAAGTCGTTTCTGCTGGGTGCGCTATGGCTTATCTGGCTGAGCACCCTGCTGGCACTCTGCAGACCGATGTGGATCGGCGAACCCGTGGCACTGCCCACCAATGGCCGGGATATTTTATTAGCAGTGGATATCTCCGGCAGTATGGAGCGGGAAGATATGCAACTCAACGGCCAGAGTGTCAATCGACTGATCGCGGTAAAGGCGGTGGTCGGTGACTTTGTTATTGAACGCCAGGGCGACCGCCTCGGGCTGATTCTGTTTGGTGAAAAAGCCTACCTGCAAACACCTTTAACCTTCGATCGCAAAACCATGCAGACCCTACTCTATGAGGCGCAACTGGGTTTTGCCGGCAATGGCACCGCTATCGGTGATGCCATTGGCCTGTCGGTAAAGCGCCTTCAGGAGAGACCGGAAAATCACCGCGTGGTTATTCTGCTCACCGACGGCGCCAATAATGCCGGCGAGCTCGATCCCCTCAAAGCCGCCGAACTGGCCAGCCGCGCCAAAGTAAAAATTTATACCATCGGTATAGGCGCTGAGGCAATGGAGACTCGCAGTCTGTTTGGCACCCGGGTGACCAATCCCTCGGCAGATCTCGATGAGAAAACTCTTCGCGGAATTGCTGGTGCTACCGGCGGGAAATTTTTTCGCGCACGCAATCCACAGGAGCTTGCGGAAATTTACCAGGAACTCAATCGTCTCGAACCCATAGAACAGGATGCGGAAACTATTCGCCCTGTAGCCGCCCTCTATTACTGGCCGCTTGGGCTCGCCTTTGCACTGAGTTTACTGGTTGCTGTCTGTGCTGTTTCCAACAACAGATTGGGGAGGTCAAATGCTTGAATTTATAAGCACTGGTCTCAGTGACTTTCACTTACTGCGACCACTGGCACTACTCGGCCTGATTCCCGCACTACTGATCATAGCCTTTACCCAGTGGCGAAAACGCAGTGCTGGCAACTGGGAAAAAGTTATTAACCCGGCACTATTGCCATTTTTAATGCAGGGAGATAACAGAAAAAAACAACGTGGAATCTACTGGGTATTGCTGGCCTGGATCGTTAGCTGCCTGGCATTGTCCGGCCCCACCTGGCAGCAGTTGCCACAGCCAGTTCACAAAAAAGACAGCGCACTGATTTTAATTATGGATCTCTCGCCATCAATGTTGGCTGAAGATATCAAGCCCAGTCGACTGGCACGCGCCCGCTACAAACTCATCGATATCCTCAATAACCGCGGTGAAGGCTACAGTGCACTGGTGGTCTACGGCGGCGAAGCCTACACACTCTCGCCCCTTACCGAGGACAGCAATACCATTATCAATCTGGTGCCGACACTGCAGCCCGCGCTGCTGCCGGTGTATGGCAGCAATACCGAAGAAGCGGTGGAAACCGCACTGGAGCTGGCGATCAATGGCGGTTATCAGCAGGGTGACCTGCTGCTGATTACCGACGGCGTTGCCAGTCCCGCCTTTGCCACGGTGCAATCGATGGTAAAGCGAGCGGGTAAATTTCGCCTCTCGATTTTGGGCATTGGCACACCACAGGGTGCACCCATCCCCAGCGGTTCCGGCGGGTTTATCAAGGATAGCAATGGGGCAATTTTGGTCCCCAAACTTTCTGCCGCCTCTCTGCAAATGCTCGCGCACAACAGCGGTGGTAGCTATAGAACCCTAAGCGCCGATGACAGTGATATTCGCGCCTTGCTGGCGGCCACCGAAGAGCGTTTTCCGGATTCCACCAAAGAGCTGCAGCGGGATTTTGATCTCTGGAATGATCAGGGGTTCTGGTTGATATTTTTACTTCTGCCAATTCTTTTGGCCTGCTTCCGCAGAGGTAATATCGCCCTGTTACTGCTGCTACCATCGCTGTTTTCCGATCCGGCCTCCGCACTGGAGTGGCGCGACCTCTGGCAAACTGCAGACCAGCAGGCCAGTAGCGCACTGCAGGAGGGTGATGCCGAGGCGGCCCAGGCATTATTTAGCGATCCTCAGTGGCGCGCCAGTGCTGCCTATAAAGCCGGGGATTACCAGACAGCAATCGATGAGTTTATGCAAAATGATAGTGCCGTCGGCCACTACAATCGCGGCAATGCGCTGGCTAAATCCGGCGATCTGGATGGCGCAATTGAAGCCTACAACCAGGCCCTGAAAATGCAAGCGGGTATGGCGGATGCACTGGCCAATCGCGATCTGGTCGAGCAGCTTAAACAGCAGCAACAGGCACAGCAGCAGAATCAGAAGCAAAACCAGAGTCAGCCAAACCAGCAACAAAATCAGCAACAGCAGTCTCAATCCCAGGAAAATAATTCCCAGAACCAACAGCAACAGAACCAAAAGCTGCAGGAAACCGACCAACAATCGGCCCAAGAACAACAAGAACAGGAACAAAAAGCTCAAGAACAAAAAGCTCAGGAACAAAAAGCTCAGGAACAGGAGACTCAAGAGCCGGATACCCAAGAGCAGGCTGAACAACAAGCGCAACAGACTCGAGAAACCAAGAAGGACATCTCAAGCGCGCCCGCCGAAGAGCTCAGCGAAGAAGAGAAACAGGCTCAGCAGGAGCTGCAGCAGTGGCTGCGTCGTGTTCCCGATGATCCGGGCGGTCTGCTGCGCGAGAAATTCCGCTATCAATCACGACAGCGTGCCCTTGAGCAGCGTCGCCCGGCGCCACCGGGCGAAAGGCAACAGGAGCGCTGGTAACTATTATGAAAAAGAGAACTATGCCAAAAATATCCTCCAGGGTCGCCTGGCGAAAATTGATCCGACCCCTGCTAGTCGTGGTTATTACCCTGACAGCATCCAGCCCGGGCTGGGCAAAACTGACTGCCCTTGCGGATCGCACTGTGATCGATAGCAATGAAACCCTGCAGCTAACGCTTCGCTACGATGCGCAGGTGCTAACTGACGAACCGGATTTCGCTGTGCTGCGAAGGGACTTCAATATTCTCTCCAATAATCGCCAACAGCAGTTCAGTATGATCAATGGGCGCACCGAGTCCTTTACTGACTGGAAGCTGACATTGACGCCAAAACGACCCGGCAGGCTGCTGATACCCTCAATAAAATTTAAACAGGATTTCAGTGATGCCATTGAGATAACTGTGCGCAAAGCCAGCCCCTCAAATGCCACGGGGCAAGCGGTTTACACAGAAACTCTGGTGGATAAAACCACTGTCTATGTACAGGAGCAATTACTGCTGACTCATAGGCTCTACACCTCTGTTCAACTGACTGATCTATCGCTGGAGGAGCTCGCAGTACCCGGCGCTATAGTTCAGAAAACCAGCCAGAATCAATTTCGCAAGCGCATCGATAAAAGGGACTATATCGTGGTGGAAATGGTCTATGCGCTGTTTCCCCAAACCAGTGGTGAACTGGAGATTCCAGCCATCGGTATCAGCGCCTTCGAGACTGCCAACAATAGCCAGAGCAGCTTTTTTCGCAGTAGGGGCAATCAGCTGATTCGCAATACAGAAACTAAAACCATTAATGTGCTGGCCAAACCAGTACAAGCAGCAACAGACCAGTGGATGCCCAGCAGTCAACTGCAGTTGAGCCAGCAGTGGAGTAGCGATCTCGATCAACTAGTGGTTGGCGAACCCATTACCCGCACTGTTACCATCAGTGCCAAAGGCCTGACCGGTGCTCAGATCCAGCCCCTGAGACTCGAGCCGAGTAGTGACTATAAAGTCTATCCAGATCAGGCCCAATATGATGAACAGGTCGCTGCCAGCGGAATTACTGGTATTCGCCGGGAATCCTTTGCTCTGGTGCCCAACCGCGAAGGCAAAATTACTCTGCCAGAAATTTCTATCGGCTGGTGGGACACTGTGAACAAGCGTATGCAAACGGCGACCCTGGCTGCCGTAGACTTACAGGTCGGCCCTGCTCCTGCGAATTCAACAGCCACCAATGACGCCTACCTTGCACCTATAGAGATGATAGATAGCCAATCAACCGCAGCACACAGCAATGACGGACAATTAACCACGAGTTCAATTGGCCCCTCTTGGTTACTCCAGCTATCCCTGGCACTCAATGCACTGCTTCTCGCATTGCTAGCAGCCCTGCTTCTCAAGCGCCCAGTGCAACACAACAGGCAAACAGTTAATCGCGGTGCCGCCGATAGCCCGAGACTTAAACTCAAGCAGTCTATAAAAACCATTGAAACTGCAGCGGCTACAGAGAATTTGGCGGCCGTGCGCGAAGCTATTCTCAGCTGGGGGCGTTGCGCGTTTCCCGGGGCAAAAATTAAAACCCTGGAAGAAATTGTCCAGCTCTGTCCTGAGGACACTGACCCAGCACTTTGGAGCCAGTTTAAACTGCTCGATCAAAATCTCTACAACCGCGAACCCTCTGAAAAAGTAGATATTAAATGTCTGGTCGCTGCGCTTAAAAGCCTGGATGTTCCAGCACAACGGCGTAAAACTTCAAGCAATGGCCTAAAGCCGCTGTATCCCACCGAAAACATTGGGTAGAATCTGGCAAACTTCCCCAATTGGAGTAGATCAATGCGAAGAGTGGTATTTAACGAAAAAGGCGGCGTTGGCAAATCGAGCATCACCTGTAATTTGGCAGCTATCAGTGCCTCGCGGGGCAAGCGTACTCTGGTTGTAGATCTCGACTCCCAGTGCAACTCAACGCACTATCTGCTTGGCGAAACACCGGAAGAAAACACCGTAGCTGATTATTTTGATGGCACTCTTGAATTCTCTTCTAAGCTCAATGAGCCAATGGATTATGTCCACCCATCACCCTACGAAAATCTCTCTGTTCTACCCTCCAGTACACAGCTGCTGACACTGGAGCATAAACTTGAAACCCGGCAAAAAATCTACAAGCTTCGGGATCTGCTCAAGAAGCTCGATAAAGAATTCGATGAAATTTATATCGACACGGCACCGGCACTAAATTTCTATACCAGATCGGCGTTGATCTGCGCCGATAGCTGCCTAATTCCCTTTGACTGCGATGCCTTTTCCAGGCAGGCACTCTACTCTATCCTCGATGTCATTTATGAGATTCGTGAAGACCACAATGACGATCTGGATATTGGTGGCATTGTCGTAAATCAGTTCCAGCCAATGGCATCGCTGCCGACCCGTTTAATTGCCGAGATGAAAAAGGAAAAGCTGCCTATTATCCCGACCTATTTAAATCAATCGGTAAAAATGAAAGAGTCCCACAATGAGTGCATGCCACTTATTTACATGGCGCCCTCTCACAAACTGACTGGGCAATATGTAGACCTGTTCAACCACTTAACCAGAAAACGCCGCAGAAAAAAGTGACCATGCAAACCTGGTCACCCTGAACGAAGCCGAGGGAACTACTAAAACCAAAGCCTAGTAAAAAACAACAATAAAAGAGGCAACCCATGAGCCTTGAGTGCATTTCCTTTAGCAGCGGTGACTCGGGAGACTATTACTACCACCAGTGGTCACCACAACCTGGCCAACAGCCTAAAGCCTGGATTCATATTATCCACGGCATGGCCGAACACAGCGCCCGCTACGAACATCTCGCCAACTATCTCAATCAGCAGGGCTATCTAGTCAGCGCCGATGATCACCGCGGCCATGGCGCAACCGGCAGTGCCAATGACAATCTCTATCATCTGGCCGACAGCAATGGCTGGAATCAAATGGTTGATGACCAGTACCAGCTTATTGAGCACCTTGCCGGACAGCAGAATCTGCCCTTAATAGTTCTCGGGCACAGTATGGGCTCATTTATAGCCATGCGCTTCTGCCAGACCTACCCAAACCAGGGTGCTGCGCTTGGCGGTCGGCTGCGCGGCCTTATTCTCTCCGGTTCCAACTATGCACCGCCCTGGACGTGCAAAATAGTGGCGGCACTTGCCAAAATTGAAAGTCTCAGGCTCGGCAGGCGCAGAGTTAGCAATCTACTGGAGGGTCTTTCTCTAGGATCATTTAACGATGACTTTAAGCCAAACCGCACGGCCAAGGACTGGCTGTCGAGAGACGAAGCTGTGGTCGATGCCTATATCGCCGACCCCTGCTGTGGCGGAGCGATCTCTTCGCAATCCTGGTATGACTTTTTTAGTGGTCTGGGGGTTATATCAGCCCCGCAGGAAATGGCTAAAATCGATCCCGAGCTGCCGATCTATCTGTTTTCTGGGGCACAGGACCCGGTGGGTGGACAAGGTGAAGGGGTTAAAAAATTACTCGCAGTGCTCAGGAAAGCCGGAGTCAGGGATACTCTTCTCAAGCTCTACCCAGAGGGACGCCACGAGATGCTCAATGAGACCAACAGGCTCGAGGTCTATGATGATCTGCTGGGATGGTTGGATAGTCGATTTGATTGAGATCCCTCGTCGCTGCGCTATCTCGGGATGACAATACAGAGACTCTGCGGGATAACCGAAGCCATAAAAAAAGGGGCTGGTTAGGCCCCTCTTAAATGGAGTTACATCTGTCCTTGACGACCCTGAATGGGGATTAGTCATTCGCTGCCGGAATAAACAGCCCGGTCGCAAGTATCAAGCTGGCAAAAAAGGATAATACCGACCTGATATTTAAAGCATAGACAACAATCTCCGCATTACCAGCCGCTATTTGTCAGAACTGTTTGTCAACATTCTGCCTAGAGGGATTTAGTGGCAATTTCGTAAATATCTTTCACCAAATTTGGCTCATCGGCAATTTTCTGCAGAGCATCGCGCATCTGTTGGCGGTTCGGCTCGGGAAACTTCTTCCAGCGCGTCAAGGGGGTTACAAGTCGCGCTGCCACCTGTGGATTCTGGCTGTTTAGGGCGAGAATATGCGCCGTCAGGAACTGGTAACCAGAGCCATCGGTAGCATGAAAATTAACCGGGTTAGCGCTACAAAAAGCACCGATAAGACTGCGAATTTTATTTGGATTGCTCATATTAAAGGCCGCGTGCTCAAGCAGTGACTTCACACGCTGCAGGCCACCGGACTGGCTATTGGTTGCCTGAATCTGCAACCACAGGTTCATAACCAACCCCTCATCCCGATACTCTTTCTCAAACTCGGCCAGCGCTCTGGCGGCATGCTCGGCAGCTGCCGGGCAGTTGACCAGGCAGGCCAGCGCCGCGGCCTTGTCAGTCATATTGTCGGCATCCTGAAACTGCTTCCAGGCTAGCTCAACACCAATATTATCCACCAGCATTAAATAACTAAGCGCCACATTCTTCAGGGCGCGGCGGCCAATCTGTCCCGCCTCGGGGGCATAGAGCTGCTCAATATTATGGCGCTGATAAATCGCCAGGAACTTGTCCGACAGCGCCTCTGCAAGGGATTTGCGAACAAACTTGCGGGCACTGTGAATTGCATCCACATGAATAATATCTGCCTCTTCGTGAAGTTGCGCCTCACTGGGCAGCTGCAGCATCAGGTCGACCATTGCAGGATCGAGACCGAAATCACTGAGCAGATCGTCATAGGCGTCGACCAGCTGCTTATCCATTACCAGCGGACGCTGGTGCAGGCTGTCCTCGGTCAACCTCTGCAACAGGGCAAAACCCAGCTTCTGGCTTGCATCCCAGCGATTAAAGCCATCACTGTCATTGGCCATCAGATGGGCGAGCTGATCGAAGCTGTAAGGGTAATCGAGTTTTACCGGAGCCGATAAACCGCGCAACAATGAGGGCACGGGGGGCTCATGAATATTTTCAATCACCAGCTGTTGAGTGGTTTCATTGACCTCGTAAACAATCTCTGTATCGCCATTGGCATTTAGTGGCAGATCGCCCGAGTTGCCAACCAGACCCAGTTTTACCGGAATCACAAAAGCCTGCTTTTGCGGCTGGCCGGGGGTTGCCGGGCAGCTCTGGGCAAAATCTAGGGTCAATGTTTTATCCGCAGCATCGTAGTGAGAACTGACCTTTAAATGAGGTGTGCCGGACTGTTTGTACCAGCGGCGGAACTGGGTGAAATCGCGGCCACTGGCATCTTCCATAGCCTTCACAAACTCTTCAATCGTTACTGCCTGGCCATCGTGGCGCTGAAAATACAGGTCTGTGGCCTTTCTAAATAGCTCGTCTCCAAGCAGGCTGTGGTACATGCCAACCACTTCAGCGCCCTTCTCATACACCGTAAGCGTGTAGAAATTATTGATCTCCATATAGGAGTCCGGCTGCACCGGGTGGGACATAGGGCCGCCATCCTCGGCGAACTGGTGGGTACGCAGATAGGTGGCATCCTCAATGCGTTTGACTGTGGCGGAATTCATATCCGCGGAAAACTGCGAGTCGCGGTAGACTGTAAAGCCCTCTTTAAGACTGAGCTGGAACCAGTCGCGACAGGTTACCCGGTTGCCAGACCAGTTGTGGAAATACTCGTGGGCGACAATTCCCTCGACACGCTGAAAAGCAGCATCTGTGGTGGTTTTTGGATTGGCCAAAACCGCTGAGGTATTAAAGATATTAAGACCTTTATTTTCCATGGCCCCCATATTGAAATCATCTACCGCGACAATCATAAAGATATCCAGATCGTACTCGCGACCGTAGACCCGCTCATCCCAGGCCATGGAATTTTTTAGCGAGAGCATAGCGTGATCACATTTATCCAGGTCTTTCTCCTCGACAAAAATCTGCAACTTGATTTCGCGCCCGGACACTGTGGTAAAACTATCCTCAACAACACTGAGAGTTCCTGCCACCAGTGCAAACAGATAGGCAGGCTTCTTAAAGGGATCCTGCCAGGTCATAAAATGCCTGCCGCCATCGAGATCACCCCTGGCGATTGGATTGCC
This sequence comes from Porticoccaceae bacterium, assembly GCA_038150705.1. Classification (GTDB taxonomy): domain Bacteria; phylum Pseudomonadota; class Gammaproteobacteria; order Pseudomonadales; family Porticoccaceae; genus HTCC2207. The sequence continues at coordinate 38,966 of JAYOUA010000001.1, read as the reverse complement.
ATTGGAGAGCAGTACCGGGTATTTTTCCTTGTCAGCAATCACCTTGGAGGTGAACTCGGCCATTACATCCGGACGATCCAGATAATAGGTAATATCGCGAAAACCCTCCGCCTCACACTGGGTGCAGTACATGCTGCGCGATCGGTAAAGACCCATCATGGTGGTATTAAGCTGAGGCTGTATAAGCACTTCAGTGGTGATAGTGGCACTATTGCCCAGGCCGCCAATGCTCAGGGATTCACTGTCGCGGGTATAGGCACCCTGCTCGAGACACACACCATCAACCTGCACAGACTGCAGGTCGAGACCCTCACTGCCGTGCAATACCAGATCGGCGTTTGGTTCGTCGCTATCTGGATTGCGGCGAATAGCAAGGGTTGTTGTAACCCGGGTATGTTCTTCACCGAGATCAAAAACCAGATCGGTTTTATCAATTAGAAAAGCTGAGACCTTGTAGTCTTGCAGATAAATTGTTTGCGGCAGCGCATCTCTCATTGGGGCTTCCTTTTAGGCTTTGAAGGTCAACTGGAGCTAAATAATTCGGGTTATAGACTATAGACTGAAAACTGCACATTATAGGCAGTATATTTGCGGATATTGATCACCCCTGTATCAAAGATCAGGTACTGGCCCTTGATACCCTGAAGCAGGCCCTCAATCAGCGGCTGTTTGTCGAGATTAAAGCTCTTTACTTTCTCTGGCCATATAGTGACCGGAAATTCAATCTCAGTGGTGCTGTGGGTATAAAGTCGCTGCAGTGCCTGCAGGCCAAACTCCTGTTCGAGAAGTTCCAGATCCGCTTCAGACTTGGCCATTAACTCGTCACGCAATGCAGCCAGATCAACAGCCTGTGCATTGCCTTTGAGCATTCTCTGCCAGTGGGTTTTATCAGCAATATGTTGACGCAGGCGATCTTCAATCAGTCCCGCCTGATAACGCGTCTCTACCCGGAAGATTGGCAATCCCTGGGTAGCGCCCTGGTCAATCCACCGGGTAGGCAGCTGGTTGCCGCGAGTTATACCCACTTTGACCCCGGAACTATTGGCCAGGTAGACAAAGTGATCGGTAAAACAATATTTTTCACCCCATTCAGCATCGCGGCAGGTGCCGTGGCGAAAATGACATTTTTCCGGGCTCATAATACAGCTATCGCACTGAGGCAGTTTGGTAAAACAGGGATAGCAGTAACCCTGGCTAAAACTCTTTTTTGAACGGCGACCACAGTGAATACAGTGAATATCACCGAGGTGTTCGAGACTGACACGCTTGCCAATATACTGGTTCAGGGGAATAAGCTGTTTATCCAGTGGCAGTTGATAGTCGACCGAGCTACTCTCGTTGAGACTGGTGTGCATCTTTTCCAGATGACCGGAGGCCTGAGTTAATAATTGGCTCATGAATTAATTAGTCCTGCCACTTCAATGGCTGTTCATTATCCAGGTGATCATCCGGCAGATCAGTACTGCAGGCGGTGGTTTTCGGCGGCACATAACCGGTGCGCTGCTCTTCGGGCACGCGCTGTTCGTAGGCGATAATGGCCTGCATACACAGCTCTTTTTGCTCTTCACTCAATGGTCGTGTATCAGGCCATTTGCCCAGCTCCACCGCTGTCTTGAAACGCTCGTAGATTTCCGGAGTGATACTGTCGAGTAACTGCTGAAAATTCATAGCCTAGCTTGCTCTCCTACCCATTTTCGCCACAGCGCCAAACACCAAACCCAGCAACATACCAATTATCAGGCCGGTGGCGTGGGCGGCATTGGCTATGCCTACGCCCAGCAGCACATCGAGAATGCCGGTCATACAGAAAAATAACCAGCCGATCATAAACATAATTAATTCTCTGGGAAGCGCTATCCGCGGATCAGGCGCCAGCAGATTGCGCATCCAGATATACCCCAAGAGCCCATAGATAACCCCGGACATGCCGCCGAAATACACTGAGCTGCTCCAGACAAACTGTCCCATATTTGAGACCAGCCCGCAGAGTAGCACCACGAGAATAAGGTGCAGAGAGCCCGATAGCCGCTCAATACGCGACCCCAACAGGCACAGCCACAGGCCATTAAAGACAAAGTGCATCAACCCAAAGTGCACAAAGATTGGCGAGATCAGGCGCCATTTCTCGGGGCCGACAATACCGCCAAACACAAAGGACTGCGGAAGCGGATAGAGGAAGCTACCAATAAACCAGCCACACAGGCTAGCAACAAACAGCAGCGCAGTAGCCGGATGGTACCTTGCGGCGATTATCCATCGTTCAATCAACGAGAGTTCAGCGGCCATTGTTATTTTTATTGCCATCCAGACGACTGCCCCAACCCAGTTTAGAGCGGCAGATGCTATAGAAATTATGATCCTGCGGATGAATCAGAACTATGCCATGGGGATGCTTGCGGATAGTGATAATATCCTCCGGCTCGGTCTGATAATCGTCGTGACCATCACAGGTAATCAGCGGATGTAGCTCATTTCTGGAGCTGACGCGAATTTCAATCTGTGCATCGCCATGCAGAGCAATAGGCCTGCTGTTAAGGGTATGGGGATTGAGTGGCACCACCACCATGGCATCCAGCTCAGGACAGAGTAGCGGCCCGCCAGCTGACAGCGCATAGGCCGTTGAGCCGGTTGGCGTGGCGACAATCAAACCATCAGAGCGCTGACTGTAGACAAATTCGCCATCCACATAGAGCTCAAAGGCCATCATCCTCACCGACTGACCGGGGTGCAGAACAACATCATTGACTGCCAGGCCCTCGCCAATAAGCTTGCCATTGCGGGTTATTGAAGTCTCGAGGATAAAGCGATCGGTTTTTTTAAAGTCCCCTGCCAGAACCGGCAGTACCCGCTCGGCAATCTCATCCGGTGAAATATCGGTCAAAAAGCCAAGGCGGCCACGGTTGATTCCAAGCAGCGGGATATTGCTCTCTGCCATCTTGCGACTGGCACTGAGCATACTGCCATCACCGCCGACGACAATCGCCAGATCCACAGCGCCGGAGAACGCCTCGAAAGGCAGCACCTTATTCACGGGCCAGTCGACCAGTTTGGCCGCCTGCTCCTCGTAGATAACCTCTCTACCCTGGGCGAGCAAAAATGCTTCCAGCTTGTTAAAGGAGTCGCGAACTTCAGGAACCGCAAGACTTCCGAGCAATCCGATACGTTGAAAATGTGGCATATTCTTGAACTTCCAAAAACCTGACCGCAGATTATACAGACTGGGGCGGCAATACACTCTTTTTAAGGCATAATATCTGCCTGGCAGTTGCCAACAGATACACCTTGGAAAAAATATGGCTAGCAAACAAAACAGTATCGTCTTAATCGGGATGCCCGGTGCCGGTAAAAGCACTCTGGGAGTCCTGTTGGCCAAAGAGCTGGGCATGGGATTTGTCGACACAGATGTGGCGATCCAGGTCCGCGAGGGTAAAACCCTACAGGAAATACTCGACGCCAGTGACTATATCAACCTGCGCGCCATCGAGGAGCAGGTGCTGCTCAGCGAGCAGATTGACGGCAAAGTTGTCGCCACTGGCGGCAGCGCCGTCTATTCCGAGGCCGGGATGCAACGCCTCAAAGCAAGTGCAACAGTGGTTTTTTTAGATGTACCACTGGCAGAATTGGCAAAACGTATCTCAAACTTTGACAGCCGTGGTATCGCCAGAAAACCCCAACAGAGCCTCGAATCACTCTATGAAGAGCGCTGTATACTCTACCGCGCCTATGCAGATATACGCATTGATTGCAGCCAGCAGTCATTGGCGCAGAGTTTACAATCTGTCACCCAACAACTGCTATAATGCCACCGCAAACTATTTGAGTACTTCCTTAATAGATTCAGATAAGTAACTGATATTACTTGAGTTTATGCCTGCCAGATTAATCCGGGTAGAAGAGACGATATAGATACCAAACTCCTCTCTCAAACGCACCAGATGCTCTGGCTTAACACCCAAAAATGAGAACATACCGTTTTGGCGTTTGATATGGCTAAAGTCGATACCCTGGGCGTTATCCTGAATACTGTCGGCTAACAATGTGCGCATGGATTTGATACGCAGACGCACTTCCTCCAGCTCAGCTTTCCAGTCACTGCACAGATCTTCATCACCGAGAATTAGCGAGACCAACAGCGCACCGTGCGCCGGCGGCATCGAGTAGAGCTGACGGGCAACTGTCATCGCCTGAGCGGCAACAACTGTTGCCTGCTCCGCAGTCTGGGTGATAAAGGTAATTGAGCCCGTGCGCTCACGGTAGAGGCCAAAATTCTTTGAACAGCTGGAGGCAATAACCATCTCGGGCAACTTGGCAGCCAGAGTACGCATACCATAAGCATCTTCTTCAAGACCGTCGCCAAGCCCCTGGTAGGCTGTATCGATAAACGGAATAAATCCGCGCTCCAGGGCAATCTCGGCGATCTCATCCCATTGGGCATTGCTCAAGTCTGCACCTGTCGGGTTGTGGCAGCAGCCGTGCAAGAGAACCACATCACCCGCCGGCACCTTGCGCAGGGTCTCCATCATCAGCTCAGCATTGATCTGGCGGCTTTCCATATCGTAGTAGGGATATTCTTCAATCTCAAAACCGGCACCACCAAGCAGTGGGATATGGTTGGGCCAGGTGGGAACACCTACCCAGAGCTTGGCCTCGGGACGCGCGCGCTTGATAACCTCAGCGCCAACGCGAAGAGCACCTGATCCACCTGGCGCCTGCAGGGTTTTGATACGGCCAGAGGTGAGAATACTGTGGTCCTCGCCAAACATCAGCGCCAGCATGCGGCTGTTGTACTCCGCATCACCGGCAATACCCTGGTAGGATTTGGTCTGCTCGAGCTCCATCAACTTGGACTCAGCACGCTTTACAGCGTCCATCACCGGTGTCCGGCCGCGATCGTCCTGGTAGACACCAACACCTAAATCAATTTTATTTTCGCGCGGATCTTCTCTAAAAGCGGCCATCAATCCAAGAATAGGATCAGCTGCTGCGGGCTTTAAACTCTCAAACATTATTTTTTCCTGAAGTGTATTCCTGATGACTAAATGGGTTGCCATTTTGGCAAAGGCGCAATTCTACTATGTCTAACAATATTTGTTTAACCCTTTATAACAAGATTTATAATAAGAATTTACAACAAGCTTTTAATCGAGAAACGCAGCCACCAAACCGTTAACCACCTGCGGCTGCTCCGCATGCAGCCAGTGACCGGCATTGGCAACCACCTGCAACTGCATCTGTGGGAATAACTTTTCAATAATCGGCCGATGTTTATCCTGGATATAAGCAGAGTTTTCACCCTTGAGAAACAGCGTTGGTCCACTGTAGCTTTCGCCGGTTGGGGCAGCGACCAGAGTGGTTGCATAGTTGTCCTGGATGGCAGAAATATTGAGCTTGAGACTGAGACGCCCCTGCTGGTCGCGGGCCAGATTTTTTAGCAGAAAGGCACGGGTTGCTGGCTCATCAACATACTCACTGAGCAGCTTGTCAGCCGCACTGCGGCTCTCCAATGGAGCGGCATTGAGCGCTACAAGCCCTGCCAGCGCCTGGTCTTGACCATCACTGTAGGTCACCGGCGCAATATCTATGACCACCAGATCAGTGACTCTGACGGGGGCATTTAGCGCCACCTGCATAGCCACCTTGCCTCCCAGAGAATGGCCAATCAACATAGCACTGTCGATCTGCAGAGCATCCATCAATTCGACAATATCCGCCGCCATTGCGGGTAGATCCATCCTCTGTTCATGGGGTGAATCTCCGTGGTTGCGCAGGTCGACGCTAATCACCCGGTAGCGATCAATCAACGAGCGCGCCAGCATACCGAGATTGCTCAATGAGCCAAACATGCCGTGAATTAAAATAATGGTCGGGGTCTCAGCGGCACTAGCGCCCTGCTCAAGATAATTTAGTTTCATCGGTTATTGCGGAGTTCCTGTTTTGCGATTGCGGTATTTCTCTTTGTTCTTGCGACCCTTGGCGTAGAGGCTGGGACGCAAAAACCGTCTAAGCCCTGGAAACAGATAACTCAGATGGGTAAGTTTGGCGCCTGAGGGAGGCAGCACCACTTCAATTTCCTCTCCAGCAGCAACTTTAAGCACCGCTTCGGCCACCTGTGCCGTTGAACTCATTGACTGAGAGAAGACGATATCCTCCACCTTATCAATTTCATCCATAATAAAGCCCGTATCTATTGGCCCGGGAGAGACCACACCAACATCAATCCCCGAGTCACGCAGCTCATCGGCCAGCGCCAAGCTAAAGGCGCGCAGGCCTGCCTTGGTTGCCGAGTAAGTGGCAGCCCCCTGCAGAGGCGCCCTGCCCGCCAGCGAACCAACATTGACGATGGCACCACAGCCAGCCCGGCGCAAATAGGGTATTGCCGCACAGGACAGCAGCAGTGGCGCACGCAGGTTGATATCGACCATCGCCGCAACATCCTCGGGCGCGATCTTTTCCAGATCCCCGCGACTGTGCATACCGGCATTGTTAACTATGATATGCACTGCACCAAAGGTAGTTTCAGCTTTCTTCAGCAGCGCCAGACAGTCTTCGTTGCAGGCTACATCCATTACCACCGTAAGAACCTCACAGTGCTCACGCAGCTCATCGGCAATACTGTTCAGGGCTGTCTCGCCGCGGGCAACCAGAACCAGCCGCGCCTTTTGTGCCGCAAAGGCACGGGCGCAGGCCGCGCCAACACCCGCTGATGCGCCGGTGATAACCACGGTTTTGTGCTCAAAGGAATTTGTCATTTTTATATTATCAAACAGGATAAAACAGACCGGAAGTATACATTTTTTGCGCTGGCAGACCTATTGACAGCTAATTAGACAAAAAAAGGGCCGGTTGCCCGGCCCTGACAGACAACTGCCCTATTGCTAGGCGACAGCATCTGCCTCCACCCTCCCCGCTGTTCTCATTTTACTATTCTGAACCTGATTGTAATATTGAATGATATCCACTGTTGCAGCAGCACCTGTTGCCGCAAGAACCTGCTCCTGAGTCATACCCACCTGCAACTGCGCGCTGTTAACATTGAGGTCGAGATGTAAATCCCCGGCCTGCTTGTAGGCGGCGGTCCATTCAGTGGCTGCATCATCCAACTCTGAAACCACCGCACTAAAGTTTGCCGAGCTGACATCGGCAATCGCCGCTTGGATATCAGTAACCGCAGCACAGACATCCGACTCCAGTGTTTGCCATTCTGCGAGAATCGCCTGCAGATTGACTTCAATATCTGCCGCCTCAGTGGCCATGGCGGCAAAGTTTTTCGACAGTACCTGCAGCGCCGCAACATCTGCGGTTAAACCGGTAATCTGCTGCTCATCAGACTCAATTAATTTTTTGTCAGCGGTAATTTTCGCGCCATCAATGGCAATCACGGTTGTGGCAGCTATAACCGCCGGCCCCAGAACAAACCAGGTCAATGCCCCCTCCGGGAAGGCGGCGATGGTCGCCACAATACCCAGAGTCAAGGCAATACCATCGACAACCCCAAGGGCGATAATCGAGGCGGTCAGGCTTTTAATCTCTGCCTTGAGGTTTTCAATATCCTGGTTGAGCTTGTCGATCTGCGCCTGGTCGGCCTTGGCATCTCTGGCAGAATTATCGGCGATGGTTTGCAGGTTGCTCGCCAGGGTTGGCAGCTCATCTTTAAAGTTTTTAATCGCGGTCAGCGCACCACTGATAAAGGTCACCACCAGATTCAAAGTATTGGTCACATTGCTAAGATCTGTATTCAGGTTCTGCAGGGCCGTTTTATTAGACGGATCCGCCTCCAGAGTTTGCGCCTGGGATTTGGCATCTGCCAAAAGCCCGGCAATGGTTGCGTTATAACTTTTAACATCATCCGGCACATTTAGTAGCCGTGCCATCACATTGTTCACCCAGGTCAGCGCACCACTGTCTGCGGCCTCAAAGGCAGCCTGAAACTGCTTCCAGTCCGGTGGATTTTGATTGAGAGTGGGTAAACTTGAAGAGAGAACACTGGTGATCAGGGTATTTACAGCCACCACGTTTTCCTTGTAGGTGGTCTGCTTAACTGCCAGTGAAAGCGCATTTTTATTGATTGCTTGTGCAAGAGCCATATTCATATCCTCTGAAATTTGCTGTTGTTGATTAGCCTCATCTCCCTCGAGGCTCAGTAAGCCTAATGCACACAGCGATTGCTAAAACAGGAACATATAGACAGTTTGCCTGCGGGATGCCGATGATCAGAAGTAGCGCACATATGGGCTACAGGAGTGGTAAGGAAGAGATATTTAAGCGCGTATATTTGCTCAGGCAGTCGGTGAGCAGGCGAGATTTTATCTGCCTAAACTCTGGCAGGCTCTTCGATTGTCTGAATAAGAGCTTGAAAGCTGGTATATTGGTCACTACCTGCCCTCAACCCCCCCCGATAGAGATATATTTGATATTCAGGTAGTCATCCATTAGTAGCAGAAATAGCCAAGCCCTATTCATTTCAGCTAGAAAGCAACGCCGCCAAACCATTGCTGCTAGAGAGCATCTAGCAGAGATGCCATAGGGATATTGTGCATTATCAATAAAAAGCTAGTAATCTGGCGTCTTCGGAAGATTACAACAATAGCCTATGTCCGACTCCAAAATACACGTTTTCCGCGAGGGGGTTCACACCCACCTTGTTCTGCCTGCAAGCCTGTTATTGGAATATATTCCGGCTCTTAAACAGCAACTGCAAAATTGTCCCTGGGCAAGAGTTGGCTGGGGCGACTTCCAGTATTATGGCGCATCACAACAGACATTGCTCAGCGCTGCGCGCGCCCTGTTCTTACCCTCCACTGCGGTTATTGCGGTGCTTGGTGTCAACAGTATTAACGATCAGGTAAGTAGCACAAATCGCGTATACAGTATTACCAGCAACCAGCGAATTGAGGATGCAGTGGCACAATTTATTGCCGGCTATTTTAGACTGGGCGACCAGGGACAACTGACCGAGGTCAGAAAAAAGCCCAGCGGGGAGGTCTTTTTTAAAGCGCGGGGAATCTATATGTTTATCAACACCTGCAACAACTGGACATCAAGGGGCCTGCGAATTGCCGGACTGCGCTGCCAGCCGCTATTGAATTTTTTCCCCGGTCAGGTCGAGAAATCTGTTCGTCGCAATGGCTATACGCCGCTGCTGTGACATGTTTATGGCAGCTACTCTGAAGAGTTTTGCCGACAGCCATTGATATTCCCCAGTTTGACCCCATTTCTGGGATTAACCTAAACCAGGAGTAAATTGTGGAACAGTATCGCGGAACAACCATCCTCTCAGTGCGGCGCAATGGCAAGGTCGTGATTGGCGGCGATGGCCAGGTAAGCCTTGGCAATACAATTATGAAAGGCAATGCACGCAAAGTTCGACGCCTCTACCAGAACAAGGTTATTGCCGGATTTGCCGGCGGCACTGCCGATGCCTTTACCCTTTTTGAGCGCTTTGAAGCCAAGCTCGAGCAGCACCAGGGCAACCTCACCAAGGCGGCAGTGGAACTGGCCAAAGACTGGCGCACCGATCGTATTTTGCGCAAGCTAGAGGCACTGCTGGCCGTTGCCGATAGCGAGGCCTCGCTGATTATCACCGGTAATGGCGATGTTATTCAGCCTGAGGATGATCTTATCGCGATTGGCTCCGGCGGCCCCTTTGCGCAGTCTGCCGCCCGCGCCCTCCTCGACAATACCGATATGAACGCCCGGGATATTGTCGAACAGGGTTTGAAGATCGCCGGCGATATCTGTATCTACACCAATCACAACCGAACTATTGAAGAACTGGATTCCAACGTATAACCGGCCAGATCTGCAGACAAAAAATTAGGACCTAGGACTTATGTCGCAAATGACCCCCAGAGAAATTGTTCACCAGCTAAATCGTCATATTATTGGCCAGGACGATGCCAAGCGCGCAGTCGCCATTGCCCTGCGCAATCGCTGGCGACGCGCCCAGCTCGACGATGAGATGCGCAATGAGGTGACCCCAAAAAACATTTTGATGATCGGCCCCACCGGTGTCGGTAAAACCGAGATTGCCCGACGACTGGCACGGCTGGCTAATGCCCCCTTTGTCAAAGTGGAGGCTACCAAATTTACCGAAGTTGGCTATGTGGGCAAAGATGTCGAGTCGATTATTCGCGATCTGGTGGAGACCTCGGTCAAGCAGGTGCGTGAACAGGAGATCAAGAAGGTCGAACAGCGGGCCATGGACTCCGCGGAAGATCGCATCCTCGATGTTCTGCTGCCGCCGGCTCGCAGCGCCGATGCACAGAGCGATCAAGAGTCATCAACACGGCAGGTCTTTCGCAAGAAACTTCGCGAGGGCGCGCTCAACGATAAAGAGATTGAAGTCGAGATCAGCCAGGCCCCTGCTGGCGTTGAGATTATGTCCCCTCCAGGAATGGAAGAGATGACTTCGCAACTGCAAAGTATGTTTAGCAGTATGGGTCAGGGCAAAAAAACCACCCGCAAACTGACTGTCGCGGAGGCCCTAAAACACCTCAAAGACGAGGAAGCAGCCAAACTGATCAATGAAGAGGAGATTAAAACTACAGCCGTCAGCGCCGCTGAGCAAAATGGCATTGTCTTTCTCGACGAGATTGACAAGGTCTGCCGTCGCGGTGAATCCAGTGGTGCCGATGTCTCTCGTGAGGGTGTGCAGCGCGACCTGCTGCCGTTAATTGAGGGCAGCACCGTCTCAACTAAATACGGCATGATTAAAACCGACCATATTTTATTTATCGCCTCTGGGGCCTTTCATCTCGCCAAGCCCTCGGATCTTATTCCCGAACTCCAGGGACGACTGCCAATTCGCGTTGAACTTCACTCATTAAAAATTAATGATTTCGAGCGTATTCTCACTGAACCCAGAGCCTCATTAACCAAGCAGTACATTGATCTGATGGCTACCGAGGGCATGGATATCTCCTTTGCCGAGGATGGTGTTCGACGCATTGCCGAGATCGCCTTTGAAGTAAACGAAGGCACCGAAAATATTGGCGCCCGCCGCCTACACACGATTATGGAGCGACTGCTGGAAGAGATTTCCTTTGAAGCCTCTGACCTGGCTGGCACTGAACAGTGCGTCTCTATCGACAAAGGCTTTGTCGATAAGCAGCTTGGCGAGTTGGCTGCCGATGAAGATCTGACGCGGTTTATTCTCTGATATGAGTGATAATCTGGACAACAGCCTGGTGCCCAGCCGGATTGTGCTCAACCAGTCAAAGGACTGCCTGTGTCTGGAATACGCTGGCGATATACGTCACCAGCTGCCCGCCGAGTACCTGCGCGTACACTCCCCCAGCGCCGAAGTGCGCGGACATGGTCGCGGTCAGGAAATACTTCAGACTGGCAAGCGCGATGTGCGCATTACCGGGATCGCCAAGTCTGGCAACTATGCGATTCAGATCAACTTTAGCGACGGCCATAATTCAGGGATCTTCAGCTGGGACTATCTATACGACTTGGGTGGTAACTACCAAAAAAAATGGGCCGATTACCTGGAGTCCCTACAGCGGGCTGGCAAGACTCGGGATCCTGATACCCAGGTAGTCAAGCTGGTATAAAAAATAAACCCAAACTCCCTGCAGGCTTTTCGCCTTATCAATACCTTATTGCCCTAACTCCGGCTACAATAGGCAGCAAATAATCTACGATAGCTGTGACTTTGACTTATGTCTGAAAAGCCTGACACAACCACCCACTTTGGTTACAAAACCGTCAACACCGAAGAGAAAGCGGAAAAAGTTGCCGAGGTCTTCCACTCGGTAGCCTCCAGCTACGACCTGATGAATGACCTGATGTCAGCCGGCATTCACCGTCTGTGGAAGCGCATGACCATCGAGATGTCCGGCGTGCGCCGCGGTCACCGAGTGCTGGATATTGCCGGCGGTACCGGTGATCTGGCGGCCAAATTCTCGCGCATTGTCGGCACTGAGGGCCAGGTAGTACTCGCAGATATCAACGCCTCCATGATTAAAGTCGGCCGCGACCGCCTGATGGATCGCGGCGTGGTCAACAATATCCAATTCGCCCAGGCCAATGCCCAATACCTGCCCTTTCCGGACAATACTTTTGATGTGATAACCATTGCCTTTGGCCTGCGCAATGTCACCGATAAAGATATGGCTCTGCGCTCCATGAACCGCGTACTTAAACCCGGCGGCAAACTGCTGGTTCTGGAATTCTCTAAACCACCGAGCCAGTTGCTCTCGAAAATTTACGATCGCTACTCGTTTAGCGTACTGCCCAAGCTTGGCCAGCTGTTTGCCAAAGACAGCGACAGCTACCAATATCTCGCCGAATCCATCCGCATGCACCCGGACCAGGAAACCCTCAAAGGTATGGTGGAAAATGCCGGATTTAGCAACTGCGACTTCCACAATATGACCGGTGGCATTGTCGCCCTGCACCGCGGAGTTAAGCCCTAGTGATTTTTAGTGCCATGCAGGCTTCCGCCTTTGAAGCGGCAGAAAAACTGATCAATACCGCTCTCGAATACGATCCAGCCACCCAGCGCCAGATCGCCGCACTCGAGGGTAAACTACTATCAGTCGAAAGCGATATGCCACCCCTGAGGGTGGCAATTGAAGCCACCAGCACAGGCATAATGCTACACAGCAACTGGCAGGACAGCGCCGACACTACGATTAGCGGCTCACTGCTCGCCATGCTCAGCCTGGCGGCAAATAACGATGAGCAAATATCCTTTGCCGGAACCGGTATTAGCGTTAATGGCGACCTTGATTTTTTAATTAAAATCAATAATTTAATGCGGAATATTAATGTTGATTGGGAAGCGGCCTTAGCCACTGTTATCGGCGATATTCCCGCCCATATTTTCGCAGATACAGTGCGCCGATCATCCACTGAGGCTAAGAATGCAGGCCGCAGAGCCAAGTCGGCTGCCGCAGAAATAGCCCAGGAAGAATTGCGCCTGACACCCTCCGCAGCGGAGTTCCAAGACTTCTCCGATCGGGTTCGCCACCTCTCTAGCGAGGTGGAGCGCGCTGCCGCCCGCATTAACAAAAGCCGTCACAAGATAGAGCAGCTGGTCGCTGACAAGCTCGCCGCACACAACGCCGAACCGGAGAACAAATCTTGATCCGACTTCGCCGCTTTTTAACAATCACCCATGTTATCTACCGCTATCGTCTCGATAGCCTGATCGACAAACAGCGTCTGCCATTGCTGGCGCGCATGGCACTGGCCCCGGCGATACTGTATGGGCGCCCATCAGCTAATCGCGGTGAGCGCCTGCGTAAGGCGCTCGAAAGTCTCGGCCCAATCTTTGTCAAATTTGGCCAGTTGCTCTCTACCCGCCCGGACCTGGTGCCAGGGGATATCTGTACAGAACTGGCCCAGCTGCAGGACAATGTGCCACCCTTTAAATCCGCCAAATTCCGTGAGATTGTCGAGCAGGCACTGGACAGCAGTGTCGATGAGTTATTTCTCAGCTTTGAAGCTGAACCCCTCGCCTCCGCCTCTGTAGCTCAGGTGCACGCTGCGGTCCTCAAGGATGGCAGCGAGGTAGTGGTTAAAGCGGTTCGCCCAAATATAGCCAAGGTGATCGGCAAGGATATTGCCCTGATGTACACCCTTGCCCGCCTGTTGGCTAGGTACAGTCAGGATGGTCGGCGCCTGCGACCGGTTGAGGTCATCACCGACTATGAACAGGTTATCTACGACGAACTAAATCTGCAGGCTGAAGGTGCCAACGCCTCCCTGCTAAGACATAACTTCGATGCTTCGCCACTGCTCTATGTGCCAAAGATAGATTGGGACTACTCTAATGAGAAAGTGCTGGTTATGGAGCGCATTTACGGTACACCGATAACCAATATCGACGAGTTGAAAGCCGCTGGAGTCAACTTCAAAACACTGGCTGAGCGGGGTGTAGAGATATTCTTTACTCAGGTTTTTGAACACAACTTCTTTCATGCCGATATGCACCCGGGAAATATCTTCGTCAATGCCAGCAATCCCGAAAAGCCCTCCTACATCGCTATCGACTGCGCGATTATGGGCTCCCTGAGCAAAGATGATCAGTACTATATGGCGCGCAACCTGATCGCCATTTTCAAGCGTGATTACCGCCAGGTCGCCGAGCTGCATATTCGCTCTGGATGGGTGCCAAAAAACACCCCGGTGAATGAATTTACCAGCGCCATCCGCGCCGTCTGTGAGCCGATCTTTCAGCGTCCGCTCAATGAGATATCACTTGGCCATATGCTGATCAGCCTGTTTACCACAGCGCGACGCTTTAATATGGAAGTGCAGCCCTCCCTGGTGCTACTGCAAAAAACATTGCTGAATATCGAGGGACTGGGTCGCCAGCTCTACCCGCAACTCGATCTGTGGACAACTGCCCAGCCATTTCTCGACAAATGGCTCAAGGATCGCTATTCGCCAAAAAGCCTGTTCAAGCAGTTTAAGCGCTATGCACCGGACTGGCTGGAACAGCTGCCGGAGATTCCACCACTGATCTACCAGGCACTGCAATCCCTGCAGCAGAATGGCACTTCAAACCACTCGGGCAAGACAGTTGATGTACTCGAAACCGCCACCTCTAATACTGGCAGGCCTCGCAAATGGTTTCCCGGCATCGCCGGCGCAGCGATTGGCTCCGGTCTCTGTTTAGCCTTTCCCGAAGTAGCCAATTCGCTCAGCCAGTTGCCAGAGATCGGTCTATTGCTTATCGGCACTGGCCTGATGTTAATAGTACTGCGTTAGCTTTGGGCTAGTGTTGGCTAATAACTACTGCCATAATTCAGCAATTGATAAACAGGACAGCAGATTAATGAGTTTTCTCGACAATATTGCCTGGAATAGCGATGGACTGGTTCCAGCCATTGCCCAGGACGCGGCAACTGGCCGGGTACTGATGGTCGCCTGGATGAATGCCGAGGCGCTGCAACTGACGGTCGATGAAAAGCGTGCCGTCTACTGGTCGCGATCGCGCAACAGACTGTGGCGCAAAGGCGAAGAGTCCGGACATGTTCAGCTGTTAAAAGAGCTGCGCCTCGACTGTGACAATGACGTTATTACTATGCAGGTTGAACAGCTTGGCGGCATCGCCTGCCACACCGGCAGAGAATCCTGCTTTTATCGCATACTCGAAGATGGCCAGTGGAAAACTGTTGATCCAGTTTTAAAGAATCCCAAGGAAATTTATTAATGAGCAGCACTGACGTTCTGAAACAACTCTGCGAGGTATTGGAGGCGCGCAAGCAGTCACCTGCTGAAGAGTCCTACGTGGCCAGCTTGCATCAGGCGGGACTCAACAAGATCCTTGAAAAGGTTGGCGAAGAGACGGTCGAGACTATCCTCGCCGCCCGTGATGCAGAAGTTAGCGGCAGCAATGACAAGCTCGTCTACGAAACTGCCGACCTGTGGTTTCACAGCCTGGTTATGCTCTCGTACCTCGGCGAGGATGCCCAGGCGGTAATTAGCGAACTGGAGAGACGTTTTGAGCTCTCCGGCCACGATGAAAAGGCCTCGCGGTAACTAGCGATTAAATAACACACCAATAGAATATTTTTACGGAGAATTAAGATGGGTTTTGGATGGCAGGAACTACTTATTATTTTGGTTATTGTTGCGCTGATTTTTGGCACCAAAAAATTGCGCGGTATCGGCTCTGATCTCGGCGGCGCAGTTAAAGGGTTCAAAGATTCTGTCTCTTCGGATGAAGGCTCTGCAGAGGAAAAGTCGACTGACAGCGTTCAACAGAGAACTTCTGAAGAGCATGCTACGGAAGAAAAAAAACAATCCGCTGAATAATTAATGTTCGATATCGGCTTTTCAGAACTGCTGCTAATCGCCCTTGTCACCCTGCTGGTGATGGGCCCTGAGCGTCTGCCCCAGACAGTCCGAAGCATTTCCCTGTGGATCGGCCGCCTTAAGCAAATGCTCGCCTCAGCGCGCCGCGATCTGGAACAGGAAGTGGGTATGGATGATATCCGCCAACAACTGCATAACGAGCAGATAATGCGCGAACTCAAGGACAGCAAAGAGCACCTTGAAGATAGCTACAACAAAGCCATCGATAACAACATCATCGAAGATCTAGAAAGCGCCGTGAAAAATCCTTTTGAAACACCTGCAGAGGATAAAGAGCCTTCAGCGTCTGTTAATAAGGAGCCTTCAGCGTCTGTTAATGAGGAGCCTTCAGCGTCTATAAACGAAGAACCCTCAGCGCTCCAAAATAAAGAGCACCCAAATGACTGAAGAAAAGCTTGATAGCCAGCCCTTTATGGCTCACCTGATCGAATTCAGGGACCGGGTACTGCGCGCATTTGCCTCCGTGGCAATTATCTTTATCGGCCTGTTCTCCTTTAGCAATCAACTCTACCTCTATGTCTCGGAGCCCCTGCGCCAGTACCTGCCGGAATCTTCGACCATGATCGCCACCGATGTGGCCTCGCCATTTTTAACGCCATTCAAACTAACCCTGGTGTTATCCATGTTTGCAGCTATGCCCTATATCCTCTATCAGGTATGGGCATTTATTGCACCGGGACTCTATCAGAGAGAGAAGAAAATAGTTGTACCCTTGTTTATGTCCAGCGTATTTCTTTTTTATGCCGGAATGGCCTTTGCCTACTACGTGGTATTTCCTCTGGTATTTATGTTTTTTACCAGCGTCGGACCCGAAGGCATAGCCATCATGACTGATATTCGCAGCTATCTGGACTTTGCCCTGAAACTGTTCTTCGCCTTTGGTATCAGCTTTGAGATTCCAATCGCCGTGGTTATCCTCTCGTGGATGGGTGTAGTTGATCCGGATAATCTGGCGAAAAAACGCCCCTACGTTTTTGTCTTCTGTTTTATCTTTGGAATGCTGCTGACGCCACCGGATATTCTCTCGCAGACCCTGCTGGCTATCCCAATGTGGCTGCTGTTCGAAGTGGGTATTTTGTTTGGACGCCTGATCAGGCCGAAACAACAAAGCACGTAATCAAAGAGCTCTGAAGTAAAACGCCCTTAAGTAAACAGCACCTGATAAAGGACGCGTAAGTTCAGGACGAAGCCTCAGCCAAAACCCGGTAGGCATCAATAACCTTCTGCGGCGCCTGCACCAGTTCCACCAGCACGCCCTCTGCAGAGAGTGGAAATTCATCATTGCCCTTGGGGTGGATAAAGCAGACATCATGGCCCGCCGCCCCATTGCGAATACCGCCGGGAGTAAACCGCAGGCCCTGTGCCGACAACCAAGCCACCGCAGCCGGCAGATCATCCACCCAGAGCCCAACATGATTCAGCGCCGGACTATCCACGCGTGGACGCTTTTGAGGATCCAGGGGTTGCATTAAATCCACCTCAATAGCAGTGGCACCGCTTCCCAGCTGGCAAATATCCTCATCGACATTTTCAGCTTGACTGACAAAACTGTCTACAGCGGTCAAACCCAGAAGATCAACCCAAAAACTGCGCAGTTTTTGCTTGCTCGCTCCACCAACAGCAATCTGCTGTAAACCTAAAATTGAAAACGGCCGTGAACTGGACAAAATCATCTCCTCATCATTGTCATTTTTAAGCGGCTATGAGCGTCTAAATGACTGCTCAAATTTATCGATAAACTCACCCAGCACAGCGTCCGGCAAGTCATTTATACCGGCCGCGGCCTCGCGACCACCGCCAGTTGCAAACTGCATACAGAAAGCCGCGGCACCTTGCTTATTATTGAGTGGTGCACGAACACTGACAAGGTAGTTGCCATTGGGCTTTACGGCTAATACCGCATGGGCGCGATCGGGATTTTGGTTGGCCAAACTATTGCTGTAAACACCGCTGACACGACGTGCCCAACTGGCATCTGGCAGGGCAAATACGCCAACAGAGTCGGTTAACTTTAACGGCTCGGTTGACTGTGCTGCAGCCAAATCCTGCTGGTAGCCTGACTCTAGCTTGTTATATTGCTCGGGATTATCGCTGACAAAATCAAACGGACTCGAGTACTGGCTCAGCAACCTGTAGAGCTCATCCGGTCTGAAGTGTAGCTCACTGAGGTCTGAACCATAGCCATTGTAGTTGATATAGATACCGAGATTTTCCAGCAGCTCAGCCTGCTGCTCGGAGTAATTTAATTTTTTCATCAGCCCCTGGGCAGACTGTTTAAGGTTGTCTCCAAAGGTACCTACTACCGCCCAATCCGGAAAGGCGCCGCGCAGATAGTGGTTGATCAGAAGGCTGGTGCAGACATTGGGGGCCTCATTGATCATCGATTTCAACGCTGATGAGGCGGGAACCTTGCCGGGAAAATGGTGGTCGACGTAAAAAACTTGTGCTCCGGCATCGAGAACACGAAGCAGATCATCATGATTTTTATCCATGGAGACATCGAGCACCGTAATTCGGTCACCGGCCACAGCATCTACCCGTTTCAGCAGATTGATATCGCGTTTTACACCAGTAACCAGCTTGGCACCCTCTCGCGGCTCAGCGAAACGCAACTGCAAAAGAGCGCAGATACCGTCGGCATCACCATTAAAAAGATCATAATCGGCCATAGATTGTTTAGATAATTCCAGTTTATTAAATGCGGGGCCTCTATCCAGAGGCTATACCATTGCTAAGCTGCCCCTAGTCTGACTGGGTAAACTGAGAGTGGTCGAGTTTTCCCGTTAGCGCTTCAAAGAGCATCAGAAAATCTGCCCGCAAACTATAGAGCGGATAGGTGAATGTTGCAGGTTTATTCTTCTCAAAGAAAAAATGCCCAACCCAGGCAAACAGGTAACCAAGAACAGGAAGCAGTAAAAGCCACTTCCACTGACCCATAATCAAAACCGCGATCAACAACGCAATCACCAAACTGGTGCCGACATAGTGCAATCTTCGCGATATCGGATTGGCGTGCTGACTTAGGTAGAAAGGATAAAAGCTTTTAAACGTTGTGTACTCTTTAGCCATCATTTGCCTCGCTGTTGTACCGATTATTTAGGGCCAATCTTGACTGTATCTGCCGGGAAATCAGCCATAATCTGTCCTGCCCCCAGAGTGCCGTAAGCTGCTCGCCACCCTCGCCCGCGCTTGTATCCACGAGCCGAAAACTGGGAACACCCCAGAGACCCGCAGCGTACATCGCCTGGCGATTTTCTTCGAGTATAGCCTGCCAGCCCGGCTTACCCAAAATCTTCTGCGCCTGACGCCAATCCAGACCAGCTTTTTCCACAACCCTCTTAAGCCCCTTACTTTTTTTGGTATTCACCCCCTCAGCAAAGGCACAACCCATAAAGCTGGAGAGAAGCTCTGCCCCCTTACCCTGTTCACAGGCCCAAGGGTAGAGAGAGTAACAGCGCCTGACTGGCTCACCGATAGGATCGTAAAACGGGCCAAAGGCAACACCGCTGATGCGCGCCTCGCGCGCCGCATCGGCAAAGATATACAAACCTTTCTGCAGGGTGATCGGCACACCGCGCATAACCATAGGTAAGACCGGACGCAACACCAGCTCGATGCCCGTTTCCCTGGCCAACTTCAGGGTGCGATCAAAGCTGATGGCCGAATAAGGGCTGCGCAGCGAGAAAAACACTTCGAGTTGCAAACTGCCATTATCTTTTAATGGGCCGCTGACAATTTCTGGTCGTGGTGCCAGAAGTTCCTCCTGTGGTCCCAGTTGCGCATTCAGCTGTTGCAGGCGCATCTCAAGATAATGAAGACGATCAACACCCCAATACCACTCACCAGCGTAATAAAACATTGCCCCCGCATAGTGGCCAAGTGCAGCGCGACGGGCATTGCCAGCCCTAAGGCAAGCAGTGCTCTTCGCGGCGGAGGCGCAGCCAAATTGTGCCGCCAGCGACGCCAGGCTGGCCTTATCTCCTGACCACAGGGCCTCTCCCACCGGTACTGCGCAGTTCACGTAATCACGGGGATTTTGCGCCGCGAGAATGCCCAGGGCCTGCTCAACCAGCCCGGGGTCAGGTGCTGCAGATTGCAGCTTGGGAAAGGATAAGCCGTAGTTGGGAGCAATGCAGTGGGCATCGTAGACTGACTGCCTAGCCATCAGTGCCGGCTCGGCAGCATTTTTTCCGCTTGGACCACTGACTAAATGACAGACCAGCTCAATATCATAGCGCTCCAAAAGTGGCTTGAGCAGTTGCGCTGCAAGATGGCTGTAGCTGTCATCCAGCTGATGAAAGTACTCCACCCGGTGGCGCGCAGCAGCTTTACTGCGTTGGCGCTCATAGCTGGCGCGGCGTTTCTGTTGCAGTCGAGGGCTTAGCGTACGATTAACAAGTGCCGACGTGAGCCAGCGACGCAGCAGATTGGGATCCATTGTCGCCGAGCCGCCCTGCTCCTCAAATTGTTTAGACATAGTTTCACCCATTGATATAAGCGCCTGTGACGCTGAATAGCCAACCGCAACACTATTGACACAATGCCTGCCAACATGTAACTCTGCAAGCATTAAAAATAACTACACAGAGAAGCCTACCCCAATGCCAACATCAAATCACAGCGCCAGCAAACCCGATGGTCGCCGTCTGCGCAGTAATCGCAGCCGCCAGCTGATTATCGAATCCATGCTGGCGCTGATCAAACAGGGCAATCTGGTTCCTACAGCCCAACAGGTGGCCGAGCATGCCAATGTCGGGATTCGCTCTGTGTTTCGCCATTTTGAAGATATGGAGAGCATTTTCGAAACCGCCAGCGAACTCTGTCACCGCGAATACCGCAGCCTGTTTATTGGTGGCGATCGCAGCGGCACGCTGCAGGAACGCATACTTCACGCCAGCGAATGTCATGCCAACGCCTACGAAACTATCAGTAACATTATGCTCTCCGGCGCAGCGCGGCGATGGAACTCCAAGGTATTGCAAAAGAGCTATTTAGACTATCAATATCAACTGCGAAGGGATCTCGACGAGTGGTTACCAGAGCTTGTGAGCCTGCCGGAAAATAAACGCCAGGCTGTCGATAGTATTGCCTCCTTTGAAATGTGGCAGCGCCTGCGCAATATCCAGGGTCTGGAAAAAGGTCAGAGTATTAATATTATTGTTGAAATGCTCGAAGCTCTGATAGCTTCGTAAACTACACAGAGGAAATTGACATGCCAGCGACTCTTCTAAGATACGGCCTCCTCTTGACTCTCGCCAGCTTGCTATTGCCAGCGCAGGCGACGGTTAACCAGCAATCAATTACCAATCCTCAAAGCGAGTGGCTGAGTTATGGTCGGGATTACCAGGAGCAGCGCTACAGCCCGTTAGCGGCTATCAATCGCGACACTGTCGGCGAGCTCGATCTCGCCTGGTCATTTAAGTTCTCGACCGCCCGCGGGATGGAGGCCACGCCCCTGGTTCACAATGGCGTTATCTATATCAGTACCGGCTGGAGTCATGTCCACGCCCTGGATGCGCGAACCGGAGAACAGCTCTGGCACTATGATGCCAAGGTGCCCAAGTCGCATCTGGCGAAAACCTGTTGCGGGCCGGTCAATCGCGGTGTCGCCCTTTGGCAGGGCAATAGCGACAACCAGCTGCAACTGTTCTTCGGCGCCCTCGATGGCCGTTTGATTGCCCTCGACGCCAGCAGCGGCAACGAAAACTGGTCGGTGCAAACCACGCCAACAAATGGCAACTACAGTATTACCGGCGCACCGCGTGTGGTGTCGAGAATGGTCAATGGCGAAGAGAGTGCTCTGGTAGTGATCGGCAATGGCGGAGCCGAACTGGGTGTGCGCGGTTTTGTCAGCGCCTATGATGCCGCCAGCGGCGAGCAGATATGGCGTTTCTACACGGTACCGGGCGATCCCAATAAACCCCAGGAAAACCCCGCCCTGGAATCTGCTCTCGAGACCTGGAGTGGTGATTACTGGTATCAAAATGGTGGCGGCGGTGGCACCGCCTGGGACTCACTGGTCTATGATCCCAAGCTGGATCTTATCTACATAGGCACGGGCAATGGCTCGCCATGGAATCGAGAGTTGCGCAGCCCTGGCGGCGGTGACAATCTCTATCTAAGCTCAATCGTCGCCCTTGAGGCTGGCAGCGGTGACTATGTCTGGCACTACCAGGTGACACCAAAAGATAACTGGGATTTTACCGCCACCCAACAGCTGGTATTGGCTGAACTGGAAATTGAAGGCACCCCGCGCGCGGTCATTATGCAAGCCCCGAAAAACGGTTTTTTCTATGTTCTCGACCGCATTACCGGGGAGCTGCTCTCCGCCGATCAGTATGCCCATATCACCTGGGCCAGCCATGTGGATATGAGCACTGGCCGTCCGGTTGAAACCAAGTACGCCGACTATCAAAACTTTGGCTCTACCTATATCTGGCCCTCCCCTTATGGCGCCCATAACTGGCAGCCGATGTCTTACAGCAGCAAAACTGGCCTGATGTATATTCCGGTACAAAATATTCCCGGCTATTTCAGCGCTCAGGACTCCGTGGTCTACCGGGTCGATCGCTGGAATACCGGCGTGGATCTCAACGAGAGCCGCGACCCGAAAAGCTGGGTAGCCGCCAAGGCATCTATGGATGCGCTGGTCTACGGCGAACTGGTTGCCTGGGATCCGGTGAAAAAACAGCGTGCCTGGCAGGTGCGCCACGACCAACCGTCCAATGGCGGTATTTTAAGTACCGCCGGCGATCTGGTTTTTCAGGGCACCTGGGACGGCACCTTTGCCGCCTATGATGCCGACAATGGCACGCCGCTTTGGCAGTATCAGTCCGACAGTGCCATTCTTGCCGGCCCGATCAGCTATGAGCTGGATGGTGAGCAATATATTGCCGTCGCCCAAGGCAGTGGCGGCACAATAATGCTGACGGTGGGTGAAGAGCTAAAGCGCAATAAAGTGAATCAGAATAAATTATTAGTCTTTAAGCGTGGCAATTTTAATCAGACCCGCACCCTTGCCGACGCCACTCCCACTCACCGGGAATCCGAGCTGGCGACAATACTCGCCCTTGGCCACGAGGCCAACAGCGATCCCGCCGTCATAAAAAAAGGGGAAGTGCTCTATGGTCAGAACTGTGCCTCCTGCCATGGCATCAGTGCTAAAAGCAACTATATAGTGCCGGATCTGCGCTATATGAGTGAGCAGACCCACAGTGACTTTGTCGCTATTGTCCTTGGCGGATCCTATACCCACAAAGGCATGATCGGCTTTTACGAGACTCTCGATTTTAATGATGTAGAGGCGATACACAGCTTTTTAGATGACCAGCAGCAACGCCTGCCAGACAAGCTTGAGATGTCGTTTCTGCAGAAGATTGAGTACTGGTTTGTCTACTGGAGCGCCAAATTGGGTGAGAAGTACCCGGACCTGCTCAACGCTACCCGCGATTTTATGATGTGACCTCTGACCGCTAAGCCAAGAGCAAAAAGCCCAGACTAGAGGCGATAAAACTGCATCGCCTTGTCCTGAAGCGCACCGCCACGCAGATTTAAAATATCCAGCAAATAGTTCTGGTGAAGCCGCCAGGGTGCTCTGTCACCCTGCTTGGGAAATTGATCCAGAGCGCGCTCTACATAACCCGAAGATAGATCCAGAAAGGGTATTCGCTGTACCTGGGGATCAGTCATTCTCGGCACACAGTACTGGTAGTTGTGACTGTCCATATAGGCCAATAGACGGCAGACATATTCGCTGGTCAGGTCACACTTCAAGGTCCAGGAGGCATTGGTGTAGCCTGCAGCCAACGCGAAATTTGGCACATCGCTAAACATCATGCCCTTATAGCCGACCGCCTCGGGAATCACGACCGGCTGGTTATCCACGGACAGTTGTATACCGCCGAGCACCAGAAGTTCAAGGCCAGTGGCCGTCACCACAATATCCGCCTCGAGAAAATCACCGGACTTTAAGTGGATACCATTTTCGCTAAAGCGCTCGATATGGTCGGTGACAATGCTCGAAGTCCCCTTGCGCAGGGAGCGGAACAGATCAGCATTGGGCACCAGACAGAGACGCTGATCCCAGGGGTTGTAGTCTGGGTTGAAGTGGGTATCCACATCAAAATCAGCGCCCAGCCAATGGCGCGCAGATTTGCGCAGCAACGCTTTTACCAGCTTGGGACATCGCCGACTCAGCTGGAACATCAGCGCCTGCAGGCTGACATTTTTCCAGCGCGTTAGACCGTAGGCGAGTTTATCCGGAAGTATTTTCCCCAGTGCCCGGCTCAGGGTATCTATATCCGGGCGCGAGATCACATAGGTCGGTGAACGCTGCAGCATGGTGACATGGCCGGCGCTTTTGGCCATAGCCGGTACCAGGGTAATCGCCGTGGCACCGCTGCCGATAATCACCACCCGCTTGCCGCTGTAATCGAGATCCTGCGGCCACAGTTGGGGATGGACTAGCTGTCCCTTAAACTCCCCTACTCCGGGAAAATCTGGTGTATAGCCCTTGTCATAACGGTAATAACCGGTGCAACTGTAGATAAAGTGGCAGGTCAGCTGCCTTTGAGTAACCGCGCCCTCAGCCGTGCTCTGCTCTATGCTCAGGGTCCAGATTGCCCGGCTGCTATCCCAGGCCGCCGAGAGCACCCGACTCTGATATCGAATATGTTTTTCAATTCCATATTCAGCCGCAGTCTCATGGATATACTCACGAATAGCAGTGCCATCGGCGATGGCTTTTTTATTGCGCCAGGGTTTAAAACTGTAACCCAGTGTATGCATATCCGAATCCGAGCGAATGCCAGGGTAGCGAAACAGATCCCAGGTACCACCCATGGCTTCGCGACTCTCGATGATACTGAAGCTTTTATTGGGCTGACTGCGGCTGAGGTGACAGGCCGCCCCTATGCCGGACAGTCCAGCACCAATTATGATGACGTCAAAGTGATTCATAGCCCCCCCTGCTGCTGACTGAAGCCTGTAGTGTTTATTTTTTATTCTTATTCTAAAGTCTGGCAGCTATTTACCGGCCAGTGGACCTTCGGTCGCCAGAACAGTCAGCGTCGAGTGCGATACCTGGACCGCTACCCCTAGAACAACCACCAGCCTCTTACCGCTTTATCGAGTCTCTTTGAGCATTTCTGTAACTGCGCATTATAGGTTTCTGTCTGCCTTTTGACCTTGGCCGCAACGCCGGTCAAAAAGCTTTTCTTTTTATAGGTACCGCGTTTAAAACCGCCCCAGCCCTCATGGTAAGCCAGGTACTGCCTATAGGGGTCCCATTTGGAGATACCCAGGTTTTTGTGGGTTTTATCCGTATACCAGCCAACAAAATTAATCGCATCGGCAAATTCATCGCGATCGTGGCTCCAGTTGCCGGTGTCGCGACGGTAGTCATTCCAGGCCGGGTTTTGCGCCTGGGCATAACCATACGCGGACGACCTGCGCGGCAGCGGGATAAACAGGAATTTAGGTCGCTCCGGACGCACATCCGCCCTAAAGCTCGATTCCTGTTTAATAATTGCCATCATCAAGCCTATAGGTGTTCCCCAGCGCTTATTGGCCTTGCGCGCAGCTTTATACCAATCGGTTTCACCGTGAAATATCTCGCACACATCTTCAACCTGGCTCGGCTTATAGGTAGCACAGCCAGAGAGGGTAAAGATAACAGCGTTTAAAAACAGTAGATGTTTGAACATAGGTTTTGGCGCAAATTATTTTTTTTCCAGTTTACAGCATTCTTTGAGGTTTTGATGGCTTATGGCCCGGGAATAATACGTCGGCAGCGGTTTTATCTTTGCCCTGCCACGCCTATAATCAGCGGCTAATATTTTATTTACCAGGCATTAATTATGACCACAATGGCAGACGAGGCAAACAACTATATCTTTACCGGAACCTGCCGTGCCGGTAGTGGTGTTGTCGCAGCTGTGACTGGATTCCTGGCCGATAGAGACTGTTATATCTGTGCGCTTGAACAATTCGATGATGAATCGACAGACAAATTTTTTATGCGGGCCGTGTTTCGCCCGCAGGAAAACTCGCCGTCCATTGAAGAGATAAAAAGCGCTTTTAAGCAGGTTTCCGAAGCCTTTGCCATGGAGTGGAAAATCCACGATCCCAAGGTGCCAGTTAAAACGTTAATTATGGTTTCCAAATACGATCACTGCCTCGATGACATTCTCTACCGTCGCCGCAAGGGTGAGTTCAATATGGAAATCACCGCAGTGGTATCCAACCATTTGGATCTCCGCCCCATGGTCGAGCGCGAAGGTGTGCGCTTTATACACCTGCCGGTCACAGTGGACACCAAAGCCCAGCAGGAACAGCGGCTGATTGAAATCGTCGATGAAACCGGCACCGAGCTTGTGATACTGGCCCGCTATATGCAGATCCTCTCTGACGACCTGAGTAAACAACTATCCGGGCGCTGTATTAATATTCACCACTCATTCCTGCCCGGCTTCAAGGGCGCCAAGCCCTACCACCAGGCCTATAATCGCGGCGTAAAGCTGATTGGTGCCACTGCGCACTATGTGACATCTGACTTGGATGAGGGGCCGATTATCGAGCAGGTGCTGACCCGCGTTGATCACAATTACAAGCCCGATCACCTAGTGCGTGTCGGCCGCGACAATGAATGTATGGCACTGGCAAAGGCGATTACCTACCATATTGAACGGCGGGTTTTTCTCGACGGTAACAAGACGGTGGTTTTTTTAGCCGGTTAACTCGTCGCAGCTAGACCAGCTCAACAACGCCAGGCTTCAGCAGAATACGCCGACTTTTATAAAGAGTGCCCAGCGCCTGTTTGTATTTTTTCTTTGAGACTTTAAATATCGCGTAGATCTCTTCCGGTGCGCTCTTGTCAGTCAGCGCTATCTGACCGCCAGCGGCCTGCAGATGTTGAATAATCTGCTCACCTAAATCGTGATCGCCCTGCAATGTCGCCTGACTAATCAGCAAGTCGATTTTGCCATCACTGCGAATAGCCTTGATAAAACCGGGTAACCGCTCACCAATTCTTAGAGGTCTAAAAGCGTCACCGCGAAAGATCAGGCCCAGATACTTATCATTAATCACCGCCTTGTAACCGAGCTCAGTGCGACCGGCAATCAACAGATCGACCGCCTGTCTTGGTTTGAGCCACACAGACTCCTCAGCGAGATGATCCTGCAGCCTGGTGGATGCAGCAATACGGTCACTTTCCTCATCGTGGAAAACGTATACGACGTAGGAATAGCCCACTTCCATAGGCTTTTGCTGCTCGCTGTAGGGAACCAGCAGATCCTTTGGCAGCCCCCAATCCATAAAGGCACCGGCATTGTTAATATCTATGACCTTGAGCATTTCGCAACGGCCCAGCTCAACCTTAGGGGTTTCAGTGGTGGCGATTAACAGATCCTCTGAATCAAAGTAGAGAAATACCTTCAGCCAATCGCCAAGCTCACAATCCTCAGGAACATAGCGCGCAGGCAGCAAAACCTCACCAAGTTCATCGGCATCCAGGTAGACACCAAAATCTACCTCTTTAACGACTTCTAATTTATTAAATTTGCCGACTTCTACCATGCTATTTACCGCTTAAATTTATCAACACCCGAGGCTTCAGGTGTCTATTGCGCGGCAGTATACAGGAGTTGGTGCCCATCAGGCACTCCGGCAGAGAGGGATGCCACAACCCGGCATCCACAAAGGTTATATTTCGCCTAATTACCAGCTAGGGTTTCGTCTGGATCAACGACCAGCTCATCACTCAGCACATCGTCGTGTAGACCTACTGGCTGCTCGCCAAGTTCTTGGTCTGTCGGCCCTCGTGAATCATCTGCCAGTCTAGCAACAGCATTTTCGAGATAGGCAATGAAATCGCCAACCGTTACAAAGGTTTCAATATCATCATCGCTGATTTCAATTGAAAACTGATCCTCAAAATCCATTGCTAGGGAGAGTTTTTCCAGAGAATCTATTTTTAGGTCATCCAGCAACATTGAAGCATCAACTTGTGTCACCGCACCGGCCTTTTTTACCGCATGATTATCCAATACTGCAGCGAAGACAATTTCTGTGATAGTTGGCTGATCGTTATTATCCATAATTTATACGCCTTTTTTCCGAGTGTAAGAGCTTTCCTAATGCCTTGTTTATACAGTAAAAACTATATGTTTCCGCCGGGTTCAGCACCTCCATAACCATTAGAGACTAATTCAACTCTTTATTTGACCTCTGGAAGTAGCCCAGAAAAAACCTGTTACACCATTTAATCTTAAGTATTTCAGCAAGTTATATTTAGATGTTCCCATTTAGACTATAGTCATTGTTATCTTTTATCGCGCACGCAAGGTCAACTGCCTTCATTACAAGATTACGCAGTGGGCCCTTTGCACCACAGTGATTAAGATCATCCAATAGCAAATCGACCACACGAGAATAATGTGAAGATGATTTCCACTCCCGGCTTTGGTAGCGTCTGGATACTAACCCTGAGTAACGCCCTGGCTGCCTCCATAATGACGCTGATGTTACTGGTTGGCAGTCTTGTCGGTGCCGAATTAGCCCCCTCAGCAGAATGGGCTACGCTACCCATTGCCCTGATGGTTATAGGTACCGCAGTAAGCATTCTGCCTGCCACAGCCTCTATGCAGTGGTTGGGACGCAAAAATGTCCTCTGGGCGTTTATGACACTGGGGATCATCGCCTGTTGGTTAGCCAGCAGTGCTCTTGAACAACAGAATTTCACGCTTTTCTGTATTGCCTCCGTTATGCTTGGCTCAACCAATGCCGCTCTGCAGCAGACACGCTTTGCTGCCATGGAAGCCGTAGCCCCGGAGAACGGCCCAAGCGCCGCATCTCTGATGATGTGCGGCGGCATTGTTGCAGCGATTATTGGCCCCGAATTGGCCGTTGCAGGTGTCCACATGACCGCCGTGAATTACCAGGGCTCCTACTGGCTGGCGGCAGCCACGATAATAATTGCTGCTCTGGTTTTAGCTGGCTACAAGCCGCATGCCACCCCCGAGGTGCAGCGAACTACCAGCACCAGCTCCACCTGGAGCATGATCGCTAATCCGACATTTCTTCTGGCCATGACCAGTGGTGCTGTAGCCTTTGTGGTGATGTCTTTTGTGATGACCGGCACCCCCATCAGCATGCACCATATCTATGGCCACTCACTGGTCGACACCAAGTGGGTGATCCAGAGCCATATTTCGGCAATGTTCCTGCCCTCTCTGGTAACCCCGCTTCTGTTTAGGCTACTCGGAATCAGGGGCATGATGACTGCCGGACTGGGCTGTTACTGTGCAACCATAGGAATTGGTTATTACGATATTAGTGTCAACGGTTTCTGGATGCAGCTGGTGCTGCTTGGGGTGGGCTGGAACTTTCTCTTCGTCGCCGGTACCGCCCTGCTACCCAGAACGTATAAAGAGCAGGACAGATTCAAGGGCCAGGCAA
Source organism: Porticoccaceae bacterium (assembly GCA_038150705.1). GTDB lineage: Bacteria > Pseudomonadota > Gammaproteobacteria > Pseudomonadales > Porticoccaceae > HTCC2207. Next base: position 9,674 of record JAYOUA010000001.1, on the reverse strand, counting down.
TCAATGACCTTAGTGTGTTTACCTGCCAGGCACTCGCCTCGCTATCCGCCGGCTGGGCGCTGGGGCTGATCAACTGGCAACAGATACTGATACTCTGTCTGGTGCCGGTTTTGTTGATGATGCTACTGTTGCTGATTGAAAGCCAAATCAATCGCCGCGATAGACACATCCGCTAGTACAGGTCTCTTTGATGGTAATACAACTGAGTAGGGGCAATTCAGGTTTTAATTTTTTCCAGATCCAGATAGCCAGATTCTCGCTGGTCGGGTTTTCAAGCCCTTCAATATCATTTAGGTAATGGTGATCCAGCTGCTTGTAGATCGGCGCAAAAGCCCTTTTGATATCACCAAAGTCGATCACCCAGCCACTGGTTTCGCCAATCGGCCCCTCAACATGGATAGAGACCATGAAGGAGTGACCGTGCAAACGAGCGCATTTATGCCCCTCGGGAACATTGGGAAGACGGTGAGCCGCCTCGATATTAAATTCTTTATAAATCTGCATTTTTGCTACTTTGGAGGACTGATTAGGGGGCATATCTTAGGGCCGTAAAAACTATATGTATATAGTGTTAGAAAATGTTTGACAGCTATTCTCAATTCAGTAGAATGCACACCTCTTTCAGGGGGGTGGTTAGCTCAGCTGGTAGAGCATCGCCCTTACAAGGCGAGGGTCACAGGTTCAATCCCTGTACCACCCACCAAGGAAGCAAGGTTATTGTGGACCGGTAGTTCAGCTGGTTAGAATGCCGGCCTGTCACGCCGGAGGTCGCGGGTTCGAGTCCCGTCCGGTCCGCCACTAAAGTAGAAAAGGCTGCCTCGCAAGAGGTGGCCTTTTTTATTTTCAGTTCGGATTCAACTCATTCCACAACCACTCCTCCCCTACCCCAATTAGATCCAATTACAGCATCACCACAGTATGTACAACATGACTATCAGCAATCGACTACTGAAATACTTCAATCGCAAAAAGTCAGACTCCACTGACAAAAATCACACGCGCTACAGAAATGATATCTGTAACCATTGGGACCTGGATTATTTGTCCCTGGAAGAAATTGACCGACTGCTTGAAAAAGGTAATGTGGAAACAACAATTACTCGCAAGAAGAAAGACAATTAAAACTCGGCGCTCGCAGTGCGTTAGAAAATAGTAACCCTAAAAATCTCAGCCACTAAAACCACCCTACTCGACGGCTCAGCAATTTCCGCCTATTAATATAAGCTCAAGATAAGACAACCCTGAGCAGCATTACTTAACGGAAAAACAACTCGCAAGGACGAATGATGAGTCATAGCGATGACAATTTTAAAATGCATCAGCTGCCCTGTTCACCTGAGTCGGTCCACTGGGGGTATTTGTCAGCAGATATTGAACCTGTACTGAGCATGGCGTCGGGGCACTACATCACCATAGATACAGTCTCCGGCGGCAAAGACAAATTGCCCGACAAGAATGAAGATTTCGAAGTTCTCGCCGAGCACAAACGAATTCTGCGCAAGCACAAACCGCGCCTTGGCCCGCATATTCTCACCGGGCCAGTCTATGTTGAGGGCGCAATGCCCGGAGACTTGCTGGCAGTGGATGTACTCGATGCACAGTTTCGCCAGAACTGGGGATGGCAGGAAATCCGGCCGGGAACAGGCCTTATGCCGGCGCTGGAAGAGCCCGCCGAAATCATCACCATTCCGATTGAGATCAATAAAGCCTTGATCACACTTCCCTGGGGAAAAGAGATTAAAGCAGCACCGTTTTTTGGCTATATGGGGGTCTTGCCGCGCCCGCAGGATGGTGAGCTGAGCTCACTGATTCCCGGTTATTTTGGCGGCAATATGGATATACGCCTGTTTGCACCCGGCACCCGGGTTTATTTTCCGGTTTCCGTGGCCGGAGCCGGCTTTTCGGTGGGCGATGGCCATGCATTGCAGGGGGACGGTGAAGTGGCTGGCACAGCCATAGAAACCGCGCTGACCGGTGCCTTTCGCATCCATGTCAAAGACAATTGCGGGGTTAAATTTCCGTTTATGGTTACTCCCGGGAAGATGGTCGCCACAGCGGTAGACAGGGATCTGGATAGCGCGGTCTCTCTGGCCCTGAAGGACGCGGTGCTACTGTTGGGCTACTACTACAACCTTTCAGAGCGAGACGCCTATCGACACCTGAGCATACTGGCTGATGTGAGAATATCCCAGCTGGTCAACAGCGCCAAAGGTATTCATATCGTTATCAATATACGCGGACTCGAGCCTGCAAACTTCGACTGAGGCGCAGCGACTAAGCAGTTAACATCTGCTCACGCAGCTTGCCAATCTGATCCCTGGTCTGGGCAGCCTCCTCGAACTCGAGATCGCGGGCGTGCTGATACATCTTTTCCTCGAGGCGTTTAAGCTCTTTGGCGATATTGCCGGCCGGCACTGCATCCGTAGAGATATTGTAACTGCCTGGGCCCTCAGCAACCTTTTTACCGCGCTTGCTTTTACCCTGCCCGGCATAGGCGCCTTCCATAATATCGGCAACGGATTTTTTAATCCCTCTGGGCTCCTGCCCGAGCTTTTTGTTGTGGGCAATCTGCTTGGTGCGCCGGCGTTCGGTCTCATCCATCGCTCTTTGCATCGATCCGGTGATCTTGTCAGCATAGAGAATCGCCTTGCCCTTAACATGGCGAGCGGCACGGCCAATCGTCTGAATCAATGATTGCTCAGAGCGCAAAAAGCCCTCTTTGTCGGCATCAAAAATAGCCACCAGGGAGACTTCCGGCATATCCAGGCCTTCACGCAGCAGATTGATACCCACCAGCACATCAAATTCTCCAAGACGCAGATCGCGAATAATCTCAACCCGCTCTACGGTGTCTACATCCGAGTGCAGGTAGCGAACCCGCACGCCGTGCTCGGCGAGATAATCGGTTAAATCCTCAGCCATACGCTTGGTCAAAACCGTGATCAACACCCGCTCGTCATTATCGACCCGCTGACGAATTTCCGAGAGAGAGTCGTCTACCTGGGTCTGGGCTGAACGCACCTCGAGAAGCGGATCGAGCAGTCCGGTGGGACGCACTACCTGCTCGACCACCTGACCGGCGTTCTCGGCCTCATATTTGCTCGGTGTCGCCGAGACAAATATCATCTGTGGCGCCAGTCCTTCCCACTCATCAAAGCGCAGCGGGCGGTTATCCAGTGCCGAGGGCAACCTGAAACCGTACTCGACCAGAGTCTCCTTGCGCGAACGATCACCTTTGTACATAGCGCCAATCTGCGGCACGGTGACATGGGACTCATCGATAATCAACAAGGCGTCGTCGGGCAGGTAATCAAACAGGGTTGGCGGCGGCTCACCCGGCGGCCGGCCGGACAGATAGCGGGAATAGTTTTCAATACCGTTGCAGTAACCCAGCTCACGCATCATCTCGGTGTCGTAGCGCACTCGTTCACCCAAACGCTGTGCTTCAACCAGTTTATCCACCGAACGCAGCTGCTCGAGACGCTCACCAAGTTCCTCGGTAATTTTTTCCGCTGCCTCAAGAACCGTGTTTCGCGGCGTCACATAATGGGATTTTGGATAGATGGTAAAGCGCGGCACTTTGCGCAGCACCTCCCCGGTCAGGGGATCGAATAAGGTGAGATTTTCCACCTCATCATCAAACAGCTCGATGCGCAGCGCTTCATAGTCGGAATCAGCGGGATAGACATCAATCACATCACCACGCACGCGGTAGGAGGAGCGATCGAAATCAATATCATTGCGCTTGTATTGCAGCTCGGCGAGACGCCGCAGAATATCGCGCTGATTAATTTTTTCACCGCGTGAGAGATGCAACAGCATTTTCAGATAGGATTGCGGATCGCCAAGACCGTAGATAGCAGAGACTGTAGCCACCACAATTACGTCACGGCGCTCCATCAGCGCCTTGGTGGCACTCAGGCGCATCTGTTCGATATGCGCGTTTACCGCAGCATCTTTCTCGATAAAGGTATCCGAGGAAGGTACATAGGCCTCTGGCTGGTAGTAATCGTAGTAAGAGACAAAGTACTCGACGGCATTTTTTGGGAAGAAGCTTTTAAACTCACCGTACAGCTGAGCCGCCAGAGTTTTGTTGTGGGCCATAACAATGGTTGGGCGCTGCACCGCTTCCATCACCTTGGCCACGGTAAAGGTCTTGCCCGAACCGGTGACCCCCAGTAGCGTTTGCCCGGCGAGACCGTTTTGCAGACCCTCGACCAATCCTTTGATAGCAGTGGGCTGATCCCCAGCTGGCGAATAATCGCTGACCACCGTCAGCGGCGGCATCGGCACAACATTCGACATCTTATTGGCCACCCTTATCACCTACTACCGGACAGGGAGGACGGCCAGCAACCTTTGCCCGACCACAGAGATCAGCAAAAAAGCCGCGGTTTTTGTCCTGTAGTTCGTCAATCAACGCCTTTATGCCCTTCTCTTCAATTATCTTGCGGAACTTATGCTTCTTGACTGCTACATAAGTAATGCCTTTAAAACGCACATCAACTGCCTTCCAGGCGTCTGCGCCAACCTGTTTGATTAATACATCTATATGCAGATCTGGGATCACCGGTGACTCCATCAATACCTGAACCCAGCCCATTGTAGCTTGCGAATTAACCACTACATCCACCACCCGAAAGCGCTGCCCGGAGTAGTGCTCGAGCCCTTCAAAAGCGTAGCGTCGCAGGGTATTTTCAACCGCTTCAACCAAGGCCAGCCTGTCGGCATGATTCAACTGCTGAAAATGCACCCTGCCCAGCAAAGCACTGCTGGTAGAGTTGCTATCCCAGCGGGGTTTTAAAACCCGAGTGACAAACTCATCGTAGGCGCCAGGATCATCCAAGTAGCGCTGCTGGTTCTTTGAAAGCTCAAGAGTTACCTGCGTAAATAGCGGATCGAAACTCTGCTGTACCACCTTTTTTGCCAACAACAGCTCAGCCGTAGCGGAGGTCTCAGCGTTGCTGCTGTCTGCCGCAAAACCCCATGGGGCTACCCAGAAAATCAATAACCAAACCCAGAAAGGCTTTTTCAGCAGTTTATATAGATTAACTATCACTTTCGATGCAGTCCCTTTGTCAGCCTATTTAAAAAATGCGGCATTTTCGTACTACGGATTATACAGGCTGTAAGACTTCAATAGCGTAGATGCAGAGAAAAATAGCCCCAAAAGAGTCCCGATGACAAGCAATAGTCAACCGCAAGCGCGAGCAAAATATTGACACAGCTCGAGCAGCCTGCGAGCTTAATATCTAGGCTTGCCGGGCAGATTAACAGGACTTTGACTCTATACCCCAATTATGGGCAATTTTGCGTTCAGAAAATGTTGACTCAACCCACTAGGCCGCCTAGAATGCCCGCCTGTTAGAGAAGACTCGATTCCGCCTTAGCTCAGTTGGTAGAGCAAATGACTGTTAATCATTGGGTCGCTGGTTCGAGCCCAGCAGGCGGAGCCACCTTCTTTTTAGTGTATCTCTTGATCTTTGTCGTCATCCATAGATGATAAAGCCAGCAAATATCCTATAAAGATAATACAAGAAGGTGCTATAAATGGATTTTCGTTGTCAATGGAGGACAACATATGATGCAGCATTTGCCATCACTTGCCGGAGTTGCAGCCCTCAGCGTCTTAATCATCAAGCTACTTATTCCGTTTTCTCATTCCATTGGCCTGCTGGACAAACCCTGCAAGCGTAAAAATCACTCTGGCTCCATTCCCCTGATTGGTGGCATCTCCATCTACCTGACGGTTATTCTAAGCTCACTGCTGTTCCTCAAGCTCTCAGATACATTTATAGGCATCGCACTGGTCTGCGGACTGGTTACCCTTGTAGGCATGTTCGACGACCACCATCCACTGCAAGCACGCTATCGGCTGATTATGCAGATGTTGGCCGGTATAGCCATTGCCGGTATCGGCGTAAAAGTCACCACTCTAGGCAAACTTATACCCATCGGCGAGCTGCACCTTGGCCTGCTGGCAATCCCCTTTACCGCGTTAGCCATTACCGGCCTCTGCAATGCCTATAACATGGCAGATGGTATCGACGGCTTAGCTGGCAGCCTGACTCTGGTTGCTTTAAGTGGGCTGCTATTTCTCGCCCATGGCCAGGCCCCCAAAAATGAAGTGCTGCTTTTGACCTACCTCTGCACCTCTATTGCCATATTCCTGACGTTTAATCTGCGGCTGTGCCCAAAGATTAAAATCTTTATGGGCGATGCCGGCAGCATGTTCCTCGGCTGCGCTGTAGCTATTGCGATGATTTACTTTTCACAAAGTGAACGCGAGATCATCAATCCAGCCACAACCCTCTGGCTGGTCGCTATCCCCTTTATGGATATGGTCAGAACCATGCTGCGCAGAATCGGCAAGCGCAAGTCACCTTTTCATGCCGACAGAACCCATTTGCACCATATTCTTACCCGTGCCGGCTTAAGCCATCGACAGGCACTGGCGGGCATACTCGCCGCATCGATTAGCCTCGCCATTGTCGGTATATTTTTAGAGCGTATATGGCCACAAAGTGAGTTCTTATCCTTTATGCTGTGGTTAGTGGTATTTGGCATCTACTTAAACGTATTTATTGGAAAACCCCATATTATTGCCAAATTAGTCAGACGCAGGGTGAACAACCGAAAACAGCAGCAGCGAGAACTCTAAACAAATACAAAAAAACTACTGCACAAAAAAAGGCTTGGTTATGCACCAAGCCTTTTTTGTTTTCTTTAAAAATTTCCTTACAGCACTACTTTTAAAGCTCTACTTTACCTGAATGTAGTTGGCGTCAGCCACATAGGCACATTGCAACACATCGCCATTATTTTCGTACCACTTGGCATCACCATTGTGAGCGTCATACTTGGCCTTGTTGGCAAAACGCTCTTGCAGACTACCAGACCCTACTACCTCGAGAAAATTCCACTCGTTACCGCCAAAGTGTCCAGCACCTGGCCACCAGCGCCAAATACCCTCTTTCAGGTTAAGAGTATCAACGAACGCTCTAAAGCCCTTTGTGCCAGCCTCAAACTTCTCAGGCGTAGCAGTTTCTTTAAACGAACAAGCAAAGAACTGGGCATTACCGGATGCAGAGCTATCCAGGGTATTTCGTAAAGACTGACCACGAAACATATTATGACGATCGCAGGTAATAACCTTATTAAATTCCGCCTGATATTTGGCACCGGTTTTTAACCACTGATCTTGAACAGCGCCCAGAGTTGATTCAGTGTCAGATGTGCCAATCCAATAGACATCATGGCTTCTCGAACTGTCAAAAAACATCGGAGTAAAGATCCATGCCGAGTACGGGTGATCCATAGTTTCAGTTGCCCACTCGCTCCACTTTTCACTGACTTTTAATAGATCGCCGAGATCTTTGCCCTCATTGTAATTACAGGCAAAATGCTCGATACCAAAGGTTGGGTAAGGCTTTTCTTCCGCGTGATGATCGGCAATTGCTGCATTACCCGTTATTACAAAGGCGATTACAGTACTTATATATATGATTTTTTTTATCACAGTGACGTCCCCTTTTATCTGACAACTCCAATCTGGAGCGTGGAGTTAATTTAGTTATTATTCTGATTTTGATTAACTGCTTAAAGTGAGGCCTTTTTTAAGGATTCATTTATTAATGTATAGATAATTGCTTTAACAGGCAAGCTTAATTGGCTGTGTAACGTTGTTGTGGATGATCATAAGGAAGAGTTTTAAACAGACTGTAGCAGATGGCCTCGGCGCAATATGATTTGTTTCGACCTTATAGAAATCACTTCTAACCACCATACAGTGTCAGAGACTAATTTATTTCTTTTCAAAACTGATTGATACTCATCCCCGAACTATTGACAAAAAAAGGAGGCCTATGGCCTCCTTTTTGTTTTACTTTAAAACAACCATGCTCTAGTTCGGTTGGCTCTCACTAAGAGCATCAGGTGTCGCAATTACCCGCACTTCAGTGACACTCACTTTCTGATCGCGAGCTAGCAAGTACATAAGCAAGGAGTTGAATTTATTAACCTCTGATTGAGGTGGTATCTCTACCGAATATTCATGGAAACTCCAAGGATAAGACCACTTTTTAATAACTACCTCTTCAGTAGAGAATGATGGATCGACATCCGGAAATGCGTTCTTTTCAAAAGTAAATCGAATCGGCACATCCATATTACCCTCAGCCCGAGCCTTAAAAATGATCCGGCCGCCATTAGGAAACTCCATATCAGATAGACTATTATTTACATTAGCTACGCCAGCAAAATCTTCGGCTTCAGTTGGAAATGTATAAGCTAGTTCATCAGCTTCTATCTGCATACCACCGAATACCCCAGTAAATAGAGCTCCTGTCTCCTCAGTGGGTTGATTGCACTGACCAAACACGTCGATAGTATTGTTTAGAAGCCTATCAGAGTATGCAGTCCATGAGCGGTTGGCATAGGCACCATAATCACCAACACCTGAATTTATCTCATTGTTAGCACAGTGCCCTGACTCCTTCTCGCTTAGCAGGGCTTCGGTTTCAAATTTCCCATCCACTACCCATATATATTCGGCAGAGTAGAAGAAATGTTCTTGATCACGCTCAGGCGTTACCGACCATGTGCCGTCACCATTTGATACGGCAACACCTCTAGGATCATCCATGTTCCAATCGAAGGCATCACTATGTAGCCTCACAGAGGTGGCATCTGCGGGAGCCAACACGGTTAGTGTAGCTTTACTAAGTGCCGTGGCCTTACCACCCATATTCGGATGATCTGTACAGTAATAAAACAGGCTGTATGGAGTATCTCCGGTAACCTCTAATATGGTTTTACCTGGTGTCGAGGTATCTACACCATCGATATAGGCCTGACCTCCACTATGAGTTCCATCATTAGCAATCGAGAATCCCATAGGATGCTCAACAGGATGATTGAAGACGTAGGTGGTTCCCTCCACCAATACTAGTTCAGGCTTTTGTTCATCATCAATAACATAGACATTACCAGAACCCGACTGGCTCGTGGCAACAGTGAGATTGATGTGCTTAGTAGGAGCCAAATCAAGAATCTCGCCTATAAACTTAACATCATCCCAGTAGTAGGTCTCTGAAGATCCGACAGAACCCATGTTAAAGAAGATCGACAGGGTATCAAACACATAATTTGGATTGAGTGCTGCGGTACCCATGACATGGTTTCTAAAATCAAAGATTAGCGTCTCCCACTGGCCGGCAACTGTAGTCACCGCATCAGTTTCAACCGAATGGGTATCATTCGAAGACTCCTCGAGCTTGAGGCGCACAGTGACACCCGCCTCTGGAGACCAAACACGCACAGCAATTCCAGTTTTTGTCGCTGTTAGAGGATAAACAATACTGCCTCGAGCCAACGTAGTACCAGCCCAGGTTTCATCGCCTTTGATAATATCGACTACTGTGTTAGTGACATCAGTGGGATCTGCAACGATGCTGCTGACATTATTGCCAAAGTCGACCAGTTTATAGTCTGCAGTGACAGATTCAAAATCAATCACCTCGCCGATATTGAGAACATTGTCATCACCGGTTCCAAGCTCTGATGGTTGTGGCTGTGAATCCGATCCAGCGTTGCTGTCATCACCAGCATCTCCACCGGTATCTCCACCGGTATCTCCACCGGTATCTCCACCGGTATCTCCACCGGTATCTCCA